>NZ_DAMDLR010000033.1:0-28538 GCF_032084975.1 Aeromicrobium sp.
CGGCGGCGACGCGCGACGACGAAGGCGGCGACGGCCACCAGCAGCGCGGCGACGACGGCGATCGGCAGCGCGACGGCCGCGAACGAGGAGCCGTCCTGGTCGTCCTCCTCGTGACCGGCGCCGTGGCCCTCGTCGGACTCCTCCTCGTGGCCGGGGACGACCGCGTCGGCGCGCGTCTGCGCGTCGGCCGACGCGGCGACCTCGACGTTCTCGCCGCCGTCCATGGGGTGGTACTTCAGCGCGACGAAGTCACCCTCGGCCAGCTCGTACTCCTGCAGTCCGACCGACGCGTAGCCCCAGTCCTGGCCCTCCTTGGCCACCATGAAGGCCCAGTAGCCGGGCCCGTCCAGCGCGTTGCCGCACTTCTCCTGCTCGGGCGTCGGCACGCCCTCGATCCGGCAGACCATCGGCATCGCGGCGCTCGACTCCTCCGTCTCGATCCCGGCGTCGGTCAGCGCCTGCAGGCCGGTCTTGCCGACCGAGTGCTGGGCGCACACGACGCGGTCGTCACCGTCGAGGGTGCCGAACTCCAGCACCACCGGGACGTCCTCGGCCGATTCGCAGGTCTCGTGTGCCGTGGCCGTGCCCGGCAGGGCGATGACGCTCGCCGACAGCAGGGTCACCGCGGCGAGGCGGGCGAGGAGGGACTTCATGCAGACTCCTTGGAGAGGTAGCGGGCGCGCCGGGCGGCGCGCCTCAACGTGGTGAGAACCGCGGGCCCGAGGAACACGACCAGCAGGACGTTGGTGATCGCCCGACCGAGGTCCCACCCCCAGAACGACGTCAGCAGCGTGAAGACGAGGAACCGCTGGAGGTTGTCGAGGACGGGGTCGCCCGGCACCATCGCGAGCGAGTCCTCGGCACCGGGGATCGCGATGCCCAGGGTGAACGGCCACGACGACAGGTTCATCAGCAACCCGTACGCGAACGCCGCGACGACCGTGTAGACCGCCAGCATCGCGATCTCGGACCGGCCCGTGGGCCGGCGCGGCAGCAGCCCCGCACCCATGCCCACCCACGCGGCACACAGCATCTGGAACGGCAGCCACGGACCCACGCCGGACGTCAGCAGCGCGGAGGCGAACAGGCTGGTCGCCCCGAGCACGAAGCCGAACCCCGCCCCGAAGACCCGGCCGCCGAGGATCAGAAGGAAGAAGATCGGCTCGACGCCCGCGACGCCGGCCCCGAGCGGCCGGACCGCGGCGTTGATCGCGCTGAGCACGCCGAGCATCGCGAGCGCCTTCGAGTCCAGGCCACCTTCGGAGAGCTCCGCGATGACGACCAGGACGACGACGGGCATGAGCGCCATGAAGATGAACGGCTGGTCGACGCGCGTCTCGCCGGCGGCCGGGGAGAAGATCAACGGCCAGAGCAGCATGAGCAGGCCCGCGACGCTCGCGGCTGCGAGGACCAACGCGGACCGCAGCGTGATCGGGACGGCCGAGCCCGGACGCGGCGCCGTCATCGGACGACCTCTGACGGCAGTGCCGCGGCGACCTCGTCGACGGTGAGCCACGCACCGCCGAGCACCTTGGAGACCTGGGGCGCGAAGGCCGGCGACTCGGCCAGCACCGTGTGGACGGGACCTGAGGAGACGACCTCGCCCTCGGACATCACGACGACCGTGTCGGCGACCGCTGCCACGAACTCCACGTCGTGGCTGGATACGACAACGCCCCGGCCCTGTGCCGCGAGGTCGTGCAGGATCGTCGCCAAGGCGGCCTTGCCGGGATAGTCGAGACCGCGGGTGGGCTCGTCGAGCGCGACCACCGCGGGCTGAGCGGTGAGCACGATCGCGAGGACGAGCGCGAGCTTCTGGCCCTCGGACAGGTCACGCGGGTGACGGTGCCCGGGGATGCCGGGGGCGAGGCGGTCGAGCAGAGCGCGGCACGACCCGGGGTCGACCCCCGACTGGTCGTCCGCGGCGGCGCACTCGCGGTCGACGGTCTCGAGGTAGAGCAGGTCCGAGGACGTCTGGGGCACGAGTCCGACCAGCATCCGCGCCTCGGCCGGGCGCACGTCGCCCGGGTCGACGCCGTCGACGTCGACCACTCCCGCCACGCGTCGGCCTGTCCCCTGGACGGCCCACAGCAACGAGCTCTTGCCCGAGCCGTTGCGGCCCATGAGTGCCACGACCTCGCCGCGCCCCACCTGCAGGTCGACCTCGTCGACGGCCGTGAACCGCCCGTACTGCACGGTGATGCCGCGGGCCTGCAGCGCCGGGGGTCGCTCGAGCGGGACCGGCGCCGGCGGCGGCGCCAGTCGCGACGCCAACGGCCGGACCCGTCGTCGCGCCTCACGGACCGAGAGCGGCAACGGATCCCAGCCGGCAAGCCGGCCCAGGTGGACGAGCGGCGGGGCCACGGGCGAGTCGACCAGCAGGTCGGCGGTCTCGCCGATGCGGACACGACCGTCCTCGACCAGCGCGAGGCGGTCCGCGAAGGGCACCACCCGCTCCATCCGGTGCTCGGCCACGACCACCGTCAGCGCGAGGTCGTCGACGAGGCGCGCGATCGTCGCGAGGACGTCCTCGGCCGCGGTGGGGTCCAGGGCGGAGGTGGGCTCGTCGAGAACGAGGACGCGGGGGTGCATCGTCAGGACCGCGCCGATCGCCACCCGCTGCTGCTGGCCTCCGGACAGCGACCGCACCGAGCGACGGCGCAGGTCGGCGATGCCGAGCAGGTCGAGCGTCTCCTCGACGCGTCGCCGCATCGCCTGCGGCTCGAGGCCGAGGTGCTCCATGCCGTAGGCGAGCTCCTCCTCGACCACGTCGGTCACGAACCCGGCGGCCGGGTCCTGGGCGACGTAGCCGACCAGGTGCGCCAGCTCGCGCGGGGGCGTGCCCAGGATCGAGGCCCCGTCGACGTGGATGTCGCCGCCGAGGGTGCCGCCGGTGAAGTGGGGAACCAGGCCGTTGAGCATGCCCAGCAGTGTGGACTTGCCCGAGCCCGTGCGGCCGGAGACGAGGACGAGCTCGCCCTCGTCGACCTCGAACGAGACGTCGCGCAGCGTGGGGGCCTGCGAGCCGTCGTACCAGAACGAGACGTCGTCGAACCGGATCACGCGTCCTCCCCCACCTGGTCGTGCGCGGACGGGGCCTGGGGAGCGACGAAGACCGGCAGGATCGCGACGGCCACGACCACGAGGGACAGGACGCTCAGCGGCGGCCAGCCCGGGACGTCGGGGTAGATCACGGCGACCTGCTCGGTCGACAGCACCTTGAGCCCCACCGCCACGGCGAGCCCGGATCCCGCGGTCAGGTACTCCGCCGCGCGCCACCGCACGGGCCGGTAGCGCGTGCGCTGCACCCGCCGTCCGGCCGACCGCAGCGCCAGCACCGCGAAGACGAGGCCCAACCCGAGCATGGGGTACGACAGGATCCTCGGGGCGGTGCCGTCGAGGTACCCGTAGGTGCCCACGCTCAGGCCGAACAGGCCCACCAGCATGAGGACGCCGGTGACGAACCGGTCACGTGGGGACGCCGTTCCGCTGCGCCCGTACCCGCGGGCGTCCATCCCGGCGGCCAGGGTCATCGATCGGTCGAGCGCGTCCTCCAGGACGGGGATGACGATGCGGTGCATCGCGCCCGTCCCGCGGCTGGCGTCGCCGCGCAGCTTGCGGGCCCGGTTGACGCGCCGGACGCTCTCGGCCAGCTGGGGGAAGACCGAGACCGCGACGACGAGGGCGGCGCCGACCTCGTACAGCGCCGGCGGCGCCGACGCGAGCAGCCGCTTCGGGTTGGCCAGCGAGTTGGCCGCACCGATGCAGATGACCAGGGCAGCCAGGCGCATCCCGTCGTAGAGGCCCACCAGGACCTCGTTGAGGGTGACGTCCCCGAGCAGCTGGACGCCGCGCGCCACCTCGGGCAGCGGAATCTCGGGCAGGTGCAGCAGGACCGGGTCGTCGGGCGCCGATCCCCCACCGAGCAGCACGCGGAAGACGACCCGCATGACGACGATGAGCAGGCCGAAGTACAGGTAGTACCGGAACGACAGCGCCCACGGGGCGTCACCGCGGCACGCGGCGACGACCAGCGCCGCGACCGCGACCATGAGCAGCAGCAGGAACGGGTTGAGCGTGAAGGAGGCGCCGGCCGCGAGACCGAGCGCCCACAGCCACCAGGCCCCGGGATGCAGCTCGCGGCGGGGACGCCCGGCGACCACCGGACGCGTGGGGGCGGGGTCGACGACGGCGGTCATCCGGTCCTCCCCTTCCCGGCGGCGACACGGGGGCGAGGTCGCCGAGGGGCGATCGCCCACCTGTCGTTGCGCGACAACATGCGGTGGTGGCGGTCCGGCGCGGGTTCCCGGCTCACCACGACCGGGAGGCGTGGCTGACGGTTGCGGCACAGCACCGGATTCGCACCGGTTTCCCCTGGGCCGGACGTGGGTCCAACGTCGCGAGTCTACCTTTCACCCGGTGCTCAGGCGCCGCGGCGCCGACGCCACACGATCGCACCGGCCGATCCCAGGACCAGCAGCACGAGGAGGCCGGCGAAGCCCGCCGCCGGACTGAGGCCTCCGGAGCCCTGCGCCGCGCTGGGATCGGGATCCGCGGACGTGGCAGGCTCGCCGGCGGCGACGGCATCGTCGCCGGTGGGCGGCGCGGTCACCGAGGGCGTCGCCGTGGGCGTGGTGGTGGACGCACTGGCGCTGGGCGTCGGCACCTCGGACGACGCGGCAGCCGACGGGACCTCGACGGGCGCGGACGTGGCCCGCGTCGTGGGCGCCGGCGAGTCCTTCTTCTTGACCTTCTTCGGCTTCTTGGGTGGGGTCGACCCGCTCGAGTCGCCGCCCGGCGACGCGGTGGGAGTCGCGACCGGCGCAGGGACGGACGGGAACGTCTTCGACGAGGACCTCTGGAACACGAAGGCGACCGCGCCGCCCTTCGGCACGCGCAGGGAGCTGACCCCGAGACTGGCATAGGACCACGTCCCGGAGCTGCCATCGGACCAGAACAGCGCCCAGTACGCATCGGCCGGCGATGCCTCGGTGCAGGGGTCGTCGGACGGCTGTCCGTCGACGCGGCACACGAACCCGCCGGATCGACTGGCGAAGGTCAACGAGTGGCCGGCGTCGGCGAAGTTCGTGGTGGCACGTTCGCCGGTGCCACCGTCGGCGTCACACCTGACGCCGCTGTTGACGACCACGGTGACGCCGGTCCCGGGCGAGCAGGCCGCCGCGTGGGCAGGAGCGGCCACAGCGACGACGCCGGCGGCGGCCCCGAGCAGGACCGCCGCCAGCATGCGGAAGGAACGAAGGATCACTTCACGACCCGGAAGGTCTTCACACCCTTGCGGTTCGCGTACATGCCGCGGACCACGACCTTGGCCTTGCCCAGCTTGGTCCCGACGCGGAACGTGCGGACGAGGTTGCCGTTCCTGTTGGCCTTGCCGGTCCTGACGAGCTTGCCGCGGAAGCGGACCTGCACGGGCTCGCCCGCGGCGAAGCCGCGCACGACGACTCGCTGGACCTTCTTGCGCTTGACGTTCTTCTTCATCTTGGGGCTCAGCCTCTTGGCGCCCAGCACGCTCACCGTCTTGACGCCGACCTTGCGTCCGGTCGCATCGGTGATGGTGACCGTCCGCTTCGCGGTGCCCTTGGGCAGGCGGACGGCGAAGGTGGCGCGCCCGTTGGCCTGGACGAGGGCGGTCGCGGTGGAGCCACCCGAGACGGCCGCCTTGGCGCTCCAGCCCGGCTCGAGTCCGGCGACGGCGACCTTGATGGTCCGGCCCGCGGCGCCGAACGCCGGTCCGGCGACGGCGGTCCGCGCGGGTCCTGCGAGCAGGGCGAGCGCGGGCGCCGCCTGCGCCGAGGCGCGCAGCCATGGACCGAGGTCGATGGCGTCGATGCCGAAGTTCCGACCAGCCGCCACCGCTGCCTGGTTGTAGGCGATCGCTCCGCTGTTGCCCGCCAGCTTGCCCGTCGCCGTGGCGTCCGTGAGCTGGTGCCCGGCGACCCACCGGGCCGCCTTCGTGGCCGCGGCCGACTCGCCGAGCAGGTCCAGGGCCTGGGCGGCCAGGCCCGTGGAGTTGGTGTTCGGCGTGCCGTCGCCCACGAACGAGCCGTCTGCGGCCTGGGCGGCGAGCAGGGCCGACCGCGCCTGGTCGATGTCGTCCTCGAGGCCGGCGACGCCGGAGGCCTTCGCCTCGGACAGCGCGAAGACGGCGAACGCGGTCGCGTCCACCGCGACGGTCGACGGGCACGGCTGGGCGTAGTCCTGCAGGAACCCGCCGTCGTCGCACTGCTTGGACGCGAGGAACTCGGCGGAGGCCGCCTTCTCCGCGCTGTCGGCCGCGACCAGCCCACGGGTCGCCCATGCCTGGCCGACACCGCCGTAGGTGCCTTCCGACTCGCCCGTCTCGGCCGTGGCGTCCTCGAGCTCGGCCACGAGGTCTCGCGAGCCCACGTTGCGCGGGTTCGCACCGGCTCGGATCGCCGTGTGGGTGAACTTGCCGGCGCCGCCGCTGGCGTAGCCCCACTCGGAGGGCGGGGGCGTGACGTACGAGTCGAGGTTCTCGGTGACGGTGGCCAGGATCGCCGCCCGGGTGGCGGGCGCTGCGCCGAGGTCGCTCAGCGCCTGGATCACGTCGAGGCTCAGGCCGTAGTCGGTGAAGGGGCCGAAGTTGGTCTCGTAGACGGCCAGGCCGTCGGTCAGCGACTTCTCGAGCCAGCGGACCGCGGCGGCCTCGCTGTTCGGCGCGGCCGTGGCGGTGGGCGTGACGGCGACGGCCGTCGAGAGGGCGACGGCGCCGCCGGCGATGACCGCCAGGGCGCGTCGGCGCAGGAGTGAGTTCATCGGGGGGTTCCTTCCCGCTGCACAGGACGGGAAGGGCGAGATGCGAGTCTCGGCTCCGCCCGCTGCGTTCCTCGACAGCGACAGGTCGGTTCCGCCAGGCAGGTGCTCCGGCTGGCCGACCTCGGTCGGACTCACGGTTGCGGGTCAGCGCCGGAATCTCACCGGCTTTCCCTGGGACTGCGGAAGGTGTGTGGTTGTGGCCGCAGGCTAACACTGATGGGGCCCCTCCCCCGCCGGGGGACGAGATGTGTGGAGTTCCGCACCTTTTCCGCCTCTCGAATGTGCCGAAGTCGACACATCTGGCGCGGCGGGGGCCGCGGCTCAGCAGGTCCGGTAGACGTAGCCCCGTGTGCCCCGGGGAACGACGTCGCGATCGCGCAGCAGCACCGACGTCCTGCCGCCGCCCCGCAGACGGCACGCCCGCCTGAAGGCCTTGCGGCCGTTGTCGGTGTACTCGATCTCGATCAGCTGACGGCCGTACATCCGGCGGTACCGGCGGCACTCACGGTGGACCTCGCACTCCTCCGCGACGGCGAAGTCGAAGCCGAGCCGCCGGCCGTCCAGCTCCACCGCGTTCTTCTGGGCGATGGCGAGGCCTTCGGCGTGCGCCGCCTTCACGAGCCGCCTCGCATAGGTGCGGGCATGGGACCGACCGAGCAGTCGATGCGAGCGCGTCCACGAGTCGAGGTTGTCCGGCTCGACCGCTCGGTAGCCCTTCCGCGCGCAACCGGCGAACCAGCGTCGCACGACCTTGGCCGCCGCCACCTGCTTCTTCGGCGTCCGCAGGTCCAGCAGCACCTCGTCCGGCCACCCCGCATCGCGGACGAGACGCCCCCGACCGTCGCGCAGCAGGAGTCCCGGGTGCTTCGCCCGCCACCAGCGCAAGGTGCCGGGCTGCGTCTGGAACGCGTTGACGTAACAGATCGAGTACACCCCTCGCGCCGGCCGCTCGGTCCGGTCGCGCGTCACGATGTCGACCTTCGCGGCGGGCCGGTACGCCCCGCCCAGCTGGTAGTCGGCGACGCCTCCTGCGGGTGGAGGAGTGACCGGCGAGCCCGCCAGGAGCACCGCGACGAGCAGCGAGGACAGGAACGCCATGCCTCAGGAGTACCAGCCGACGGACGCTCGGCCCACGCCGGCACCGGTCTCGTCCGCGTGTCGGCGTCGGCCCGCCGCACTACCCTGATCGCATGACTCTCGGTGACGAACTGCGGCGGGCGATCGACGGCAAGTGGCGGCACGTGCGCGAGCAGAGCCGAGCCGAGCTCTCCGAGATGGACCTGGCCTACGACATGTCCCTCAGCCTCGACGAGGCCCGCGAGCGCGTGCTGGGCCAGATGAAGCAGCTCGTCCCGACCGGCATCCCGGCGGCGGGATTCCGCGTCGAGAACGGCGGTACCGGCGACCCGGGCATGGCCGTCACCGGCATCGAGATGCTGGCCCAGTTCGACCTGTCCCTCATGGTGAAGGCCGGCGTCCAGTGGGGCCTGTTCGGCGGGGCGATCGAGAACCTCGGCACCGAGCAGCACCACGAGAGGTACATCCGACCGCTGATCGACCTCGACCTGCTCGGCTGCTTCGCGATGACCGAGACCGGCCACGGCAGCGACGTCCAGAGCCTCGAGACGACGGCCACGTTCGACCCGGCGACGGAGGAGTTCGTGATCCACTCCCCCACCCCGTCGGCGCGCAAGGACTACATCGGCGGGGCTGCCGCGCATGCCCGCGTCGCCGCGGTGTTCGCGCGCCTGGTCACGCTCGGCGAGGACCACGGCGTGCACTGCTTCGTCGTGCCCATCCGCGACGAGAACGGCGACGACCTGCCCGGCGTCACGACCAGCGACTGCGGCTACAAGGGTGGGCTGGGCGGCGTCGACAACGGGCGCATCATGTTCGACCAGGTCCGCGTCCCCCGCGAGAACCTGCTCAACCGGTACGGAAATGTCGACGAGGGTGGCGTCTACTCCTCCCCGATCGAGAGCCGCAACGCGCGCTTCTTCACGATGATCGGCACCCTCATCCGCGGCCGCGTCAGCGTCGGCGGCGCGGCCCGCGCGTCCGCCGAAGTCGCCCTCAGCATCGCGCTGCGGTATGCGCTGCAGCGCCGCCAGTTCGAGGGCGCTCCGGGCGAGGAGGTCGTCCTGCTCGACTACCGCATGCACCAGCGCCGTCTGCTACCCCTGCTGGCCGAGGCGTACGCGTTGCGGTTCGCGCACAACCAGCTCGTCGCCCGCATGCACCGCCTGCAGACCGAGGACGAGCCCGATCCGCACGCCCAGCGCGAGCTCGAGGGGCGGGCCGCCGGCCTCAAGGCCGTCCAGACCGAGTTCGCCACCCGAGCGATCCAGGAGTGCCGCGAGGCGTGCGGGGGCGCGGGCTACATGGCCGACAACCGCCTCACGACGCTGCGCGGCGACAGCGACGTCTTCACGACGTTCGAGGGCGACAACGTCGTCCTGCTGCAGATGGTCGCGAAGGAGCTGCTGACCTCGTACTCCAAGGAGGTCACGGGCCTCGACCCCGTCGGCATGGTGCGGTTCGCCGCGGGAACCGTGGCCGAGACGGTCAAGGAGCGCACGGCGGCCGCCCAGCTCATCCAGCGCCTGATCGACGCGCGCTCGAGCGACGACGACCACAACCTGCTCGACCGCGGCACGCAGCTGGAGCTGTTCGAGGACCGCGAGCAGCACGTCATCGAGACCGCCGCCCGACGCCTGCGCCGGGCCGGCAAGGACCAGGCCAAGGCGTTCGAGGTGTTCAACGCGGCGCAGGACCACGTCGTCAGGATCGGCCAGGTGCACATCGACCGGATCGTGCTCGAGGCCTTCACCGCCGGCATCGCCCGGTGCGAGGACGACGCGGCCGCCGACGTGTTGCGCGACGTCTGCTCGCTCTACGCGCTGTCGGTGATCGAGCGCGACAAGGCGTGGTTCATGGAGCACAACCGCATCAGCGACCACCGCGCGAAGGCCGTGTCACGCGAGCTCAACGACCTGCTGGACAAGCTGCGCCCGCATGCGCTGGACCTCGTCGAGGGGCTGGGCGTTCCGGAGGCGTCGCTCGGCACCTCGATGCTGACCTGAGCCACGTGGCCCATTCGTCCGCCGGATGAACGGCCGGCGAAGACTCGCTGGTTCTTTCGGGCGGTTCTCCCATGGTCATGGCAGACTGCTGCTGCCACACCCATCATTTTCGTCTCGGGGAGTCCCATGAACAGACGCTTCACCCAGGTCGCGCTTGCCGCGGCCGCCGCCATGACCATCTCGCTGGCCTCGCCGGTCTCCGCCTCGGCGGGTGAGTCGGCCTCCGCCACGCTGTCGACCGAGTCGGCCGCTTCGGCTCCGACCCGCACGCCGTCCGCGATCACGCGCAACCCGGCTGCCACGCCGTCGATCACGACCCTGCAGGTCCGCCCCGGCGTCCTGAGCACGTACGGCAGGACGACGTACCTGCGGTCCGCCGCCATCAACTACAACATCCCCGACGGGTGGAGCAGCATCCCCACCGCTCACCTGACCAAGGGTGGCCGCACCACCGGGATCAGCCTGTACGACGGCACCTATGCCAGCATCCCCACCGCGTGGGGCTCGGGCGTCTACACGATCTCCAAGGTCACGTTCCGCAAGTACGACGGGACCGCGACGTACACGGCACCGAACGCCGTCAGCTTCCGCGTCCGCCAGCCGCTGCACTACCGCGGCGGCCTCGCGATCAAGCGTCGCGGCAGCAAGCTGACGTTCAACGTCAAGAAGATCCGCTCGTACAACGGTGCCCGCTACGTGAAGGTCCAGCACAAGGTGAAGGTGCAGGTCAAGAAGGGCAAGAAGTGGAAGACCCTCAAGAACGTGAAGGTCAACAAGAAGGGCAACAAGTCCTTCTCGCTGCGTCACGGCGGTAAGCGCAAGTACCGCCTGCTCGTCCCCACGACCCTCAAGGTCCAGGGCGGCAAGACGCGCGCGATCAGGATCTGATTGCTGAACCCCTGAGCGCCGGTCCACCTTCGGGTGGGCCGGCGCTTCGCGTTGTGAGCGACGGACCTTCCGTCGGTTCCGCCCAGATATGGGCCAGACCGACACAACGTCAGGTCAGGAGCCCCAGTCGTCGCGGCGCAGGGGCGTCAGCAGCTCGTGGATCGTGCGCTGCCGCTCGGCGTCCATCGCGCCCAGGCCGAACTCGACCCCGGTGAGCGCGTCCGTCGCCTCCTCGAGCACGCGCTCGCCCGCATCAGTCAGCGAGGCGAGCGCGCGGCGGCGGTCCCGCTCGTCGACCCTGCGGTCCACCAGGCCGTCGGCCACGAGGCGGTCGATCAGGTTCGTCACGGATGTCGGGTGCACCATGAGCCGCTCACCGATCTTCGACAGCGGCAGTGAGCCCGCGGCACTGAAGGACAGCAGGCGCAACACCTCGTAGCGCGCGAAGGTGATCCCGAACGGCTTCAGCGTGGCGTCCAGGCGTGCCGACAGGATCTGGTGCACCCGCATGATCGAGGTCGCCAGGCGCATCGAGGTCGCGTCGCCGACCCGCTCCTCCCACAGCTCACCGGCACGCTCGAGCGGGTCGAAGTCCAGTCCGGGCATGGCCCCACGCTACCGGCGGCGCACCGTCCAGCACCGTGCGACGGCCCCCCGCCGTGTCTCACCTCACACCGCGCGAGCGGGGGACCCCAGGTGACGCGGACCACCATGTTGGATTAGCCTTGCCTTACTTACTCGGGCCTAACCTCCACGCCATGAAAGGCACTCCGTTGCGCCTCACTCGCATCCTCGCCGCTGCGGCCCTCGCATTCGGCCTCACCGCCTGCGCCTCCTCCGACGACGACTCGGACTCCGCCGGCTCCTCCGGCGACGGCTTCCCCGTCACCGTCGAGCATGCCTTCGGCACCACCGAGATCCCCAGCGAGCCCCAGCGCGTCGCCACGGTCGCCTGGTCGAACCAGGACACGGCGCTGGCGTTCGGCGTCGTCCCCGTGGGCATGCCCAAGGCGACCTACGGCGACGACGACACCGACGGCATCCATCCGTGGGTCAAGGACGCGATCGACGAGCTCGGCGGCGAGACCCCGGCGATGTACGACGAGACCGACGGCATCGACGCGGCCGCGGTCGCCCAGACCGAGCCCGACCTGATCCTCGCCCCGAACTCCGGCCTGACGAAGGAGGAGTACGAGACGCTCAGCAAGATCGCGCCGACCGTCGCCTACCCGGACAAGGCGTGGGGCACCACGTGGCGCCAGGCCATCGAGCTCACCGGCGAGGCCCTGGGCAAGACCGACGAGGCCGACGCCATGATCGCCGACCTCGAGAAGCAGATCGACGACGCCACCGCGGACCGCCCCGAGATCGAGGGCAAGTCGGCCGTCATGAGCTGGATCGACCCGAGCGACCTGAGCAAGGTCGGCTACTACACGGCGCACGACACGCGCGCCTCCTTCCTCAACGACCTCGGTTTTGAGACGCCCGACTTCGTCGACGCGTCGAAGGACAGCGACAAGTTCTTCCTCGAGATCAGCGCCGAGAAGGCCGACGAGCTCAACGGTGCCGACGTCTTCGTCGGCTACGGCGACGACGCGGCGCTCAAGAAGGTCCAGGCGGATCCCCTGCTGGGCAAGGTCACCGCGTTCGAGCGCGGCTCGGCCGCCCTGCTGAAGGACAACACGCCGCTCGCCGCGGCCGTGTCGCCCTCGGCCCTGTCCATCCCGTGGATGCTCGATGAGTACGTCACGCTCCTGGCCGACGCCGCGGCGAAGGTGAAGTGAGCACGACGACCGAACCGACCACGAGGGGTGCCGCACGAACGCGGCATCCCTCGTGGTGGTTGGTCGTCGCCCTCGTCGCGCTGGCGGCCTCCATCTTCCTCTCCGTCGCGTTCGGTGCGCGGGTCGTCAGCCTGAGTGACGTCTGGACCGCCCTGGCCGGCGACGGCGACGACGTCACCTCCGCGGCGATCCGCTCACGCGTGCCGCGCACCGTCCTGGCGATCCTGGTGGGTGCCGCGCTCGGCGTCGCCGGTGCGGTTCTGCAGGCGGTGACGCGCAACCCGCTGGCCGACCCGTTCATCCTGGGCATCAACTCCGGGGCGTCGCTGCTGGTCGTCATGGGCATCGCCTTCACGGGCGCGGCCACGATGCCCGAGTACATCGGCTTCGCTCTCGCCGGAGCCGCCATCGCCGCGGTCTTCGTCTACACCGTCGGGTCACTCGGCCCCGGCGGCCCGACCCCGCTGAAGCTGGCGCTCGCGGGCGCGATCATCACCGCCGCGTTCACCTCGTTGTCCAGCGCGATCCTGCTGCCACGCATCGACGTCATGCGGGTCTTCCGGTTCTGGCAGGTGGGCAGCGTGGGTCGCGCCGAGACCTCGGACACCCTGCTCGTCCTGCCGATCCTGGTGGTCGGCGGGGCGATCTGCCTGATCAGCGCCCGGTCGCTGAACATCCTCGCGCTGGGCGACGAGACGGCATCGGGACTCGGCGTCCCGGTCGTGCGGACCCGACTGATCGCCGCGAGCGGCGCCATCATCTTGTGTGGTGCCGCCACCGCGCTGGCCGGTCCGATCGGGTTCGTCGGCCTGATCGTCCCGCACCTGTGCCGATTGCTGGTCGGTGCCGACCACCGCTGGCTGCTGCCCGTCTCCGCCGTCGCCGGCGCCACCCTGCTGACCCTGGCCGACGTCGTCGGGCGCGTGCTGGGACGCCCCGGTGAGATCGACGTCGGCGTCATCACCGCCCTGATCGGCGGCCCGGTCTTCCTGTGGGTCGTCCTGCGCCGCACCGGAGGTGCCGCATGAGAGCTCCCACCCCCGCCGAGCGCGTACGCGCCACGCGCGCCCGCGGTGCCCGCCGGGCGAACGGGGCCGTCGCGGCGCTGGCCCTCACGCTGGTCGCGCTGTTCGTGGTCGCGCTGGTCGCCGGCGACCCGGTCTACTCGCTCGTCGAGGTGTGGGCCGTCCTGCGCGGTGAGATCGTGCCGGGCGCCTCGTTCATCGTCGGTGAGCTGCGGCTCCCTCGAGCGGTACTGGCGATCCTGGTGGGTGCCGCGTTCGGCCTGGCCGGGATCACGTTCCAGACGATGCTGCGCAACCCGCTCGCCAGCCCCGACATCATCGGCATCACCAACGGCGCCAACGCCGCCGCACTGTTCTCGATCGTCGTGCTGGGCGCCAGTGGCGCGGTCGTCTCGTTCGGGGCCGTCGTCGCGGGCATCGCCACCGCCGTGCTGATCTACGGCCTCGCCGCCAGCGGCAAGGCCGTCGGCACCCGGCTCATCCTCGTCGGCATCGGCATCGCCGCGATGCTGCACAGCTTCACCTCGTACCTGCTGGTCTACGCCAACGAACTCGACCTCCAGCGCGCGATGCGCTGGCTCAACGGCAGCCTCAACCTCGCTTCGTGGGACGACGTCGCGATGATCGGCGTGCCCTTCGTGGTGCTGGTCCCGATCCTGCTGCTGCTCGGTCCGCGACTGGCCCTGCTGCGCCTCGGCGAGGACCTCGCGGCCGGGCTCGGCGTGCCCGTCGAGACCACTCGTCGGCTGCTCGTGCTGGTGGCGGTCACGCTGGCCTCGTTCGCCACCGCGGCGACCGGACCGATCCTGTTCGTGGCCTTCATGGCCGGTCCCATCGCCACCCGGCTCGTCGGGCACCGTGGCTCGCTCATGCTGCCCTCTGCCCTCGTCGGGTCGACCCTGGTACTGGCGGCCGACCTGATCGGCCAGTACGCGTTCGATACCCGCTATCCCGTGGGCGTCGTCACCGGCGCGCTCGGCGCCCCGTTCCTGATCTACCTGCTGATCCGCACCCAACGCACGGGAGGCTCCCTGTGACCACCACCTTGACCACCGAGTCACTGACACTCGGCTACGGAGACCGGCCCGTCGTCACGGACCTCGACCTCGAGCTGCCCACGGGACGGATCACGACCATCGTCGGCGCGAACGCGTGCGGCAAGTCCACGCTGCTGCGCGGCATGGCGCGGCTGCTGCCGGCCACGTCGGGCCGCGTCCTGCTCGACGGCAGCGACATCCACGGCCTGCCGACGAAGCAGGTCGCCCGCCGACTGGGCCTGCTCCCGCAGTCCCCGATCGCACCCGAGGGCATCACGGTGGCCGAGCTGGTCGCCCAGGGACGCCACCCACACCGCCGGGCGTTCGCCCGCTGGACCAACGCCGAGGACGCGATCATCGCGGACGCGCTCGAGGCCACCGGCGTGATCGCCCTAGCCGACCGGGTCGTCGACGAGCTCTCCGGTGGCCAGCGCCAGCGTGTGTGGATCGCCCTCGCACTCGCCCAGCAGACCGAGGTGCTCCTGCTCGACGAGCCCACGACGTTCCTCGACGTGTGCCACCAGGTCGAGGTGCTGGACCTGCTCACGGACCTCAACCGCACGCGCGGCACGACGATCGCGATGGTGCTGCACGACCTCAACCTCGCGGCGCGGTACGCCGATCACCTCGTCGCGGTGCACCACGGGATGATCCACGCCCAGGGCTCCGCCGAGCAGGTGCTGACGCAGGACACCGTCAAGGTGGTCTTCGGCCTCGACGCGCAGGTCATGACCGACCCGACGAGCGGCCGCCCCATGATCCTGCCGCTCGGCCGTCACCACGTCCGCTCGGTGCCCGCCTCGGCCTAGGGACGACGAGGGGGCGCCGGCGCGAACGCCGACGCCCCCTGTCACCGACTCACCGCACGCGGACGGTGACCGCCTTCGCGCTGGGCCTGATCAGGCCCGAGCCGAGGTAGCTCGCGATCACCTTGCGCTGACCGCGCGCCACCGTGACGGTGACCGTCGAGCGGCCGTTCCTCAGCGTGACCACACGGGTCTTGCCGGCGACCCGGACCCGGACCCTGCCGGTGGCCTTGACCGAGCCGGCCTTGACCGCGACCGTCACGCGGACCTTGCCCTTCCCGAGCGCCTTGGCCCTGACCGCCGTCCGGGACGCCGCCTTGAACACCTTCACGGTGGTCGCCGTCGAGGTCGACCCGACGTAGCCGCTGCCCTCGGCCGGGACGAACGCCGCCGTCAGGCGACGGGTCCCCGGCTTGAGGCCCTTGACGGCCAGCGTGACCGAGCCGGTCGCGTTGAGCGTGCGGGACGCGAGGACCTTGCCGCCCTCACGCACCTCGACCGTGCCCTTCGGGGCGGAGGCGTCCGCGGCGGTCACCGTGACCGTCGCGCTCACCGCCTTCGGATACACGGCCGAGCCGCCGACCCGCAGCGACGTCGTCGTGGCGACCGGCGCCTTCACGCCCTCACCCTCGGGCGCAGCCCAGAACAGCGCGCGCGCCGCCTGGCTCTGGCCGCCCTTGGTGTGCGTGCGGTAGAACGGCGCGGTGCCGAACACGAACGCCCGGGCACCGGACTCGATCTCGCTCGAGACCGCCGCGGCCTGGCCGGCCGCGGAGCCCGGCCCGTTCGATCCGTTCGTGTCGCGCCAGTGGCCCGACAGCAGCGGATCGGCCGTGTAGGACTGCTCGACCTTCACCGACTCCGCCAGGCCCGTGAACCACGTGGCCGGGTACACGAACGCGTACTCCTGCGCGTACGGCGCGAGCACGCCGTCCGCCGCGGTGTCGACGGTGACGATGCCGTTGCCGGAGTTGTTGCCGATCACGGCGGTGCCGCCGGCGATGATGCCGAAGGTCCTGGCCGCGTTGAAGGCGTTCGCGGTGCGGCCGACGATGCTGCCGCCGGCGTCGACGAACGCCTGGACCGCCGCGCTCCCTGCCGTCGGCGAGTCGCCGAAGTTGAGCGAGCCACCGAGCCACAGCACGTCGACGCCGTCGAGGATCGACGGGTTGGCGTTGATCGACGCCGCCGTCAGTGCCCTCAGGTCGTCGAAGCCGAGCTGCGTCAGCGACAGCAGGTCGTCCTGACTGCCGGTGTAGCCAATCGTCAGATCCTCCAGTCCCTTGGTCGACTCGTCGGACAACTGGGCGATCTCGGCGGCCGTGGCCTTGTCGACGTCCACGTCGAACTCCTCGGCCGCGTCCTCCAACGCGTCCTCCGCGTCGCTCGCGGCGACGATCGCGGAGCCGTCGGCCAGGACCGACACGGCGATCTCGTCCTCCAGCAGCGCGTTCAGCGTGCGGAAGTCGTTGACTCCCGCGAGCTCGAACGTGAGGTGGGAGCCCGAGGCGACCGAGCCGTCAGCGTTGCCGGTGGTGACGCGGGTGCTGGCGGGCAGCGTGCCCTGGCCCGTCGTCCCGACGGCGTCGACGTCGACGCCCCACAGGTGGCCCCAGCTCCAGGCGGACACGTCGTACATGCTCAGGATCCCCGGCTTGTTCGAGATGTCAGAGCCGGGCGCGAGCAGCGCGTGTGCGAGGTTGCGGTTGGGCTGCGTCATGTCCACCACGTACGAGCCCGCCGGGTACGGCGTGCCGTCCAGGGTGGCCTGCGCGTCGAGGCGCCGGACCGCGATGTTGTGCATCAGCAGGCTCGAGACGAGTCGGCGGGCGTCCGAGATCGACCGCTGGCCGTCACCGACCGGGATGACGAAGGCCCGCGGGTACTGCACGGGCGTCTGGTCGTCCGAGTCGTTCCAGAGCGGCTTCCACTGGTCGGGGCCCGGAACATCGGCGATGTTCTCCTGCGTCAGCGCGACGCGCTCCGCACCGACGTTGGCCCGGCGGAAGAACTCCACCTGGTCGGCCAGCATGGCGGCGTCGTTCTGCGCCACGTAGTCGACGATGCTCTTCATCGTCTGCTCCGCGACGGCCACGTTGATCGTCGCGCTCGCGGGCGTCTGGGAGCCGTTGTTGGGACGGCCCTTCGGCAGCTCCACCGTGTTGCTCACCGCTCCCGTGAACGCGGCGTACTGCGCGGTGAAGATCGGCGGGAAGTCGTCCCAGCCGGTCGGGACGTCGCGGTAGGGGATCCGGATGTGGTCGGTGTCGTCGCTCGTGTTCTCGCTCACGACCTCATCGGTCACCACGTTGTAGTACGTGTTGCCCGGGATCTCGGCGTCGACGACGTCACGCTCCACCTTCAGGGACGCGGCGTAGGCGTGCGGGATGAACAGGTCGTACTCGTAGTCGTCACCGTGCGGCGGACCGCACGGCTCGATCTGCAGGACGCCCGTGTACCCGTGGAAGTCGGCCGCGTAGAGGGCCTGCACGGCGTGGGCGGTGCGCACGAACGAGGTCGACTCGGGCGTCGTGTTCGTGATCATGTCGCGGTTGGCGTCGAGGTTCAGCGCCGTGGGCCGCTGGCCGATCGTGCGGCCGTCGGGGTTGAGCACCACGCTGAAGTACAGACGGTGGTTCCTCAGCAGCTTGCTCACGTCCTGCCACGGTGCCGTGGCGAGCTCCTCGATGTAGTCCAGGGACGCGTCGGTGCCCTCCCACTCGTTGCCGTGGATGTTCGAGCTGATCCAGATCGGGGTCTTGTAGCCCGCCTCGAGGTCGGCGTCCGCGGCGGCCGCCTCCGGGTTCTGGCGGATCTTCTTGCGCCACGCCGTCTGCTGCGCGGTCTGCGCCTCGTCCTCCGGAGCGGTGACGGTCACGAGGTACAGCTCACGACCCTGCGTGGACTCCCCCACGATCTGGGTCGAGACGCGATTCGTGCCGCGCATGATGTCCTGCAGGCGCGGCGCGATGTCGTCGTAGCCGATCAGGTTGCCGGTGTCGGCCGCGTCGGGCTGGGCATCGGGGTAGACCTTGAGCTTGGGCTGGGTCGGGTACGACGACGGCATCGGCAACGAGCCCTCGGGCTCATCCTCCGCTGCGGCGGCGCGGGCGGCCTTCGCGGTGAGGGATCCGGTCGTCAGCGACTCGGGAACCGATCGGACGGTGGGCAGGGAGGGTGAGGGGTCTTGGGCCGTTGCCGGAACGGAGCCCAGCATGGTCGCCAGCAGTGAAACGCTCGCGGCCACCCCCAGAAAGCGGGTCGTGCGCACGGTTGAACTTCCCTTCGGGAGAACCGGCGACTCGAACACCGCCGGGGGTTGAGTGTCCCGATTGTGACGCCAGTTACCCCGGTGGGGGAAGAGCAAGTTGTGTTTACGGCCCGATCGTCACGCGAAATTGACGCGGGCAACCCTCTCGAAACGTGGGCTCGGCACCCACTGAGCGAGGTTTCCTGTCACTTCTCGAGGATCGCAACCCTCGTGAAGTGACGGCTTCCCCGGTTAACCGGGGAAACCGTCACGGCCGCCGCGGGAACCGGCTGAAGTCCGGGGTGCGCTTCTCCTTGTAGGCGTCGCGGCCCTCCTGGGCCTCGGCCTGTCCGTAGAACAGCAGGTTGGCGTCGTGCGCCAGCTGCTGGATCCCGGCGTAGCCGTCCTCGTGCGCGTGGAAGCTGAGCTTCGACAGGCGCAGCGCCCACGGCGAGAGGCGCAGCATCTCGCGGCACCACGCCACGGCCTCGGCCTCGAGGTCGGCCAGCGGCACGACCGTGTTGACCAGGCCCATCTCCATGGCCTGCTGCGCGTCGTACTGGCGGCACAGGAACCAGATCTCCTTGGCCTTCTTGGGGCCGACGAGATCGGACAGGATGCTGGCGCCGTAGCCGCCGTCGAACGAGCCGACCTTCGGTCCGACCTGGCCGAAGCGCGCGTTGTCGGCGGCGATCGTCATGTCGCAGACCAGGTGCAGGACGTGGCCGCCGCCGATCGCCCAGCCGGCGACCGCGGCGACGATCGGCTTGGGGGTGCGACGCATCTGGACGTGCAGGTCGGTGACGTCGAACCGGCCGGTGGCACCCTCGTCGGACTTGTAGCCCGAGTCGCCGCGGACGCGCTGGTCGCCGCCGGAGCAGAACGCCCGCTCACCCTCGCCGGTCAGGATGATGGCGCCGACGGACTCGTCGTCACGGGCGACGGTGAGGGCCCGCGAGATCTCGCGGATCGTCTGGGGCCGGAACGCGTTGTGGACCTCGGGGCGACAGATCGTGATCTTCGCGATGCCGTCGTCGGTGGTCTCGTAACGGATGTCGGTCCAGTCGCCGGAGGCGGTCCACTCAGTCATGGTCCTCAGACTAGAACGGCGCGCAGCACGCCCCGACGCCGGGACGTGCGCCTCAGGAGCGCGGCTCGTCGATCTCGTCGAGGGTCTGCTGGGCGACCGCCTTGCGGACCTGCGCCTTCTTCGAGATCGACTTGCGGGCGACCTTCTTGGCGGAGGACTTCTTGGCAGCCCTGCGCGACACGACCTCGGCCTCGTAGCCCACGACCACCTTCGGCTCGTGCGCGATGACGTACGGGGTCTCGCCGACGATCGCGTTGTGGCTGCGCCACAGCAGGTACTTGAGGGACAGGTTGGTCATCGTGGCGAAGCGGTTGCGGTTGCCCAGCAACAGCGCGACGTGGACCGTGACCCAGATGAACCAGGCCGGGAAGCCCTTGAGACGCGGCAGGTAGCGGACCTCGGCGATGGCGGACGCGCGGCCGATCGTGGCCATCGTGCCCTTGTCGAAGTACTTGAACGGCTTGGGCATGGCCTTGCCGGACAGGCGGGCCTCGATGACCTTCGCGACGTGCTTGCCGCCCTGGATCGCCGGCTGGCCCAGCTGGGGCAGCGGCGAGTCGGGGTTGATGGACACGTCGCCGATCGCGAAGACGTCGGGCAGGCCACGGACCTGCTGGTGCTCGTCGACCTCGATGCGACCGCCTCGGCCCTGCGGCAGGTCCCAGTGGTTCACGGCGTCGTGCGCCGCGACACCGGAGGCCCACACGACGATGCCGGCGTCCAGGAACTCCTGTTCGCCCTCGTGCTCGATGAGCACGCCATCGCGCTTGACCTCCTTCACCGCCGTCCTCAGGCGCAGGTCGATGCCGCGCTTGACCAGCTCGCCCTTGGCGTAGTCCCGCAGCTTCGGGTGGAACGGCGCCAGGACGTGCTCGCCCATCTCCACCAGGGAGATGTGGATGCGCCGCTTGTCCAGCTCGGGGTACGTCGTGGGCATGTCGAGGTTGCGCATCTCGGCCAGCGCGCCCGCGGTCTCGACACCTGTGGCGCCGCCGCCGACCACCACGACACGCAGGTCGCGGTCCTGGCCGTTGACGGCCGCGTCCTCGAGGTTGGCGAAGATCAGGTCTCGCAGGGCGAGGGCCTGCGAGCGGCGGTACAGCGGCATCGCGAACTCCTCGGCACCGGGGATGCCGAAGAAGTTGGCCGTGACGCCGTTGGCCAGCACGAGGTAGTCGTAGGTGACGGTGATGTTGCCGTCGAGCAGGACGGTCTTGGCCTCGTGGTCCATCTCGACGACGGTGCCCTTGAGGAAGCGGACGTTGTCCTGCTTGGAGCGGACGGCCCGCAGGAACCACGTGATGTCGCCGGGGTTCAGGCTGGCGGTGGCCACCTGGTAGAGCAGCGGCTGGAAGGTGTTGTAGGTGTGCCGGTCGACCAGGGTGATGTCGACGTCGGTCTTCGCGAGTTTGCGGACGAGGGCCAGTCCACCGAACCCGCCGCCGACGACGACGACGTGAGGACGGACGGTCGCGCGCGTTTCAGCCATGAATTCAAGAGTAGTGCGGAAATTTCATAGCTCCACACGACGGGTGGCCACCCACCGTGTGAGAGTCGTCATGTACGGCGGAACCACGCCTTGGCCTCGGGCTTGAGCAGCTGGACGACCACGATGATCCCGCCGACCAGCCACAGCAGCCCCAGCGGCAGGCCGATTGCGGCGGTCACGGCCATCACGATCGTCGCGACCAGCAGGGCCCACCACCCGGAGCTGCGGCCCGTCGCGGCCCACGCCGTGGCGGCCAGGCCCGCGACCGAGACCACGACCCAGACACCGAACAGCCAGGCTCCGAACGTGACCATCTGGTCGGCTGTCACACCGGCCTGGTCGAGCTGGTTCTGGAGCAGGTCGTTGCTGGAGTACTGCTCGACGACCTGGTCCCGCAACGCGAGGAGCACCACCAGCACGAGGCCCGAGAGACCTGCCCCGAGCGCCGAGCCGATGCCGGCGACGACGAGCGCCGTGGTGACCGCACGCGGTCGGCCCGTCGGCGCCTGCGCGGTGACGGGCATCGCGTGCTGGGCGTGCTGGGCCGGGTCGTAGGCCGGGGGCGCCTGGGGCGGGGCCGTGACGTCCCGGCGGTGCGGTGCGACCGGGTCCGATGTCGACGTGGGCACGGCCGGCTGGGCGCCGAGGGAGAGCGGGGTGCGTCCGTTGACGACGGCGAACCACTCGCGCGCGGGCGCCGACCAGAGCAGGTAGACGATCAGGCCCGCCAGCACGGCGGGGAGGACGCCGGCCACCCCGGAGAACACGAAGGTGACTCCCGCCAGGGCGGCGAGCACCGTCAGCCCGACACGCGACGCCTGGTGGCCCTTGGCCGCATAGAACGAGAAGACCGTGGCGGCGATGGCCCCCACCAGCAGCACCATCGCGCCCCACCGCAGCGGTGTCAGCACGGAATCGACATCAAGGTCGGCCCCTACCTGGTCGAGGCTGGTGCGCAGCGCCTCCTGCATCTCGAGCGATCCCCAGCCACGCAGGGCCTCGATGAGGGCGATCGCCGACAGGAATCCGCCCAGCCCGCCGTACACACAGCCGAGCGTGACGGACCGGGGCCGGGGCGATGACATGTCACGATCCAACCAGACTCGCCCCAGCCCCCGGCCCGCGGTCAGGCGCGGCGAACGGTCAGCCCGTCCGCCTCGGGAGTGCGGTCCACGAGGACCGTGTCCCCGTCGCGGATCCCGCCGGAGAGCAGCTCGCGCGCGAGGCGGTCGCCGATCGCCTGCTGCACGAGGCGCCGCAGCGGCCGGGCGCCGTAGGACGGGTCCCAGCCCGTCAGCGCCAGCCACTCCTTCGCGGCGACCGTCACGTCGAGCGTGATCCGCCGCGCGGCAAGGCGCCGACCGAGCGACGCCAGCTGCAGGTCGACGATCCGGGTCAGCTCCTCGACGCCGAGCGCGTCGAACATGACGACCTCGTCGAGCCGGTTGAGGAACTCGGGCTTGAAGGCCATCCGCACGACCTCCATCACCTTGTCCCGCTTCTCGCGGTCGTCCAGCGCGGGATCGACCAGGAAGGGCGAGCCGAGGTTCGACGTCAGGACGAGGATGACGTTGCGGAAGTCGACCGTGCGGCCCTGGCCGTCGGTCAGGCGACCGTCGTCGAGCACCTGCAGCAGGATGTCGAAGACCTCGGGGTGGGCCTTCTCGACCTCGTCGAGCAGCACGACCGAGTACGGGCGACGACGCACCGCCTCGGTGAGCTGGCCGCCCTCGTCGTACCCGACGTAGCCCGGAGGGGCACCGACGAGGCGCGCCACCGAGTGCTTCTCGGAGTACTCGCTCATGTCGATGCGCACGATCGCGCGCTCGTCGTCGAACAGGAAGTCCGCGAGCGACTTGGCCAGCTCGGTCTTGCCCACGCCGGTCGGGCCCAGGAACAGGAACGAGCCGGTCGGCCGGTCAGGATCCGAGATCCCGGCCCGGGCGCGGCGCACCGCGTCGGACACGGCACGCACGGCCTCGCGCTGGCCGATGAGGCGCCGGCCCAGCTCGTCCTCCATGTGCAGCAGCTTCTCTGTCTCGCCCTCGAGCAGCCGGCCGGTGGGGATGCCGGTCCAGGCCGCCACGACCTCGGCGATGTCGTCCGGGCCGACCTCCTCGTGGACCATGCGGTCCGCCGACGCCGACTCCTCCGCGGCCTGGGCCTCGGCGAGCTGCTTCTCCATCGCGGGGATCTCGCCGTAGAGCAGACGACTGGCGGTGTCCATGTCACCCTCGCGCTGGGCGCGGTCGGCGGCGATGCGGGCCTCGTCGATGTTCTGCTTGATCTCGCCGACGGCGTTGAGGCCCTGCTTCTCGGCCTCCCACCGCTGCTCGAGCGACCGCAGGGTCTCCTCCTGGTCGGCCAGCTCCTGGCGCAGCGCGGCGAGGCGCTCGCGACTGGCCTCGTCCTTCTCGCCCTGCAGGTGCAGCTCCTCCATCTTCAGGCGGTCGACCGAGCGACGGAGCTCGTCGATCTCGACGGGGCTGGAGTCGATCTCCATCCGCAGGCGGCTGGACGACTCGTCGATGAGGTCGATGGCCTTGTCCGGCAGCTGGCGTCCGGGGATGTAGCGATGCGACAGCGTCGCCGCGGCAACCAGGGCCGCATCGGCGATCTCGACCTTGTGGTGCGCCTCGTACTTCTCCTTGAGGCCGCGCAGGATCGCGATCGTGTCCTCGACGCTGGGCTCGCCGACGAAGACCTGCTGGAAGCGGCGCTCCAGCGCGGGGTCCTTCTCGATCGACTCGCGGTACTCGTCGAGCGTCGTCGCGCCGATCATCCGCAGCTCGCCGCGGGCCAGCATGGGCTTGAGCATGTTGCCCGCGTCCATCGCCGAGTCGCCGGTGGCACCGGCACCCACGACGGTGTGCAGCTCGTCGATGAACGTGACGACCTGGCCGTTGCTCTCCTTGATCTCGGCCAGCACGGCCTTGAGCCGCTCCTCGAACTCGCCGCGGTACTTCGCGCCCGCGACCATCGCCGAGAGGTCGAGCGCGATGAGCCGCTTGTCACGCAGGGACTCGGGCACGTCGCCCGCGACGATGCGCTGGGCGAGACCCTCGACGACGGCGGTCTTGCCGACGCCGGGCTCGCCGATGAGCACGGGGTTGTTCTTGGTGCGGCGGCTCAGCACCTGGACGACGCGACGGATCTCGGCGTCGCGGCCGATCACCGGGTCGAGCTTGCCCTCGCGGGCGAGCGCCGTCAGGTCGATGCCGTACTTCTCGAGCGACTGGTACTGGTCCTCGGCGTCCTGGCTGGTGACGCGCGCGCTGCCGCGGACGGCGTCGAACGCGGCGGTCAGCGCGTCGGGCGTGGCGCCGTGACGCGTCAGCGTGTCGGCCGCGGGGCCGGCGACGGTCGCGATGCCGACGACGAGGTGCTCGCTGGAGACGAACTCGTCACCGAGCTCGCCGGCGAGATCGATCGCGCGCTGCAGCGCCTCGTGGGTCGCCCGCGCCAGCTGTGGGTTGCCGACGGTCGAGCCGCTGGCACTGGGCAGCTTCGCGAGCACCTGGGCGACGTCCGCCAGGACGCTCCGGGGATCGACGCCGGCCGCCGTCAGCAGCGGGGCGGCCGTGCCGCCGTCCTGGGTCAGGAGTGCGTGGAGGAGATGAGCCGGCTCCACGGTGGGGTTGCCGGCGGCCGCGGCCTGCTGCACGGAGGCGGCGAGGGCCTGCTGGCTTCGCGTGGTGAGGTGATTCATGTCCATGTCAGAGTCAACGGTACGAAAGTTGAGTCCATTCCACTCAACTCTGAGATTTTTCTCCGGACTCGAGCGGACTCGCGCAGCGCTCACCGAAGGCGCACGGCCCCGCCCGGCCCCATCCCCCACTTTTGGAGCAGGATTCCGCGCGAGATGGTCCCGGCGGAGGAATCCTGTTCCAAAAGTGGGGGGAGGAGAGCGCGCAGGCCGGGACCCGAGCCGGAACGCACGCAGGCCCGCCCCCTCCGGGACGGGCCTGCGTGGGTGGGACGCGAGCTACTCCTTCGCCCGCGTCTCCTTGGCGGCCTCGGCCGCGGCGGCGTCCTCCTCCGCGAGGATCACGTCACGCTGCGCACCGGGCGTCCAGCCGGAGTCCACGACCTTGACCTGGTAGATCGAGCCCGCGACGACGAGCACCACGCCGATGATGACGCACAGCACGATGCCCACGCCGGAGCCCGCCTGGAAGCTCGTGCCGAGCAGCGTGCCGAACCAGCCGAAGTCGGCGTCACCGAACGTCGAGTTGATGTCGCCGAGCGCGCCGAAGACCTGCAGCAGCAGCGCCGGCAGGATCGTGATGAGCACGCCGTTGACGAAGCCGCCCACGACGGCGCCCTTGCGACCACCCGTGGCGTTGCCGTAGACGCCGGCACCGCCACCGGTGAAGAAGTGCGGCACCATGCCGGGCAGGATCAGCGCGAGGCCGAAGGCCGGCTCCAGCCACACGGCGATCAGGGCGAGCGTCACCAGACCGCCCACGAACGAGGCCAGGAAGCCGATCAGCACGGCGTTGGCGCCGAACGGGAAGACGATCGGGATGTCGAGCGCCGGCTTGGCGCCGGGGACGACCTTCTCGGCGATGCCCTGGAAGGCCGGGACGAGCTCACCGAGCACGGTGCGGACACCGTAGAGGATGATCGCGACGCCGACGCCGAACTGCAGGGCCTGACCGAAGCCGGCCATGACCGCGGCACCCGCGTCGGCCGCGCCGAGCAGCTCCTTCGTCGTCTCGGGGCTGGCGATGAGGCCCCAGACCACGAACACCTCGTAGATGAGGACCATCGACAGCGCCGTGGCGACCATCGAGTCGCGCAGGAACTTCAGGCCCTGCGGGAAGTTGATCTCCTCGGTGGAGCGGCTCTTCCTGCCGACCGCCTGGCCGGAGGCGCCGGCGGCGATGTAGCCCAACGTGCCGAAGTGGCCGATGGCCAGCGAGTCGTCGCCGGTGATCTTGCGGGTCCACGGCTGCGCGAGCGCCGGCATGACCACCATGATCACACCGAGCAGGAACGCGCCGACGAGGACGACCAGCCAGTCGTTCTTGCCGTCGAGGCCCACCGACAGCACGACGGTCAGCATGAGCGCCATGAACACCATGTGGTGTCCGGTGAGGAAGATGTAGCGCAGCGGCGTGAAGCGGGCCAGCGCCAGCATCACCAGGAAGCCGAGCGTCAGCACGTATGCGCTCTGCGCGCCGTACTCCTCGGCGGCCATCGCGGTGATGACCTCGTTCGTCGGGATGACGCCCTGGGCGCCGGTGACGTCGAGGATGATCTCGCCCAACGGGCCGAGCGACGCGACGACCACGTTCGCGCCGGCACCGAGGATCAGGAAGCCGAGCGCCGCCTTGAGGCCGCCGCCGATCACCTGTCCGCTGGACCGCTTGAGGGCGATCAGGCCGATCGCCGTGATGATGCCGATGAGGTACGCGGGCACGTTGAGGATCTCTTGCCCGAGGAAGTCGAGTACGTCGACCAACCAGTCCATGTCGTTCTACTTTCTTGTCATTCGTCCGCGGCGTCAGGAGACGAGCGGGGTCAGCTTCTCGGTGATCTCGGCGACGTCCATGAAGTTGTCGATCACGACGACCTCGGCGGGGACGTCACCGATCTCGGGGGCCAGCTCGGCCGAGGTCAGCACGATCTGGGCGGTCCGCGCGGCGCCCTTGGCGGTGCCGATGTCGGCAGCCTCGACGTCGGCGTCCACGCCGAGCGCCCGCAGGGCCTTCTCGGCGTTCATCTTCAGCAGCACCGACGTTCCGATGCCCATTCCGCACACGGCGACGATCTTCATGAGTTCTGTCCTTCGTTGGTGGAGAGGATCTCGAGGACGCGCGCCGGCGAGTCGGCGTCGCGCAGTGTGGCCAGCAGATCGGTGTCCCCGAGCACGGCCGCGAGGGCGGACATGAGTCCGATGTGACCGTCGTGGTCGAGAGCGGCCAGCGCCACCACGAGCCACACGGGGTCGTTCTTCTCGTGACCGAACTCGACCGGCTCGGCCAGCTGGAGCCACGAGATCCCGGCGCGCTGCACGGCCGGCGAGGGCCGGGAGTGCGCCAGGGCGATGCCCGGTGCCAGCACGATGTACGGGCCGAGCTTGTCGACCGTCGCGATCATCTCGTCGGTGTACTCGTCGGTCGTGACGCCGGTGGCCGTCAGCCGGGCCCCGGCCTGTCGCACGGCGTCGCGCCAGTCGTCGGCGTGGACGCCGACCGCGATCGCGTCTTCGCTGAGTTCGTCGGACAGTCCCACGGGTCGCCCCTTACTACCGTCCCGGGCGGGACGGCGATCTGAGCCTACCGCTCACGGGGTTTCTTTTGGGAACCGCTATACAAATGTGGCCCGGCGCGTCGACCCGCGTCAGGAGGGACGCTGCAGCACGCGCAGGCTGTCGGTGTGGCCGACCTCGACGAAGCCGTCGGCCAGCGCCCGCTCGTAGATGTGGAACGGGGCCTGGCCGCCGTCGTCCGGGTCGGGGAACACGTCGTGGATGGCCAGCGCTCCGCCTGGCCGGACCCACGGGGCCCAGCCGGAGTAGTCGGCCTGTGCCGCCTCCTCGGTGTGGCCGCCGTCGATGAAGACGAGGTCGGCGGGCGTGCGCCACCACGACGAGATCGTGGCCGAGCGGCCCACGATCGGCACGACGACGTCCTCGAGGCCGGCGGCCCACAGGGTGCGGCGCAGCACCGGCAGCGTGTCGAACGTGCCTGTCTCGGCGTCGACGAGGGACGCGTCGTGGTACTCCCAGCCGGCCTGGTGCTCCTCCGAGCCGCGGTGGTGGTCGATCGTCACGAGCGTGGCGCCGTGCTGACGCGCGACGTGACCCAGGTGAACCGTCGACTTCCCGCAGTACGTGCCGATCTCGACGATCACTCCGCCCTCGGTGGCGAAGCGTGCCGCAGCGTCGCGCAGGGCGGCGGCCTCGACCTCGGGCAGGAACCCACGGACGTCGTCGGCGATGCGGGCGAGGTCCTCGGGAAGCGCGTTCACCCGCCGCACTCTACGACCCGCACGCGTGGGGCTGATGGTGACATCCGTCGCAATCGTCAGACAATCGCCGGATCCGCCCGTACCATCGCACAGTGACCCGACGCTTCTGCGCCTGGACCGCCGCGACTGCGGCGGTCCTTTCTGTGTGGGCCGCCTCGCCTGCCCTGGCCGAGTCGGCGCCGTACCCGACGACCCCGACGACCGCGCCCACCGAGCCGGTGGTCGCCCCCACCCAGCCCGCCGAGACCGAGCCGGCCGTCCCGCCGGCGGACGGTGGCATCGATGCCGGTGGCGAGGTCACGCTGCCCAA
>NZ_DAMDLR010000034.1:0-28046 GCF_032084975.1 Aeromicrobium sp.
GGGCGGGACCGCCGCGATCACCCGCGCGATCGCCGCGCAGCTCGAGGCGCTCGGGGGGACGATCACCACGGGGGTCCGGGTGACCTCGCGCGAGCAGCTCGGCGCGGCGGACATCGTCATGCTCGACACGACGCCCGGTGCGGCGGCCGACATCCTCGGCGACGCCCTCCCCGGTCACGTCGCGCGTGCCTACCGCCGCTACCGGTACGGGCCGGGCGCGTTCCAGATCGCCCTCGCCGTCCAGGGCGGCATCCCGTGGACCCACGAGGACACGCGTCGTGCCGGCACGGTGCACCTGGGCGGGTCGATCGCCGAGATCGTCTCGGCCGAGCGACAGATCTGGCGCGGCCGGATGCCCGAGCGCCCGTTCATCCTGCTGGGCCAGCAGTCGCAGGCCGATCCCGGTCGACGGGCGGGCGACATCCATCCCATCGACGCGTACGCGCACGTCCCTTCGGGGTACGCCGGCGACGCGACCGAGGCGATCCTGGCCCAGATCGAGCGCTTCGCCCCCGGTGTGCGCGAGCGCATCGTGGGCATGTCGGTCCGGTCGACCGAGCAGATCGTCCGCGACAACGCGAACTACGTCGGGGGCGACATCGTGACCGGGGCCAACACGCCTCGCCAGCTGATCTTCCGGCCCCGGCTCGGCCTCGACCCGTATGCGACGGGCGTGGCCGGGACGTGGCTGTGCTCCGCGGCGACGCCGCCCGGCGCCGGGGCCCACGGCATGTGCGGCCACCTGGCCGCCCGGAGGGCCTTGCGCGGTGCGGGGATCGCCGGGACCATCAGCGCATGAACGACACGCACCTCGGGGGAGGACCTGACACCACCGAGGTGCGCCAGCTGGTGGCGACGCTGGGCCAGCGGCTCTCCGAGCAGCAGCCGATCCTCACGCGCGTCCTGACGGACAAGATCCGCTCGATCAGCGACCTCGACCTGGACCAGCCGCTCATCGACCTGCTGGACGCCAGCGTCGACAGCAACATCAACACGATCGTGCACCTGTTGATCAACGCGATCCCGGTCGACCGGATCCAGGCGCCCACGGCCGCCGTGGAGTACGCGCTGCGGCTGGCGCAGCGTGGCGTGCCCTCGTACTCGCTCGTCCGGGCCTACCAGATGGGGCAGGAGTACCTGATGACCGTGGTGCTCGACGAGGCCGAGCAGATCGACGCCGATCGCACGCTGACGCTGCGGGCGCTGAAGGTCATCGCCGACGACGTCCACCAGTACATCGACTGGATCTGCCTGCACCTGCTCGACCGGTACGAGGACGAGCGCGGCCGCTGGGCCACCACGTCCGGAAACGTGGCCTCGGCGATGCTCCAGGGCCTGCTTCGCGGCGTGAACACCTCGGTCCCCGACTTCGAGGCCGAGACCGGGTACCTGTTCGACCAGCACCACGTCGGCCTGGTGCTGTGGTCACGGGACGAGGACGGCATCACCGACGCGCTCGTCGCGATGGAGCGCATCAGTCGCGAGTTGGAGGCCACGGTCGGCACGGGGACCCCGCCGCTGTTCTCGGCCATCGACCGCACGACGGCGTGGCTGTGGATCGGCCGCGGCCTGCGACCCGAGTCGATCGGCCGCCAGGTCTGCGACGTGCTGGCCAAGTTCCCCGAGATCGGCGCCGCGGTCGGACTGCCGGAGTCGGGCATCGACGGCTTCCGGCGCACGCACGCGCAGGCCCGGGACACGTTCGAGCTGGCGCTGGCCGCGACGGACCGGATCGACCAGGTCGTGGGCTACGGTGACCGCGGCATCGCGCTGATCTCGATGCTGCTGCAACAGCCGGGCGCGCTGAACCGCTGGGTCCGTGACGTCCTCGGCCCCTTGGGCGCGGTCACGCCGGCCGCGGCCCGGGCGCGCGAGACCCTCGGCACGTGGCTCGAGAACGACCGCAGCTTCCAGGCCACCGCCGAGGCACTGCAGGTTCACCGCAACACGGTCAAGTACCGGATCGAGCGGATCGCCGCCGACCTCGACGAGCGGCTGGGGGAGCGGCGCGTCGACCTCGAGCTGGCGCTGCTGGCCTGCCACCTGCTGGGCGACGACCTGCTCGAGCACCCGGACGCCTCTCGGCGCCCGGGCCAGCGCTGAGCGGTCAGTCGAGCAGTGCGGCCACGGCCGCGGCCGCGAGGGGCTGCGCGGACTGTGCAGACTCCATGGCGAGGAAGAACTCGACGTCGTTCCCGGCACGCATCAGCTCACCGTTGGCGAAGGTCGTGGGCACCTCCCTGTTCTTGCCGCAGCCGCGGTACATGCGGTCCTCCATGGTCGTGATGCCGCGAGCCTCCAGTGCGTCGATCTCGGCCAGCATCTTGTTCAGCTCGGCGATCAGACCCGGGATCTTCTGGCCACGCAGCAGGATCTTCAGCGCCTCGACGACGGTCCGCATCTCATCGGTCGTGTACTTCTGACCCGAGCCGCGCGAGTGCAGCTTCGCCGAGACCGTGGCCACCGTGTCGCCGACGACCTCGGGCACGAACATGGGGTCGGACACGAGGCCGCGAACGTCGGACCGGGTCGCGCAGCGGCCCTGCTTCACGACGAGCTGCTGCGTGCGGGTGACGGCGCCCTTCTTGCCCTCGAACGTGTAGGTGACCTTCGTCGTCAGGCGGTAGGTGCCGGGCCTGAGCCGGACGGCGCTGCGGTTCTTGCGCACGACCTTGCCGCCTTGGCGAACCGTCATGGCCTTCGTGAGGACCTTGACCTTCTTGGCCTTCTTCACGTTCGGCTTCACGACGGCGGAGCCGTTCCAGTCGATCCACCGGGTGGAGAGCTTCTTGATGGTGACGGGCTTCGAGGCGGCCTGCGCGGGAGTCGCGACGAGGGTCGAGCCGGAGGCAACGAGGACGGCGGCCAGCAGGCCGAGGAGTGTGCGACGCATGGGGCGCCTTTCCGAGATGGGCAAAGTCCGCCCATCCTAGGCGTGCGGGGACGGTCATCGTGGCGAAACGACGACCTCGGTAGTGTGAGGTCAAGAGCGCTGCCCAGCCGTAGGGGTCGCCACGTCGAAGGGGAACACATGAGCCTGTCCGTCACCGTTGCCGGAGCGCAGCAGGAGGTCGACCCCGGGACTCGGGTGTGGCAGCTGTTCGCCGACGACCCGCAGGTCATCGCCGCCCGCGTGGGCGGCGACCTGGTCGACCTCTCGCGCGAGCTCGCCGACGGCGACGAGGTCGAGCCCGTCGAGATGGAGTCCCCCGACGGCCTCGACATCCTGCGCCACTCGACGGCCCACGTGATGGCCCAGGCGGTGCAGGAGCTGTTCCCGGACGCGAAGCTCGGCATCGGCCCGCCGATCACGGACGGCTTCTACTACGACTTCGACGTCGAGGTTCCCTTCACGCCCGAGGACCTCGCGAAGATCGAGTCGCGGATGAAGAAGATCATCAAGGAGGGCCAGAAGTTCAGCCGACGCGAGATCAGCGACGACGAGGCCCGCACCGAGCTGGCCGACGAGCCCTACAAGCTCGAGCTGATCGGCCTGAAGTCCACCGCCGGCGGTGCTGCCGAGGGCGCCAGCGTCGAGGTCGGCGAGGGCGGCCTGAGCATCTACGACAACCTCAAGCGCGACGGCTCGCTGGCGTGGAAGGACCTGTGCCGCGGCCCGCACCTGCCCACCACGAAGCGCATCCCGGCGTTCACGCTGATGCGCTCGGCAGCGGCCTACTGGCGCGGTGACGAGAAGAACAAGCAGCTGCAGCGCATCTACGGCACCGCCTGGGCGACCAAGGAGGACCTCGAGGCGCACCTGCACCGCATCGAGGAGGCCCAGCGCCGCGACCACCGCCGCCTGGGCACCGAGCTCGACCTCTACAGCTTCCCCGACGAGATCGGCTCGGGCCTGCCGGTGTTCCACCCGCGCGGTGGCGTCATCAAGCGCGCGATGGAGGACTACGTCCGCCAGCGGCACATCGAGGAGGGCTTCGAGTACGTCGGCACGCCGCACATCGCCAAGGAGGGCCTGTTCTACACGTCAGGCCACCTGCCGCACTACGGCGAGGGGATGTTCCCGGCGCTCGAGATCGACGGCGGCGACTACCGCCTCAAGGCGATGAACTGCCCGATGCACAACCTGATCTACCGGTCGCGACAGCGCTCGTACCGCGAGCTGCCGCTGCGGCTGTTCGAGTTCGGTCACGTCTACCGCAACGAGAAGTCGGGCGTCATCCACGGCCTGACCCGCGTGCGTGGCTTCGCCCAGGACGACTCGCACTCCTACGTCACGCCCGAGCAGGCACCCGCCGAGGTGGCGCACCTGCTGAACTTCATGCTGAGCCTGCTCGACGACTTCGGCATGGACGACTACTACCTCGAGCTGTCGACCCGCGACGCGTCCAAGGACAAGTTCATCGGCTCGGACGAGGACTGGGAGAACGCCACCAAGGTGCTGGAGGAGGTCGCCACCGCGACCGGCCTCGAGCTCGTGCCCGATCCCGGCGGTGCCGCGTACTACGGTCCCAAGGTGTCGGTGCAGGCGCGCGACGCGATCGGCCGCACGTGGCAGATGGGCACCGTGCAGTACGACTTCAACATGCCGTCCACGGACCGGTTCAACCTCGAGTACGTCGCGGCCGACGGCACCCGCCAGCAGCCGGTGATGATCCACTCGGCCAAGTTCGGCTCGATCGAGCGGTTCATGGGCGTGCTGGTGGAGCACTACGCCGGCGCCTTCCCTCCGTGGCTTGCCCCGGTCCAGGCCGTCGGCATCCCCGTGGCCGAGCGCCACGTCGAGTACCTCGAGCGGCTGGCAGTGCGGCTCAGGGCCGAGGGCATCCGCTTCGAGGTCGACGACTCCGACGAGCGCATGCAGAAGAAGATCCGCAACGCCCAGACGCAGAAGGTGCCGTTCATGGTGCTGGTGGGCGACAAGGACGTCGAGGCCGGCGCCGTGTCGTTCCGTTACCGCAACGGCGAGCAGGAGAACGGCGTGTCGCTCGACGACGCGGTCGCCAAGATCGTGGCGGCGGTGCGCGAGCGGGTGCAGGTCTGATGGCCGACCCGGACGGCCTCGAGCGGCTCTGGGCCCCGTACCGGATGGCCTACGTGCGCGAGGCAGGCAACGACGAGGGCTGCCCGTTCTGCGCGATGGTCGCGGGGGAGCGGCAGACCGACCTGATCGTCGTGCGCGGCGAGCACTGCTTCGTGGCGATGAACCTGTACCCGTACAACCCCGGGCACCTGATGGTGCTGCCGAACCGGCACGAGTCGGGGCTCACCGAGCTCTCGCTCGAGGAGTCGACCGAGCTGACGCTGCTGACCCAGCAGGCGATCCGCGCGATCGGCGAGGTCAGCTCGCCGCACGGCTTCAACGTGGGGCTCAACCTGGGGTCGTCCGCGGGCGGCTCGATCTCGCAGCACCTGCACCAGCACGTCGTCCCGCGCTGGGGCGGCGACGCGAACTTCATGACCGTGGTCGGGCGCACCAAGGCGCTCCCGCAGACCATCGCCGAGTCCGCCGAGCTGTTGCGCGGCGCGTGGGAGAGGACCGCCTGATGCTCGAACGGTTCCGAGCCTTCTGGAACAAGCTGTTCTCGCCGGTCGCCGACGGCCTGCTCAAGATCGGCGTGACGCCCAACATGGTCACGTGGGTCGGCACGATCGGCGTCTCGTTCGGTGCGTTGTTCTTCTTTCCGCAGGGCATCTTCTTCTGGGGCACGCTGTTCATCACGGCGTTCGTGTTCAGCGACATCGTCGACGGCACGATGGCGCGCAAGATCGGGAAGCCCTCGAAGTACGGCGCCTTCCTGGACTCGACCCTCGACCGGATCGGCGACGCGGCCGTCTTCGGAGGCATCGCGCTCTGGTACGCGTGGGAGGGCGACTCCGAGGTCTACCTGTGCCTGTCGCTGGCGTGCCTCGTCCTGGGGGCGCTGACGTCGTACATCCGCGCCCGCGCGGAGTCCCTGGGCATGGAGGCCAAGGGTGGCATCGCCGAGCGCTCCGACCGGCTCGTGTCCATCCTCGTCATGACGGGCCTGTCCGGCCTGTTCGACCTGCCGATCCTGCAGCACATCACGCTCTGGGCGCTGGCCGCCGCGAGCCTCGTGACGGTCGGGCAGCGGATGGCCATGGTCAAGCGCCAGGCGGACGCCGTCACCTGACGCGCACCCGCTTGGTCACGGTCGCCGCGGTGTGCGTGCCCGACCCGGTGAACGTGACGCGGAACGTGTGACGGCCCTTCGAGAGTCCGCGGATCGTGGCGGTGCCCTGGCCTGCGCGGATCCGCATGGTCCGCTTGGGCTTCGATCCGTCGTACACGCGCACGACGCCTGCGCTGGCCTTCGCCGGCACACCGGCCAGCAGGAGGCGGACCCGCAAGGTGGCGGAGCGCTTGCCGCCCTTGGCCGAGACGGCCAGCCCGGCGCTGCCCTTGACGACCTTCGCCGCCGATGTGGCCGTACCGGCGGCGAGTGCGTCGTAGCGGTCCGAGGCGGTGACGCGCACGGCGATCGAGCGGCCCAGGTCGGCTGTCGTCGTCCGGTACCGCGCCGATGTGGCCCCCGCGATCGGCGCCCCGTTGCGGGTCCACCGGTACGCGAAGTCCGTGCCGGCGAGTCGGTTCCATGCGCCGGGGGAGGCGGCCAGCGTCGTGCCGAGCGCCCCGGTGCCGCCCAGCGTCGGGCGACCCACGCTGGTGAGCGTCGCGCTCAGCGCGAGGTCGATGCCGGTCAGCCGACTCCCGGACGTCACACGCAGCTTCGTCGCGGCTCCCGGCGCGTACGCGTTGCGCCACCACTGGCCGATCAGGTCGAGCGTGGCGTGCTCGTCGCCGCCGAGGTCGATGTCCTGGACGCCGCCCGCACGCACCGTGTGGTCACCGGCCCGGACGCCACGGAAGCGGTACGTCCCGTTCCCGGCGACCTCGGCCTCGTCGACCTGCCTCCCGTCGGCGTCGAACAGCTGGACCCACGCCCACTGGTCGCTCAGGCCGGGCGTGCTGGGTCGCGAGACCCGGCCCGAGATGGTCGCGAGGTGGACCACGGCCATCGTCCCGGCGGTGACCGACCCGTCGGCCGGGACGACGATCTCGTTCGCGGCACGCTCGTCGTACTGGCCGCGGTACCACTGCGGCTCGAACTCGGATCCCTCCTCGTCCGTGACCCTCACGGTGTAGCTGCCCGGACCGAGGTCGAGGAACGTGTAGCGGCCGCTGCGGTTCGTCAGGACGCTCTGGGGGAACTGCCACCGGGGCCGGCCGTCGACGACCACGCGCCGGTAGGCCGTGACGTAGGCCGCGCGAACGGGAACCCCCGACGTGTCGGTGACCAGCCCCGTCAGCCGGCCCGGCTCGTCGACGACGGGGGCCGGCGTCAGCGAGGCGTTCAGGACGACGTCGCCCGGGCCGACCTGGATCGGTCGCGCCGCCGCGGCGGTCGGCGCGTCGTCGTACCACTCACCGAGGTAGTCGCCGTACTCGTCGTGGATGTAGGCCGTGTAGGTGCCCGGAGCGAGGTTCGCGATCACGTAGGCGCCGCTGCGCGAGGTCCGTCCGGAGGCGACGACCTCGCCACCGGCGGACAGCTCGACCCGCGCGTGCTGGATCGGTGCCCCGCTGGTGTCGGTGATCCGGCCGGACACGGAGGGACCGGGACGCAACGAGATATCGGGCACCGTGCTGGTGGTCCCGGCCGACACGGTGATCGTGCGAGCGGTCTGCCACGAGGCGCCGCCGATCCAGGCGGGCTGCAGGACCTCGTCGTCGTCCGAGGCCCGCACGCGGTACTGGCCGACGGGCAGCGCGGCGGTGTACCGCCCGATCCCGTTGGTGTGCACGGTCAGCACGTCGGGGGAGTCCGGGCCGAGCGCGACGCCGTGGATCTCGACGTGACCCCGGTCGTTCGAGAGCGGTTCGCCCGCCTCGTCCAGGACGCGCCCCGTGAGGGTGCCGACCGCCGTGGGGTCGCGCTCGAGGTGGAAGGTGGTGGACCAGCGAGTGCCCGTGAAGAGGTCCTGGAAGACGTCCGGCAGGTAGCCCGCCCGGGAGGCGCGCACCCAGTACTCGCCCTCCTCGACGTCGAGGGTCGCGACGTCGCCCGTGGTGACGGCCGTCGCCATGGCGGTGGCGTCGGGGTCCGCGGTCGGGTCGGTGGCGAAGACCGAGACCTCGGCGCCGTCGAGGGCGGCGCCCGAGGTGGCGTCGAGGACGTGCACCTCGAGTGTCGTGGTCGCCGCGTGCGCCGACCCACTCAGGCCCGGGGCGACGAGTGCGGCCAGCGCCAGGGCGAGGACCACGGGGATCCGGGCCCACGGGCGGGGCGTGGCGACAGGCGACATGGCGGTCCTCGATGCGAGTCGGACGGGTGTGTGCTCGAACGTAGGTGAAGACGGGGGCGCGTGGGCGGTTTCCACCCAGTGCGTCTCGCCGTCATGGACCGGGGTTGGGCGGCTCGCCCTGGCTCGTAGACTTGGGGGGTGAGCACCGAGAACACCACCACCGACCCGTCCACGACCGGCAGCGCGCGGGTCAAGCGCGGCATGGCCGAGATGCTGAAGGGCGGCGTCATCATGGACGTCGTCGACGCCGAGCAGGCCAAGATCGCCGAGGACGCCGGCGCCGTCGCCGTGATGGCGCTCGAGCGCGTCCCCGCGGACATCCGCGCCCAGGGCGGTGTGGCTCGCATGAGCGACCCCGACCTGATCGACGGCATCATCGAGGCCGTCTCGATCCCCGTCATGGCCAAGGCCCGCATCGGCCACTTCACCGAAGCGCGAGTCCTGCAGAGCCTGGGCGTCGACTACGTCGACGAGTCCGAGGTGCTGACGCCGGCCGACTACGAGAACCACATCGACAAGTGGGCCTTCACCGTGCCGTTCGTGTGTGGCGCGACCAACCTGGGTGAGGCGCTGCGCCGCATCACCGAGGGCGCGGCCATGATCCGTTCCAAGGGCGAGGCCGGCACCGGCGACGTCTCGAACGCGACGGGCCACATGCGCAAGATCCGCGCCCAGATCCGCCGCCTGCAGACGCTGGCCGAGGACGAGCTGTACGTCGCCGCCAAGGAGCTGCAGGCCCCGTACGAGCTGGTCGCCGAGGTCGCCGCGGCCGGCAAGCTCCCGGTCGTGCTGTTCACCGCCGGCGGCATCGCCACCCCGGCCGACGCCGCGATGATGATGCAGCTGGGCGCCGAAGGCGTGTTCGTCGGCTCGGGCATCTTCAAGTCGGGCAACCCCGCGCAGCGCGCCGCCGCGATCGTCAAGGCGACGACGTTCCACGACGACCCCGACGTCATCGCGAAGGTCTCGCGAGGGCTCGGCGAGGCGATGGTCGGCATCAACGTCGACGACATCCCCGAGCCGCACCGCCTCGAGACGCGCGGTTGGTGACCTTCCAGCAAGCACCGCACAGAACGCCCCCGGTTCCGACCGGGGGCGTTCTTTCGTACCAGGGGCATGGTCACAACTGACTAGCGTCATGTCATCAATCAGTCGTGACTTCCGTCTCAAACTCACGTTTCCTTCACATTCAGCCCCATGGGCCCCGTGTTCCGTCGTTGGATGTGTACCGGACACAGTCATCCGGATGAGAAGGAACGAGAACGCACATGCGCAGACGCCCCACCCCCGCTCGACTCGTCGCCCTGGTGGCGTCGCGGCGCACCCGCGCGGTCCTGGGGTTGGGGATCGCGCTGGGGCTGACGAGTGTCAACACGCTCGCCTACTGGACCGACGAGGCCCAGCTGACCAGCGGGACGATCCAGTCCGGCTCACTCGACCTGCTCGTCGACGGCCAGCTGGCCGGGCAGGGTGGCGCCGTCACGCGCACGGCCATGGCCGCGTCCGCCATGCTTCCCGGCGAGAGCTTCGCTTTCACCGTCCCCGTCCAGCGCCAGGCGAGCACCGCCGGATTCGCGCTCAGCGCGACGGCCACGTCCGCCGGCGGCCTGGCCGGCCACCTGCAGTGGAGCGTGTTCGAGGGCACGGCCGGTACCCAGGCCACCAACACGAACGGGCTGCGCAGCAACACCTGCGGCGGCACCCAGCTCTCGAGCAACGTCACGCTCGGACCGACGGCGCAGACCGTAATCCCGACCGCGACCCCCGTGAACCTCGGCGGCTCGACGTTCAGCAAGAACCTCTGCATCCGCGTCACCCTCCCGTCCACCGCGAGCAACGCCGCGCAGAGCACGACCGCGACCGCGACGTTCAACCTGACCGCGTCGCAGCTGCTGTGAGGCGACGGCTGCGCGAGGCGATCTTGTGGATCGGTGCCGCGCTGGGCGTGTTCTGCCTCGTGTGGACGGGCGTGATGTTCGCGTTCGGCCTGACGCCGCTGGTGTTCACCTCGGGCTCGATGGAGCCGGCGATCGACGCGGGCGACCTGGCGTTCGCCACGACCGTCCCGGCCGCGGATCTGACGCGCGGTGACATCGTGAGCGTCATCAACGACCGTGGTACCCGCATCACCCACCGCGTCACGAAGGTGGACCGCCAGGACGACGGCGACGCGATCCTGCAGTTGAAGGGCGACGCGAACCAGTCCCCGGACCAGCAGGCGTATCGGGTCTCGGAGGTCGAGCGGGTCGGCTTCTCGGTGCCGAAGGCGGGCTACCTGGTCAATGTCGCCGGTTCTCCGAACGGCATGTTCGTCGGCGGGCTCGTCGTCGCGGGGTTGCTGTATCTGGGGTTCCGCCGTCCGGGCGGGGACCGGGGCGGGGACGAGGACGAGGGTGGGACGCACGGTCCGGCTCGGCGAGCGGTGATGGTCAGTGCGGTCCTCGTGTCCGTCGGCCTCGTCTCGACGTCGAGCTCGACCCAGCCGACGACGGCGGCGTTCAGCGACTCGCCCGCCATGACGACGGGCGGGTTGGGCGCCGGCGCCCTGCCCGCGCGGCCGTCGAGCATCTCCTGCAGCAAGCCGTTCCTGTCCCTGTCGGCGAACGTCACGTGGTCGGACGACAACGCGCGCCATGGGTACTACTACGAGATCGACGACAACGCCGACTTCTCCAGTCCCGAGTTGCAGGAGACCGTGGCGCCGACCGGGTCGAACAGCTTCACCTTCAGTTCGGGCTCGGTGGGCGGCTGGTTCTCGGCCACGACGTACCACTTCCGGGTGTACTCGGCCCTCATCGGCCCCGACGGGATCCAGCAGACCTGGCGGTCCTCCAGCTATCGCGCCTACCGCGTGACGCGGAGCGCCTTCTTCAACGATTTCACGTGCGCGGCGGTGATCTCGCCTGCGAATTAGTGCGACTGCTGTGACGAATGTTACCTTTGAGGTTCTGCCCGACGCGTGAACGACGCGTTCGCAGGCCGCTGCGCCCGGTCCCCCCGACTGGAGTGGGACCTATGTCCCAAAGAATGGGACCTATGTCACTGATCAGTCGTGACTTGCGTCATAAATCCAAGATTCTTACGGGATTCGGCATCATTTTTTCGCCAATCCGTCGTTACATAGATGAAGTATCTGATCGATGGTCGGTCAGCCAACATGAGGAGAAGCACATGAAGAAGTCCACCAAGGGCGCCGTCGCCGCCGGAGCTGCCGCCGTCCTGCTGCTGGGTGGCGCGGGCTCGCTCGCCTACTGGTCCGCCGACGGCGACGTCGCGGCCGGTTCGATCAACGCGGGAACGCTGTCCCTGACGCCGGTCAATGCCGGTTCGTGGACCCTGAACGGCGAGGCCGTGACCGACCAGGCCACGCTGCGCGTCGTCCCCGGCGACGAGCTCCTCTTCACCGGCACGTGGACCGTCTCGGCGACCGGCAAGAACCTGCGTGCCGACGTGGACTTCTCCGGCCTCCAGGGCAGCGGCGACCTGGCCACGGCTGCCGGCGTCACGGTCGACGAGAACTACACCGTGAACGGCGTCGCGCTCACCAGCGACCGTCTCACGAGCGCCCACAACGGCCAGACGCTCGCCGCCACCGTCGCGGTCGACTTCGACTTCGACGCGGCGACGAACGACTCGCAGGGTGACGTGCTGACCCTGTCGGACGGTGCCATCACCGTCACGCAGGTCGACGCGACTCCCTGAGCTGAGCCAGCAATCGACCATCGATGAGTAGAGGTCCACGAGGATGACGATGACGACCGACCGGAAGCGCCACGCCGCGCTGGGTTGGGTCGGCCAGGTGCTCGCCTGGGTCGTCATCCTCGTGGCCACCTCCGCGATCGCGGTCGGGGTGCTGATCCCGAGGATCGGGGGCGCCACGCCCTACACGATTCTCACCAGCTCGATGGAGCCCGAGTACCCGCCCGGCACGCTCGTGGTGGTCAGGCCGACGCCCGCCGACCAGATCGGCGTCGGAACGGTCATCACCTACCAGCTGGCGTCCGGCGAGCGCGCTGTCGTCACGCACCGTGTGGTGTCGGTGGCCTACGGCTCCGACGGCGAACGCCAGTTCATCACGAAGGGCGACGCGAACGACGTCGTCGATCGTGCCCCGGTCAAACCGGTGCAGATCAGGGGAACGCTCTGGTACGCCGTCCCCAAGTTGGGATGGATGAGCAACGCGATCGGTCAGGACCAGCGGAACTCGGCGGTCTACGTCGTCGCCGGGGGACTGGCCCTGTATGCCGCCTGGATGTTCGGCGGCGCACTTCGCGAGCGGGTTCGGCCCGCTCGCCGCACACGTGAGGAGGACTGAGATGAGGCGGTTGGTCGCGACCGTCCTCGCGCTCGGTCTCGTCCTCGTGGGAGTCACTCCTGCCTCCGCGGCCGACCAGATCGGCCTCAGCCTCGATGGCACGCACTGGGCCGACACCCTCGAGGACTCCCTGTTCGACCCCGATGTCGTCTGGGTTCCCGGCGACTCCCACACCGTCTCGTTCTACGTGCGGAACCAGGCCGACACGAACGCCGTCCTGTCCGCAGCCGTGCTGTCCGGCGACGGTGACCACCTCCTGGCAGGCAAGCACGTCTCGCTTCGCGCCCGCGCCGGCGGCCAGTGGTTCCCGCTCGTCAACGGGCACCCCTCGCCCGAGCTCACGGCCGCCAGCATCACCCCCGGCGAGCAGGTCCGGGTGGACGTCGAGGCCGCCTTCGACCCGGCGTCCTCGAACGCCTCCCAGTCCGCCGCGCTCGACGTCATGCTGAGGGTCCGGCTGGCCGATGCCGCCGCCAGCATCGATCCCGAGCCCGGTGGATCGACACCGACGGACCCACCGACGGACCGGCCGACCGAGCCCACACCGTCCGATGACCCGAGCGACTCGGACGGCATCCACGACTCCGATGACGGGCGCGATCGCACCGAGGGCGGCGCGGACCACTTGCCGAGTACGGGGTCCGAGACACCCGTCATACTGATATGGATGGCCGTCCTGGCCATCACCGCCGGTGCTGCGTTCCTCGCGGCAGGGCGGCGCGAAAGGGAACACGAGCATGCCTGAGACCACGACGACCACCCCTCGAGCGCGGTTGCGTACGGCGTGGCGAGCGGTGACGTCGGTGCCGGTCCGCCTGCTCCTCTCGCTCGGTCTGGTGCTGGGCTTCGCGGCCGTCGGCACCGCCGCGTACTGGGCCGACACCGCCACGTTCCGCACCGGGAAGATCGAGGCGGGAAGCCTCGACCTGCAGTTGGGTGGCCGCAACCCCCAGACGGGTGTGGTCGAGTGGTCCGCCGTCGGCCTGGACCAGGACTGGAACTACTCCGTGCTCCAGCTCGACAACGTGTCGCCCGGTGAGTCCGTGGCGATGGAGCTGCACCTGCGCAACATCGGCACGACGCCGCTGACCTTCACGGGGACTGGGGCCTCGAGGACCGACGGCATGTCGCCCTACCTGACGGCGACGACCGTGCGCGGCGGCACGGCCGGCAACACCGGCACTCGCGACGCGGTCAACCGCACCGGGACCTGCTCGGGCGGCAGCGCTACGTGGTGGAACGCCCACCCGCTGTCGACGACACCTCGGCCCGTCACTCCCGAGAATGCGGCGATCCGCCTGGACCCCGGCGCCGAGATGCAGGTGTGCATCCTGGCAGCGTTCCTCGGCACGGCCCCCAACACCTATCAGGGCAGGTCGACGACGATCGAGGTCAACCTGACGGGCAAACAGGTCGGCGCACCGTGAGCCGCGCACGCCTCGGACGAGCGCTCGCCGTCGCCGGCAACAGTGTGCTGTGGGTGACCGCGGTGCTCGGTGCAGCCTCGCTCCTGCTGGGACTGGCCACCGTGGTGGCCGGTGTCCAGCCGTTGATCTTCCGCTCCAGCTCGATGGGCCCCGAGATCCCCGCAGGCGCACTCGGATTGGCCAAGACGGTGGACGCCACGGAGGTGGAGGTCGGTGACGTCATCTCCGTCGACGGTGCGAACGGGATCCGGGTCACGCACCGCGTGGTCGAGGTGGGCGAGGCCGCGGGATCCGAAGTGAGCTTCACCCTCAAGGGCGACGCGAATGCCGCGCCCGACGCGCACGCCTACGTGGCGAGCGAGGTCGACCGGGTCTTCCTCGACATCCCGTACCTCGGGTACGTGGCGAACTGGATGGCCAGCCCTTGGGCGCTCTTCGTCGCGGGAATCGCCGTCGCCTTCCTCGCCGCGGCACTCTTCCGTGGCTCCGGCGGCACGCGTCGTCGGGCGGCCGGAACCGGAGCGGTGGCGATCGCCGCGGCCGGATTGGCGGTCGGCTCCCTCAGTCCCGTCCCGACGACCGAGGCGTGGTTCACCGACCCCGCGACGTTCGAGGCCGGCCAGATGCACGCGCACCAGGTGCGGATCTTCGACTGGGGCTCCTCGGTGTGCACGAACGATGCCGGCGGCAACTCCGTCACCCTGCGCACGCTCGTCGCCTCGCCGCGCTACAACCAGCTGTGGTTCGTCGCGCCGGTCGGACAGCCGCTGCCCAGCACGCCGGTGCTCCGCACCTCTCCGCCCGGAGCCCTCGACACGCCTGTCACGACCCAGCTCACCAAGACGATGGTCGGCGGCACGTCGGCCGCGCCGGGCAACTACCAGGTCACGGGACGCTCCGAGCTCAAGGGCAGCGCGACCACCCCGTGGCTCTCGGCCTCGACGCGCAACACGACCGTCTCCATCACGTCCACTGGAGCGCTGCAGTGCGGCGCGGTGAACCTTCCGCCGTCGATCACGTTCACTGCGCCCGTGAACGGGACGACATACTCCTCGCCCACGGCGGCCATGGCGGCGACGCAGTCGCAGTGCGGCCGTACCGCCCCATGCGGCACCGCGGCCGACAGTGATGGCATCTACCGTGTCGAGTACCGGCTCCAGCGCATCAACTTCCTCATCAACCGCTGCTGGGACGGGTCGGGATACCCGATCTTCAGCGGGTGCGGGACGTGGCGCACGGCCGACGTCAGCCCGGCCGTGCCCACCTCGGGCTCGACTCCGGTCAAGTGGACCGTTCCGATCGGGTGGACGTCGGCGCTGGCCGAGCCCGGCAACTACACGTTGTACTTGCGCGTCACGGGCAACTCGTCCGCTCGGATGGTCTCCGAGCGCACGATCCAGTTCACGATCAACTGAGCGCGATCAACCGGGTCGGACCCCGGGTCTAAACTCTCCGGGTGACTTCCATCGGTGTGTTCGCCCTCCAGGGCGACGTGCGCGAGCACGTGCAGGCGCTCAACCGGCTCGGCGTCGACGCGTTCGGCGTCCGCCGTCCCGAGGAGCTCGAGCGTTGCGACGGCTTCATCCTGCCCGGCGGCGAGTCCACCACGATGTACAAGCTGGCGCGGACGTTCGACCTGCTCGAGCCGTTGCGCAAGCGGGTCCACGAGGGGATGCCCACGTTCGGCACGTGCGCGGGGATGATCATGCTGGCCGATCGGATCCGCGACGGGATCGACGGCCAGGAGACCGTCGGTGGACTCGACATCACCGTGCGCCGCAATGCCTTCGGTCGCCAGGTCGACTCCTTCGAGACCGACCTTGACTACGCCGGGCTGGACGACGGCGTGCACGCCGTCTTCATCCGTGCGCCCTGGGTCGAGGAGATCGGCGAGGGCGTCGAGGTGCTCGCGCGCGTTCGTGGGGGAGACGCCGACGGTAGAATCGTCGCCGTGCGGCAGGGACCGCTCATGGCGACGTCGTTCCATCCTGAGGTCGGAGACGACGATCGCGTGCACGGACTGTTCGTCGACCTCGTGAAGCAGAGCCAGGACTAGACAAAGGACTCTCATGTCGGGCCACTCCAAATGGGCAACCACCAAGCACAAGAAGGCCGCGATCGATGCGAAGCGCGGCAAGCTGTTCGCCAAGCTGATCAAGAACATCGAGGTCGCGGCGCGCACGGGTGGACCTGACCCCGATGGCAACCCGACGCTCTACGACGCGATCCAGAAGGCCAAGAAGCAGTCGGTCCCCAACGACAACATCGACCGCGCCGTCAAGCGTGGCGGTGGAGCCGAGGGCGGCGGCGCGGACTACACGACGATCATGTACGAGGGCTACGGCCCGGGCGGCGTGGCCTTCCTGATCGAGTGCCTGACGGACAACAAGAACCGGGCCGCGATGGAGGTCCGCACCGCGATGACCCGCAACGGCGGCACGATGGCCGACCCGGGGTCGGTCTCGTACATGTTCGGTCGCAAGGGCGTCATCATCGTGCCCGCCGAGCAGGAGGGCGGCCCGACCAACGAGGACGACGTGCTGATGGCCGTCCTGGACGCCGGAGCCGAAGAGGTCAACGACCTCGACGGCAGCTTCGAGGTCGTCTGCGAGCCGGGCGAGCTCGTCGCGGTCCGCACGGCACTGCAGGAGGCCGGGCTCGACTACGACTCGGCCGACGCCAGCTTCGTGCCCAGCGTGAACGTCGAGGTCGACGCCGACGGCGCCGCCAAGGTGATCAAGCTGATCGACGCGCTCGAGGACTGCGACGACGTCCAGAACGTCTACGCCAACTTCGACGCACCCGACGACGTCATGGCCGAGCTCTGAGCTGATTCCCCGTGCCGGCGAGCGGGTAGCTGGCGAGCGGCGGGGCGCGTGTCGAGATCGTCCTGTGGACTGTCGGGGGCTTGTCGGTGTCGCCCACTATGTTGGGTGGCATGGACCTGAACCGGGCGATCACGACGGGTGACACGGTGCGTCGTGCCCGCGCGATGGCGGAGTTCGAGGAGTGGAAGTTCGTCGCGAGGTACCACGCGAAGATGGTGGCGGAGATCGACCGGACGGACGAGATGCCGTTGGGCAAGGAACTGGCGCGGCGTGAGGTGACGCTGGATCTGGCACAGGCGTTGCATGTCTCGGAGAGCACGGTGTGGGCGATCATCAGCGAGACCGATGTCCTGCGCGAGAAGACCCCGTCGGTGTGGGCGGCGTTCCGCGAGGGCGACATCGACGGCGCCCGGGTGGCATCGATCGCCCGGACGGCAGAACAACTCAAGACCGCCTCTGCGCTTACGGAGTTGGACGAGTCGGCGCCGGCATACGCGGCGACTCACACCGTCGCCGAGCTCCGCGCCTGGCTGCGGCGGCTGCGCGCTCGGCTCGAGCCGGAGCAGACGCGCGAGGAGCGCGAGAACGCCGTGGAGCACCGTCGGGTGTCGATCCGGCACAACGACGACGGCACCTCATGGCTCGCCGCGCTGCTGCCGACCCCGGTCGCGATCGCGGCCGGCAACCGCCTGCGTCGCGCCGCGAAGGCCCTGCCCAAGATCGATCCCGAGACGGGCGAGAAGGACCGCCGCACCCGCGACCAGAAGCAGGCCGACCTGCTCGCGCACTGGCTCACGTCCTGCGAAGGCACCTCCACCGACATCCGTGCCGAGATCGCGATCAGCATCCACGCCACCGACCTCATCGGCTACACCGACGGTCCGGGCATGACGCTCGACGGCGAGCCGATCGGCTCCGAATGGGTCCGCGAACTCGCCGCCAGCGAACACACCATCTTCCGCAGACTCGTCCTCAGCCCGAAAGGCGAAGTCCTCGACACCACCGTCCTCGGCTACCGCCCCACCGAAGCACTGAGACAAGCGATCAGGTGGCGAGACGGCACCTGCCGCGTCATGGGCTGCCGAGCCCCAGCCCACGAAACCGACCAGGACCACGAACTCGCCTACGACTCCGGCGGCGAAACCTCAGGCAGCAACCTCCGAAGCCTCTGCCGCAAACACCACAACATGAAATCCCACGGTCACCTCCACGACCACCACCTCGCCCACCCCATGCGTCACACATAGGGTGTCGCCATGCAGCGTCGTGTCCGCACCCCCGACGGCGTCGGGTGGACCGTGTCGGTCCGGCGTCCGGTGGTCCGCGGCGACGGGGGAGACCTCGTCGTCGGCGACGGTGACGAGTCCGGTGGCTTCGGGCCGCTGCTGGTGGCTGCCACCGTGCTGCTGCTCGTGCTGCTCACTCCGGTGCTGGTCAAGACCGAGCGCTGGTGGGCGCTGGCGTTCCTGCCCGTCCTGCTGGTGGTCGGGTGGCTGCTGCTCGCGCGGTACCCGGTGGAGCTGCGACGCGACGGGTCCCAGGTCCCGATGCACCGCACCCTGGTGGCCGGACGCGTCCGCGCGCGGCGCATCGCCGACGAGCTGGGCGACGAGATCGAGCGGACGCCGGACGCCAGGCTCACCGGCTGAGCGGTCGGCGTGGCGACTCGTGGACCGCCCGGACGAACGCATAAGGTATCGAACATGCGTTCACTTCGTGTGCTCGGAGTCGACCCCGGGTTGACCCGGTGCGGCGTGGGTGTCGTCGAGGGCTCGGTGGGCCGCCCGCTGTCCCTCGTGGACGTCGGCGTCGTGCGCACGCCCGCCGATCTCGACCTCGCGCGCCGCCTGCTGAGGCTCGAGCGGGCCCTCGACGAGCTCGTGGTGCGCCTGCGCCCCGATGTCGTCGCAGTCGAGCGCGTCTTCAGCCAGCAGAACGTCAGCACGGCGATGGGCACGGCCCAGGCCAGCGGGATCGCGATGCTGGTCGCCGCGCGCCATGGCATCGAGGTGCACCTGCACACCCCGTCCGAGGTGAAGGCCGCCGTCACCGGCAGCGGTCGGGCCGACAAGGCCCAGGTCACCGCGATGGTCACCCGCCTGCTGCGTCTCGACACCCCGCCCAAGCCGGCGGACGCCGCCGACGCGCTGGCGCTGGCGATCTGTCACGTCTGGCGCGGCGGAGCCCAGAACCGCCTGGCCGAGGCCGTCGCCGCGGCAGGTCGCCGATGATCGCGCACCTGCGCGGCACCGTCGCGGCCGTCACGCTCAATGCTGTCGTGCTCGACCTCGGCGGAGTCGGCTACCACGTGATGTGCACGCCCTCCACGGTCGCCGGTGTCCGCCTCGGCCAGGAGGTGACCCTGTGGACGTCGCTGGTCGTCCGTGAGGACTCGATGACGGTCTACGGGTTCGCCGACGCCGAGGAGCGCGACATGTTCGAGCTGGTCCAGACCGCCAGCGGGGTCGGGCCGAAGGTCGCCCAGGCGATGCTCGCCGTCCTGCCGCCCGATCGGCTCAGGTCCGCGATCGCGTCCTCCGACCACGCCACGCTGACCAAGGTCCCCGGGATCGGTCGCAAGGGCGCCGAGCGGATCGTCGTCGAGCTCAAGGACCGGGTCGGCAAGATCGTGTCCGCCAGCGCGCCCGCCACGGCCGCCCCGTGGCGCGACCAGGTCCACGAGGCCCTCGTCGGGTTGGGCTGGTCGGCCAAGGACGCCGATGCCGCGATCGATCGCGTCGCCGACGGCGTGGGCGACGACCCCGACATCTCCACCGTGCTGCGCGATGCGCTGCGCTCGATGGACCGAGGACGGTGAGCATGGACGACTACGACGGATCCGACTTCGAGTCGATCGTGGCCGAGGCGGTCCAGCCCGAGGACAGCGCCTTCGAGCAGGCGCTCCGGCCGCGAACGCTCGACGAGCTGGTCGGGCAGGAGCGCGTCCGTGAGCAGCTCGCGCTCGTCCTGGACGCGGCCGTCGCGCGCGGACGAACGCCCGATCATGTCCTGCTCTCGGGTCCTCCCGGGCTCGGCAAGACCACGATCGCGATGATCATCGCGAACCAGCTCTCGGCGCCGTTGCGGCTCACCAGCGGCCCGGCCATCCAGCACGCGGGTGACCTCGCGGCGATCCTCTCGGGCATCAACGAGGGCGACGTCCTGTTCATCGACGAGATCCACCGCATGTCCAGGCCGGCCGAGGAGCTGCTGTACATGGCGATGGAGGACTTCCGCGTCGACGTCGTCGTCGGCAAGGGACCCGGCGCCACTGCCATCCCGCTGCAGATCCCGCCGTTCACGGTCGTCGGCGCCACGACGCGCGCCGGTCTGCTGCCCGGCCCGCTGCGCGACCGCTTCGGCTTCACGGCCCAGCTCGACTACTACGAGCCCGCCGATCTCGACCGCATCGTGCGGCGCTCGGCCGACCTGCTCGACCTGAGCGTCAGCGCCGATGCGTCCGCCGAGATCGGGTCGCGCTCGCGGGGCACGCCCCGCATCGCCAACCGACTGCTGCGCCGGGTCCGCGACTACGCCGAGGTGCGGGCCGACGGATCGGTCGACCACACCGTCGCGAAGGCCGCGCTCGACCTGTACGAGGTCGACGACCTGGGCCTCGATCGCCTCGACCGCGCCGTCCTGGACGCGCTGTGCCGCAACTTCGGTGGGGGACCGGTGGGCGTGGCCACGCTGGCCGTCGCGGTCTCCGAGGAGCGCGAGACCGTCGAGGAGCTGGCCGAGCCGTTCCTGGTCCGCCTGGGCTTCCTGGCCCGCACCCCGCGGGGCCGGATCGCCACGGCGGCGGCGTGGCGCCACCTCGGTCTGACTGCGCCCGCAGGCGTCGACGCCGGGCGACTGCCGTTCGACGCCGCCGACTAGACTCCCTTCGGTGACGTTCGAAGAACTGCTGCCCCTCGCCCTGCTGGCACTCGTCTTCTTCATCCTGATCGTCCGGCCCATGCGCGCCCGCCAGAAGCAGTTCGCCGCGCTGCGCGAGATGCAGAACGCGCTGCAGATCGGCTCGCGCGTCATGATCAGCAGCGGGATCCACGGCACGATCCGTGAGCTCGAGGAGGACACCGTCGGCCTCGAGGTCTCGCCCGGTGTCGTCATCACCGTGGCACGCGCCGCCGTGGCCGAGATCGAGGGCCCCCAGGCATGAGCGACTTCACCGAAGTCGCAGGCCGGCTGATCCGCGCGATCGAGGACTGGCCCGAGCCCGGGGTCACCTTCCGCGACATCACCCCGCTGCTCGCCGATGCCGAAGGCCTCTCCGCCACCGTGACGGCCCTCGTCGACGCGGCTCGTGCCTTCGGTCCGCTCGACGCCGTCGCCGGCATCGAGGCGCGCGGATTCCTGCTCGCTCCGCTCGTGGCCGAGGCGCTGAAGATCGGCCTCGTGCCCGTGCGCAAGGCAGGCAAGCTGCCCGCCGCGACATTGGCGGAGTCCTACTCGCTCGAGTACGGCGAGGCCACCGTCGAGATCCACGCCGACGCCGTGCCCGCGGGCTCGCGGGTGCTGCTGCTCGACGACGTCCTCGCCACGGGTGGCACGCTGCGCGCCTCCGCCCGCCTGTTCGAGCACGCCGGAGCCGAGGTCGCCGGCGCGCTCGTGCTGATCGAGCTGCCCGCGCTGGGCGGCCGCTCCCTCCTGACCGATGTCCCGTTGACCGCACTCCTGGAGTACTGATGAGCCAGCGCACCGTCCGCATCGTCGCCATCATCGCGATCGCCGCCCTCGTCCTGGGCGCCGTCGCTTCGGTGATCACCGGCGCGCTCTGACTACGCGTCCGTAGGATGGGACGAAGGAGGCGAGTGCGTGGCTGACAGGACCGAGAACACCCCGTCGAAGACCGTCGAGCCGAAGTCCCAGGACTCGGCACGCACTCCCGCGCGCGTCCGCAGCCGGCTGGCCCGCATCGGTGGCAAGACCGCCGTCGGCAACCCGGTGCTCGATCCGCTGATCAAGATCTACCGGGCGACGCACCCCAAGGGCGACATCGCGTCGATCCAGAAGGCCTACCAGGTCGCGGCCGCGATGCACGAGGGCCAGAAGCGCAAGAGCGGCGACCCGTACATCACCCATCCGCTCGCCGTCGCGTCCATCCTGGCCGAGCTCGGCATGACGGCGCCGACCCTGTGCGCGGCCCTGCTGCACGACACCGTCGAGGACACGTCCTACACGATCGAGCAGCTGCGCAAGGACTTCGGCGACGAGGTCGTGCACCTGGTCGACGGGGTCACGAAGCTCGACAAGGTCAAGTACGGCGACTCCGCGCAGTCCGAGACCATCCGCAAGATGGTCGTCGCGATGGCGCGCGACATCCGCGTGCTGGTCATCAAGCTGGCGGACCGCCTGCACAACATGCGCACGCTGCGCTACCTGCGCCAGGACAAGCAGGAGCGCATCGCCCGCGAGACCATCGAGATCTTCGCGCCCCTGGCCCACCGCCTGGGCATGAACACGATCAAGTGGGAGCTGGAGGACCTCGCGTTCGCCACCTTGCACCCCAAGGTCTACGACGAGATCGTGCGCCTCGTGGCCGAGCGAGCCCCGTCGCGCGAGGCGTTCCTCGAGCGGGTCATTCGTGACGTCAACTCCGACCTGGGCCACGCCAAGATCAAGGCCAAGGTCACCGGGCGGCCCAAGCACTACTTCTCGATCTACCAGAAGATGCTGGTCCGCGGCCGCGAGTTCTCCGACATCTTCGACCTCGTCGGCGTGCGCATCCTCGTCGACGACGTCTCGGACTGCTACGCCGTGCTGGGCGTCCTGCACGCGCGCTGGAACCCGATCCCGGGCCGTTTCAAGGACTACATCAGCGTTCCGAAGTTCAACATGTACCAGTCGCTGCACACGACGGTGATCGGTCCGCAGGGCAAGGCCGTCGAGCTGCAGATCCGCACGTACGCCATGCACCGTCGCGCCGAGTTCGGTGTCGCGGCGCACTGGAAGTACAAGGAGGAGTCGCTCGCGGCGGTGGGCGGCAAGGCGGCCAACCTCAGCGGTGGTCCCGGCGGCAGCGAGATGGTCTGGCTGCGCGAGCTCGTCGACTGGCAGTCCGAGACCGAGGACTCCACGGACTTCCTGGACTCACTGCGGTTCGAGATGCAGAACGCGGGCGTCTACGCCTACACGCCGCGCGGCGACCTGATCCAGCTGCCCGCGGAGGCGACTCCAGTCGACTTCGCCTACGGCGTGCACACCGAGGTCGGCCACGCCTGCGTCGGTGCTCGCGTCAACGGTCGCCTCGTGTCACTGGAGTCCGAGCTGGAGAGCGGCGACGTCGTCGAGATCTTCACCTCGAAGTCGCCCACCGCCGGTCCCAGCCGCGACTGGCTCGACTTCGTCAAGAGCCCGCGCGCCCGCAACAAGATCCGCCAGTGGTTCACGAAGGAGCGCCGCGAGGAGGCCATCGACCACGGCAAGGACCTCATCGCCAAGCAGATGCGCAAGGAGGGTCTGCCGATGCATCGCCTGTTCCGGCAGGCGAACCTCGACACCGTGGCCAAGGACCTTGGCCACGCCGACATCGCGTCCCTCTACGCCGCGGTGGGCGAGAACAACGTGGGCGCCCAGAACGTCGTCGACCGCGTCATCGACCTCGCGGGCGGCCGCGAGGGGGCCGAGGAGGAGATCGCCGAGGCGACCTCCATGCCGCCCACGCGCTCGAGCCGCCCGGCCTCGTACCGCAGCGACGCCGGCGTCGAGGTGGTCGGCGTGTCCGGCGACCTGCTGGTGAAGCTGGCGCGCTGCTGCACACCGGTGCCCGGCGACAAGATCAAGGGCTTCGTCACGCGCGGGTCCGGCATCTCGGTGCACCGCGCGGACTGCGTGAACTTCGCAGAGCTGGCCGAGATGACCGAGCGGGTCGTCGAGGTGCGCTGGATCGCCAACGCCAAGACCACGTTCCTGGTGGCGATGCAGGTCGAGGGCCTCGACCGGCCGCACCTGCTGTCCGACATCACGAAGGTGATCTCGGACCAGCACGTCAACATCCTGTCGGCCACGCTCAGCACCGGCCGCGACCGCGTCGCCAAGAGCCGCTTCACCTTCGAGATGGCCGACGCCAAGCACCTCGGCGCGGTCCTCAAGGCCGTCGGCGGCGTCGAGGGCGTCTTCGACGCCTACCGCGTCACCCAGTAGGGGGGGGCAGGCCCGCGCGCGGGACGCGCGAGCCTCAGCCGAAGTCGGAGGCGGTGCGGCGCGCGATGTCGAGGAAGCCCTGACGGGACTCGAGGTTCTCACGCAGGCTCTTGGCCTTCTTCTCGTCGCCGGCGGCCTCGGCCTTGGCGAGGTCGGCCTCGATGGCGGAGATCGCGTCCTCGAGCTTGGTGATCATGTCGTCGGCGCGCGCGGACTTCTCGGGGTCGGTGCGCTTCCACTGCTGGTCACCGGCGTCGCGGATCGCCTTCTCGACGGTGCGCATGCGACCCTCGAGTTCCTTGATCTGGTCGCGGGGAACCTTGCCGGCGGCCTCCCAGCGGTCGGCGATGTCGTGCCACGCCTTGCGGGCGGCCTCGAGGTCGGTGATCGGCAGGAGCGCCTCGGCCTCGACGAGGATCTCGCGCTTGACCTCGGCGTTCTGGGCGAACTCCTGGTCCTGGGCGGCGTTGGCGGCCTCGCGGGCCTGGAAGAAGACGTCCTGCGCGGCGCGGAAGCGCTTCCAGAGCTTGTCCTCGGCGTTGCGTGGCGCGGAGCCGGCGGCCTTCCACTGCTGCATCAGGTCGCGGTAGGCGCTGGACGTGGCGCCCCAGTCCGTGGAGCCCTGCAGGGCCTCGGCCTCGACGATCAGCTTCTCCTTGACCTTCTGGGCCTGGTCGCGCTTTGCGCTCTGCTCGCCGAAGTGGACCTTGCGCTTCTTCGTGTATGCGGTGCGCGCGGTCGAGAAGCGGTGCCACAGCTCGTCGTCGGCCGACTTGCTCAGGCGGGGGAGCGCCTTCCACTCGTCGAGCAGCGCACGCAGCTTGTCGGCGCCGTTGCGCCAGTCCTGCCCGGCACCGATCCGCTCGGCCTCTTCGACGATGCGGGTCTTGGCCGTGGTGGCCTCGGCGGTGCGCTGCTCGCGCTCGACCTTGCGCTGCGCGCGCAGGTCGGCGAGCTTCGGCTCGAGCGCGTCGAGACGGGTCGACAGCGACGCGAGGTCGCCGACGGCCTGGGCGTCGACCAGCTGCTCGCGCACGGTCGCGATGGCCTTCGTGGCGTCGTCGGGCGAGACGGTGCCCGCGGCGACTCGCTTCTCCAGCAGGTCGACCTCGGTCTCGAGATTCTCGAACCTTCGGGTGTAGAACGCCAACGCCTCAGCGGCGTCGCCTCCGGTGACCCATTGTCCGATCAGTCGTTCGCCGTCGGCCTCTTTGACGTAGACGTTGCCGTCCGCGTCGACGCGGCCCCAATCACTCATGGCGGTCAGTCTAGGAGGTTCGCGGCCCGGCGTCGTCCTCGCGTACCCTGACGGACGTGCTTCTCACCGCCTTCCCCGCCGGACCGTTGCAGGCGAACTGCTATTTCGTCGCCTCCGGCCCCGGTTCACCGTGCGCGATCGTCGACCCGGGCATGGAGTCCCTCGAGGGCGTTCGCGCCGTCGTCGCCGAGCACGACCTGGCCCCCGCGGCCGTCCTCGTGACGCACGGCCACTTCGACCACATGTGGGACGCGGCCAAGGTCGCCGACGAGTTCGGCTGCCCGCTGTGGATCCACCCGGCCGACCGCCACCTGCTGGCCGACCCGATGGCCGCGATCTCGAACGAGTCCGCCGCGATGCTGCGCCAGCAGCTGGGCGAGATCGACGAGTCGCAGTTCGCCGAGCCCGCGGACGTCCGCGACGCGGTCGACGGCGCCACGATCGAGGTGGGCGACCTGCGCCTCACCGTCGACCACTGCCCGGGGCACACGCCGGGCACGGTCGCGTACCGGGTCGACTACACGGGCCCCGAGCCGGTCTCGCAGATCATGTTCTCGGGCGACTTCCTGTTCTTCGGGTCGATCGGGCGCACGGACCTGGTCGGCGGCGACCACGCCGAGATGCTGCGCAGCCTGCAGTCCAAGGTGCTGACGTTGCCCGACGACGTCGTCGTGCTGCCGGGCCACGGCCAGCAGTCCTCGATCGGCCGCGAGAAGCAGACCAACCCGTTCCTGGCGGAGCTGACCTCGTGAGGGCCGCGGGCAAGCTGTCCGGGTTCCCCGAGTTCCTTCCGGCCGAGCGCAGCGTCGAGTTGGCGGTGCTGGACCACCTGAGCCGCGTCTTCGAGCTGCACGGCTTCGGCAACATCGAGACGCGCGCGGTCGAGCCGCTCGAGACGCTGCTGCGCAAGGGCGAGATCGACAAGGAGGTCTACGCCGTCCGCCGCCTGCACGCCGACGAGTCCGAGGCCTCCGAGCTGGCGCTGCACTTCGACCTCACGGTCCCGTTCGCGCGCTACGTCGTCGAGAACGCCGGCCACCTGCAGTTCCCGTTCCGTCGCTACCAGATCCAGAAGGTCTGGCGCGGCGAGCGTCCGCAGGCCGGCCGCTTCCGCGAGTTCACGCAGGCCGACATCGACATCGTCGGCGACGGCGCGCTGCCGTTCCACTTCGACGTCGAGGTCGCGCGGGTCATGGCCGAGGCACTCGCCGGCCTGCCGATCCCGGGCCTGTCGCTGACGCTGCAGGTCAGCAACCGCAAGGTCCTCGAGGGCTTCTACCTCGGCCTGGGCATCACCGAGCCCACCGCCGTCATGCAGGTCATCGACAAGCTCGACAAGCTGCCGGCCGACAGGATCGCCGAGCTGCTGGGCGAGCAGGGCCTGAGCGAGCAGCAGGCGTCGTCCTGCCTCGCGCTCGCCGAGATCGTCACCACCGACACGTCGTTCGTCAAGCAGGTCCGCGACCTGGGCGTCGAGCACCCCATGCTCGACGAGGGACTGGCCGAGCTCGAGTCGGTCGTGGCCGGCTGCGCCACCGTCGAGGGCGTCACCGTGACCGCCGACCTGCGCATCGCGCGCGGACTGGACTACTACACCGGCACGGTCTTCGAGACCCGCGTCGCCGAGCACCCCGGTCTCGGCTCGATCTGCTCGGGCGGCCGGTACGACCAGCTCGCCTCCGACGGCAAGCGGACCTACCCCGGCGTGGGCCTGTCGATCGGCGTCTCGCGCCTGCTGTCGACGCTGACCACGAGCGGCATCACCGCCTCGCGCAGCGTGCCGTCGGCCGTGCTGGTCGCCGTGAACCACGAGGACACCCGCCCCGAGAGCGACGAGATCGCGCAGCGGCTTCGCGCCCGCGGCATCGCGTGCGAGGTCGCCCCCAACGCCCAGAAGTTCGGCAAGCAGATCCGCTTCGCCGAGCGCCGCGGCATCCCGTTCGTCTGGTTCGTCAACGACGAGGGCCACCAGGTGAAGGACATCCGCACCGGTGACCAGCAGTCGGCCGATCCCGACGGCTGGACACCCCCCGAGACCGACCTGCGACCGCAGGTGACCCAGAAGGAGACGACAGCGTGATCCGCACCCATGACGCCGGAACCCTGACGACCGCGAACATCGGCGAGAGCGTCACCCTCGCCGGCTGGGTCGCCCGTCGTCGCGACCACGGCGGTGTCGCCTTCATCGACCTGCGCGAGGCCAGCGGCGTCGCCCAGGTCGTCGTCCGCGAGGACGTCGCCCACCAGCTGCGCAGCGAGTTCTGCCTCAAGGTCACCGGCACGGTCCAGAAGCGTCCCGAGGGCAACGAGAACACGGCCATCGCCACGGGCGAGATCGAGGTCATCGCCGACGAGGTCGAGATCCTCTCGACGTCCGACCCGCTGCCGTTCCCGATCGACGAGCACGTCGAAGTGGGGGAGGAGGCGCGCCTCAAGCACCGCTACCTCGACCTGCGCCGACCCGCGCCCGCGCACGCGCTGCGCCTGCGCTCCAAGGTCAACGCCGCTGCTCGCCGGGTGCTCGAGGGCCATGACTTCATCGAGGTCGAGACGCCCACGCTGACGCGCTCCACGCCCGAGGGCGCCCGCGACTTCCTCGTGCCCGCCCGCCTGCGCCCGGGCAGCTGGTACGCCCTGCCGCAGAGCCCGCAGCTGTTCAAGCAGCTGCTCATGGTCGGCGGCCTCGAGCGGTACTACCAGATCGCGCGCTGCTACCGCGACGAGGACTTCCGCGCCGACCGCCAGCCCGAGTTCACCCAGCTCGACATCGAGATGAGCTTCGTCGA
>NZ_DAMDLR010000035.1:0-27904 GCF_032084975.1 Aeromicrobium sp.
AGACGGGTGAGCATCGCGGCGATGGCATCGCCGTCACGGATCACGACGCGGTCGCCCCCGCGAACCTCGCGGGCCTTGGCCGAGACCCCGACACGTCGGGCGGCCCCGACCATGGCCAGCGCGGCCTCGGGACCGGGGCAGCCGATCTCGAGCGCGGACGAGCGACCGGGCTCGGTCAGCGAGCCGCGAGCCAGGAACGCACCGCGCCAGGCCGCGACCGAGTCGCACGAGGGTCCGGTGACGACCTGCGGCGGGAGGCCGCGGACGGGACGACCGCCACCGTCGACGAGACCGGTCTGGCGGGCGAGCAGCTCGCCGCCCTTGGCGATCCGCACGACGTAGAGCGTCGTCTTCCGGACGCCGGCGCCCTGCTGGACGATGATCTCGCTGTCGTGGCCGTAGACCTCGGAGATCTCCTGGCGGAGCCGGCGGGCGGCGGCTGCGGTGTCGAGCTCGGCCTCGATCACGATGCGTCCCGAGACGATGTGCAGGCCGCCGGAGAAGCGCAGGATCGTCGACACCTCGGCCTTGCGGCAGCAGGCCTTCGTCACGGGGATCCTGGCCAGCTCCGCCTTCACCTGTGCCGTCATCGCCATTGAAACACCAGCCTCCAGTCCTGCGGTCCCGAGCAGTCCGCTCGGGCCACTCTATGCCTGTGCCGGTGAGGTGGGGGCGAAGGTCGAGGCAAAAACCGCGGCCAGCGCGGAGGGATCGTGCTGGTCGGGCCGCTCGGGCGAACGGAGGTCCGCCGTCACGAGTCGGGCGCCGAGCTTCTCGGCCGCGTGGCGCAGTGCCTCGGGGTCGTCGCCGGCGCGCGTGTCGGCGACCACGACGTCGAGGTGCAGGTCGGGGGCGTGGGCCGCGAGGACCTCGAGGTGCTCCTCGGCCGTGAGGTGGTCGGACTCCCCCGGCTGCCCCACCAGGTTGAGCACGAGGGCACGCCTGGCCGGCGTGCGCAGCAGGGCCTGCCGCAGCTCGGGGACGAGCAGCGTCGGCATCACGCTGGTGAACCACGATCCCGGTCCGATCGTCACCCAGTCTGCGCTCTCGAGGGCGGAGACGGCCTGCGGGCACGCCGGGGGGTCGCCGGGATCGAGCCGCACGGCCATGATGTGCGCGGGGGTCGTGGCGACCTCGGCCTGCCCGCGGACGACCTGGATGACGCCGTCCGCGCCGCGGACGTCGGCCTCGATGTCGAGCGGCACGTTCGCCATCGGCAGCACGCGTCCGCGGGCTCGCAGCAGCTCGGCGACCAGGTCGAGTCCCGCGACCTGGTCACCCTCCATGTCCCACAGCGCCGCCAGCAGGAGATTGCCGACCGGGTGACCGGCCAGGGTCCCCTCGCCGCCGAATCGGTGCTGCAGGATCTCGGCCCACGCGCGGCCCCAGTCGTCGTCCCCGCACAGGGCGGCGAGCGCCATCCTCAGGTCACCGGGTGGCAGGATGCCGAACTCGGTGCGCAGCCGTCCCGACGACCCGCCGTTGTCGGCGACCGTGACGATGCCGGTCAGCCGGCTGGTGACGTGGCGCAGCGCCGACAACGTGGCGGCGAGCCCGTGCCCCCCGCCCAGCGAGACGACCTTGGGACCGCCCTCGAGCGGCCCGTTCATTCGCGGCCCAGGTCGCGGTGGACGACGAGCGTGCGGACGCCCCGGTCACGCAGTCGCGCGTCGAGCGCCTCGGACATCGCGACGCTGCGGTGACGACCGCCGGTGCAGCCGATGCCCACCGTGAGGAAGAGCTTGTCCTCGCGCAGGAAGCCGTTGGTGATCATCGACAGCAGGTCGACATAGCGGTCGAGGAACTCCTGCGACCGGTCCTGGCGGTAGACGTACTCGCGGACGGGCTCGTCCTGGCCGCTCAGGGGGCGCAGCTCGTCGACCCAGTAAGGGTTCGGCAGGAAGCGCATGTCGGCGATCATGTCGGCGTCGATGGGAATGCCGTACTTGAACCCGAACGACACGATCGTGACGTGCAGGCCCCGCTCGGTGTCGTCGGCGAACGCCTCGCGCACGCGGTGCGCCAGCTGGTGCACGTTGAGCCGACTGGTGTCGATCACGAGGTCGGCCCGGCCGCGGATGGTCTTGAGCAGCTCGCGTTCGCGTTCGTAGCCGTCCATGAGGCGGCCCTCGCGGCTCAGCGGGTGCGGCCGGCGGGCGGCCTCCTGGCGGCGCACCAGCACCTCGTCGGAGGCCTCGAGGTACAGCGTCGTGACCTTCACGCCCAGCGGGCGCACGGACTCGATGGCGTCCACGAGACCCGAGAAGAACGTGCGCGACCGGGAGTCGACCACGACCGCGAGGCGATCGATGTCCTCGGCCGCCTCGACCGACGAGACCAGCTCCTCCAACATGCCCGGGGGCAGGTTGTCGACGACGTAGTACCCGAGCTTCTCGAGCGCCTTGGCCGCGGTGCTGCGGCCGGCCCCGGTCATCCCCGTCACGAGGACGCACTCGGTGATCTTCGTCATCATGGGTCTCAGTCCTCCAGGATCTCGCCCGTGGTCATGTTCACGGCCGGTGTCGACTGCTGGCCCTCGTGCAGGGCCGCCACGATGGATTGTGCCGTAGCCGGGCCGATGCCGGGGACGACGGCGATCTCCTCGGCGGTCGCGGCGCGAAGCTTCTTGACGGACCCGAAGTGCTTCATCAGGGCGCGCCGACGCGTCTCGCCCAGCCCGGGGACGGGGTCCAGCACGCTCTGGATCATCGACTTGCTGCGGCGCTGGCGGTGGTGCGTGATCGCGAAGCGGTGCGCCTCGTCGCGGACGCGCTGGAGCAGGTAGAGCCCCTCGCTGGTGCGCGGCATGATCACCGGGTCGTCGTCGTCGGGCAGCCAGACCTCCTCGAGGCGCTTGGCCAGGCCGCACAGGGCGACGTCCTTGACGCCGAGGGCCTCCATGGCAGCCTTCGCCGCCGCGACCTGCGGTGGGCCGCCGTCGACGACGACGAGCGACGGCGCGTAGGCGAACCGTCGCGGCTTGCCCGTCTCGGGGTCGATCCCCGGCTCGGCATCGCCCTGGCGCTCGAGGGCCCGGATGTGGTGCGTGAACCGCCGCGTGATGACCTCGTGCATGGCGGCGACGTCGCTCTGGCCCTCGTGGCGCACGGTGAAGCGGCGGTACTCGGACTTGCGCGGCAGGCCGTCCTCGAAGACGACCATCGAGGCGACGATCTCGGTGCCCTGGAGGTTCGACACGTCGAAGCACTCGATCCGCAGCGGCGGCGACGGCAGGTCGAGCGCCAGCTGGATCTCCTCGAGTGCCCGGCTGCGGGCGGTCAGGTCGCCCGCGCGCTTGAGCTTGTGCCGGGCGATCGCCTGCTTGGCGTTCTGCTCGACGGTCTCGAGGAGCCGCCGCTTGTCCCCGCGTCGGGGCACGCGCACGGTGACGCGCCCGCCGCGTCGCTCGCTGAGCAGGTCCTCGACGGCCTCGTGGTCGGCCGGCAGCTCGGGCACGAGCACCTCGCGCGGGATCGCGGTGGAGACGACGTCGGCGTACAGCGTCATGATCGCGGTCTGGACCAGCTCGGGGAAGCCCGCGTCGTCGCCCTTGTCGGCGACCCAGCCGCGCTGGCCGCGCACCCGGCCGCCGCGGACGTTGAAGATCTGGACGGCGACCTCGAGCGGGTCGTCGACGAACCCCAGGACGTCGGCGTCGGTGCCGTCGCCCAGCACGACGGCCTGCTTCTCGAGGACTCGGCGCATCGCCGACAGGTCGTCGCGGTACTTGGCCGCGAGCTCGTACTCCTGGTGGGTGGCCGCGTCACGCATCTTCTGCTCGATCGAGCGCTCGAAACCGGCCGTCTGGCCGCCCATGAACGACAGGAAGTCGTTGACGATGCCACGGTGCTCGTCCGGCGAGACGCGCCCGACGCACGGCGCCGCGCACTTGCCGATGTCGCCGAGCAGGCACGGCCGGCCGGCGGCCTTGGCGCGCTTGAAGACGCCCGCACTGCACGAGCGCATCGGGAACACGCGCAGGAGCGTGTCGACGGTGTCGCGGATCGCCCACGCGTGACCGTAGGGCCCGAAGTACCGCACGCCCTTCTTCTGGGCACCGCGCATCACCAGGACGCGCGGGATCTCCTCACCGACGGTGACGGCGAGCCACGGGTAGGACTTGTCATCGCGGTACTTGACGTTGAAGCGCGGGTCGTACTCCTTGATCCAGGAGTACTCGAGCGCGAGCGCCTCGACCTCGGTGCTCACCACGGTCCACTCGACCGACGCGGCCGTCGTCACCATCTGGTGCGTCCGCGGGTGCAGGTTGCCGATGTCCTGGAAGTACGAGCTCAGCCGCGGTCGCAGGCTCTTGGCCTTGCCGACATAGATGACGCGGCCCTGCTCGTCGCGGAACCGGTAGACCCCCGGGGCAGTCGGGATCTCGCCCGGACGCGGACGGTACGTGGACGGGTCAGCCATCGGTCGGCCCCTCCCCCACGATCACGACAGCAGCGGCGCGAGGAACCGGCCGGTGTGCGAGTCGGGATGGGCCGCGACGTCCTCGGGGGTACCGGTGGCGACAACCATGCCGCCGCCGCTGCCGCCCTCGGGGCCCATGTCGATGATCCAGTCGGACGCCTTGATGACGTCGAGGTTGTGCTCGATGACGATGACCGAGTTCCCGGCGTCGACGAGGCGCTGCAGGACGATCAGCAGCTTGCGGATGTCCTCGAAGTGCAGGCCCGTCGTGGGCTCGTCGAGCACGTAGACCGTGCGGCCCGTGGACCGCTTCTGCAGCTCGGAGGCGAGCTTGACGCGCTGCGCCTCGCCGCCGGAGAGCGTGGGCGCGGGCTGGCCCAGGCGCACGTAGCCCAGGCCCACGTCGACGAGCGTGCGCAGGTGGCGCGCGATCGCGGGGATCGCCTCGAAGAAGTCGACGGCCTCCTCGATCGGCATGTCGAGGACCTCGGCGATCGTCTTGCCCTTGTAGTGCACCTCGAGCGTCTCGCGGTTGTACCGCGCGCCGTGGCAGACCTCGCAGGGGACGTAGACGTCGGGCAGGAAGTTCATCTCGATCTTGATCGTGCCGTCACCGTGGCAGGCCTCGCAGCGACCGCCCTTGATGTTGAACGAGAAGCGCCCCTGCTGGTAGCCACGCATCTTGGCCTCGGGCGTCTGCGCGAACAGCTTGCGGACGTGGTCGAAGACGCCGGTGTACGTCGCCGGGTTCGAGCGCGGCGTCCGACCGATCGGCGACTGGTCGACGTGGATGACCTTGTCGACGTTCTCGGTGCCCTCGATCGTGCGGTGGCGGCCCGGGATCGTGCGGGCCTTGTAGATCTGCCGGGCCAGCGACGTGTAGAGGATGTCGTTGACCAGCGTGGACTTGCCCGAGCCGGAGACGCCGGTGACCGAGACGAGCTGCCCGAGCGGGAACGCGACGTCGACGTCCTGCAGGTTGTTCTCGCGGGCGCCGCGGACCACCAGCTGGCGGTCCTTGTCGCGCGGGCGGCGCACCGACGGGACCGCGATGGACTCGCGGCCGGACAGGTAGGCGCCCGTGAGCGAGTCGGGGCTGGCGAGCAGCTCGTCGACCGACCCGGACACGATGACCTGGCCGCCGTGCTCGCCGGCGCCGGGACCGATGTCGACGACCCAGTCGGCGGCACGCACCGTGTCCTCGTCGTGCTCGACGACGATGAGAGTGTTGCCGAGGTTCTTGAGACGCACGAGCGTCTCGATGAGGCGGTGGTTGTCGCGCTGGTGCAGGCCGATGGACGGCTCGTCGAGGACGTACAGGACGCCCACGAGGCCCGCGCCGATCTGCGTGGCCAGCCGGATGCGCTGGGCCTCGCCGCCCGAGAGCGAGCCGGCGGCGCGGTCGAGGGCGAGGTAGTCCAGACCGACGTCGAGCAGGAACCGCAGGCGCTCGTGGATCTCCTTGAGCACCCGCTCGCCGATCTGGCGCTCGCGGTCGGTCATGTCGAGGTCCTGGAGGAAGTCGGACGCCTCGGCGATCGACATGTGGGTGACCTCGGCGATGTTCCGGGCGCCGTACCGCTCGGACGAGAGCGTGACGGCCAAGATGACGGGCTTGAGGCGCGTGCCGCCGCAGGTGGGGCACGGGACCTCGCGCATGAAGCCCTCGAGGCGCTCGCGGCTGGTGTCCGAGTCGGTCTCGGAGTGGCGGCGCTCGACGAACGCCTTGGCACCCTCGAACTCGGCCCAGTAGGAGCGCTGGCGGCCGTAGCGGTTCTTGTACTGGACGTGGACCTTGGTCGAGTGGCCGTTGAGCAGGGCGTCCTGGAACTCGGGCGCCAGGTCGCGCCACGGGGTGTCGACGTCGAAGCCCATCTCGTCGCCCAGGGACCGCATGATCCGCAGGAAGTAGTCCGAGACCTGGGAGTAGGTCCACGCCGTGATCGCGCCCTCGGCGAGGGTCTTGTCGGGGTCGGGCACGAGCAGCTCGGCGTCGACCTCCTTGCGCGAGCCCAGGCCGTGGCACTCGGGGCAGGCGCCGTACGGGGCGTTGAACGAGAACGAGCGCGGCTCGAGCTCGTCGACCTGGAGCGGGTGGTCGTTGGGGCACGACAGTCGCTCGGAGAAGCGGCGGCGGCGCTCGGGGTCCTTCTCGTCCAGCCCGACGTAGTCGATGATGACGAGCCCGTCGGCCAGTCCCAGCGCGGTCTCGACCGACTCGGTGAGGCGCTGCTTGGACGACGGCTTGACCGTGAGCCGGTCGACGACGACCTCGATCGTGTGCTTTTTCTGCTTGGTCAGCTTGGGCGGCTCGTCGGCGAGCATGTGCATCTCGCCGTCGACGATCGCGCGGCTGAAGCCGGACTGCTGCAGTTGGCGGAACAGCTCGACGTACTCGCCCTTGCGGCCGCGGATGACCGGCGCGAGCACCTGGAACTTCGTGCCCTCCTCGCCGGACTGGATCCGGTCGACGATCTGCTGGGGCGTCTGGCGGCCGATCGGCTCACCGCAGGTCGGGCAGTGGGCCCGGCCGGCGCGCGCGTAGAGCAGGCGCAGGTAGTCGTAGACCTCGGTGATCGTGCCCACCGTCGACCGCGGGTTGCGGGACGTGGACTTCTGGTCGATCGAGACCGCCGGGGACAGGCCCTCGATGAAGTCGACGTCGGGCTTGTCCATCTGTCCGAGGAACTGGCGGGCGTACGCCGACAGTGACTCGACGTAGCGGCGCTGGCCCTCGGCGAAGATCGTGTCGAACGCGAGCGAGGACTTGCCCGAGCCGGACAGACCCGTGAAGACGATGAGGGAATCCCGGGGCAGATCGAGGGAGACATCCTTGAGATTGTGCTCGCGCGCACCCCGGACTACGAGACGATCAGTCACCTGCCCAGCGTACTCAGCGCTCCTGACAGAAACCTCTCGACGAGTAGGGTCTGAGACATGACTTACACCGGGCAGGTCACCGTCGGCGGTCCCGCGGACACGCGCGAGGCGGGCGACCTGGTGATCACGAAGATCGCGGTCGGGCCCATGGCCAACAACGCCTACCTGCTGCGCTGCGCACTGACCGGCGAGCAGGTCCTGATCGACGCCGCCGACGAGGCCGGACGGCTGCTCGAGGCGATCGGCGACCGGGGACTGGCCCGGGTCGTCACGACCCATCGCCACGGCGACCACTGGCAGGCGTTGGAGGAGGTCGTCCAGCAGACCGGCGCCGAGACAGTCGCCGGCGAGGACGACGCCGACGAGCTGCCGGTCGACGTCGACTTGAGGGTGCGCACGGGCGCACGGGTCCGCGTCGGCTCGTGCGAGCTCGAGGTCATCGAGGTCGTCGGCCACACGCCCGGGTCGATCGTCCTGGCCTACGACGACCCCGACGGCATCACCCACCTGTTCACCGGTGACTCGCTGTTCCCCGGCGGCGTCGGCCGCACGTGGTCGCCCGACGACTTCCTGCGTCTGCTGAAGGAGGTCGAGACCAAGCTGTTCGACCGCTTCGACGACGACACCTGGTTCTACCCCGGCCACGGCGACGACTCGACCATCGGTGCCGAGCGCGGATCGCTGCAGGAATGGCACGCGCGCGGGTGGTAGCGTGCCGCTGCTCCGCCGTGGCTGGGGAGAACCGAGTGGCTCGAGCGCCGCTAGAAGGTGACGGGCAGTGACTCGATGCCGAAGACGAAGCTGAGCTGACGGAACTCCAGCTCGGACTCGGGCACCGCGAGGGCCAGGTCCGGGAAGCGGTTGAACAGCTTCGGCAGCGCGATCCGCAGCTCCATCCGGGCCAGCTCGGCCCCGATGCACCGGTGGATGCCGTGCCCGAAGGCCAGGTGACCGCTGGTCGGGACACGGGCCGGATCGAACGAGTCGGGCGCGTGGCCCGCCGTGGCGAGGTCGCGGTTCGCGGCGCTCAGGGACACCAGCAGCACGTCGCCTGCCTTCACGTGCGTGCCGAACAGCTCCATGTCCTGCTTCGCGAAGCGCGGGAACGCCACCTGCACCACCGAGAAGTAGCGCAGCAGCTCCTCGATCACCCGATCGACCGTCGCGCGGTCGCCGGAGCGGATCAGCTTCGCGTACTCGGGGTCCCGCGTCAGCATGATCGTGCTGAGCGCGATCATGCCGGCCGTCGTCTCGTAGCCGCCGGTGAAGACGCCGTCCGCCAGCCCCGCCAGGTCGCGGTCCGAGATCAGGTCGCCCTCGTCGCGGATGATCTGGCCGATCAGGCCGGGGCCGGGCTCCTTGCGCTGGCGCGCGACGGCGTCGAACAGGAACTCACGCTGGGCCGAGACGGCGCCGAACGCGGCCGCTCCCCCGTGCGTGGCGTCGAAGCGTGCGCTGCCCAGCCTGGAGAACGCCTGCGTGTCCTCGTAGTCGAGGCCGAGCAGGGCGCAGATCGTGTTGAACGGGATCGGGAAGGCCAGCACCTGCGCCAGGTCGGCCCCCGGGCCCGCGGCCTCGAGGTCGTCGAGCGCACGGTCGACCATGGTCTCGATGACCGGCTCGAGCCGCGCCAGGCGCCGCATCGTGAACTCGGGCGTGACGATCTTGCGCAGCCGGGTGTGCACCGGCGGATCGGTGAAGCCCAAGCCGCCGATGTCGTCGCTCGTCGCCGGGCCGTCGCCGGAGAACAGGTGGCGGATGTCCGTCGAGTAGGCGTCCCGCGCCGTCATCACCTGGCGGGCCTGCTCGTGAGCCGTGACCAGGTAGGCGGTGAAGTCGAAGGGCAGGTCCAGCCGGTGCAGCGGCTCCTGCTCGCGCAGCTCGGCCATGCGGGGCACGGGGTCCAGGCCCACACGTTGCAACGGTGCCTTGGTGGCCTCGGGGATGAACGTGAAGCTGGCGAGGTCGATTCCGCGTCGCTTCACATGACGCCGTGCCACCGACGCCAGCACCTTCGAGCGGAGGTCCCGCAACATTCTCACGTGCACACGATATCCGGCGAGGTTGCCGGATCGGGGGTACGGCGCCAGTCTGGGGGAAATCGAATGAGGGGGCACCATGTCGTCCACCACCGAACGGCCCGACGAGCTCAAGCGGGTACTGGGTCCGAAGCTGCTGCTGCTGTTCATCGTCGGGGACATCCTCGGCACCGGCGTCTATGCCCTCACCGGTCAGGTCGCCGCCGAGGTCGGCGGCGCCGCGTGGCTCCCCTTCCTGGTCGCGTTCGTGGTGGCCCTGCTGACGGCGCTCTCCTACCTCGAGCTGGTCACGAAGTATCCCCAGGCCGCGGGCGCCGCCCTCTACGTGCACAAGGCCTTCGGCGTCCACTTCCTCACGTTCATGGTCGCGTTCACCGTCATGTGCTCCGGCATCACCTCGGCGTCGACGGCGTCGCGTGCCTTCGCCTCGAACCTCGCCGTCGGCATCGACTGGGAGGCCTCGAACGTCGAGATCATGCTCATCGCCCTGGGCTTCATGCTGCTGATCGCCGGGATCAACCTGCGCGGTGTGAGCGAAGGTGTGAAGACCAACGTCGTCCTGACGCTCATCGAGCTCTCGGGCCTGCTGCTGGTGATCATGGTCGGGTTCTGGGCCATCGTCGGCGGCAATGCGGACTGGGGCGCGGTCGTCGCGTTCGAGACCCCTGACGACAAGAACGTGTTCCTCGCCGTCACGACCGCGACGTCCCTGGCCTTCTTCGCCATGGTGGGCTTCGAGGACGCCGTGAACATGGCCGAGGAGTGCCACGAGCCGAACCGGATCTTCCCCAAGATCATGCTGACGGGCCTGGGCGTCACCGGCCTGATCTACATCCTGGTGTCGATCTGCGCGGTCGCCATCGTGCCCGTGGGCGAGCTGGCGGGCAACGACACCCCGCTCGTGACCGTCGTCGAGCAGGGTGCGCCGGACATCCCGATCGACCAGATCCTGCCGTTCATCTCGATGTTCGCGGTGGCGAACTCGGCGCTGATCAACATGCTCATGGCCAGCCGCCTGCTCTACGGCATGGCCAAGCAGGGCGTCATCCCCACGAGCCTGGCCAAGATCAGCGGTCGCCAGACGCCGTCGGTGGCCATCGGGTTCACGACGGCGCTGGCGCTGGGTCTCATCGTCTACGTGTCGAACGCCAGTGACGACGCGGTCGCCGTGCTCGGCGGGACGACGAGCCTGCTGCTGCTCGCCGTGTTCGCGATCGTGAACCTGGCGGTCCTGGTCCTGCGCAAGGACACCGTGGACCACTCGCACTTCCGCACCGCGGCACCGATCGCACTGCTGGGCGTCGTGACGTGCGTGTACCTCGTGACTCCCCTGTCGGGTCGCCCCTCATCGCAGTACGAGGTCGCGGGGATCCTGCTGGTCATCGGCCTGGTCCTCTCGGTGCCGATGTACCTGTTGAGCCGCCGGCGGGGAGAGCCCCTCGAGGTCAAGGACCCCGACGACCTCCCCCCGCACGGCATCCCGTGATCAGTGACCGCCGCCCACGCGGTCGGGGTACTTCTTGGAGTACCAGAGGCTCGCGACGGCGGTGATCGTGAGCGTCGCGATGATGACGCCCAGGCTGAGCAGCGTCGGGATCTCGGGCACCGGGACGGGTCCGACGTGGTGGACCGGCTCACCGCCGTTGATGAACGGAAGCTCGTTCTCGTGCAGCGCGTGCAGGATCAGCTTGATGCCGATGTAGAACAGCAGGAACGCCAGGCCGTAGGACAGGAAGACCAGACGCTGCAACAGGTCGCCGAGCAGGAAGTACAGCTGGCGCAGGCCCATCAGCGCGAAGACGTTCGCAGTGAAGACGATGTAGGGCTCCTGCGTCAGGCCGAAGATCGCGGGGATCGAGTCCAGCGCGAACAGGATGTCGGTCGTGCCCAGCGCGATGATGACCAACGCCATCGGGGTGATCGCACGACGGCCGTTCTCACGGACGACCAGCTTGAGGCCGTCCCAGGTGTCGCTCATGTTGAAGCGCTTGCGGGCGAAGCGGACGACGGCGTTCTCGACGTCCTCGTCCTCGTCGTCGTTCTTCGCCAGCTTGAGGGCCGTGTAGAGCAGGAACGCGCCGAAGATGTAGAAGACCCACGAGAACTCGTTGATGGCCACCGCGCCCAGCGCGATGAAGATGCCGCGGAAGATCAGGGCCAGGATGATGCCGACGAGCAGCGCCTCCTGCTGGTACTTCCGCGGGACGGCGAAGCTGCTCATGATGATGATGAAGATGAACAGGTTGTCGATCGACAGGCTGTACTCGGTGAGCCAGCCCGCGTAGAACTCGATGCCGTACGTACCGCCGTGGAACGACCACACCCACGCGCCGAACGCGACGGCCAGGCCGATGTAGAACGACAGGTAGATCGCGCATTCCTTGGTGGTCGGCTCGTGCGGCTTCCGCGCGATCACGACGATGTCGAACAGCAGAATGGCGATGGTCACCGCGATGGTGACACCCCACTCGAGCGTGCTGACGTTCACAGGCAGTCCTCAGTTCTCTCCGGGTCGTCAATGACTCGGAGGTCTCTTCCACCGGACTGCGCTGATGACACCGGTCCGGCATCCCGGGGTGGTCGGCGATGACCCCCGTGCTGACGAGATGCCGGTGATGGGAATACTCCCCTCCGCCGGAACAGTCTGTCAGCCCGGTCCCAGCAACGCTAATTCACGTCCCGGCTGACAGCATCCCGCGCAGCTCGCGCTTGAGCTCGCCGATCTCGTCGCGCAGCCGCGCCGCGACCTCGAACTGGAGCTCGGCGGCCGCTTGGTGCATCTGCTCGGACAGCTGGTCGATCAGGCCGGCCAGCTCCTCGGACGGGCGGTCGGCCAGGTTCTTGGTGTGCTGGCCGAGCGGCACCGGGGCGCCCTTGCGCTTGTGGTCGCCGGTGGCGGCCAGCAGCGCCCGGGTGTCCTCGTCCTCGCGCGCCAGCATGTCGGTGATGTCGCCGATCTTCTTGCGCAGCGGCGTCGGGTCGATCCCGTGCTCGGTGTTGTAGGCGACCTGCTTGGCCCGGCGGCGATTCGTCTCGTCGATCGCGAGCGCCATGGAGTCGGTGATGCGGTCCGCGTACATGATGACCTGGCCCGAGACGTTGCGCGCCGCACGGCCGATGGTCTGGATGAGCGAGCGGCCCGAGCGCAGGAACCCCTCCTTGTCGGCGTCGAGGATCGCCACGAGGCTGACCTCGGGCAGGTCGAGGCCCTCGCGCAGCAGGTTGATGCCCACCAGCACGTCGTACTCGCCCATCCGCAGCTCGCGCAGCAGCTCGACGCGGCGGAGCGTGTCGACCTCGCTGTGCAGGTAGCGCGTGCGGATGCCCGCCTCGAGCAGGTAGTCGGTGAGGTCCTCGGACATCTTCTTGGTGAGTGTCGTGACGAGGACGCGCTCGTTGCGTGCCACGCGATCGTTGATCTCGCCGATGAGGTCGTCGATCTGGCCCTTCGTCGGCTTGACGATGACCTCGGGGTCGATCAGTCCGGTGGGCCGGATGACCTGCTCGACCACATCGCGCTCGACCTTGTTCATCTCGTAGTCGCCCGGGGTGGCGGACAGGTAGACCGTCTGACCGATCCGGTCGAGGAACTCGGGCCACTTGAGCGGTCGGTTGTCCATCGCGCTGGGCAGCCGGAAGCCGTGTTCGACGAGCGAGCGCTTGCGGCTCATGTCGCCCTCGTACATCGCGCCGATCTGCGGGATCGTCACGTGGGACTCGTCGACGACCAGGACGAAGTCCTCGGCGAAGTAGTCGAGCAGGCAGTTCGGTGCCGAGCCCGCCGGGCGGCCGTCCATGTGCAGCGAGTAGTTCTCGATGCCCGAGCAGGTGCCGACCTGCTCCATCATCTCGAGGTCGTACGTCGTGCGCATGCGCAGGCGCTGGGCCTCGAGCAGCTTGTTCTCGCGTTCGAGAACCGCCAGTCGGTCCTCGAGCTCTCCCTTGATCCCCTCGATCGCGCGCGCCATCACCTCGGGGCCGGCGGCGTAGTGGGTGGCGGCGCCGACGTAGAGCTCCTGGTCGTCGCTGAGCACCTCTCCGGTGAGCGGGTGCAACGTCATGAGCCGCTCGATCTCGTCGCCGAAGAACTCGACCCGCACCGCCATCTCCTGGTACACGGGGAAGATCTCGACAGTGTCGCCCTTGACGCGGAACGTGCCACGGGTCGAGCTGACGTCGTTGCGCACGTACTGGGCCTGCACGAGCGTGCGCAGCAGCTGGTCGCGGCCCATCTCGTCGCCGACCTTGAAGCCGATCATGCGGTTGAGGTACTCCTGCGCCGACCCCAGGCCGTAGATGCACGACACCGTGGCGACCACGATGACGTCGCGCCGGGTGAGCAGGGACCACGTGGCCGAGTGGCGCAGCCGCTCGACCTCCTCGTTGATCGAGGAGTCCTTCTCGATGTAGGTGTCGGTCTGCGCGATGTACGCCTCGGGTTGGTAGTAGTCGTAGTACGAGACGAAGTACTCGACCGCGTTGTTCGGCATCAGCTCGCGCAGCTCGGTGGCGAACTGCGCGGCGAGGGTCTTGTTGGGCAGCATCACCAGCATCGGGCGCTGCAGCTTCTCGGCGAGCCAGGCCGTCGTGGCCGTCTTGCCGGTGCCGGTGGCACCCATCAGGACGACGTCGTCGACCCCGGCCTCGATTCGCTTGGAGATCTCGGCGATGGCGGCCGGCTGGTCGCCGGCGGGCTTGTACTCGGAGACGACCTCGAACGGCGCCACCTGCCGCTTGAGTTCAGAGACTGCACGCATGAGTCGAGCCTACGGGCGGGGTCCGACACTTTCGCGCCGACGAGAGGCCTCGCGGCGCCGGTCAGCGCGGCCGGTCGGGGGCGATGCCCAGGGCGCGGATGGTGGCCGCGAGCCCGCGGTACTGGCCGACGAGCAGGCACAGCTCGATCGCTTGGCGCTCGTCCCAGAACGACCGCAGGCGACGCCATGCCGCTTCGTCGATGTCGTCGTCCGCCAGCAGCCGGTCGGTCGCCGTCAAGAGCACCTCGTCGGCGGGCTTCCACGCGTCGAGCGAGCCGTCGCGCACCCGTTCGATCTCGTCCCGTCGCAGTCCCGCGCGGGCACCCAGGCGGACGTGGTGCCGCCACTCGTACTCGCTGCCGCAGCGGTGGGCGACGCGCAGGATGACCAGCTCGGTCTCGCGGCGGGGCAGCCTCCCGGCCAGCATCAACGCACCCGAGTACGCCAGCCACATGCGGTACAGCCGGCGGTTGCGGCCCAGCGTCGTGAACAGGTGGGCCTCGCACACCCCGGCCCCGCGCGAGAGCAGCCGGCCCAGCACGAAGTTGACGATGCCGAGCTGACGGAGCCCGCCCGGCTCGACGCGGGGCGACCGCATCAGCGGACCCCGGCCAGGGCGGCCGCGCGGGTGAGCCTGCGGTTGAGCAACCGCATGACGGCCGAGTATCCCCACGGGAACCACCGCTGCGCGTAGTGGCCCAGCCGGACGTCGCGCGATGTGTAGACCCAGTAACGCCGGCTGCGCAGTCCCGCGACGATCGCCTCCGCCGCCTCGTCCGGCGTGATGGCATGGCGCAGGAACTGCTGCTCGATCGTGCGGATCGACGGCGCCGACCGGTCCACGCCCGCCACCTCCAGACCGTCCACGAGCGGCGTCGCGACGGCACCGGGGCACACGAGGCTCACGCCGATCCGGTGCCGGCGCAGGTCGAAGCGCAGCACCTCGGAGATTCCGCGCAGGCCGAACTTGCTGGCGCTGTACGCCGCGTGCCAGGGCAGTCCGAAGATCGCGGCGGCGCTCGCCACGTTGACGACGTGGCCGCCACGGCCCGCCGCGATCATCGCCGGCAGGAACGACGAGAGCACGTGCACCGGCCCCATCAGGTTGACGTCGACCAGGCGCCGCCAGTGGTCCTCGGTCAGCCGGTCGATCGTGCCCCAGATCGAGATGCCCGCGATGTTGAGCAGCACGTCCATCGAGCCGTGCGCCGCATGGACCTCGGCGGCGAACCGCCGGACGGCGTCCGGGTCCGTGAGGTCGACCGCACGCGCCATCAGCACGTCGGCGCCGGCGGCACGAAGGGCGTCGGCCCGGGCATCGAGTGCCCCCTGGTCGAGATCGGTCAGCACGAGCCGGGCCCTCTCGCGACCCAGGACGTGCGCCGTCGCGCCCCCGATGCCCCCCGCGGCGCCTGTGACAAGACAGGACTTCGTACGTATGTCCAGTTTTGCCATGGACTCAGCCTAAGGCGGCGTGCGTCACATATCAATGTCCATGTCGACACGACACCCCTGCACCATGCGCCGCACGCGTCAGACGCTGGAGCGGATAGGCTCGTGACCATGGCCATAGTCGAGCGCCGGGCGCAACGAACCCGCGAAATCCTCGATGCGACACGCATGCTCTTCGACGAACGCCGCATGCGGGACGCGCAGATCGAGGACATCGCGCGAGCCGTGGGCATCAACCGCGCCATCATCTACCGGCACTTCACGACGAAGGAAGAGCTCTTCGCGATGACGCTGGTGGACTACCTCAACGAGCTCGAGACGCGCCTCGCGACCTCGCGCGACGAGGGCCTCGCGCCGATCGAGCGCATCGACATCATCACGAACGAGTTCCTCGCCTACGGCAGTGAGTACCCGGCGTTCGTCGACTGTGCCCAGTCGCTGCTGCGCCACCGCGGCTCCGAGCTGCTCGAGCAGATCAGCCTCGAGCGCCTGACCGAGCTCGGCGCGGCGATCAACCGCTGCTTCGTCCACATCACGAGCGCGATCATCGACGGCAACGAGGCCGGGGACTTCGACGTCGCCGACCCCGAGCTGATCGCCAACATGATGTACACGCAGGGCCTGGGCATCCTGAACCTCGTGACGTTCCAGCGCTCTATCCGCGAGCTCAACTCGGGCATCCCGACGATGGACAACCTGCCGATGCCCGAGGTCGTGGAACTGGCGAAGCGCTCGGTGCGCGCGATCGTCCAGCAGCCCGCCGGCTGACGACACAGCTCCCCCAGCACGACGACGGGGCCGGGTGGCGACTGCCACCGGCCCCGTCGTACGTCTCGGCTCAGCGCTCGAGGATCGCCACGACCCCCTGGCCGCCGGCGGCGCAGATCGAGATCAGGCCACGGCCCGAGCCCTTCTCCTCCAGCAGCTTGGCCAGGTTGGCGATGATGCGTCCACCCGTCGCGGCGAAGGGGTGCGCCGCGGCGAGCGACGAGCCCTTGACGTTGAGCTTGTCGAGGTCGATCGAGCCCAGCGGGCTGTCCAGGCCCAGGCGCTGCTTGCAGAAGTCCGCGTCCTCCCACGCCGCGAGCGTCGACAGCACCTGGCCGGCGAACGCCTCGTGGATCTCGTAGAAGTCGAAGTCCTGCAGCGACAGGCCGTTGCGCTCGAGCATCTTCGGCACGGCGTAGGCCGGGGCCATCAGCAGGCCCTCGCCGCCGTTGACGTAGTCGACCGCGGCGGTCTCGAAGTCGACCAGGTACGCCTTGACGTCCCACCCACGGCGTTCGGCCTCGTCCTCGGACGCGAGCAGCGCCACCGAGGCACCGTCGGACAGGGGCGTCGAGTTGCCGGCCGTCATCGTGGCCGCCTCACCGAGCTGCTTGCCGAACACCGGCTTGAGCTTCGCCAGCTTCTCGACCGTGGAGTCGGGACGCAGGTGGTTGTCGCGCTCGACGCCGTTGAACGCCGTGACGAGGTCGTCCTGCCAGCCCGACTCCCACGCGGCGGCCAGGTTCTGGTGCGAACGGGCGGCGAGCTCGTCCTGGGCCTCCCGCGTGATGCCCCACTCGTGGGTCGTGAGCGCCTGGTGGTCACCCATCGACAGGCCGGTGCGCGGCTCGGCGTTGCGCGGCTGGTCGGGCGCCAGGTGACCCGGGCGGATCTGGGCCAGCAGCTTGAGCAGCGTCTTCTTGTCGCCCTTGGCGTTGGCCTGGTTGACCTGCAGCAGGATCTTGCGCAGCTTGTCGTTCAGGGCCAGCGGAGCGTCGGACGTCGTGTCGGTGCCGCCGGCGATGCCGAACTCGATCTGCCCCAGGGCGATCTTGTTGGCGACCTGGAACGCGGCCTGCAGGCCGGTGCCGCACGCCTGCTGGATGTCGGTGGCCGGCGTGGCCGGCGAGAGCTTGGAGCCCAGGACGGTCTCGCGGGTCAGGTTGAAGTCGCGGGCGTGCTTGAGCACCGCGCCGGCGACGACCTCGCCCGCGCGCTCCCCCTCCAGGCCGAAGCGCTCGACAAGGCCGTCGAGGGCCGCGGTGAGCATCTCCTGGTTGGAGACGCCGGTGTAGACCGTGTTCGACCGCGCGAACGGGATCCGGTTGCCGCCGATGACGGCGACCCGACGGACCGTTCCCGCACTGGGGGCCGAGGCCTTCGAGGTCTTCGTGGTGGGCTTGTCAGCCATGGGACACCTTTCGTCGGCGACTGTGTCGCTGTCGTCTTTGCCGTGACGCTGCCGTGCAGGCTAGAGTCAGGATAACGCGTTCAGATACCGATGGTATCCGGATATCCGAGAGATAGGACACATGCCGCGATGAGCGACCGTTACACGTCGATGATCCAGAACCCGATCGGCCAGTTCCTCGTGAAGAACCTGGGCCTGCCCAATCCGCCGGAGCTCAAGCGGTACACCGGGGGCGCCCTCGTCGACGGCCCCGTGCTCGTCGGGGGCCGGGGCCTCGTGGCCGACACGCTGCCGGCCGTGCTGAAGGGCTCGGGCATCGACACCACGACCGTGCGCGCCGAGGGTCGCCGCTACCAGGGCCTCGTCCTGGATGCCTCGGGCATCGACTCCGCCGCCGGAACCGTGGCCATCCAGGAGTTCTTCTCGCCCGTCCTGCGCAGCCTCGCCCCCAGCGCCAAGATCGTCGTGATCGGCCTGCTGCCCGAGCGCACCGACTCGGTCGGCGCGGCGATCGCCCAGCGCGGCCTCGAGGGCTTCGTGCGCTCGCTCGGCAAGGAGATCGGCGCCAACGGCGCCACCGCCAACCTCGTCTACGTCACGACCGAGTCCAAGGACGCCCTCGGCTCGACGCTGGCCTTCCTGCTCTCGCCCAAGTCGGCCTTCGTCGACGGGCAGGTCGTCCGCCTCGGCACCACCGACCTCGTCGAGGCCGACTCCCCCGCCGACGCCGCCGCGCCGCTCTTCGGCAAGGTCGCGCTGGTCACGGGCGCCTCGCGGGGCCTCGGTGCCGCCATGGCCCGCACGCTGCACCGCGACGGCGCCACCATCATCGGCCTCGACGTCCCGCCCCTCCAGCAGGACCTCGAGGCCCTCATGGCCGAGCTCGGCGGCACCTCGATCGTGTGCGACATCACCGCCGAGGACGCGCCGCAGGTCATCGCCGACGGGTTGGGCGACGGCGTCGACATCGTCGTGCACAACGCGGGCATCACGCGCGACAAGCGCCTGAAGAACATGAAGCCCGAGAACTGGGCGAAGGTCGTCGACATCAGCGTCGGCGCCCCCGAGCGGATCACCGAGCACCTGCTCGAGAACAAGCTCATCCGCACCGGTGGCCGCGTCATCGGCATCTCGTCGATCGCGGGCATCGCCGGCAACAACGGCCAGACCAACTACGGCACGGCCAAGGCCGGCGTCATCGGCTTCGTCCAGGCCCTCGCGCCGCGCGTCGCGGCCGACGGCATCACCGTCAACGCGATCGCCCCGGGCTTCATCGAGACCGACATGGTCAAGACGATGCCGCTGGGCATCCGCGAGGCCGGCCGTCGCCTCAGCTCGCTGTCGCAGGGCGGCCAGCCGATCGACGTCGCCGAGGCCATCGCCTGGTACAGCCACCCCGGCTCGTCCGCGATCTCGGGCAACGTCGTGCGCGTGTGCGGCCAGGGCTTCCTGGGTGCCTGACGTGACGACGACGCGCACGTTCGACAAGGCCCCGGCGGGCCTGCCGCTCATGCTGAAGGCGGCGCTGCCCGCGATCCCGGTCGTTGGCAACCTGCCCGGCATCAGGCACGAGAAGGGCGGCCTGCCCACCACGACGCTGCGCCGCACCCGGATCTCCACCGACCTGGCGCACCTCGACCGCTACAACGAGGTGTGCGGATTCACGCGCGCCGACACCCTGCCGGCGACGTACCCGCACATCGCCGCGCACACGCTGCACCTGACGCTCATGACGGACACGGCGTTCCCGTTCCCGCCCATGGGGGCGGTGCACCTTCGCAACCGGATCACCCAGCACCGGCCGATCGGCCGCGAGGAGGTCTACGACCTGACGTTGCGCGCCGACTCCGACGACCCTCACCCCAAGGGCCGCCTGATCTCCCTCGTGAGCGAGGCGCGCATCGGCGGCGAGGTCGTGTGGGACGAGACGATGACGGTGCTCTTCCGCAGCCGCAACGGCGCCGACGAGCCGGTCGCGCCGCCACTGGCGGGGGTGGACGCGCCCGAGGGCGTCGTGCACTGGAAGCTGGGCGACGACCTGGGTCGCCGCTACGGCGCGATCTCCGGTGACCGCAACCCGATCCACCTGTACCCCGTGACCGCGAAGGCGTTCGGGTTCCCGCGCCAGATCGCGCACGGCATGTGGACGAAGGCCCGCAGCCTCGCGGCGCTGCAGAACCGGCTGCCGGACGCCCACACCGTCGACGTCGAGTTCAAGAAGCCCGTGCTGCTGCCCGGCACGGTCGTCTTCGGCTCGGCCCAGGACGGCGACGCCACGACCTTCGGCGTGCGCGATGCCCGCAAGGGCGTGCCGCACCTGGTCGGGCGCATCACGCCCGCCTGACCGACCACCCACGCACGACGCCCCCGGACCTTCGCGGTCCGGGGGCGTCGTCGTCGACTGGGTCAGCGCTCCTCGCGCGGCTTCGTCGGGCGGATGAGGCCCTCCTGCGCGACCGTGGCGACCAGGGCGCCGTCCTGCGTGAAGACCTTGGCCGTGGACAGGCCGCGCGCTCCGGACGCCGACGGCGACGTCTGGTCGTACAGCAGCCACTCATCGGCCCGGAAAGGCCGGTGGAACCACACGACGTGGTCGAGCGATGCCGGCTGGACCTTGGGTGAGCTGATCAGCACGCCGTGCGGGACGAGCGAGGCGCCCAGCAGGCTGAAGTCGCTGGCGTAGGTGAACGCGGCCGCGTGCAGCAGCGGGTCGTCCGGCAGGCGGTCGCTGGCGCGGAACCACATGCGCTGCACGACGGGCACGTGCGCGCGCGTCGGGTCGTCCTCGGGACGAGGGTCTCCGACGTACCGCATGTCGAAGTCGCCCCACTCGCGCAGCCACTGGTCGGCGCGGTCGCTGCTCACGTACTTGACCAGGTCGACCATCGGCGTGGCCTCGTCCGGGCCGGGCGTGGCGGGCAGCGCGTCCTGGTGATCCCAGCCCTCCTCCTCGCGCTGGAACGAGGCGGTCATGTAGAAGATGACCTCGCCGTGCTGGCGGGCCGCGACCCGCCGGGTGGCGAAGGAGCGCCCGTCGCGGACGTTCTCGACGTCGTAGATGATCGGGATGCTCGGGTCGCCACCGAGGATGAAGTAGGCGTGCAGCGAGTGCAGGTGCTTCCCGTCGAGCACGGTCCGCTGTGCGGCCATCACGGCCTGGCCGGCCACCTGGCCGCCGAAGACCCGCTTGAGCCGGGAGTTCGGCGGCTGGCCGCCACGGAAGAGGTTGACCTCCAGTTGCTCGATCTGGAGCAGGTCGACGAGTTCGTTCACGGTCCCGGGCACGAACGCGATCCTATCGGGCATGCTCTTGGCCCACCGGCCACCTCAGCCGGCAGCGCCCGTAACCATGGTCACAGAATCCTTCGCGGCGACAAGGGACAAGCCGGAGGCTTTCATCACTGGTCGTCCTTGCGCTGCTGCATCAGGAAGTGCTCGAGCTGGCTGGCGAGCTCGTCGCCGGTCGGCAGGTTGGCATCGTCGGCAAGCAGCGACTCCGCGGCGCCGCGGCTGAAGATGTCGTACTGCTCCTCGAGTCCGTGCAGCACCTGCTCGCCCTCCTGGTCGGCGATCTGCTGCTCGATCTCGGACACCGAGTCGGGCTGGCGGGCCCGCAGCTCCTCGAGGTCGAAGCTGAGCCCCAGCTTGAGCGAGGCCGCCTCGAGCAGCGCGAGCGCCGCGGTCGGGTACTCGATCTGGGTCAGGTAGTGCGGCACGTGCACCACGTAGCCGATCGCGTCGAGGCCGTGCTCGCGCATCCGGTACTCGAGCATCGACTGGGCCGACGACGGCACCGTGACCTCGGCGTTCCAGAAGTTCTTGCGATCGACCAGCTCGGGACGCGTCGCGTGCATCGTCAGCAGGGCGGGCCGGGTGTGCGGCACGCCCATCGGCACGCCGCCGAGGAAGACCGTCAACGGCACGCCGATCTCCTCGATCACGTCGAGGGTCTCGGCGGCGAACGCCTCCCAGCCGAAGTCGGGCTCGGGGCCGGCCAGCAGCAGGTAGGGCGTGCCCGCCTGGTCGACGTGCCGGGTGATCTGCAGCACCGGCTCCTCGTAGTCGACGTAGTGGTCGCGCCGGAAGGTGATCGGGGGACGCCGCGCGCGATAGTCGTACATCGCGTCGAGGTCGAACTCGTGGATCACCTCGGCGTCGGGCGTGCGCAGCTGCGAGGCCGCGAGCATCGAGGACGAGCCCGCGCTGAGGAAACCGTCGAGCGCCACGATCAGCGGGATCGGCTCGCGGTCGAGGTCATCTGAACGTCGTCGTGAGAACCACTTCGGTGTCAACGCTGGTCACCTGCCGTGCATTCCGCGAATCGTTTGCGGGTGTCCTCGAGGATCTGCGCGGGCGTCAGGCCGAGGCGCTGCAGGATGACGTCGCGCTTGGCGTGCTCGAGGAACTGCTGGTCGACGGCGTGGATCCGCACCGGCACGTCGACTCCCTCGTCGCTCAGCGTGTGCAGGATCGTGGAGCCGACACCGCCCTGGCGGCCGTTGTCCTCGATCGTCACGACGAGTCGGTGGCGGCTCGCCAGCTCGACGACCGCCGGATCGAGCGGCTTGACCCACCGCGGGTCGACGACGGTGGCCGCGATGCCGGACTCCTCGAGTCCGCGACCCACCTCGACCGCGGTGGCGGCCATCGTGCCGACGCCCACGACGAGCACTTCCGGATCGGTGCCGCGGTGGAGCACGTCGACGCCGCCGACGCGGTCGATCGCGTCGAGGTCGGGCGACACGGCGCCCTTGGCGAACCGCACGACGCTGGGGGCGTCGTCGATCGCGACGGCCTCGCGCAGGAGCTCGCGCAGGCGGCTGCCGTCACGCGGTGCGGCCAGGTGCAGGCCGGGCACGATCTGCATGATCGACATGTCCCACATGCCGTTGTGGCTGGCGCCGTCGTCACCGGTCACGCCGGCGCGGTCGAGCACGAAGGTCACTCCCAGCCCGTGCAGCGCCACGTCCATGAGGACCTGGTCGAAGGCGCGGTTGAGGAAGGTGGCGTAGACCGCCACGACAGGGTGCAGGCCGCCCATCGCCATGCCCGCCGCGCTGGTGACGGCGTGCTGCTCGGCGATGCCGACATCCAGGACACGATCGGGGAACTTGTCCGCGAACGCGTCCAGGCCCGTCGGGTAGAGCATCGCGGCCGTGATGCCCACGACGTCCGGCCGGTCGTCGGCGATGCGGACGATCTCGTCGCGGAAGACGGAGGTCCAGCCCGCCGGGGCGATGCTGATCGCCTCGCCCGTCGAGCGGTCGAACGGGTGCGCCTGATGCATCTGGTCGTTCTCGTTCTCGACCGCGATGTCGTAGCCCTGGCCCTTGGTGGTGATCGCGTGGACGAGGACCGGACCGTTGAAGTTGCGCGCCGCCGTCAGCACGTGTTCGAGGGCGTTGCGGTCGTGGCCGTTGACCGGGCCCAGGTACTTGATGCCGAGGTCCTCGAACATGCCCTGCGGCGCGATCGCGTCCTTGAAGCCCTTCTTGATCGCGTGCAGCGCCTCGTAGGCGACCCCCGCGACCTTGGGACCGGTCGTCATGCGCTCGCGGATCGCGCTGAGGGTGGACTCGTAGCGCGGGTTGGTGCGGATCTCGGTGAGCCGGTTCGCCAGGCCGCCGACCGTCGGCGTGTAGGACCGGCCGTTGTCGTTGACGACGATCACGACGCGGCGGCAGTTGTCCGCGCAGATGTTGTTGATCGCCTCCCATGCCATGCCGCCGGTCAGCGCGCCGTCGCCGATCACGGCGACGACGTGGTCGTCCGTGCCGCGCACCGCATGGGCACGCGCCAGGCCGTCGGCGTACGACAGCGAGGTGGAGGCGTGCGAGTTCTCGACCCAGTCGTGCGGCGATTCGGCGCGGCTGGGGTAGCCCGACAGGCCGTGCTCCTTGCGCAGGTCGCCGAACTGGTCGGCACGGCCCGTGAGCATCTTGTGCACGTACGACTGGTGGCCCGTGTCCCACACGATCTTGTCGTTCGGCGAGTCGAACACCCGGTGCAGGGCGATGGTCAGCTCGACGACCCCGAGGTTGGGACCGAGGTGACCGCCGTTGGCCGCGACCGACTCGATGAGCAGCTCACGCACCTCGGCCGCGAGCTGCGTCAGCGCCGCGTCGTCAAGGCCTCGCAGGTCGGCGGGACCGGACACGGAGCTGAGGACTGAGGCCATTGCTCCATCGTAACGACGCCCCTCCAGCGGGGCCGCTCGACCGGCGCCTCAGCGGGCGAGGTCGTGGAACCGGCCGCGCGCGTGGGCGACCCCCGTCGCGGCCTCGATGCCGATCTGCGTCACCGCACCGGTCACCTGGACGGACCAGCCCACCTCGCGCACCTCGCCGACGGTGAAGCCGCACCACGACCGGTCCTGCAACCGAGGGCCCCACGGCGAGTCCAGCCACGTGCCCACCGTGAACATGCCGCCCGGAGCGGGCGCCTGGCCAGCGAAGACCTCGGCGAGCCAGTCGTCACTCGACTGCAGGACGCTCACCGCGGCGCTCGCGCCGACCTCCAGCGACTCCCCCAGGTCCGAGTCGGGGTCCACGAACAGGGTGACCGCCGGCGCGGGGCCGTCGACCAGCAGCAGCGACGACACCGTGAGCCCGGCGCGGGACCGCCCGGTCCCCGTCGCGACGACCGTCGCCGGGCCCGGCAGGCGCCCCCGCAGCCGGCGGAACGCGTCCTTGTCACCGTCGGCGGGCACGAACGGGTGGTCGGTGTGGATCGTCACTCCCCCATCCCACCACGACGACCCCGTACGCAGGACTGCCCGCCACCGAGCGGTGACGGGCAGTCCTGGCGGGGCGATCGCTCAGAGCAGCGAGCGCAGCACGTACGGCATGATGCCGCCGTTGCGGTAGTAGCTCGCCTCACCGGGGGTGTCGATGCGGACGACCGCGTCGAACTCGACATCGCCCGCCGTGACCTTGACGGTCTTGGGGATGCGCCCCTCGTTCAGCTCGGTGATGCCGGTGAACGAGAAGGTCTCCTCCCCCGTCAGGCCGAGCGACTCGGCCGTCTGGCCCTCGGGGAACTGCAGCGGCAGGACGCCCATGCCGATGAGGTTCGAGCGGTGGATCCGCTCGTACGACTCGGCGATGACGACCTTGACGCCCAGCAGCGCCGTGCCCTTGGCGGCCCAGTCGCGCGACGAGCCGGAGCCGTACTCCTTGCCCGCGAGGACGACGAGCGGGACGCCGGCCTCGATGTACTTCTCGGAGGCCTCGAACACCGTGGTGACCTCGCCGTCGCCGAGCAGGTCGCGGGTGAAGCCGCCCTCGGTGCCCGGTGCCAGCTGGTTGCGCAGGCGGATGTTGGCGAACGTGCCCCGGATCATGACCTCGTGGTTGCCACGGCGCGAGCCGTAGGAGTTGAAGTCACGCGGCGCGATGCCGTGCTCGGTCAGGTACTGGCCCGCGGGGCTGTCCTTCTTGATCGCGCCGGCCGGGCTGATGTGGTCGGTCGTGACCGAGTCGCCCAGCTTGAGCAGGACGCGCGCGCCCTCGACGTCGGTGACCGGGTCGGGCTCGAGGGCCATCCCGTCGAAGTACGGCGCCTTGCGGACGTACGTCGAGTCCTCGTCCCACGCGAACGTGTCGCCCTCGGGCGTGTCCAGGTTCTGCCAGCGCTCGTCGCCGGCGAACACGTCGGCGTACTCACGGCTGAAGGTGTCCGAGTCGATCGAGGACGCGATGACGTCCTCGACCTCGGCGGGCGACGGCCAGATGTCCTTCATGAAGACGTCGTTGCCGTCCTGGTCCTGACCCAGCGGCTCGTTGAACAGGTCGACGTCCATCGAGCCGGCCAGCGCGTACGCGATGACCAGCGGCGGGGACGCCAGGTAGTTCATCTTGATGTCGGGGTTGATGCGGCCCTCGAAGTTGCGGTTGCCCGAGAGCACCGCGGTGACGGCCAGGTCGCCCTCGTTGACGGCGGCGCTGACCTCGGGGATCAGCGGACCCGAGTTGCCGATGCACGTCGTGCAGCCGTAGCCGACGAGGTTGAACCCGAGCTTGTCGAGGTAGACGTTCAGGCCCGACTTCTCGTAGTAGTCCGTGACGACCTTCGAGCCGGGGGCGAGCGTCGTCTTGACCCACGGCTTGCGCTGCAGGCCCTTCTCGACGGCGTTCTTGGCCAGCAGGCCGGCGCCGATCATGACGGACGGGTTCGACGTGTTGGTGCACGACGTGATGGCCGCGATCGTGACCGCGCCGTGGTCGACCTCGAACGTGGTGCCGTCCTCGAGCGTCACGGTCTGCGGGTTGCGGACACGCTCGCCCGGAGCCCCGTGCGAGTGCTCGCTCGGCGCCTCGCCACCGTTGGCGTAGGTCGACGTCTTCGGCGCGTCGGACGCGGGGAACGAGTCGTCGACGACCTCGTCATAGCCGTTGAGCTGCTGCTCGTCGTGCTCGACGTAGTCGCGCAGCGAGCCGCGGAAGGCCGACTTGCTCTCGGTCAGCGCGACGCGGTCCTGGGGACGCTTCGGGCCGGCGATCGACGGCACGACGTCCGCGAGGTCGAGCTCGAGGTACTCGCTGTAGCGCGGCTCCTTGTCGGCGTCGTGCCACAGGCCCTGGGCCTTGGCATACGCCTCGACAAGGGCGATCTCCTCGGCGCTGCGGCCGGTGAGCTCGAGGTACTTCGTGGTCTCGCCGTCGATCGGGAAGACCGCGATCGTGGAGCCGTACTCGGGGCTCATGTTGCCGATCGTGGCGCGGTTGGCCAGCGGCACGGCGCCGACGCCGGAGCCGTAGAACTCGACGAACTTGCCGACGACGCCGTGCTCGCGCAGCATCTCGGTGATCGTGAGCACGAGGTCGGTCGCGGTGGCGCCCTGGGGCAGCTCGCCCGAGAGCTTGAAGCCGACGACGCGCGGGATCAGCATGCTGATCGGCTGGCCGAGCATGGCGGCCTCGGCCTCGATGCCGCCCACACCCCAGCCGACGACGCCCAGGCCGTTGACCATCGTGGTGTGCGAGTCGGTGCCCACGCAGGAGTCGGGGTAGGCCACGACGCCCCCGTCGCTGTCGCGCGTGAAGACGACGCGCGCCAGCTTCTCGATGTTGACCTGGTGCACGATGCCGGTTCCCGGCGGGACGACCTTGAAGTCGTCGAACGCGCCCTGGCCCCAGCGCAGGAACTTGTAACGCTCGCCGTTGCGCTCGTACTCGATCTCGACGTTGCGCTCGAACGCCTCGGGCGTGCCGAAGACGTCCGCGATGACGGAGTGGTCGATGACCATCTCGGCCGGCGCGAGCGGGTTGATCTTGTTCGGGTCGCCGCCGAGGTCGGCCATCGCCTCACGCATCGTGGCGAGGTCGACGACGCACGGGACGCCGGTGAAGTCCTGCATGATCACGCGGGCGGGCGTGAACTGGATCTCCTTGTCGGGCTGGGCCGAGGGATCCCACGCGGCGAGCGCCTTGATGTCGTCGGCGGTGATGTTCGCGCCGTCCTCGGTGCGCAGCAGCGCCTCGAGCAGGATCTTGAGGCTGAACGGCAGGGAGGCGACGTCGAGTCCCTCGCCCTGGACCGCGTCCAGCCGGTAGTAGTCGTAGGACTTGTCCCCGACCGAGAGGGAGTCCTTCGCCCGGAATGTGTCGACGCTCATGGCTTCTCCTTCGCTGGTGCTCCCATCGTCCCTCCGCCGGCGCACAGGCGAGCGGTCAGGATGACCTAAGTCACACCAGATATCTTGATGTCAAGATAAACGATATCAAACGAGCCCGGTTCCGCCTGTTCTCAGGCGACCCTCACCTGAGGGCCGCGAGTCGCGCCACGAGGGCACGCCCCTCGGCCACGCGCTTCTCCCAGGTCGTACCCACGACGAGCAGCACCACACCGGCCAGCGCGATGAGGATCCACCGCTGCAGGCCCAGGGCCGTCGGGCCCACGTTGGCGAGGACGATCAGCAGCGCCACGGCGGCGCCGGCGACGACGGGGGCACCCCACCTCAGGACCACTCCTGCCGCGAGCACGGCCAGCGCGACGAGGCCGAGCAGGGCCGCTCGCACGCTGGTCGGATCGGCCAGTGCCTGCGGCAGCGACGGCAGGAGCGCCATCGTCAGCCCGGGCGTGAGAGCGGTCCAGCTGCGGCTGCCCGGGTCCGTGCGCAGTCGCCAGGCGCCCGCGGCGAGCAGGGCGACGGCGAACGGGGCCGTGTAGGCCTC
>NZ_DAMDLR010000036.1:0-15843 GCF_032084975.1 Aeromicrobium sp.
GGTCGAGATGCCGTGGGGCTCCGGATTCGAGGTGCCGCCCGGCACGGTGCTCAAGCTGCGCTGTGGCGGGGCGTACGTCCCGACCGCCGACGAGCTGGCCGCGGCCGTCGTCCACTGCGTCGAGCACGACCGGCCGTTCAAGCTCACGGCGGGCCTGCACGCGGCCATCGCCCACGGCGGTGCCCACGGCTTCGTCAACGTCATGGCGGCCGTCGTCGCGGCCTCACGAGGCCAGGACCCGGTCCATCGGCACGTGCAGCATCGACGAGCCGCTCGCCGGCCTGCGCGACCTGGGGCTGGTCGCATGACGGACTTCGATCGCGGCACCTTGCCCTACTGCAGCTTCACGGCGCCGGGCCTCGACGGACCCAGGGTCGGCGTGGGGGTGGGCACGGGCGTCCTCGACCTGACCACGCTGGCGCCCCGGCGCGTGCCCGACCACGCGCACCTCTTCGCGTCCGGGACCCTCGACCGGCTGCTCGCCGCAGGACCGGACGCCTGGGTTGCGGTTCGCGCGGCGCTGCACGAGTACGTCGCGAGTGACCCGCCGACGCGGCCGGTCTCGGACGTGCGGCTGCACCTGCCGTTCACGGTCGCCGACTACGTCGACTTCTACGCCTCGCGCCATCACGCCACCAACGTCGGCCGCCTCTTCCGGCCCGACGGTGACCCGCTCACGCCGAACTGGGACCACCTGCCGATCGGCTACCACGGCCGGTCCGGCACCGTCGTCGTCTCGGGCACACCCGTCCGGCGTCCGTCGGGCCAGGTCCGCTCGGCCGACGGGACGATAACCTTCGGCCCCAGCGCCCGCCTGGACATCGAGGCCGAGGTCGGCTTCGTCGTCGGTGCCGGGTCGGCCATGGGAGAGCCCGTGCCGGTCGAGGAGTTCGAGCAGCACGTCTTCGGGGTCTGCGTCGTGAACGACTGGTCGGCGCGCGACATCCAGGCCTGGGAGTACGTGCCGCTGGGTCCCTTCCTGGGCAAGTCGTTCGCGACCTCCGTCTCGCCGTGGATCGTGCCGTGGGCGGCGCTCGCCGAGGCGCGCGTCGGGCCCCCGGCACCGCACGCCGAGCTGCAGGACTACCTGCGCCCAGCGGGTGACGGGCTCGACCTCGAGCTGACCGTCACGATCAACGACACCGTCGTGTCGCGCCCGCCGTTCGCGACGATGGCGTGGACCCCGGCCCAGATGCTGGCGCACCTGACGGTCAACGGTGCGTCGTTGCGGCCGGGGGACCTGTTCGCCTCTGGCACCGTCAGCGGCCCGGAGCAGGACCAGCTGGGCTCCCTGCTCGAGCTGGCGTGGAACGGCACGCGTCCGGTGCGGCTCGACGACGGCACCGAGCGGTCGTTCCTCGCCGACGGCGACCGGGTGACCATCGCGGCCGCGGCGCGCACCCATGACGGACGACTGCTGCCCCTGGGCGAGGTCGAAGGAGTCGTGGCCTGACGGCCACGGGGAGGAGAGCCATGTTCGAGGAAGGCCAGTACTTCGCGCCGATCGTGAAGAAGGGCGACGGCAGCGTCTCGGTCGAGCTGGGGGAGGGGCATCCCGGCCTCGAGGACCCGGTCTACCGCGAGCGCCGCGACCGGATCGCCACGGCGGCCGCCCAGTGGCGGCCGGGCGACCCCGCACCCGTCATCGACTACACCGACGACGAGCACGAGGTGTGGCGCGTGGTGTGCGAGGACCTGCAGGACAAGCACCGGCGGTACGCGTGCCGCGAGTACCTCGACGGCAAGGAGCGCTTCGGGCTGCCGGGCGACCACGTCCCCCAGCTGGCCGAGCTGTCCGCCGCGCTGGCACCGTTGACGGGCTTCGCCTACCAGCCGGCCGCCGGTCTCGTCCCGCTGCGCGAGTTCTACGGCGCACTGGCCGACCGGGGGTTCTGGGCGACGCAGTACGTCCGTCACCACTCGGTCCCGCTGTACACGCCCGAGCCGGATGTCCTGCACGAGGTCGTGGGCCACGGCAACACGCTGGCCGACCGCCGCTTCACCGACCTCTACGAGGCGGCCGGGGGAGCGGCGCGCCGGGTCGAGTCCGACGAGGCGCTGCAGTTCGTGAGCAAGGTCTTCTGGTTCACGCTGGAGTTCGGCGTCGTGCACGAGCCCGACGGCCTGAAGGCCTACGGAGCGGGGATCCTGTCGAGCCCAGGCGAGATCGAGGAGTTCCGCCACATGACGATCCGGCCGCTCGACCTGGTCGAGATGGGGACGACCGAGTACGACATCACGCACTACCAGGAGGTGCTGTTCGCAGCGTCGTCGTTCAGCCAGGTCCAGGACGTCGTGGGCGAGTTCTGGCAGACGTGCACCGACGACTCGATCGCGGCGATGCGCCTCGCTGCCTGAGGAACGCGAGGACGGCTGTGGCAGAGTGTCGCCGTGGCGATCTGGAAGGCGGCGAACGGAGCTCCCGACACCCCCGTGTCCGAGCCGACCGCCGTCACGATCGGCAACTTCGACGGCGTGCACCGCGGTCACCAGTCCCTGCTGGCCGCCACGCGTGCCGCGGCCGACGGGCGCTCCACCGTCGCGATCACGTTCGACCCGCACCCCGTCGCGATCTTCGCGCCCGACCGTGCCCCGAAGCAGCTCACGACGCTCGAGCGGCGCGTCCAGCTCCTGCACCAGCACGGTGCCGACCACGTGCGCATCCTGGACTTCACCGCCGAGATGGCCGCCTGGTCACCCGACGAGTTCGTCGAGGCGGTCGTGCTCGACCAGTGCCAGGCGCAGGCCGTCGTGGTCGGCGAGGGGTTCCGGTACGGCAGCCGCGCCACCGGCTCCATCGAGACGCTGGCCGAGTCCGGTCGCCGGCACGGCTTCACCGCCGCCGAGGCCGACCTCGCCGGTGACGGCGACGCGTTCTCCTCGACCCGCGTGCGTGAGGCGATCGCGGCCGGCGACGTGGTCGCCGCCGCCGCCATCCTGGGCCGTCCGCACGAGGTCCACGGCACGGTCGTCCCGGGCGACCGGCGGGGGCGCGAGCTGGGCTTCCCCACGGCGAACGTCCCGGTCGACGACTCCTTCGCCGTGCCGCCGGACGGCGTGTACGCGACCCGGGTCGTGATGGCGGACGGCACCCGCCTGCCCGCGGCCACGTCGATCGGCACCAATCCCACCTTCGAGGGCGTCGCGGGGCGCCGGGTCGAGTCCTACGTGCTCGACCGTGACGACCTCGAGCTGTACGACCGCGCGATCACCGTCGAGTTCGTCGCCCGCCTGCGCGAGATGGTCGCCTACGACTCGCTCGACGCGCTCGTCGAGCAGATGCACCGCGACGTCGCCGACGCACGCGCCGCGCTGGACACCTGACGCCTGCGTGGCGATTCGCCTCGGATGCGCGGGCGCTGGTAACCTGAGGGTTGCCGTCGATCGGCCACGGACAGATAGTGCCCCGGTGAACAGGCCCGGGCGCGCCGTGCAACGGACACTCCAAGGAGAAAATCGTGTCGAAGAAGACCGCTGCCCCCACGGTGGCGAACCTGTCGAAGTCAGAGATCATCTCGCAGTACGCCACGACCGAGGGCGACACCGGCTCCCCGGAGGTCCAGATCGCCCTGCTCACGGGTCGCATCTCGCACCTGACCGAGCACCTGCAGAAGCACAAGCACGACCACCACAGCCGTCGCGGCCTGCTGCTGCTCGTCGGTCAGCGTCGCCGCCTGCTGAACTACCTGCAGAAGGACGACATCGAGCGCTACCGCTCGCTCATCGAGCGACTCGGCCTGCGCCGCTGATGACACGGGCGGTCATCCCCTCGGGGGTGGCCGCCCGTTTCCGCATCACCCACAACTGAAGACGAATCACCCATGACGAGGTCGGCACCGCCCGGTCCTCGGTAGTGGCTCCCGGGGCCCGGCCCCGTGAGCCTCGATCGAAGATCGGCACTCATCGCCGCCTCGTCCCGAAGACGCAGGAGAGGATCTCCTGCAGAAGGGACACACATGTCCGACATCACCTCCGTCGAGACCGTCATTGACAACGGTCGCTTCGGCACCCGCACCATCCGCCTCGAGACCGGTCTGCTCGCCCAGCAGGCGGCCGGCTCCGTGTCCGCGTTCCTGGACGACGACACGATGCTGCTCTCGGCCACCACGGCCGGCAAGCAGCCCAAGGACCACTTCGACTTCTTCCCGCTCACGATCGACGTCGAGGAGCGCATGTACGCCGCGGGTCGCATCCCCGGCTCGTTCTTCCGTCGTGAGGGCCGTCCCTCCGAGGACGCCATCCTCACCTGCCGCCTGATCGACCGCCCGCTGCGCCCGACCTTCAAGAAGGGCCTGCGCAACGAGGTCCAGGTCGTCATCACGGTGATGGCGCTCAACCCCGACACCCCGTACGACGTGCTGGCGATCAACGCCGCCTCGGCGTCCACGCAGATCTCGGGCCTGCCCTTCAGCGGCCCGGTCGGCGCCACGCGCGTCGCGCTCATCGACGGCCAGTGGGTCGCGTTCCCGACGCACAGCCAGCTCGAGGAGGCCGTGTTCGACATGGTCGTCGCGGGCCGGGTCGCCGGTGACGACGTCGCGATCATGATGGTCGAGGCCGAGTCCACCGAGGCCACGTGGGACCTCGTCCAGAGCGGCGTCCAGGCGCCGACCGAGTCGGTCGTCGCCGGTGGCCTCGATGCCGCCAAGCCGTTCATCCGCCAGCTGTGCGAGGCCCAGGCCGAGCTGGCCGCCGCCGCGGCCAAGCCGGTCCAGGAGTTCCCGGTCTTCCTGGACTTCCAGGACGACGCCTACGAGGCCGTCTCCCAGATCGCCGCCGACGACCTCGCCGAGGCGCTCACGATCGTCCGCAAGGCCGACCGCGAGGTGCGCGAGTCCGAGATCAAGGCCGACGTCATCGACCGGATCGGTGAGCAGTTCGAGGGTCGCGAGAAGGAGCTCGGCGCCGCGCTGCGCGCCCTGACCAAGTCCCTCGTGCGCCAGCGCGTCCTGCGCGACAAGGTCCGCATCGACGGTCGTGGCCTGGCTGACATCCGCGCCCTGAGCGCCGAGGTCGGCGTCATCCCGCGCGTGCACGGCTCGGCGCTGTTCCAGCGTGGCGAGACCCAGATCCTGGGTGTCACGACGCTGAACATGCTCGACCTGGAGCAGAAGCTCGACACCCTCTCGCCCGAGACGACGCGTCGCTACATGCACAACTACAACTTCCCGCCGTTCTCCACCGGTGAGACCGGACGCGTGGGCTCGCCCAAGCGTCGCGAGATCGGCCACGGCGCGCTCGCCGGCCGGGCGCTGCTGCCCGTCCTGCCGACGCGCGAGGAGTTCCCCTACGCGATCCGCCAGGTCTCCGAGGCGCTGAGCTCGAACGGCTCGACGTCGATGGGCTCGGTCTGCGCCTCGACGCTGGGCCTGCTCAACGCCGGTGTGCCGCTGCGCGCCCCGGTCGCCGGCATCGCGATGGGCCTCATCTCCGGTGAGATCGACGGCCAGCAGCAGTTCGTGACGCTGACCGACATCCTCGGAGCCGAGGACGCCTACGGCGACATGGACTTCAAGGTCGCCGGCACGCGTGACTTCGTCACCGCCCTGCAGCTGGACACCAAGCTCGACGGCATCCCCGCCGACGTGCTGGCCGGTGCCCTGCAGCAGGCGCACGACGCGCGTCAGACGATCCTGGACGTCATGGCCGAGGCCATCGACGAGCCCGACGAGATGAGCCCGTTCGCCCCGCGGATCATCACGGTCAAGATCCCCGTCGACAAGATCGGCGAGCTCATCGGCCCCAAGGGCAAGATGATCAACCAGATCCAGGACGACACCGGCGCGAAGATCTCGATCGACGACGACGGCACCGTCTTCATCGGCGCCGAGCACGGCGATGCGGCTGAGGCGGCTCGCTCCGCCGTCAACGCGATCGCCAACCCGACGATGCCCGAGGTCGGCGAGCGCTACCTGGGCACCGTCGTCAAGACGGTCGACTTCGGCGCGTTCGTGTCGCTGCTGCCGGGCAAGGACGGCCTGCTGCACATCAGCAAGCTGCGCGAGCTCAACGGCGGCCAGCGGGTCAACAACGTCGACGACGTGGTCAAGGTCGGCGACAAGATCCAGGTCGAGATCGCCGAGCTCGGCGACCGCGGCAAGCTGTCGCTGATCCCGGTCGTCGAGAAGACCGAGGACGCGGCCGTCGAGACGGCCGAGGAGCCTTCCGACGCCTGATCCAGCGCCTCCGCACGACGCCCCGCACCGGTCCGGTGCGGGGCGTCGTCGTTCCCGGCGGCGCACCCCCGTTCCTGCCCGCGCCCCCCACATTTGGTGCGCGATTCCGCTCCAGAAGCGGGTGGACCCGTAATCCCGCACCGAAAGTGGGACCGGGCGCATCCCGGCCCGGCCCGCCTGGCCGGCCCGGCCCGCCTGGCCCTGCCCGCCTGACCTGCTCGCCTGACTGCTCAGATTTGGTGCGCGATTACGCCTCCGCACCCGGCGACCCGGTAATCCCGCGCCAAAAGTGGGGGCGGGCGGCGGGCACCCAGCGCGGCGGGCAGGGGGCGAGCGGTCTCGGACGGCACCGAATGGGAACGCTCCCACATTTCTCTTGACGCGAGGCTGTGGCCTGAGTCACACTCGTGGGAACGCTCCCACGCTCGGGGGCCGACGGAAGGCACATGATGAATCGCACACGACGGATCGCCGCCTCCCTCGCCACTGTCATCGCCCTCGGAGGCTTGGCGGCGTGTGGCGAGGGAGACTCGGGCGACGGGGACGACATCACGCTGCGGGTGAACCTGTTCGGCAAGTTCGGGTACACCGAGGCGTACAAGAAGTTCGAGGCGCAGAACCCCGGCGTCACGATCGTCGAGACCGCCGAGGGCGATCTCGGCAAGTACAACACCAAGCTCACCCAGCAGATCGCGGCCGGCGGCGACGCCGGCGACGTGGTCGCGATCGAGGAGGGCCAGACGGTCGCGTTCCTCGCGGCGTCCGACAAGTTCGTCAACCTGCAGGACGAGGGCGGCAACGACGCCAAGGACCGTTGGCTCCCGTGGGTGTGGGACAAGGCCACCTCGGCCGATGGCAAGACGACGATCGGCTACGGGACCGACGTCGGCGGCCTGGCGATGTGCTACCGCCGCGACCTGTTCGAGAAGGCCGGACTGCCCACCGAGCGCGACGAGGTCGGCCAGCTCTGGCCCACGTGGGACGACTTCATCGCGACGGGCAAGAAGTTCCAGCAGGGGATCGGCGACGACAAGGTCGCGTTCATGGACTCGTCCACCAACACGTACAACTCGATCCTCATGCAGCAGGGCGACCACACGTACTTCGACCGCGACGACGAACTGGTCTTCGACACCAACCCGGCGATCTCGACGGCCTGGGACTACGCCGTCGAGATGACCGAGGCCGACCTGTCCGCCCAGCTCAAGGCGTTCAGCGACGAGTGGAACGCCGGCTTCAAGAACGGAGCGTTCGCGACGGTCGCCTGCCCGGCCTGGATGACGGGCTACATCAAGGACCAGTCCGGTGAGGAGAACGCCGGCAAGTGGGACATCGCGACGGTGCCCGGTGGCGGTGGCAACTGGGGCGGCTCCTGGCTCGGCGTGCCCAAGACCAGCAAGCACCAGGACATGGCGCTCAAGCTGATCGACTACCTGAGTGACGAGGAGGGCCAGATGCTGGCCTTCGAGGCGGAGGGACGCCTGCCCTCGCTGCCCGCGCTGTACGACCAGCCCCAGCTGAAGGACGCGACGAACCCGTACTTCAACGACGCACCGATCGGCGAGCTGTTCGTGGCCGGTGCCTCGCAGCTGGAGCCGGTGTTCCTCGGCACCAAGAACCAGCCCGTCCGCGACGCGGTCGAGAACGCGCTGCGCAGTGTCGAGAACGGAGAGGTCCCGCCCGCGAAGGGCTGGGACGACGCGTCGGCGGCAGCCGAGAAGGCCGCCCGCTGACGCCCCCCTGACGCGGCCGGTGCCCGCCGTTCCTCCAGGCGCGGGCACCGGCTGCCCCCACGTACGACCCCGAGATCAGGAAGGATCACACGATGGTGCGCAGACGGTTGGCACGGCAGCAGGGTGCGGGACTGGCGTTCGTCTCTCCGTACTTCCTGGTGTTCGCGGTGTTCGGGCTCTTCCCGCTCGTCTACACGGCGTGGGTCTCCATGCACGAGTGGACGCTCCTGGCGGGCAAGGTCGAGTTCATCGGCCTGGCGAACTACCGCGAGCTGTTCGGCGACAGCTCCTTCTGGCGGGCGCTGGTCAACACCTTCGGCATCTTCCTGCTCGCCACGATTCCCCAGCTCGTGCTGGCGACCGTGCTGGCGCAGATGCTGAACGCGCAGCTGCGGGCCAGGACGCTGTGGCGGATGGGCGTGCTGCTCCCGAACGTCGCGTCGGTCGCGGCCGTCGGCATCATCTTCGGCTTGATCTTCGCCCGCGACTACGGCATCGCGAACTGGATGCTCGGACTGGTCGGGATCGACACGATCGACTGGCGGGCGCACCGCTGGTCGTCGTGGATCGCGATCGCGACGATGGTCGACTGGCGGTGGACGGGGTACAACGCCCTGATCCTGCTGGCCGCGCTGCAGTCGGTGCCCAAGGAGCTCTACGAGGCGGCCAAGATCGACGGGGCCTCGGCGTGGCGCCAGTTCTGGTCGATCACCGTGCCGATGCTGCGGCCCACCCTGATCTTCGTGACGATCGTCGCCACGATCGGCGGCATCCAGCTGTTCACCGAGCCGTTGCTGTTCAATCCGGGCGCGAACGCCATCTCCGGCGGCAACCAGAGCCAGTTCCAGACCGTGGCGATGTACCTCGTCCAGCAGGCGTTCACCGGGCAGCGCTTCGGCTACGCCTCGACGGTCGCCTGGGTGCTGTTCCTGATCATCGCGATCGTCGCCACCATCAACCTGCTGCTGATGCGGCGCATCCGATCGGCGGACTGACATGGCCATCATGACCCGCACCCGCCCCCAGGCCGAGGCCCACGCCGAAGGCCGTCCCACCGGACGTGCCACCGGCGCCTCACCCCTGATGTACGTCAGCCTCGCGTTCGTCGTGCTGCTGTCGGCGGCGCCGCTGTACTTCATGCTCGTCATGGCGTCGCGCGCCAACAGCGACATCCTGGGCATCCCGCCGCCGCTGCTGCCGGGCGATCAGCTGGCCTCGAACATCGAGCGCGTCTTCGCCAACAACGACGTGCAGTTCGCGCAGGCACTGCTCAACACGCTGATGGTCGCCTCGGTCGCGACCCTGTCGGTCGTGGTGACGTCGGCGCTGGCCGGCTTCGCGTTCGCCAAGCTGCGGTTCCGCGGTCGCAACGTGCTGCTCGTCGTGGTGGTCGGCACGATGATGGTGCCGGTCCAGCTCGGGCTCATCCCGCTCTACATGCTGATGACGAAGCTCGGCCTGGCGGGCGGTCTGGCCTCGGTGACCCTCCCGTTCCTGGTCAGCGGCTTCGGCGTCTTCTTCATGCGCCAGTACGCCTCGCAGGCGATCCCGGACGAGCTGATCGAGGCGGCCCGCGTCGACGGGGCCTCGACGTTCCGGATCTTCTGGTCGATCGTGTTCCCGGCCCTGCGGCCCGCCGCGGCCGTGCTGGCGCTGCTCACGTTCATGGAGCGCTGGAACGACTTCCTGTGGCCCTACATCGCCCTGGACTTCAACCACCCCACCGTGCAGGTCGCGCTCTCGCGGCTGTCCGGTGGCTACTACACCGATCAGGCGCTCGTCATGGCCGGCACCCTCATGGGCACCCTGCCGCTCGTCCTGGTCTTCATCGTGTTCGGTCGCCAGATCGTCGGCGGCATCATGGAAGGCGGACTCAAGTCATGACCGGTCTGAGTGAACGATTCGACCCGGGCTTCGTCTGGGGCGTGGCCACCTCGGCCTACCAGATCGAGGGCGCCACGCGTGAGGACGGCCGCGGTCCCTCGATCTGGGACACCTTCTCGGCCCGCCCGGGCCACACCTACCTGGGCCACAACGGGGACGTGGCCGTCGACCACTACCACCGCTGGCCCGAGGACATCGCCCTGGTGCAGCAGCTGGGCCTGGGCGCCTACCGGTTCTCGATCGCCTGGCCCCGGATCCAGCCGGAGGGCAAGGGGCCGGCGGAGCCGCGCGGGCTGGCCTTCTACGACCGGCTCGTCGACGGCCTGCTCGAGGCCGGCATCGAGCCGTGGCCGACCCTGTTCCACTGGGACCTGCCGCAGGCCCTCGAGGACGCGGGCGGCTGGCCGGTGCGCGAGACGGCCGAGCGGTTCGCCGACTACGCCGAGATCGTCGCCGACGCCCTGGGCGACCGGGTCCGGAACTGGACGACGCTCAACGAGCCGTGGTGCGCCGCCTTCCTGGGCTACGGCGCCGGGATCCACGCGCCGGGGCGCACCGAGCCCGCGGCGGCGCTCGCGGCCTCGCATCACCTGCACCTGGCGCACGGGCTCGCCGTCCCGCGGTTGCGTGAGGGCCGTCCCGAGGCGCAAGTGGGCATCACCTTGAACCTGTACGCGGTCTCGCCCCTCGACGACACGGGCCGCCACGACCACGCGGCCCGGCGGATCGACGGGCTGATGAACCGCTGGTTCCTCGACCCGGTCCTGCTGGGCCGGTACCCCGAGGACGTGCTGGACGACGTCGCGGGCGTGCTCGAGCCGGACGTCATCCGTGAGGACGACCTCGGGACGATCAGCGCCCCGCTGGACTTCCTGGGGATCAACTACTACTCCCGCCACGTCGTCGCGGCGAGCCCGTGGCCCGGCGCCTCCGAGGTCGACTTCGTGAACCGCGACTGGCCCAAGACGGCGTCCGGCTGGGACATCGACCCCGCGGGACTGGGTGAGGTCCTGGCCCAGGTGCACCGCGACTACCCGTCGATCCCGATCCACATCACCGAGAACGGTGCCGCGTTCGACGACCGGCTCGTCGACGGGGCGGTCGAGGACCAGGACCGGATCGACTTCCTCGAGGGCCACCTGGCGGCCCTCGCCGACGCCATCGACGTGGGGGTCGACGTGCGGGGATACTTCGCATGGTCGTTGTTGGACAACTTCGAGTGGGCCGAGGGCTACGAGAAGCGGTTCGGCATCGTGCACGTCGACTTCGACACACTGGTGCGCACGCCGAAGGCGAGCGCCCACTGGTACGGGGACCTCGCGCGACGCAGCAGCACGAAGGAGGAGTCATGACGGACAGCCACCAGCCGACGCTGGAGGAGGTGGCCCGGCTCGCCGGTGTCGGCCGCGGCACGGCCTCGCGGGTCGTCAACGGCTCGGACCACGTGTCGCCCCACACACGCGTCGCGGTCGAGCGCGCCGTGCGCGAGCTCGGGTACGTGCCGAACCAGGCTGCGCGTGCGCTCAAGACCCGCCGCACCGACACGGTCGCGCTGGTCATCGCCGAGGACGAGGAGCGCGTGTTCGCCGAGCCGTTCTTCGCGGGGCTCGTCCGCGGGATCTCGCGGGCCGTCGAGGAGACCTCGCGCCGGCTCGTGCTCTCGATGGTCCCGGATGAGGCGCAGCTCTCGCGGCTGGGCCAGTTCCTGACCCCGCAGCACGTCGACGGCGTGATGGTGGTGTCGCTGCACGACGGGCTGAGCCTGCCCGGCAACTCCGACCTGCCGATCGCCTACGTCGGTCGTCCGCAGGACCCCGACGCGTGCTTCGTGGACGTGGACAACCGCGGGGGAGCGCGCCTGGCCGTCGAGCACCTCGTGGCCCGGGGCCGGACCCGGATCGCGTGCATCACCGGTCCGCAGGACATGGCCTCTGGCCGTGACCGCCTGGCCGGGTACCGCGACGCGATCGAGGCCGCCGGCCTGCCCTTCGAGCAGGACCTCGTCGAGCCGGGCGACTTCAGTGACGCCGCCGGCGCCTCCGGTGCCGCGGCGCTGGTCGATCGACGAGCCGACCTCGACGCGATCTTCGCCGCCAACGACGTCATGGCCCTGGGGGCGCTGCGCGAGCTCTCGGGTCGCGGCATCGGCGTTCCCGAGGACGTCGCCCTGGTCGGGTTCGACGGCTCGGCCGCCGCGGCGGCCTCGTCGCCCGTGCTGACGACCGTGAACCAGCCACTGGGCGACCTCGGCCGCTCCCTCGTGGAGGTGCTGGCCCGCCGCATCGAGGATCCCGGGACGGAGTCCCGCTCGATCGTCCTGCCGGTCGAGCTGCTGACAGGAGCCTCGTCATGACCACTGCGACGAACGTTGCATTCTTCTGGGAGGAAGCATGAGCAAGGTGGTGTTCGACGGCGCGACTCGCCGCTTCGAGGGACAGGACCGGCCGGCGGTCGACGGGGTCGATCTCGAGGTCGCCGACGGCGAGTTCCTCGTGCTGGTCGGCCCGTCCGGCTGTGGGAAGTCCACGACGCTGCGCATGCTCGCGGGCCTCGAGGACGTCGATGCCGGGCACATCTGGATCGGCGACCGCGACGTGACGCGCATGCCGCCGAAGGAGCGCGACATCGCGATGGTCTTCCAGAACTACGCGCTGTACCCGCACATGACGGTGGCCGAGAACATGGGCTTCGCGCTGCGGATCGCCAAGGTCTCGAAGACCGAGATCGGCACGCGAGTCGCGGAGGCCGCCGACCTGCTGGGCCTCACGGAGTTCCTCGACCGCAAGCCCAAGGCGCTCTCGGGTGGCCAGCGGCAGCGCGTCGCGATGGGCCGGGCGATCGTCCGCTCGCCGCGGGTCTTCCTGATGGACGAGCCGCTGTCCAACCTCGATGCGAAGCTGCGGGTGCAGACCCGCACCCAGATCGCCGCCCTGCAACGGCGGCTGGGCACGACGACCGTCTACGTCACGCACGACCAGGTCGAGGCGATGACGATGGGCGACCGGGTGGCGGTGCTCAAGGACGGCGTCCTGCAGCAGGTCGCCGCCCCGCGTGAGCTGTACGACCGGCCGGCGAACCTGTTCGTCGCCGGGTTCATGGGCTCTCCCGCGATGAACCTGCTCGAGCTGGCGATCGACGACGACGCCGTGCCCTTCGGTACGACGACCCTGCCCGTCCCGCGCACGGTGACGCGGGCCGTGTCGGACCGGTCGCTCGTCGTGGGCGTCCGCCCCGAGAACCTCAAGGTCGGGCACGAGGGGCTGCCGGTCGTCGTCGACGTCGTCGAGGAGCTGGGCGCCGACGCCTACGTCTACGGTCGCGCCGAGGGTGTCCCCACCCCGCTCGTCGCGCGCGCCGACTGGCGCAACCCGCCACGCAAGGGCGAGGTCGTCCACCTCGCGGTCACCGACCCCGACGGAGTCCACCACTTCGACCCGGCCTCGGGCCTGCGCCTCGGCTGACCCGGGGCTGGGGGAGGGCGGTGAGCCAGCGTCCGTTTCTCCGCCGGGACGGACGCTGAGTCACCGCTCCAGGACCGAGCCGCCGTCCTCGCGGTGCGTGAGCGTCCGTTCGAGCCGCGAAATGGACGCTGAGTCACCGCTCCCCAGCAGCCGCCCGGCCCCGACGCGGTCGATAGGCTCGGAGCATGACACGCGTGGCGGTACTGGGTGCGAAGGGCCGGATGGGTTCGGCGTCGGCGGCGGCGATCGAGGAGGCCGAGGGTCTCGACCTCGTGGCCGGCATCGACGTCGGTGACCAGCTCGACGACATCGTCGAGGCGGGTGCCGAGGCCGCCCTGGTGTTCACGACGCCCGACGTCGCGTTCGAGCAGGCCACGTGGTGCCTCGAGCGTGGGATCCACGTCGTGATCGGCACGTCCGGCTTCGGTGACGAGAAGGTCCGCGAGCTGGCGGCAGTCGTCGAGGCGAACGCCGGCGTGGGTGCTTTGGTCGTGCCGAACTTCTCGATCGGTGCCGTCCTGATGATGCGGTTCGCGGGCATCGCCGCGCCGTTCTTCGAGTCCGTCGAGGTCATCGAGATGCACCATCCGGACAAGGTCGACGCGCCCTCGGGCACCGCGGTCCGCACGGCCGAGGTCATCGCGGCGGCCCGCGATGAGGCCGGATCGGCGCCGCTGCCCGACGCCACGACGTCGGACCCGGGCGGCGCCCGCGGCGCCAAGGTGGCCGGCATCCCGGTCCATGCGGTCCGTGCCCGTGGGTTCATCGCGTCGCAGGAGGTCGTCCTGGGCGAGCAGGGCGAGACGTTCACGATCCGCCACGACTCGTCCAGCCGGGACTCGTTCATGCCCGGCGTCGTCGCGGCGCTGCGGTGGGTCCCCGGGCACCCGGGTGTCACGGTCGGCCTGGACACCGTCCTCGGCCTGGACTGATCAGGCGACGAGCCGCACGAGCGCCGTCGTCGCGGCCGCGGCGATCAGCATCGGCAGGAACGGCACGTTGCGCCACAGCAGGAACGCCGCGACGCCGAGCCCGGCGATCCGCGCGTCGAACGTGATGCTCGATCCCTCCGTGAAGCCCTGCACGACGACGAGCGCCGCCAGCAGTCCCACGGGGATGAATGCGGCGGCCCGGACCGTCACCGGGTGCTCGAGCAGGCGCTCGGGGACGGACAGTCCCAGCAGCTTGAGCCCGTAGGCGCCGACGGCCACGGCCACGACGCCCCACCACAGGTCAGTCATCGCGCGCCTCCGTGTCGCCGACGAATCGCAGCCCGACGGCGACCGCCACCGCGCCGCCCACGATGATCGGGGTGCCCGCGGGCGTGAACGGCACCAGCCCCAGCGCGACTGCCGCGGCCAGCAGCGCCAGCAGCCGAGTGGGAGTCGAGTCCAGGCGCGGCCACAGCAGCCCCAGGAACGCGGCGGCGACGGCGGCGTCCAGGCCGATCGCACGAGGGTCGCCGATCTGCTCGCCGGCGACCGCACCCAGCAGGGTCGTCAGGTTCCACAGCAGGAAGATCGTCAGCCCGGTCCACCAGAACCCCAGGCGGGCCTGGCGGGGGTCCTCGCGGCCGACGGCCATCGCGGTCGACTCGTCGATCACGAAGTGGGCCGCGAGCACGCGCCGCAGGCGTTTCACCCGCAGGAACGGCGCGAGTGTGATGCCGTAGAAGGTGTTGCGCACGCCCAGCAGGACCGCGGTGAGGGCGCCGGCCGCCGGAGCGCCGCCGGCTGCGACGACGCCGATGAACGCGAACTGGGAGGCGCCCGTGAAGGCCAGCAGCGACAGCGCGCAGGCCTGCAGGACCGACAGGCCGCTGGCGGTCCCGATGGCACCGAAGGTCACGCCGTACAGCCCCACCCCGATGCCGACGCCCAGGGAGTCCGCGATGACCTCGCGATCGCTGGTCGCCCCGGTCACGTCAGTGCGGTGTGGAGGCGGATCTGCTTGACGGGTCCGGTCGCGCCGGCGAACTCGCGGTGGGCGCCGTCGGACTCCCAGCCCGAGTCGCGCAACCACGCGCGCAGGACGTCGTCGGTGGGCGAGACCCACCACACGGCCCGCTGGAACCCGTCGGCCAGGACGGTGTCGACGCAGGCGTGCAGGAGGCGCGAGCCGTGACCCTCGCGCTGGTGGTCGGCGCCGACCACGAACTCGCCGATCTCGGCGTCGCGGATCTGGTCGGCGTCGGGGTCGTGGCACGGGTGCACGAGGGCGTACCCGCGCATCGTGGCCCGCTCGAGCGCGACGAGGGTGCGGATCCGGGCGTCGCGCGGGGCGGTGATCAGCTGGTTCCAGCGGTCGGCCATGACGCCCTGGTCGAGCGCGGCGAGCTCATCGGGGTCGACCGCGTCACCGTAGGTCCGGACCCAGTGGTCCCGCTGGAGCAGGACGATCGCCGCGGCGTCGTCGGGCCACGCGAGCCGGGCCGAGACATCGGCGCTCATGCCGACACCTGCGTGAAGAGGCAACGGTGGGCAGGTGCCGGCATTCGAAGCCTCATGCTCGCTCGCTGGCGCTCGCTCATGCCAACACCTGCGTGAAGAGGCAACGGTGGGCAGGTGCCGGCATTCGAAGCCTCATGCT
>NZ_DAMDLR010000036.1:15943-24937 GCF_032084975.1 Aeromicrobium sp.
CGCTCGCTGGCGCTCGCTCATGCCGGTACCGCCCGTTCGTCTGACACGCCGGTCAGTATGTCAGTCGGCGCATCCGGCTCCGGCGGGGGAGCGCGTTGCTAGTCTTCCGGCATGCAGGCCTACCTCGATCTCGTCCGCCGGATCCTCGACGAGGGGGTGGCCAAGGGCGACCGCACCGGCACCGGCACGCGCAGCGTCTTCGGGCACCAGATGCGGTTCGACCTGGCCGAGGGCTTCCCGGTCGTGACGACCAAGAAGGTGCACCTCAAGAGCGTCATCGCCGAGCTGCTGTGGTTCGTCGCCGGCGACACCAACACCACGTACCTGCGCGACAACGGCGTCACCATCTGGGACGAGTGGGCCGACGCCAACGGCGATCTGGGGCCCATCTACGGCTACCAGTGGCGCTCGTGGCCCGCGCCCGACGGCCGCCACATCGACCAGCTCAGGGCGGTCATCGAGGCGATCAAGGCCGACCCGAACTCGCGCCGCCACATCGTCAGCGCCTGGAACGTCGCCGACCTCGACGCCATGGCGCTGGCTCCGTGCCACGCGTTCTTCCAGTTCCACGTCGCCGACGGCAAGCTCAGCTGCCAGCTCTACCAGCGCTCGGCCGACGTCTTCCTGGGCGTGCCGTTCAACATCGCGTCGTACGCCCTGCTGACCCACATGGTCGCCCAGCTCACGGGCCTCGAGCCGGGCGAGTTCGTCTGGACCGGCGGCGACTGCCACCTGTACGTCAACCACCTCGACCAGGCTCGCGAGCAGCTCACTCGCGAGCCGCTCCCGCTGCCCACGCTGCGCCTCGACCCGGGCGTCACCGACATCGACGACTTCACGCTCGAGTCGATCGTGGTCGAGGACTACCGGTCGCATCCCGCGATCAAGGCCCCGATCGCGGTCTGAGCATGACGGTCACGGTGGCGGTGGCGGTCGGCGAGAACGGCGTCATCGGGTTCGAGGGGGGCATGCCCTGGCCCCGCACGGGCGACATGCGCCAGTTCAAGGAGCTCACGTGGGGACACCCCATCGTGATGGGACGCGCCACGTACCAGTCGATCGGGCGGCCCCTGCCGGGACGCACCTCGATCGTGCTGACGCGCCGAGCCGACTGGGACCCGGGCGCACCCGACGTGTTGGTCGCCGGCGATCTGGACACGGCGCTGGCGCGCGCGCACGACATCGACGACGAGGTCTTCCTGATCGGCGGTGCCGCCGTGTTCGACGAGGCGCTCGAGCGCGACCTCGTCGACACGATGGTCGTCACGCACGTGCCGCTGAGCCCTCCGGGCGACACGTTCTTCGCCCCGATCGACCCCGCCGCGTGGACCGAGGTCGAGCGGGTGCGTCACGACGGCACTCCCGACTACGAGATCGCGGTCTACCAGCGAGCCTGAGGGTCTTGTCACGGACCGGCGACGGGACGACACTGGCCGGGAGGACGAGGAGAATCCCATGGCACACGGCGACATCACCCACGTCGACATCCCGGTGGCGGACAACGACCGCGCGGGGCAGTTCTACTCGACGCTGTTCGGCTGGCAGATCGCGGAGTACCCCGGTTACGAGGGCTACCCGATGTGGCAGGCCCCGAACCAGATCAGCGGCGGCGGGCTGGCCCCGCGCTCGGAGGGGTTCACCCAGCCTCGCTCGTACGTCGAGGTCGACTCGATCGAGAAGACCCTCGAACTGGCGACGCAGCACGGCGCCAGGATCGTGATGGACCGCCAGCCGATCAGCGAGACCAGCTGGTGGGCCATCTTCGAGGACCCGGACGGCAACGTGATCGGCCTGTACGAAGGCACGACCGACACGTCCGAAACCCGCGACTGAGTCCCGTCAGAGCAGGATCGCCAGCTGGCGCGACTGGGCGACCAGGTGGCCGTCGGCGTCCCACAGCTCGCCGTCCTCCTCGTGGAACCCGTCGCTCACGTGACGCGTCGTGAAGCGGGAGGCGACCCACGAGCCCGGTGCGGGCAGGCGGTGGAAGTGCACCGTCAGCTGCACCGTCATGGACACGAGGTGGCCCAGCTCCAGGACCGGCGGGGGAGAGGCGTCCGCCAGCAGGGCGACCGCGGGCCAGTCGATCTCGGTGCCTCCGTCGAGGCGCTGCCACAGCTCGGCCGTGGGGTCGCCGCTGGGCTTGCCCTCGGCCCAGCCCGGTGACTGGGCCATGCGGTACTCGACGCGACCGAACAGCCCGTCCGCGGGCATGCCGGCCGCACGGGGGTCGGGCAGGTCGGCCGGGTCAGGCAGGCTGGGCGGTCCGGCCAGCTCGTGCGTTGCGCCGTGGTGGTCGCGGGCGAAGCTGGCGGTCATCCGCGCGAGCGGCTTTCCCTCGCACGCGAGGTCGACGTCGACGGTCTGGACGCGGCGGCCCAGCTTCACCGGCGTGACCGTCATCGTGGCCGTGGTTCCCGGCTCGGGGGAGGCGAAGTAGGTGATCGCCGCCACGACCGGACGGCCCACGTCGGCGTGGTCCATCGCGGCGCGCAGCATCGAGGCCAGCACCCAGCCGCCGTTCGGCTTGCCGAGCGGAGTGTTCCAGCGGTCGGAGACCTCGAGCGTGAGGATCCCGTCCTGCGTGCGGGTGGCGATCGTGTCACGGGGATAGAAGTCGGTCACCGGCTCATCCTGCCCGAAGCGTCTGACGCTCTGACGGTAACCTCGGACCATGACGTCTCCGCTGGCCACCGAGGCCGCTCCGTTCGGCCGGGTGCTGATCGCGATGGTCACCCCCTTCACCCCCCAGGGCGAGGTCGACCTCGACGCCGCGGCGAAGCTCGCCGTCCACCTCGTCGACTCGGGCGCCGACGGCATCGTCGTCAGCGGCACGACCGGCGAGTCCCCGACGACGACCGGCGAGGAGGACGGCCGGCTGCTCGCGGCCGTGCTCGAGGCGGTCGGCGACCGCGCCACCGTCGTGGCCGGCGTCGGCACGAACGACACCCGCCACACCGTCGAGCTCGCCGAGCAGGCGGTCCGCACCGGCGCCCACGGCCTGCTCGTGGTGTCGCCGTACTACAGCAAGCCGCCGCAGTCGGGCCTCGTCGCGAACATCGACGCCGTCATCGACGTCGCCGGCGACACGCCGATCATGCTGTACGACATCATCGGCCGCACCGGCGTCGAGATCGCCGAGTCCACGTACGCCGAGTTCGAGTCCCGCCCGACGATCCTCGCGGTGAAGGACGCCTCCGGCGACCTGGCTCGCGCCGGTCGCCTGCGGGCGAACACGCGGTTCGCCCTGTACTGCGGCGACGACGTCCTCAACCTGCCGTACCTGGCGCTCGGCGCGGTCGGGACCGTCAGCGTCGCCGGTCACGTCGCGAGCGCGCAGATCAAGCAGCTGCTCGACGCGGTCGACGCCGGTGACCTGGTGCGCGCCCGTGAGATCGACGACGCCATCTTGCCGATCACGAACGCGCTCATGAGCCAGACCCAGGGCGCGATCGCCGCCAAGGTCGCCATGCACGAGCTCGGCATCATCCCCAACGCAGCCGTCCGGCTGCCGCTCACCCCCGCCACCGATGACCAGGTCCAGGTCATCCGCACCGCACTGAAGGACGCAGGTCTGCTCTGATGAGCCACATGCACACCGAGCTGGCCACGCCGGCTCCGCTCGCCCCCGGCGCCATGCGCGTCGTCCCGCTCGGCGGACTCGGGGAGATCGGTCGCAACATGACCGTCTTCGAGTTCGACGGGAAGCTGCTGATCGTCGACTGCGGCGTGCTGTTCCCCGAGGAGCACCACCCGGGCGTCGACCTGATCCTGCCCGACTTCACCCCCATCCGCGATCGCCTCGACGACATCGTCGGCCTCGTCCTCACCCACGGGCACGAGGACCACATCGGCGGTGTGCCGTACCTGCTGCGCGAGCGCGGGAACATCCCGGTCATCGGCTCCAAGCTGACGCTGGCGCTGTTGGCGCCCAAGCTCAAGGAGCACCGGCTGAAGGACGTGCCGATGCACGTCGTCAGCGAGAACGACGTCCAGTCGTTCGGACCCTTCGAGTGCGAGTTCGTCGCGGTCAACCACTCCATCCCCGATGCGCTGGCCGTCGCGATCAAGACCGCCGCGGGCGTCGCGCTGCACACCGGCGACTTCAAGATGGACCAGCTGCCCCTCGACGGCCGCATCACCGACCTGCGCGCCTTCGCGCGGCTCGGCGAGGCCGGCGTCGACCTGTTCCTCACCGACTCGACCAACTCCGAGGTGCCCGGCTTCACGACGGCCGAGAAGCAGATCACCCCGGCGATCGACGCCGTCTTCGCCCGCAGCAAGAAGCGGATCATCGTCGCGTCCTTCGCCTCGCACATCCACCGCGTCCAGCAGGTGCTCGACGCGGCCGTCAAGCACAACCGCAAGGTCGCGTACGTCGGTCGCTCGATGGTGCGCAACATGCAGATCGCGCGCGAGCTGGGCTACCTGAAGGTGCCCGACGGCGTGGTCGTCGACTCGATCGACGCGGCCCCGCCCGAGCAGATGGTGCTGATGTCGACCGGCTCGCAGGGCGAGCCGATGGCGGCCCTGTCGCGCATCGCGAACCGCACGCACGACAAGGTCCACCTCGAGCCCGGCGACACCGTGCTGCTCGCGTCGTCGCTCATCCCGGGCAACGAGAACGCGATCTACCGCGTCATCGACGGACTGACCAAGCTGGGCGCCAACGTCGTCCACAAGGGCAACGCGCTGGTGCACGTCTCGGGTCACGCGTCGGCCGGCGAGCTGCTCTATTGCTACAACATCGTGCAGCCCTCGAACGTCATGCCGGTGCACGGCGAGATCCGGCACCTGCACGCCAACGCCGCGCTGGCCCGCCAGACCGGCGTGCCGAACACGATCATCGCCGAGGACGGCTACGCCGTGGACCTGATCGACGGCCACGCCAGCATCGCCGGTGCCTACGACGTGGGCTACGTCTACGTCGACGGCTCGTCGATCGGCGACGTCACCGACTCGGACCTCAAGGACCGCCGCACGCTGGCGGCCGAGGGCTTCATCTCGATCATCGCCGTCATCGACTCGACGACGGGCAAGATCGTCAGCGGCCCCGAGATCCACGCCCGCGGCCTGGCCGAGGACGACTCGGTCTTCGACGCGATCCACCCGAAGGTCGTCGCGGCCCTCGAGGAGGCGCTCGCCGACGGTGCGCGCGACACGGCCGCGCTGCAGCAGGTCATGCGGCGCGTCATCGGCTCGTTCGCGGGTCGCCGCCTGCGTCGGCGCCCGTTGATCGTCCCGGTCGTGCTCGAGGCCTGATCCAGACGTAACCCAACCTCCGGGACGCCGTAACCCGGGGGAAACACCGCCTCAGCACGCTGGGGCAGGTGAGGACCAGGATCATCGTGTGCGGCCACGGAACCACCTCGCACGCCGGCAGGACGGCGCTCTCGCGCCTCGTCAACGCCGTGCGCAAGCAGGCCCACGGGTACGAGGTGGTGGACGCCTTCGTCGACGTCCAGCACCCGCTGCTGCCCGACGTGGTCGCCGAGACCCCCGGTCCGCGTGTGATCGTCCCGCTGCTGCTGGGTCACGACGAGGTGTCGGCATCGCTGCTGGCCGACGTGGTTCGCAGCGATGCGCGGATCCGGGTCGCGCCGTCGGTGGGACCGGACTGGGTGCTGGCCGAGATCGGCGTCCGTCGGCTGATCGAGGCCGGTGCCCGCCCGAGCGACACCATCGTGCTGGTGGCGCCGCGCGTCGACGGTCCCCGCGCGCTCGAGGACGTGTCCAGCGCGGCGCGGCTGCTCAGTGCGGTGTGGGGCGGTCCGGTCCACGTCGGCGTCGTCGAGGGGGAGGGCACCCCGGTCGACCAGGCGCTCGACGTCGCGCGCGCCCACAGCCGGCGCGTGGTCGTCGCGCTCTACGATCTGGTGTCGGGGGAGGGGGTGGCGCGCATCGGCCGGCTGGGTGCCGACGTCGTCACCGCGCCCCTGCTGGGCGCCGAGGCGCCGGATCCGCAGCTCGTCTCGCTGGCCCTCGCCCGGGCCGTCGCCGATCCGTCGTTGCAGGGGGTTCGCGGCGTGGGTCCGTGAGAAGTCTCAGGTTCTGGTTTAGCCTTGGCAGCATGGCGACCCGAACGTCTTCCCCGCCGCGCAAGCGGCCGTCCGGCAGCCAGGCCCGCAAGAAGCCGGCGGCGCGCAAGCAACCCGCGCGCAAGCCTTCGGCTCCCAAGGCGGGTCCTGGTCCCTTCAGTGCTGCCCTCCAGGGGGTGCTCCGCGCGTCCACGGCCCTGTGGCTCGGGCTGGCGGGCATCGTCGGAGCGATCGCGCGCAGCATCGGGCACGGCGCCCGCGAGCTCGACGCCGAGCAGCGTCGTGACGGCGTCGGCCTGGGCCTCGTGTCGCTCTCGCTCGTGACGGCCGCAGCGGTCTGGTGGGACGTCACCGGCGCGGTCGGCGACGTCGTCCGCCGCGTCACCACCGGCACGGTCGGCGTCCTGGCCTGGGCGGTCCCGATCCTGCTGGCCGTCGTCGCGTGGCGCACGCTGCGCCACCCCGACCGCAACGGGCCGGCGGGCCGCCAAGTGATCGGCTGGTCCGCGATCGTCGGCGGCGTGCTGGGCCTGGTCCACCTCGCCCACGACACCCCGCGCCCCAGCGACCCCGGCATGTCCGAGGCCGGGGGAGCGGTGGGCTTCCTGTTCTCCGCGATCCTGGTCGACCTGCTCAAGACCGGGTGGGTCGTCGCCCCGATCCTCGTGCTCGTCGTGCTCTTCGGCATCCTCGTCGTCACCGGGACGCCGCTGTACGCCGTTCCCGACCGGGTCAGGTCGGTGCTGGGTCGCGCCACGGGTCACCGCGAGGAGCCCGAGGCCGAGGCGCCCGCGCCGGCGCCCGTCAAGAAGCGTCATCCGCGCACGACTCCCGTCGTCGACGACGAGCCGTTCGAGAACCCCTTGGTGGACGGCCCGGACGAGGACCGCCAGGTGCCCGTCACCGCGAAGGGTGCCGCCCCGGCCGCCGCCGTGCTCAGCGAGCCCGAGCCGCAGCCCTCGCTCGAGCCCATGGAGCCGCTGCCGGTCCGCGCCGAGCAGCTCGCGCTGTCGGGCGACGTGGTCTACACGCTCCCCGAGCCGAGCGCGCTCAAGGAGGGCACGCCGCCCAAGACCCGCTCCGCCGCCAGCGACGAGGTCGTCGCCCGGCTGACCGAGGTGCTCGAGCAGTTCCAGATCGACGCGACCGTCACGGGCTACACGCGTGGCCCGACGGTCACCCGGTACGAGGTCGAGCTGGGCCCCGCGGTCAAGGTCGAGAAGGTCACGGCGCTCAGCAAGAACATCTCCTACGCCGTCGCCTCCAACGAGGTGCGCATCCTGTCGCCGATCCCGGGCAAGAGCGCGATCGGCGTCGAGATCCCGAACGTCGACAAGGAGATGGTGTCGCTCGGCGACGTCCTGCGCTCGAACAAGGCACGCAGCGACCACCACCCGATGGTGATCGGGCTGGGCAAGGACGTCGAGGGCGGCTACGTCGTGGCGAACCTCGCGAAGATGCCGCACCTGCTGGTCGCGGGCGCCACGGGCTCGGGCAAGTCCAGCTTCGTCAACTCGATGATCTCGTCGATCCTCATGCGCTCCACCCCCGACGAGGTGCGCATGATCCTGGTCGACCCCAAGCGGGTCGAGCTGAATGCCTACGAGGGCATCCCGCACCTGATCACGCCGATCATCACGAACCCGAAGAAGGCCGCCGAGGCGCTGCAGTGGGTCGTGCGCGAGATGGACCTGCGCTACGACGACCTGGCCAACTTCGGCTTCCGCCACATCGACGACTTCAACAAGGCCGTCGCGTCGGGCAAGGTGCAGCCGCCCCCCGGCAGCGAGCGCGTCCTGACGCCGTACCCGTACCTGCTGGTCGTGGTGGACGAGCTCGCCGACCTCATGATGGTCGCCCCGCGCGACGTCGAGGACTCGATCGTCCGCATCACCCAGCTGGCGCGTGCCGCCGGCATCCACCTCGTGCTGGCCACCCAGCGTCCCAGCGTCGACGTCGTGACCGGCCTGATCAAGGCCAACGTGCCCAGCCGCCTCGCGTTCGCGACCAGCTCGCTGGCCGACAGCCGCGTCATCCTCGACCAGCCCGGCGCCGAGAAGCTCGTCGGGCAGGGCGACGGACTGTTCCTGCCCATGGGCGCGAACAAGGCGATGCGCATGCAGGGTGCATGGATCACCGAGGCCGAGATCCTCACGATCGTCGAGCACTGCAAGGAACAGCTCACGCCCTCGTACCGCGAGGACGTGACGGCGGTCCAGCAGTCCAAGCGCGAGCTCGACGACGACATCGGCGACGACCTCGACCTGGTGCTGCAGGCGATCGAGCTCGTGGTCAACACGCAGTTCGGCTCCACCTCGATGCTGCAGCGCAAGCTGCGCGTCGGTTTCGCGAAGGCCGGGCGCCTCATGGACATCCTCGAGAGCCGGGGCGTCGTGGGGCCGAGCGAGGGCTCGAAGGCGCGTGACGTGCTGGTCAAGCCCGACGACCTCGACGACGTGCTGATGAGCGTGCAGGCGGGTTGATACCGGCGGCGGGTGAACAATCCATTAGGCTCGGGCCGACCACCGCGTTCACCTTCGGGGTGAACGGGAACGCGAAAGGACACGCTGCATGACCTACAACGCACCTCCGCCCCCGCCGCCCTCCTCGGGCGGCTACGGCGGCTCGACCCCGCCGCCGAACAACCTCGTCTGGGCGATCCTGACGACGCTGTTCTGCTGCCTGCCGCTCGGCGTGGTCTCGATCGTGTACGCGGCGCAGGTCAACGGCAAGTTCACTGCCGGCGACCTCGCTGGTGCGCAGGAGTCCTCGCGCAAGGCGAAGCAGTGGGCGATCTGGTCGGCCATCGCCGGCATCGTCGTCTTCGTCATCTACATCGTCTTCATCGTGGTGGTCGCCAGCAGCGGCTCCTCGACGTCGACGAGCCTGTGACACTGGGCCACGCGAACTCGCGCCCCGCGCCCGCCGGAAGCTCCCGGCGGCGCGGGGCGCTCGC
>NZ_DAMDLR010000037.1:0-24164 GCF_032084975.1 Aeromicrobium sp.
GACTCCGGCTCGAGCGTCGGCGCCGAGGCGACGCCGGCGAACGCCCGGACGAGCCCCGAGACCGTGGTGGAGAACAGCGGGGCGCCGCAGCCGTCGGTCGTGGCCGCGGCGATCGGCGTGCCGGTGAGCTCGGCGATCGTCTCGGCGATCGCGACCTGCAGCGGGTGCTGGGGGTCGAGGTAGGTCTGGGTGTCCCACCCGGCCGTGACGCACGTCAGCAGCATCGCGGCGTGCTTGCCCGAGCAGTTCTGCGTGATGGCCTCCGGACCGTTGCCGCCGGCAAGCCATGTGCGCTGTGCGGTGCTGCCCCAGGGGAGGTCGGGCGTGTTCAGCAGGTCGTCCTCGTCGAGCCCAGCGAGGGCCAGGATCTCGCGGGCGCCGGCCAGGTGGTTCGGCTCACCGTTGTGGCTGGCGGCGGCCAGCGCCATCAGTCGGTCGGGCAGGTCGAGGCCGTGCCGCACCATCGCGACGGCCTGCAGCGGCTTGACGCTGGACCGCGGCCAGATCGTGACCTGCGGGTCGCCCAGCGCGAGGGCGACCCGCCCGTCCGCGTCGAGGGCGACGAGGTGGCCCAGGTGCACCGATTCGACGAGGTCGCCGCGCACGACGTGCGCCAGCGGAGCCGCCGGGACGGACGAGACATCGGGGTTGACCAGCTGTCGATCGCTCACCTCGGGAGGATAGCGCCGCCCCCGGGAGACGACTTTGGGACACTGGTCGGGTGAGAGTCTCCACGAAGTCCGACTACGCGTTGCGCGCCCTCATCGAATTGGCTGCCGAGCCGGGTGACAAGGCGATCACGGCGGACGAGCTCGGACGACGCCAGGACATCCCTCACGGGTTCCTCCAGTCGATCCTCGGCGACCTGCGCAAGGCCGGCATCCTGCTCGCCCAGCGCGGCCAGTCCGGTGGGTGGCGGATGGCACGTCCGGCCGTCGAGGTGACGATCGCCGACGTGATCCGCGCGGTCGACGGACCGCTTGTGTCCGTGTACGGCGTGCGTCCCGAGTCCGTCTCCTACAACGGCCGCGCCGAGGTGCTCAAGCCCGTCTGGGTCGCCGCCCGCGACGCCCTGCGCGAGGTGCTGGAGTCCGTCACGATCGCCCAGCTGGCCTCCGCGGAACTGCCCGATTCGGTCATCAGGCGCACAGAGAACGACGAGGCCTGGCGCCCGCACTGACCGGGTTCGACGGTCAGCCGTCCAGGAGTTCGACGATCGACGCGGCGAACTCCGGCGCCACGACCGCACCGAGGTGGTCACCGTCGATGACGCGAAGGCGCGCGTCCGGCAGCGCGTCGACCAGCACGTGCGGCCGGGTCGCCAGCTCGTCCTCGCTCCCGGCGAGCAGCAGTGTCGGCACCGTGACGAGATCCAACGGGGTCGGCCCCGCGTGCACCGCCCGGGCCTGCGCCGCCAACGACGGCCGGTCCGAGCCGAGGAAGTCCGCGAACTCGCGGAACGCCCTCGCCGTCGCGGGGTAGCCGTCGAGGTCTCCCTCGGTGAGCAGCGCCTCGACGAGCCTCTCGGCGTCCAGGACGCGGGTGTCGACACCACCGCACTCGACCACCGCGCATCCCATTCCCCCGATCACGAGTCGCGACACCCGCGGGTCCTGCGCGGCCGTCAGCAGCGAGACCACCGCACCCATCGAGTACCCGACGAGGTGGTACTCCTCCAGTCCGAGCGCGTCGGCGACGGCCATGACGTCACGGGCATCGTCGGCTCGCCGAACAAGGACCTCTCGGCCGACGTCCTCGCTCGGGGCACCCCGGGGCGTACGTTGTCGGGCATGACCCAGGACGCCACACCGGAACGCCAGGCACCGAACGGTGAACGCAAGAGCGATCCCGCCGCGGGTTGGTTGCTGGCAGGAATGGTGCTGTGGCTCCTCGCGGGCATCCTTCTCTCGGTCGACCAGGACTTCGGCCCCCTGGGTCTGACCGTGGCGGCCGTCGGCACCGCAGCCCTGCTGGTGGTGATCATCGCCAAGGGCGTCGAACTGGGGATCCGCGCCGCGCGGGACCGCTGAGTCGCGGTCAGGACTCGCGCGTGGCCGCCGCGACGAACGCGCGGATCAGGTCGGACGACTTCTCCCCCGGCGCCACCTCGACGCCACTGGAGACGTCCACGCCCCAGGGCCGCACCGCACGGCCGGCCTCGGCGACGTTCTCCGGCGACAGTCCGCCCGCGACGAGCCACCGTCCGTCGGGCGCCCGGTCGGCCAGCTCGCTGAGGTCCCAGCGCTCGCCCGAGCCGGGCTTCGGCGCGTCGAGCAGCAGCACCTCCTCACCCCAGGCGCCGACCTCGAGCGGCGGGTCGAGATCGAGCGACGTGGCCCGCCACACCCGGGGCACGATCCGCAGCGCGTCGTCGAAGTCGGTCCGGGAGTAGTTCTTGCCGTGCAGCTGGAGGACGTCGAAGCCCAGTCGGTCCGCCGTCCGGGCCGCCTCGGCGGCCGGCATGTCGTTGACGACGAGCACGGTGTCGGCACGTCCGGTCGCCGCCTCGACGACGGCGCGTGCTTCGTCCTGCGACGCGCGCCGGGAGCTGGTCCGGTTCATCACGACACCGACCGCGTGGGCGCCGGACTGGACCGCCACCGTCGCGTGCTCGGCCGTGCGGAGGCCACAGATCTTCACGTACACCCCGCCATCCTCTCAGGCACCACCGCGCCCGGACCGGCCCAATCCAGTCTCCCCTGAAGGTGGCGGGATCGCGTTAGCCTGACGATCTGGGCTCCGGCCCCGGGGACCGAGGAGGCAGATGACCACCAGCGGCTCTCACCTCAACGTGTCCACGGCGATCCGGGAAGTGGCCCTCGCCGGCGGGCTGTTCCTCGCCTACAAGCTGGGGCGGGTCATCGCGCGCGGGCACGAGCAGGTCGCGGTCGGCAACGCCCGCATCGTGCACCGGCTCGAGAGCATGGTCTGGCTGCCGTCCGAGGCGTCGATCCAGGCCGCCGTCCACTCCGAGCCCCTCTTCCGCGCGGCGAACATCTACTACACGTACGTGCACTTCCCGCTCATCGCGGTGTTCCTGCTCTGGGGCTTCCTGCGCCGCCCCCTGGCCCAGTACCGCTGGGCTCGGAACCTGTGGATGCTGCAGACCGGGGCCGCGCTGCTCCTGCACATGGCCTTCCCACTGGCACCGCCGCGCATGTTCCCGCAGTGGGGCTTCGTCGACACGATGACGCGCTACGGCCCCTCCCCCTACGACGGGACCAGCGGAGTCCTGGCGAACCAGTTCGCGGCGATGCCGAGCCTGCACGTCGGATGGGCGGTGCTGATCGCCTACGTGGTCATCCGCACGGGACCGCGATGGCTGGCCGTCATCGCGGCGACCCACGCGGCACTGACCCTGGCGATCGTCGTGGTCACCGCCAACCACTGGTGGATCGACGCGGTGGCGGCGGTCGGACTGCTCGCCGCGGCCGACGGCTTCCTGCGCCTCATCGGCAAGGGCCTCAAGGAGACCGACCCGGTCGCGGACGACTCGGTGCACGGCACCGTCACGGCCTGAGCGAACCTCCCGCCGGTCGGCCGGTGCTTGACTGTCGCCATGCACCAGCCCGCGACCAGGCCGCGCAACCGCCGCGCGCTGATCGTGGCGGCAGCCGGTCGGGTCTTCGGCGAACGCGGCTACCACGGCGCCTCGATGGAGGAGATCGCTCACCGGGTGGGCATCACGGCGCCCGCCCTCTACCGGCACTTCCCGAACAAGTACGCGCTGTTCGCCGAGTGCGCCAACGCGATGGCGGACGGGCTGCTGGCCGTGCTCGACCGGGTGCCGTCCGATGCCGGCCTCGAGCCACTGCTCACCGAGATCACCCGGGAGACCCTCGCCCACCGCGACTCGGGCGGCGTCCATCGCTGGGAGGCGCGCCACCTCGCGGCCGAGGAGCGCCACGCGCTCAGCGCGAAGTTCACTCGCGTCGTGGAGCGCGTCGCCGCGGAGGTGCCTGCCGGTGAGGACCTGCCGCCCGACCTGCGCGCCTGCGCAGCCCTCGGCGCGATCGGCTCGGTGACGATGCACCGCACGCGCATCGCCGTGCCCCGTGCCGAGCAGCTGATCGTGGCCGCGGCCACCGGCGCGGCCTCGGCGACCGTGGCACCTGTCTCCCCCTCGTCCAGTCCTTCTGCCCCTCCCGCTGCGCCGGCGAGCCGGCGCGACGAGGTGCTCGCCGCGGCGATCCCGCTGTTCGCCCGGGACGGGTTCCACCACGTCACGCTCGGCCAGGTCGCCCACGAGGTCGGCGTCGTCCCCTCCGCGATCTACCGGCACTTCCCGGGGAAGGCCGACATCCTCGCCGCCGCCTGCCTCCGTGCCGCATGGTTGCTGTCGGAGCGGGTGTCGAAGGCACTCGCCGACCCCGCCGATTCGGGTGCTTGCGTGGAGGCACTCGTGGCTGCCTACGTGGCGTACAGCTTCGACCATCGCGACCTCACCCGCGTGGCCGAGGCGGAGCTGATCGGGCTTCCCCCGGCGCTGCGGACGCCCTTGGTCCAGGCCCAGCGCGACCACGTCGCGATCTGGGTCCGGCTGCTCCGCGCCGCGCGACCCGAGCTGGACCAGCGCCAGGCGGCCGTGCTCGTCCACGCCGGTCTCGGCGTCGTGGTCGAGGCGGGACGTCGACTTCGCTGGCAGGACACGCCTCGGAACCGGCGAGCCGTCGAGGCGCTGGTCACCGGAGCACTCGGCCTCGGGAGATGATCAGGTGTGCCCGAGACCATCCCGATCCTGCCCAGCGGCGACTTCGACGTGACGGAGGCGTTCTGGCAGCGCTTCGATTTCGCCGCCCGAGGTCGCTGGGCCGAGTACCTGGTCCTGCGCCACGAGCGGCTCGCGATCGAGCTCCATTTCTGGCTCGATCCCTCGGTGGACCGCTGGACGAACGACGTCGCGTGCTACATCCGGTTCCCCGACCCGGGATCGGCCCGCGCCTGCCACGCAGGATGGGCGGACGTCGAGGTGCCCGAGCCCGCTGTGCTGAGCGCGCCGCAGGACGAACCCTGGGGCGCGACCGAGTTCCATCTCATCGACCTGCACGGGAACCTGGTGCGGATCGGCGGGTTCCCCGACGTCCATCGCTGATCGGCCACCACGTGTGACCCACGTCACCAAGGAGTGAGACGCGGGGTGTCACTGTGAGTTACATCGGGTGCATGCTCGTCCCATGTCCATGCACCCACGCCTCCCTCGGCTCACCGCGACTCTGGCCGCCGGTGCCCTCGCCACTGCCCTGATCCCGTCCGCGGCGGCGTCCGGGGCGGACGCCTCCGATCCCGGCTCGCTGCGCGACGTCATGTTCGTGGGCAACAACTGGGCCGGAACCGCCTCGATCGTCGACGCGCGCGACCCGGAGATCCTCAAGTCCGGCATCAACCTGATCCCGGACAAGGACCAGGAGATGCGCGACATCAAGCGGAACCCGCTGCGCCTGGTCACCTTCCTGGCCGTCCGCATCGGGCCCGGCCAGGGTCACGACCAGTTCGTCGACGACATGTTCAGCACCCAGGACGGCAGGTACCTGGCCGTCTCGCGCCCGAGCTTCGCCGACGTCGTGTGGATCGACATCGCCAAGGCCGTCGCCGGCGACAGCGACTCGATCGTCGCGGAGACGCCGATCGACGGCTACCGCAGCGACCACGCGGGACTCTCCCCCGACGGCAAGCGACTCCTGGTCAGCGACTCCGTCGAGCGCCAGGTCATCGAGTTCGCCATGGTCGACCAGACCCTGCCCGACGGCAAGCAGGTCAGGATGGGCGACCGCATGCGCTCCTTCGAGTCCGGCGACACACCCCACGAGAACAACTACTCCCCCGACGGCAAGCGCATCTATCACGCGTCCATCGGCTCGGCCTACACCTCCTTCGACGGACCCGCGGGCGACTGGACCAAGGGCGACCGGTGGTTCGAGATCGTGCGCAACGACGACTTCGGCATCGACAAGCGCTGGGACATGGGCAAGGAGCTCGCCGAGGCCGGCCACCCCAGGATGAGTGCCGCGGTGCGCCCGATGGCGATCGCCCCGGGCGAGCGCTTCATCTACTTCCAGGTGTCCTGGTACCACGGGATCGTCGAGTTCGACACGCAGGCGGCGGACCTCAACGGCAAGGTCGACTACTCCACGGGCAAGGTCGCCGAGCCCCGCACGGGTGCCGTCACGCGACTGATCCCGCTGCCCAACCGGGTGCCCAAGATGCCGATCTCCGAGTACGTCAACGACTCCGCACACCATGGCCTGTCCATCGACGAGGACGGCACGACACTGTGCGCCGCGGGCACGATGGACGACTACGCCGCTCTCGTCGACAGGGCGACCGGCGAGGCGACGTTCTTCGACGCCGAGACCACCGGGCACAGCTACCTCAAGCCCTACTGGACGACCGAGGGCCTCGAGGACACGTGCTGGATCTCGCTGTCGGACTCCGACGCCGTCGCCGTCCTGGACGTCAGGACGAAGAAGGAGATCGCCTACCTGCCGGTCGGCGACCACCCGCAGCGGGTGCGCCTCGGAACCGTGGAAGGCGGCTTGTTCGGCTGATCACGTCAGGGTTCTCAGATCTTGATCGGGAAGGTCAACATGATGAGCAGACCCGCCACGCCGAAGGCGATCGCGAGACCGAGCAGTGCCCGCCTCATCGGGGTGGCCAGCTCTCGTTGCGACAGCGCGGTCAGGAAGAGAACCAGGGCGAAGAGCACGGTGAGCAGGGCGTAGTCGTCGCCGCGCTGGTTGTTGACGAGTGCCTGATCGAACCGCTCGTCGGCCCTCTCGGTCAGCTCGGCCGCTTCCCGGGTGCCCGGCGGAACGTACTCCGCCATCTTGAACGGCCCCTGCGCCTCGCGGCCGCCGGCCTCCCACGCATCGAATGCGACGCGGAACTCCGGGGTGAAGCGGTCCTCGACGTACTGCCTGAGCGCTGGACGGTCGTCCTGGACCGCACGGACCCACTCGGTGTAGATGGTGAGGTCGTACTGACGAGCCGAGTTGGCGCGATCCTCCTGCGCCGTGGCCTCGATGCGAGCACCCGAGGCCTGGCTGAAGGCGATGGACATCTCACCGCCCCACTTCGAGGACTCGAACCCACACCACGCGGTCAGGACCGCGGTGATGGAGAGCACGAAGACACACACGACGTCGAACGCCTTCGAGCCATCCTCCCCGGAGTCCGTCATGTCCTCACCGTCCCTTCGTCTCCGCGCTCGCGAGGATCACGATGTTCGCGCTCGACCGTGAGCAGGCACGTGGCCGTGCGCTTCGGGCAGCGCGATCGCACAGACCGCCTCAGCCAACTGCCTCCATCGTCGCGTTCCCCACCATTCGCGTGATCACCCCGGAAGGGTGATCCACCTCGGGCCGCACACCCGCCGCGCTGACGGTTCGCGATGCGAAAGGGCACCAGCGGGCACGGGTGCGCTTCGAGCCGATCGCATGCGTTGGGCGCAGCGCTTGCTCACTGGCACACCCATCGCAGTCAGGTCGGCGGCGGCTCCGCTGCGGTGATGCCGCGAACGGCCTCGCGCAGGGCGTGTTGCGCGAGGCCGCTGTCGAGGCGGTTCGCACTGAGCAGCAGCTTCCCCGGCAGGTCGACGACGCAGATCTTGACCAGGGCGACGGCGCGAGGATCCGTGCGGCCCCACAGCTCATCGGCGAGACCGGTGATCAGCCTGCCGAGCTCGGCGCGGAGCCTGACGACCTCGCTTCCCTCCCCGGCGCCGAGGTCCGTGCTGATCAGGTCCTTCGCCTCGACGGCGAGCAGCAGCCGAGCGGCTTCCTCGTTCGTGCTGGCATACGAGCGCAACGACAGCGCGGCCGCCAGGACTCCCGCCTGCGCCCCACGGTCGCGGACGGCGGTGTCGACCAGGTCACGCTGGTAGTCCAGGAAGGCGTCCGCCTCACGGATCCAGACCTGCGCCAGCAGATTGCTCCGCGACCCGAACGCGTTGTAGATGACGCCGTTCCCGACGCCCGCCCTGTCGCTCAGGGCACGGATCGTCAGGCCCGCCGTGCCCTTCTCCACCCATAGCGAGCGGGCGTGGTTCAGGAGTGTCTGCGGGTTGTGCTCCCGCGGGCGGCCGCGCACCATGGTCAGTCCGCCTGTGGCTGGAGGGCGTCGATGGCCGAGGCGTACATCGTCTCCTTGATCGTGCGCAACGTCGCACGGTCCTTGCCGGCGAGCGCCGCGACGCTGGAGGCCGCATTCTCGACGAGTTCGCTGTGCGAAGCGACGGCGTCCACGATTCCCACGCGGTGTGCCTCAGGCCCGCTGTAGCGGCGGCCGGTCGTCATCGACTCGACGGCCGCCGCGGGCGTGATCTTGGCCTGGATGAGGGCGGCCATGCCCGGCGTGAAGGGGATGTGGATGTCGACCTCGGGAAAACAGAAGAACCCGCGATCCTCGCGCATCGTGCGGAAGTCGTGCGCCATCGCGAGCATCGCCCCCGCGCCGAACGCATGGCCGTTGATGGCGGCGATCGTCGGCAACGGCAGCGTCAGGACCTTCGCGAAGAGCGCATGCACCCGATCGACGTACGAGCCCAGCTCGGCCGGGTGGTCCGAGAGCCATTGCAGGTCCAGGCCGTTCGAGAAGAACTTGCCCGTCCCCGTGGTGACGAGCACCGCAGGGTCGTTGCCGTGCGCGAGCTCGTCAAGCTGCGTGGTGATCCGCGCCAGCGCGTCCGGCGAGAAGCGGTTCTCGTCGTTGCCGAGGTTCAGGACCCACACGGGTCCGTCGTGGTTCGTGAGTGTGGTCATGGATTCCTCCGTGATTCGTGGGTGTTCGTGTTGGGTCCGGACTACTTCGGCGAGATCCACATGGTGATCGCGGCGCGCACCACGGACTCGCCCGAGGGATCGGTGACGTCCACGTCGACGACGACGTCACGCGTCTCGTCCGCGGAGATCGCACTCAGGTCCTCGACGGTCGCGACGCCACGCAGGTCGCCCTTGGCCTTCTTGCGGTAGGTCACTGTCATGCACTTCGGGATCCACCTGTGGGTGTCCGGCAACGACACGTCGAGCGTGGTGCCGGCGACGAGCTCGGCCAGGTTGCAGCTCGCGATGGCGTGGACGGTGCCGAGATGGTGGTGGACCGACCAGCGGTCACGCATCATCACCTCGCCCCGGCCCGGCTCCAGGCTGACGAACCGTGGACGAATGGTGCGGAAGTACGGCGCCTTCAGGCTCACCGCCGTGGCGAACACGCGCTTGCCCCACGGCTTGGATTCCAGTGCTCGGTAGCTGCGCTTGATCGCGGACTCGCTCATGTGACTCCTCCAGTTCCCGGTGTGCCGGGGACACTAACTGAACGAGTGCTCCAAAAAAGACACCGGGTGTCGGGCAGGATCCGTCGGCCACCGCTTGGCGAGGTCGATGAGTGGCTCCGTGTCGTTTCCGTCCACCGCGGAGCGCCGTCGGAAAAACCGAAAACCCCGGAATCATCGCGATTCCAGGGTTTCTCTCGGGTGGGCGATACTGGGTTCGAACCAGTGACCTCTTCGGTGTGAACGAAGCGCGCTACCACTGCGCCAATCGCCCGAGTGCGACGACCAGACTAACGCACCCTCCGCGAGAACCGCGAATGGGGTCGTCAGGGGTCGATCCCCTCGGCCTCTCGCGAGCGCCAGACCTCCTGCGCCTTCAGCGTGATCGGACCGGGCGCCGGCAGCTCGCGATCGTCCACGCGACCAATCGCCTGGATCGTCCGCGTGGTTCCGACGAGCATCACCTCGTCGGCGTCTGCGAGGACCTCGATCGGAGCATCGCGCTCCACGACGTCGAAGTCGTCCGACAGCCACTCGAGCGCCAGCGCCCGCGTGATGCCCGCGAGGCACCCGGACTCGAGCGTCGGCGTCACGATCTGCCCGTCCAGGACGTACATGATGTTCGAGCCGGTGCCCTCGCACAGGTCGCCGCGGGTGTTGGCCATGACGGCCTCCGACGCTCCCCTGGCCCGCGCGTACTCGACCATCTTGGCGTTCTCGGCGTACGAGGTGGTCTTGAGTCCGGCGAGCGCCCCGTGCTCGTTGCGGGTCCACGGGACGGTCACGATCGAGCTGACCTCCGGTGGACGCTCGGCCGGCTCGGTCACGACGATGTGCGTGAGACCCGCGTCGCCTCGTGGCGAACCCAGCGGACCGGCACCCGACGTGACCGTGATGCGTACCCGGCCGAAGGGCAGGTCCTGTCCCTCGAGCGTCCTCTCGACACCCTCGCGCACGAGGTCCAGGTCGGGCCGCCCGATCCCCAGGCCCTCGGCGGACGTCGCCAGACGCTCCAGGTGCCGCGTCAACGCGAATGGCCGACCGTCGATCACGGCGGCCGTCTCGAACACTCCGTCGCCCACGACGACACCGTGGTCAAGAACACTCAGGGCCCGATCGTTCGGGAATTGCAGTAACTCGCCATTGAGCCAAGCCTTCATGGCACGACCATAGGCCGACCCCGTTTTGGATGCTCGAGGACGATCCGCTAATGTTTCTTTTCGGCCGGTCAAGCGGCCAGTGCGGACATAGCTCAGTGGTAGAGCATCACCTTGCCAAGGTGAGGGTCGCGAGTTCGAATCTCGTTGTCCGCTCGGAGAGGGTCTCGCCAGACCCATCCTGCGGTGGGTTGGCCGAGAGGCGAGGCAACGGACTGCAAATCCGTTTACACGGGTTCAAATCCCGTACCCACCTCGCTGAAAATTCAATACACACGGGCGATTGGCGCAGCGGTAGCGCGCTTCCCTGACACGGAAGAGGTCACTGGTTCAAACCCAGTATCGCCCACACACGGAAGAGCCCCGGAATCCTTGAGATTCCGGGGTTCTTCGCTTTCGGGCCCGCGCTCGGCGTGCTGACCGCCACGAGAACCGATAGATCTTGAGCATGATCGGATTCCTCGTGGCTGGCCTCATCATCGGAGCGCTCGCCCGCCTCATCAAGCCCGGCAAGCAGAACCTCGGCATCCTCGCCACGTTGGCGTTGGGTCTCGTCGGCTCCCTCATCGGCGGCCTCATCGCCCAGTTGTTCGGGACGGGCGACATCTGGGAGCTCAACATCCTGGGCTTCGTCCTGGCCGTCATCGCCGCCGTCCTGCTGATCGGAGTCGCCGAGGGCCTGGCCGGGAAGCGCTCGACCCGCGCGTGACCGCCGAGCAGGTCGCGGCCGGGTCGCTTTCGTCCTACGGTCGAAACAGAGACGACGACCCGACCGAGGAGGAACCGTGACCCATCGAACCGCCGAGTTCATCGACGCCCATCCCGGCGCGATCGGCCTCGACCGCGACCTGCTCGCCACGTGCATCGCGGCATGCCTGGAGTGCGCGCAGGCGTGCACCGCCTGCGCGGATGCGTGCCTGGCCGAGGACATGGTCGCCGACCTGCGCTCCTGCATCACCACGGACCTGAACTGCGCCGACCTGTGCGCGGCGACGGCACGCGTGCTGTCGCGACACACCGGCTATGACGCGGACGTCACTCGTGCGACCTTGCAGGCCTGCTTGACGGCCTGCCGTTCGTGCGGGGACGAGTGCGCATCCCACGCGGACATGCACGACCACTGTCGCCTGTGCGCCGAGGCGTGCCGGGCCTGCGCGAAGGCCTGCGAGGAGCTGCTCGCCAGCCTCGGCTGACCACGGACGCTCACCTCCACGACGGGACGCCCAGGGTGCTTCTGATCTCGGGGGCACGCCTGGGTGTCCTGTTGCCCGTGTGACGAATCCGACCCGCCGTACCCTCGGCGCGGCGTGACAAGTCACGGTCGGGTGCGGAAGACTACCCGCGGCACATCGATCCGCACCCCTGGGAGGCCTCCGCGTGAGCAGCCGTGCGCAGACGCCCGTACGGCGCCTCGCCCTCGTCGCCGCCGCCGTCTCCGCGACGCTGGTGGCCCTGGTCACCAGCACCGCCGCCTCCCCCGCGAGCTCGACCGACCTCCCGCCCGAGACGCCGCGAGCGATCACCGCACCCGTCGAGCGGCAGAAGATGGTCGTCATCGGCGACTCGTACACCTCCTACTACGGCGACAGGAACAGCCGGTTCCCCGGCTGGTGGGCCACGCTCGGCGCCGATCTTGGCCTGGAGCCGGTCATCGACGCCGTCGGCGGCACGGGCTTCCTCGCCCGCAGCGGCAGCTGTGCGCACAGCCGCTTCCGCGGACGGATGGACACCATCCGCGAGAACGCCCCGCGCATCCTGTTCATCGAGGGCGGGCGCAACGACTGGCGACGCTGCAACGCCCAGGGTCGACCGATCCAGTCCACCCGCACCGAGATCGTGACTGCCGCCGACGAGTACTTCGACGAGCTGGCCCAGGTGTGGGACGAGCTCGGCCGCCCGCGCGCCGACGTGTACGTGATCAGTCCGTGGGGCCAGTCGAAGGCTCGCAAGGCCCGCGTGATCCGGCCCATCATCCGCACCGCCGCCCAGGCCCACGGCTTCACGTGGGTCGACACGCGCCGCCTCTCGATCGAGCATGCGCCCGACGGCATCCACCCGAACAACCTGGGCAGCCGGTTCCTGCGCGACGAGATCCTCGCCAACTCGGACCTGCTCGACCGGTTCACGCGCATCTGAGTCCGTCGGGCAGGATCGAGCCATGTCGATCGAGAGCGTCCGCGAATACCTGAGCGCCCGAGGCCGGGACGACGTCCTGCGCACCCCGGGATCGAGTGCCACCGTCCTCGAGGCCGCCGAGGCCTTCGGCGTCGAGCCGGCCCGGATCGCCAAGACGCTGTCGTTCCGCGGCGACTCCCCCGACTCGTGCGTCCTGGTCGTGATGGCAGGCGACGCACGTACCGACAATGCAGCCTTCAAGTCCACGTTCGGGCGCAAGGCCACGATGCTCAAGGCCGACGAGGTCGAGCGACTCACCGGTCATCCGGTCGGCGGGGTGTGCCCCTTCGCCAACCCCGGCTCCGCGACCGTCCACCTCGACACGTCGTTGCGCCGGTTCACCACGGTGTTCCCCGCCGCCGGCAGCCCGGACTCCGCCATCGAGGTGTCACCCGAGGACCTCGTGGACCTCTCCGGCGCCGTCGGCTGGGTGACGATCGGCCGCCTGCCCGACTACGCCGAGCCGCAGGCGACGCAGTAGGACGAGCCGACCCGCCGCGACACCTCGCAGTTCGAGCAGCGCGCAACGACGTCTCGGCCGCAGCCGGCGCAGTGCGGGCCGTGCTCGAGTCCCGCCTCGCGCAGCGGGAACCCGCAGAACGGGCACTCCCCCTTGCGCACCCGTCGCCCCGGCAACCGTGCCGCCAGGTACTTCTGCAGGACCCGGAAGGCCACCACCGTCGCCGCGACGCCGAGGATCGACAGCACGAACGGGCCGAGGTCGAGCGGGTCGACGTAGTCGGTGATGTAGTCGACAGCAAAGACCAGCGCCATGATCGCGCCGACGGCGGCTCCGGCGAACCCCAGCGTCAGGTAACGCGACTCACGCCGCCGCATCCGCGCGATCGCCTGATAGGAGACGAAGGTCCATCCCGTGATGAAGAGCAGCCGGACGATCGCGATGATCCAGGCCTGGGTCCCCGAGTGGTTGTCCCCGTTGAGGTCGCGTTGGACGTCCTCGACCGCCTCGTCGGCCTCGTCGGAGTTCGCGACGGCCGACTCCAGGTCCGCCTGGGCCCGGTCGTACCTCGCCTGCGCGACGTCGTAGGCCTCGCGAGCGGCCCCCTCGCGCTGACCCTCCTGGAGCGCGAGCTTGTAGTCCTCCCGCGCGACGTCCAGCTCGGCTCGCGCGTCGTCACGCTTCGTCTCGGCGTCCCACCTCGCCTCCTCGGCGCGCGCCTGCTCGTTCATCACCCGTTGGACCGACGCGTCGTTCCCTTGCGGGACGGCCGACTCGACCCAACTGGGCACCTGGGCGTAGAACCACACGGTGCCGACCAGCATGAACACCCCCAGCAGCACCGCGAGCAGCTTCTCGCTGCGGGTGGACTCGATCTCCTCGGTGTCGACTCGAGTGCTCATCGGGACTCCTTCGCTGGGCGCGTTCGCGGCCGGAACGTGACGTCAAGCTCGCAGTCCAGGGCCGCGGCGATCCGCAGCAGGGTGTCGAGCTTGGGTGGACGTGAACCGGACTCGAACCGGGCGATCGCCGACTGGGTCGTGCCGCACAGGTCGGCCAGCTCACGTTGGGAGAGACGACAGACCGAACGCTGCTCCACGACTTGGCGGGCGATGCCCTCGTAGAAGTCGTCGTGCTCGATCGGTCCTCGCATGGCGCCGAACGTATCGCACGCATGCTATGTCTGTCCATAGCACGCGTGCGATGTCCGACGCGGTGTCCGCGTCGCGTTCTACGGTGGGCCCATGGATCCCGTGCAGCGCATCCCCGCGAACCAAGCCGTGCCCTTCGACGATGTCAACATCGCCGCCTCCGACACGCCACTGCAGGACGCGATCACCGCACTGGCGGGCGAGCATGCCGCGGGCATCCGCGACCACCTCGACCCCATCGGCGAGCTGGCAGGATCGGCCGAGGCGCGCGAGCACTGGCACCTCGCCAACGAGAACCCGCCGGTGCACCATCCGGTCGATCGCTTCGGCCGGCGCATCGACGAGATCTCATTCCACCCCTCGTGGCACTGGCTCATGGAGCGAGGCGTCGGGTTCGGCCTGACCGCCGAGCCGTGGACCTCCGACCACCCCGCCGCGCACCTGCGCAGGGCCGCGGGCTTCTACACCTGGGGGCAGGCCGAGCAGGGCCACATGTGCCCGATCACGATGACGTACGCGGTCGTCCCCGCCCTGCGCGCCGATGCCCAGCTGGCCCAGCAGTGGACGCCCGGGCTGTCGTCCCGGACCTACGACTTCGGGCTTCGCGCACCCCAGGAGAAGGCCGGCCTGCTGGCCGGCATGGGCATGACCGAGAAGCAGGGCGGCTCCGACCTGCGCGTCAACAGCACGATCGCGAAGTCCACGAACGTGCCGGGCGAGTACCGGCTCACGGGCCACAAATGGTTCACCTCCGCGGCCATGAACGACGTCTTCCTCGTCCTGGCGCAGACCGATGCCGGCTCCACGTGCTTCGTCGTGCCCCGCGTCCTGCCCGACGGCACCCGCAACCCGATCACGATCGTGCGGCTCAAGGACAAGCTCGGGAACAAGTCGAACGCCTCCAGCGAGCTGGAGTTCGACGACACCTGGGCCGTCCGCCTCGGTGAGGAGGGCCGCGGCATCCGCACGATCATCGACATGGTCTCGGCGACGCGGATGGACTGCATCCTCGGTTCGGCCTCGATCATGCGCAAGGCCTTCGCCGAGGCGGCATGGCACGCGCGCCATCGGTCGGCCTTCGGCGCGCGACTGATCGACCAGCCCGCCATGGTCGGCGTCCTGGCCGACCTCGCCATCGAGTCCGAGGCGGGCATGCTGGCGGGCCTGCGGCTGGCCGCCGCGGTGGACCGCCCCGACGACGAGCACGAGCAGGGCCTGCGCCGCATCGGCCTCGCGCTGGAGAAGTACTGGGTCTGCAAGCGCACGCCGATGATGGTCGGCGAGGCCCTCGAGTGCCTCGGCGGGAACGGGTACGCCGAGGAGTCCGGGATGCCGCTGCTCTTCCGCGAGTCGCCGCTCAACTCGATCTGGGAGGGCAGCGGCAACGTCAACGCCCTCGACGTCCTGCGCGCACTCTCGCGCGAGAGCGGCACCCTCGAGGCGTGGCGCGACGAGGTCGGCACCGTGCGAGGCCAGGACGCCCGCCTCGACGCCGCCGTCGACGAGGTCCTGCGCCGACTCGCGGACCCCGCGGACGCCGAGGCATCGGCGCGCTGGATCGCCTCGCGGATGGCGGCGATCCTGCAGGGCTCGTTGCTGATCCGCTACTCCACTCCAGCCGTCGCCGACGCCTTCTGCGCCTCGCGCCTGGGCGGCGAATGGGCCGGGACGTTCGGCACGATGCCGAGCGGTCTGGCCCTGCGCGAGATCGTCGATCGGGCCCAGCCGGCGGTGTGACGCTGGCCACTCCGGCCGAAAAACCCGACCCTCTCGTTGCCCATTCTCCCTCGAATGGCAGCACTTGCTCCTGAGCGTGTCTCACTCCTTGGTCCTGCGGTCCATATTACGAGACGTCCGCTTGTTGGACGGGCATCCCACTGGACAGACTGTCGCCATGCTCACCGCCCAGACCGTATGGCTCGTGGAACGACTCCACGTCGACCTCGGTCGTGCGGTCTCGATGATGTGTCACTGACTGCCCTCCCCTCCGCAAGCAGCGCCCGAGCGATGACGCCGGCGCACCCGAGACGCGACCAGAGAGCACCATGACGATTTCCCCCACCGCACCCGCAGCCCCTGGCCGCCCGCGCCGTCGCAAGGGCGAAGGCCAGTGGGCGCTCGGCTACCGTGAGCCGCTCAACGCCAACGAGCAGTCCAAGAAGGACGACAACCCGCTGAACGTCCGCGCCCGCATCGAGAACATCTACGCGCACCGCGGCTTCGAGAGCATCGACGGCGGCGACCTGCGCGGTCGGTTCCGCTGGTGGGGCCTGTACACGCAGCGCAAGGCCGGCATCGACGGCGGCAAGACCGCCACCCTCGCGCCGGAGGAGCTCGACGACGACCGCTTCATGATGCGCGTGCGCGTCGACGGCGGCCAGCTCTCGCTCGAGCAGCTGCGCGCCATCGCGGACGTCTCGGTCGACTTCGGCCGCGGTACCGCCGACGTCACCGACCGCCAGAACATCCAGTACCACTGGATCGACGTCCGCGACGTGCCAACGATCTGGCAGCGGCTCGAGTCGGTCGGCCTGTCCACGCAGGAGGCGTGCGGCGACTGCCCGCGCGTCATCATGGGCAGTCCCGTCGCCGGCGTCTCCGCCGACGAGATCATCGACGGCCGCCCCGCGATCGAGGCCATCGAGAGCCGCTACATCGGCGACCAGGCCTTCTCGAACCTGCCCCGCAAGTTCAAGACCGCCATCAGCGGGCATCCCGGCCACGACGTCGTCCCCCAGATCAACGACGTCGCCTTCATCGGCGCGGTCCACCCCGAGCTCGGTCCCGGTTTCGACGTGTGGGTCGGCGGCGGCCTGTCCACCAACCCACACCTGGCCGAGCGGCTGGGCGCCTGGGTCTCGCTCGACGAGGTCCCCCAGGTGTGGGAGGGCGTCGTCAGCATCTTCCGCGACTACGGCTACCGCCGGCTGCGCTCACGCGCCCGCCTGAAGTACCTCGTGCAGGACTGGGGCATCGAGAAGTTCCGCGAGGTGCTCGAGACCGAGTACCTCGAGCGCTCGCTGCCCGATCTCGACGCTCCGCCGGTCCCTGACACTCCGGTCGACCATGTCGGCATCCACCGCCAGGTCGACGGCCGGTTCTACGTCGGCGCCGCCACGACCGTGGGCCGCATCTCGGGCCCGCTGCTCCAGGAGCTGGCCGACGTCGTCGAGGCGCACGGCTCCGATCGCGTGGCGCTCACCCCCATGCAGAAGATCGTCGTCCTCGACGTCGACGAGGACCGCGTCGAGTCGTTGGTCGCGGCACTGGCCCAGCTCGGCCTGCACGCCCGGCCCTCGCAGTGGCGCCAGCACACGATGGCCTGCACCGGCATCGAGTACTGCAAGCTCGCGATCGTCAACACCAAGGACCGTGCCGCCGACCTCATCGACCAGCTCGAGCAGCGCGTCCCCGAGCTGGACACCCCGATCACGGTCAACGTGAACGGCTGCCCCAACTCGTGCGCCCGCATCCAGACGGCCGACATCGGGCTCAAGGGCCAGCTGGTGATGGACGAGGACGGCAACCAGGTCGAGGGCTTCCAGGTCCACCTCGGTGGCGCCCTGGGCATGGACGCCGGCTTCGGCCGCAAGCTCCGCGCGCACAAGGTCACCGGCGACCAGCTGCCCGACTACGTCGAGAAGCTGTCGCGGACCTACCTGGCGAACCGCGAGCACGGCGAGTCGTTCGCCGCCTGGGTCTCGCGCGCCGACGAGGAGGTGCTCCGATGAGTGAGCGTCTCGTCCCCTACTCGTGCCCGTACTGCGCCGACGAGGACCTGCGTCCCCACGGCGCGACGCACGGCACGTGGGAGTGCCGCAGCTGCCTGCGCGCCTTCAGCCTCAAGTTCCTGGGCCACCTGGCCCCGAATCAGACCACCGCACCCCACACGACAGCAGCGCAGGAAGGGAGGAATGCACGATGACCGCACCCGCACTGGTCGCGCTCGCCCATGGCAGCCGTGACCCGCGTTCGGCCGAGACCATCAACGCCCTGACGGAGGTGGTGGCGTGCATGCGTCCCGACCTTCGAGTCGAGGCCGCGTACCTGGACCTGTGCGGCCCCAGCTTCGACGAGGTCGTCGAGCGGCTGGCCGCCGAGGGCTTCGGCGAGATCGTCGTGGTCCCGCTGCTGCTGACCGAGGCGTACCACGCCAAGGTCGACGTGCCCGAGGCCGCGAAGGCCGCGGCCGCCAAGCACGACGTCCGCATCGAGGTCACGAAGGTGCTCGGCATCGAGAGCTCGTTCCTCAACGTTCTCGACCGTCGGCTGCGCGAGGCGCTCAGCAAGAACCGCGTCCGCGAGCTCGACGCGCTCGTGCTGGCCGGCGCCGGCTCCTCCGACTCGTTCGCCAACGCGATGATCGCGCGGGCGGCCCGGGCCTGGGGCGCGCACCACAAGCTGCCGACGATCGCGGCGTTCGCCTCGGCCGCTCCCCCGGCCGCCAGCGAGGCGGTGCGCACGCACCGGGCCGACGGCCGTCGCCACATCGCCGTGGGCATGCTGTTCCTGGCTCCCGGCGTGCTTCCCGACCGCGTGACCGAGCTGGCCCTCGAGGCCGGCGCCGTCACGGTCGCCGAGCCGCTCGGCGTCGCCGACGAGGTGGCCGAGGTCATCTTGGCCCGTTACGCCGTGGGCGCCGTCGATCTCGTCCCGATGGACGCGCTGTTCGCCGACGTCTGAGCAGGATTCGCGAGGAGGCGCCCGGTCACATCGTGGCCAGGCGCCTCTTCTGTGCCTCCACGTCGAAGTCGGGCGGCGGCCACTGCAGGTCGAGGTCGGCCAGAGTCTCGCCGAGCATCGTCGCGATCGCCCAGTTGCGGTACCACTTGCGTCCGGCCGGGACGAGGTGCCAGGGCGCGTGGTCGGTCGAGCACCGCTCGAGGACGATCTCGTAGGCCTGCTGGTACGGGCCCCACAGCTCTCGCTCATCGAGGTCGCCGGGGTTGTACTTCCAGTACTTCGTCGGGTCGTCGAGCCGCTCGGTGAGGCGTTCCTTCTGGTCCTCGGGGCTGATGTGCAGGAAGCACTTGAGCAGCACTCCCCCGCCGTCGACGAAGCGCTTCTCGAAGTCGTTGATGGCGTCGTAGCGGCGCTCGATCTCCTCGGCGGACGCCAGTTCGCGGACCCGACCGATCAGGACGTCCTCGTAGTGGGATCGGTCGAAGACGCCGATCATCCCGGGCGGCGGCACCTCCTTCTCGATGCGCCAGAGGAAGTCCTTCTGCCGTTCCTCCTCCGTCGGCGCCTTGAACGCGGTGATCAGCACGCCCTGGGGGTCGACGAGCCCCGCGACGTGCCGCAGGGTGCCGCCCTTGCCGGACGTGTCCATGCCCTGCAGCAGCATCAGCACCTTGCGGTCCGTGGTGCCTGAGCGGCCGTTCGCGAACAGCAGCTCCTGCAGGTCCATCAGCTGCCGGCCGATCTGGGGCAGCAGGCGCTGCGCGTCCTTCTTCCCGCCCTCGAACTGCGGCGTCGAGTCCGATCCGATGGTCGACAGGTCGATGGGCCCCTTCGTCGCCAGGGCCGAGCGCAGATCCGTCATGTTCGGCAGTATGCCCCTACCGTGGAGGGCATGCCGGATGTGAACGAGCTCGCCGACCTGTACGCCTACCCCGACAGCGCGCTGCCGTGGGTAAGGACCAATTTCGTGTCCTCACTCGACGGCGCGGTCCAGGACGCCCGTGGTGTCTCCGGGGACCTGGGCGGGGAACCGGACCTGAACGTCTTCCGTGTCCTGCGGAGCCTGTGCGACGTCGTCCTGGTCGGAGCCGGGACCGTGCGGGCCGAGGGCTACAAGCCGATCCAAGCCGACTCGATCCACGCCGAGCTGCGGGAAGGACGCGAGCAGCTGCCGCTGCTGGCCGTGGTGAGCCGGAGCCTGGACATCCCCGACGTCCTGCTGGCGCCGGGCACGATGGTGATCACGGTCCAGTCCTCGCCCGCCGAGGCCCGCCAACGGCTCGCCGATCGCGTCGACGTCGTGGTGGCCGGAGACACCGAGGTCGACTGGCCCGCCGTCCTGGACTCCTTTGCTGCCCGCGGGCTGAAGCGCATCCTGTGCGAGGGCGGGCCCGAGCTGCACGGGGCCCTGGTGGAGCACGACCTCGTCGACGAGGCGTGCGTGACGATCTCGCCGCATCTGGTCGGGGGTCCGGCCAAGCGGATGACCGAGGGCGCGTCCGCCGTCGAGCGCCCCATGCGCCTCGGCCACGTGCTCGAGGAGGACGACGTGCTGCTCGCACGCTGGGTCCGAGTCCGCCGACAGGCCTAGGCTGTGGCCATGTACAACGTCGCACTGCTGATCGAGCGCCAACTCATCGATCTCGACGCAGACCAGGTCCTGGCCCTGCACGAAGGCGTCGAGGACGACGTCACCTACCACCTGCTGCTCCCGGTGGACTCGTCCCCGGCGGCGCTCAGCGCCTCGATGACGGCGTTCGGCGGTGCCCAGTTCGTGCCTCTCGAGGAGCCGGCTGCGTACACGCGTCTCGAGGACGAGCTGCGCGAGGAGGGCCAGCGCGAGCTCGACGCCTCGGCCGCCCTGTTCACCCAGCGCGGCCAGAAGGTCACCACCACGCTGATGGAGTACGACCCGATCGAGGGCCTCGTCGCGCTCGTCAAGGAGAAGTCGTGCGACGAGGTCATCATCCTGACCGAGCCGCACGTCGTACGTGAGTTCCTTCACGTCGACTGGACGTCGCGCGCGAGAAGAAAACTGGACGTCCCGACGTTGCACCTGTTGGAACACCTGACTTTCGACGAACAGGCGGAGATGTGAGCGACAAGACTGACAAGACCTACGCGGTCGACCGTCCCGACGAGAAGTGGCGCGAGGAGCTCAGCGCCGCCGAGTACCACGTCCTGCGCCAGGCCGGCACCGAGCGGCCCTTCAGCAGCGAGTACGAGAAGGACGAGACCGTCGGCGTGTACCGCTGTCGCGCCTGCCAGGCCGAGCTCTTCCGCAGCGAGACCAAGTTCGACGCCCAGTGCGGATGGCCCTCGTTCTACACCCCGCTGGCCGAGGACCGCGTCGAGTACATCGAGGACGTCACCCTGGGCATGAAGCGCACCGAGGTCCGCTGCGCCAACTGCGGCTCCCACCTCGGCCACGTGTTCGCCGGCGAGGGCTTCGCCACCCCCACCGACCTGCGCTACTGCATCAACGGCATCGCCCTGAGCCTCGACGCCGACTGACCCCCGTGTCCCGCGGGCGAGATTTGTAGGGTTGCGTACCTTCTTGGACCCAGAAAGGTACGCAACCCTTCACATCTCACGGGGCGTGGAGTTGTCCACACGACGTGAGATGAGGGCTGCCCCCGCCGGCTGGCCGTCGCTAGAGTGCGTAACTCGAAGTGACGTCTTGGTTCGGGGGAACGATGCGGTCTCTGGTGGTCGGTGCGTGCGTGGCAGTACTCGCGTTCGGGGTTGGTTCCTGCGGTGGGGACGAGCCTGACCCTACGAAACCTACGACCGCGACAACTGCGTCGACGGCTCCGACGCCGCCCCTTCCGGCACCGCCAGCAGCGGCCAGCATGAACACACGAAGTGGCGTTTCCACCTTTGTTCGCCACTACGTCCAAGTCCTCGGACACGCGGCCAACACCGGAGACGTGAAGGAGCTGCAGCGTCTCTCGGCGAAGGAGTGTGAAGGATGCACGAGGTACATCGGCCTCTTCCGGGATACGTATGAGGCTGGGGGTCTGCTTCGTCAGAATTGGTCGGCTCCCAACGACTCCGTCGTCCGTCATGACCCGCGCGTGGACGCTAGTTCCTTCGTTACTACAGACCTAAAGATCTCGCGCGGGATGTACAAGCAAAGCGCGGGCGAGCCCACGACGAAAATCAAGGCCACGTCGACTCGCGTCACCTTCGCGCTGCGGTTCGATGACGGGTGGATCGTCACCCAGTTCGGATCGGGCGGCTACGAATGATCGAGATTCTCACAGCAGGCATTTTCATCGTCTTGCCGCTTAGACCGGATGTGGGAGAAAGTCCCACGGATCCCATCGTCGTAATCGACGACTTCGAGCGCACCGCTCCCACCGTTCCTGCACCACCGCCGGCCTGGTCGCAGGTGCCGGTGTCTCCTCCCCCGCCGCCGTACGAGCCTGAGCCGTTCTTCTGCCGTCCTGAGGCGCCGTTCCCGAACGATGAGTGCATCACGCCACCCGAGCCCTCGGAACCGGTGGATGAAGTCGCAGCGCCGGACCCGGGCGACGTCGAGCGCGAGGTCAAGCGAATCGGCCTCCCCCGCCTCCGCGTGACCGTCCAGCCGGCCGGCTCGACCCTCGTCAACCTGGAGACGATCTTCCACACCACCGCAGCACCGTTCGAGCGGACCGTGGACATCCTCGACTCGACAGTCGACCTGCGCGCCGAGCCCGCCGCCTTCACGTGGCACCACGGCGACGGCAGCACCCAGACCACGACGAGCCCCGGACGCCCCTACCCCGCCATGGACGTCATCCACCAGTACAAGGAACCCGGAAGCGTCACGCCTCGGGTCGACGTCACCTACCGCGTCACCTATCGCATCGACGACGGGGACTGGCAGAGCCTCGACACCACGATCACCGCGCCCGGACCCGGCACGGCCCTGCGCATCCGCGAAGCACGGCCCGTCCTGACGGACTGAGCCAACTGACCCGAGCTCAGGGCCAGAGGGCGGTGAGCTCGGCGACGGACATCGCGCGGCCGGTGTAGAACGGCAGCTCCTCGCGGACGTGGCGACGGGCGGTCGTCGCGCGCAGGTCGCGCATCAGGTCGACGATGCGGTGCAGCTCGTCGCACTCGAACGCCAGCAGCCACTCGTAGTCGCCCAGCGCGAACGAAGCGATCGTGTTCGCGCGGACGTCCGCGTAGCCGTGGGCGGCCTCGCCGTGCTCACGCAGCATCTGGCTGCGCTCGTCCTGCGGCAGCAGGTACCACTCGTACGAGCGCACGAACGGGTACACGCACAGGTACCGGTGCTGCGTGTCGTCCGTGAGGAAGTTCGGCACGTGAGCACGGTTGAACTCGGCCGGACGGTGCAGGCCGGCGTTCGACCACACGGGCGTCAGGTGCGAGCCCAGCTCGGTGCGGCGGAACGCGTTGTAGGCGTCCTGGAGCGCATCGGCTTCGGGAGCGTGCCACCAGACCATCAGGTCGGCGTCCGCGCGCATGCCGCTGAGGTCGTACGTGCCGCGCACCACGACGTCGCCACCGAGGCTCGAGAAGACCGACTCGACCTCGGCCGCCAGCGCGGACCGATCGGCATCACCGAGGGGACGCTCGATCCGGAACACCGAGTACATCGCGTACCGGATGCTGGAGTTGATCTGCTCGTGGTCGATCTCAGGCGAACTCATGCGTCCATTCTCACCCGGCGAGGGTTCGTCGCGCGGCTGCCCTCCCGGTGGCCACCACCGCGGCGATGCCGACGCCCTCGTACGCGGCACCGCACAGCTCGAGTCCGGGCACCGTGGCGACGTCCTCGACCACCGTCCGGACCAGGTCGCCGTGACCCACCTCGTACTGCGGCAGGCCGCCGCCCCACCGCTGCACCGTCGTCCCCGCGACCGAGCCGATCGATCCGTCCGGCTCGACCATGGCCCGCAGGTCCGACAGGGCCAGATCCGTCAGCGAGGCGTCGTCGCGCTGCAGCGTCGCGGTCTCGCCGGCCCGTCCCAGGGACGTCCGGACGATCGTCGCACCGCCGGCGGACTCCGCCAGCCACGCCCACTTGCGCGTCGAGAACGTCGCCGCCTTGATCTGCGTCGACTCGACGGGCGGCACCAGGAAACCCGTCCCCGACGGCAGTTCGGCGCCCTCGAGGAGGAACGAGACGACCACCATCGAGGCGTAGTCCAGGCCCGCCAGCGCGAACGCCGCGCGCGGCGCCACCTCGGCGAGCAGCCGTGACGCGGCAGGCGCGGGAGCGGCCATCACGACGGCGTCGAAGCGCTCGCGGACCG
>NZ_DAMDLR010000038.1:0-24118 GCF_032084975.1 Aeromicrobium sp.
ACCCCGCGGCCCACGCGCAGGCTCGCCACCGAACGGTTGAGGGCCAGGCACGCGAGGGTGCCCGCCACGACGACGGGCGCCAGCAGCGCCAGGTCCTCCGGCTTCACGCCCATGACCGAGCCGCTCAGCCAGCGTGCCGCGACGGCGGCGCCGTCGGTGCTGGCCCGGGTCATCATCCAGCCGATCGCGGCGACGGCGACGGCGTTGACGCCCAGGCCGACCAGGACCAGCCGCATGCCGTCGAAGCCGCCCCGCCAGGCCAGGGCCAGGATCAGCGCCGTCGTCAGCAGTCCGCCCAGCAGCGCGGCGGGCGTCAGGATCGAGGTCGCCGAGGCGGCGGAGGGCGCCAGACCGGTGTCCGGATTGGTCACGAAGAAGACGGCGACAGCGCTGGCGCCGGTCGTGACGCCGAGGATGTCCGGACTCGCGATCGGGTTGCGGGTGATGCTCTGGGTGAGCGCACCGGACAGCCCCAGGCCGAACCCGACGAGCAGGGCTCCGACGACCCGGACCAGGCGGCCCTCGACGATGACCAGCTGCTCGACCCGGGTGCCGGTGCCGAGCAGGGTCGCCGCGACGCGATCGGCACCGAACGAGAGGGTGCCCAGGAAGAGGGCCGCGACCATCACGCCGACGAGCAGCGCCGTCAGCGCCGAGGCCGTCACCCAGACCCGGCGGGGCAGCGCGATGCCCACCGGCCCCAGCGAGAGCGTGATCCGCCGGCTCCGGGTCTGCTCGCTCACAGCGAGACCATCCGGCGGCGGCGCGTGAGCGCGATGAGCACGGGAGCCCCGAGGGCGGCCATGACGATGCCGGCCTGCAGCTCGCCGTGGAACGCGATGACGCGACCGGTCGTGTCGGCGACCAGCAGCAGGATCGCGCCGATGATCCCGGCGAAGGGCACGAGCCGGCGGTAGTCGTGACCCGTGAGGACCCGGGCGGCGTGCGGAGCGACCAGCCCGAGGAACCCGATCGGCCCGCACAGGGCGGTCACGGGACCGGCGAGCAGGGCGATGGCCGCGATGCCGGTGACTCGGGTGCGGCGCACGTCGTGGCCCAGGCCCTGGGCGACGTGGTCGCCGAGTGCGAGCGCGTCGAGTGCGAAACCGTTGACCACGGCCAGCACGAGCCCCACTGCGACGAGCGGCACGATGAGCCACAGCAGGCTCGTGTCCCGGCCCGCGACCGAGCCGACCTCCCAGTAGCGGGACGCGTCGAGCGTGCCGCGGTCGAGCAGCTGCAGCGCGGTGGCCAGGGACGCGAACAGCGACGACAGCGTCGTGCCGAGGATGGCGACCATCACGAGCGCGCCGCCGCGCATCGAGCCGAGACCCGTCACGAAGACCAGCACGGAGACGACCGCCGCGCCGATCAGCGCAGCGACGGTCTGGGCAGCGGGTGCGACCGAGCCCGAGACGAAGGCGAGCAGCGCGACCGCGAACGCGGCACCCGCGTTCACTCCGAACAGTCCCGGCTCGGCCAACGGGTTGCGGGTGTGTCCCTGCATCAGGGCACCGGCCACGCCGAGGGCGAGGCCGGCCATGACGGCGACGAGCGTGCGCGGCAGCCGCTGTGACGTGATCACGGTCGCGTCGTCGGAGTCCACGCCGGTGAAGATCGCGCCTGCCACGTCGCCGAAGGCGATCGCGCGACTGCCGAAGGAGAGACTCGCCGTCACCGCTGCGAGCAGCAGCACGAGCAACAGCGCGAGCACCATCCACGGTCTCGATGCCGGGCTGAGCCGCGCGGGGGGTGGGGCCGTGAGCGTCACCGGGTCAGGTTAGCCTAACCTTCGGCGCGTCCCGCGCCCCATCCAATCCTGGAGGTTCCATGCGCCTGTCCCGTCTCGTTCGCACCGTCGCCCTGGTCGCGACGGTCTCCTGGGGAGTGACCGCCTGCGGCGGTGGCAGCGCCGCCGACTCCGCCGACTCGGACGGCCAGACGCGCACGATCACCGACACCTTTCTCGGCGACGTCGAGGACGTTCCCGTCGATCCCGAGCGCGTCGTCGTGCTGTGGCGCACGGGCGCCGAGGTCGTGGACCTGGGGATCACGCCGGTCGGCCAGCTCGATGGTGAGCTCCTCGCCGAGGAGCTCGAGCCCGAGGTCTTCGAGAAGGTCAAGGACGTGCCGACCGTCGGCAGCTTCGAGGGCGTCGACGTCGAGAAGGTGATCGCGCTCGAGCCCGACCTGATCCTGGGCATGGACCACGGCGGGCTCGAGATCGACTACGAGCCGCTGCAGGAGGTGGCACCCACGGTGATCTTCACGATCGCGGAGCCCACCGACGTGTGGGCCAACTACCCGAAGGTGGCCGACGCCCTCGGCCTGACCACCGACTTCGACGAGCGGAACTCCGCGCTCGACGCCGATCTCGCGAAGCTCGCCCAGGACCACGCCGACACCATCAAGGGCCTCGGACAGGTCACCTCCGTCGGCAGTGAGTACGACGGCAGCGTCATCTACGTCGACACCAGCAAGTCGCTGACCTACGACCGCATGACGAAGGCCGGCCTCACCTACAACCCCACGTACACGAAGGACCCCGAGCGCTACGTCGAGGAGCTGACCCGCGAGAACATCGCCAGCCTGGCCAACCAGTCGGCGCTGTTCTACGACGTCAACTACGACGGCAGCGTGATGTCGGGCGTCGACACGATCCTGGACGAGCCTTCCTTCAAGCGCCTGTCCGCGGCCAAGGAAGGCCGGGTGTTCCCGCTGACGGCGGGCACGATCTACACGTTCGCCGCGGCGCAGAAGCAGGCCAGCGACCTGCGCGCGGCGCTCGACACGATCGCGCAGGGCTGACATGACGACGACCGCCGAAGGTCCTCGCTCCCACTGGGCCGAGTTCGACATCAAGATCCGCGAGCTGACGGTGCTGCGACGAACGCTGGTCACGCCCCGGATGGTGCGGGTGACCCTCGGCGGACCGAATCTCGAGGGCTTCGAGAGTCATCTGCCGCAGGAGCACGTGAAGCTCGTCTTCCCCGACGAGGACACGGGGATCACCCGTCACCCCACGCAGGACGGCACCCACCTGGACTGGCCGCGTCCGTTCCCGCCGACACGCGACGACACGATCCGGCGGTACGACGCGGCGGCCCGGGAGGTCGACCTCGACTTCGTGGTGCACGAGGGCGGCCGGGCCTCGACGTGGGCCCAGACGGCTGAGGTCGGATCCACGATCTGGGTGGCGGGCCCGCGCCCCGACCTCGTGGTGCCGCCGGAGTTCGGTTTCCACGTGCTGCTGGGCGACGAGACCGCGCTGCCCGCGATCGGGCGCTGGTTGGAGGAGCTGCCGCAGGACGCCCGTGGCATCGCCGCCGTCGAGATCCACGACGATGCCGAGCGCCAGGACCTGCGGGTCCCGGCGGGCGTGAGCCTGCACTGGCTGTCGCGGGACGGACGGCGGGCTGGCTCCACGTCGCTGCTCGGTGACTTCGCCGCGTCGCTCGTGCTGCCCGAGGACGAGCACGTCTACGTGTTCGCCCAGGGCGAGGCCGGCTGCATCAAGCCCGTCCGTCGCTGGGCGCGATCACTGGGCTTCGCGAAGCACAACAGCGACATCGGCGGGTACTGGAAGGCCGGCAAGGACAGCGGCGTCCCGACGGCGCTGTCGGCCCGAATCGCCAACGAGGCGCGACACCGGCTCGACCACCTGCTCCGGCGCGATCACACCCACTGACGCGAAGGGCCGCCCCGGAACACCGGGGCGGCCCTGACGTGGATCAGCGGTCACACGCCCATCGTGTTGCGCGGGTACAGGGCGTTGACGTCCGTGGCGACGTTGACGAGGTAGGGGACGCCCGACGCGAAGGCCCGGTCGATCGCCGGGCCGATCTCGCGCGGGTCGGTCACGAACTCGCCGCCCGCGCCGAGGGCCTGGGCGACCTGGTCGTAGCGGGTGTTCGGCGCCAGGTCCGCGGCCACGTCGTAGCCGTAGAGCATCTGCATCGGGGGCTTCTCCAGGCCCCACGCCGAGTTGTTGCCGACGACGATGACGACCGGCAGGTCGTGGCGGACCAGGGTGTCGATGTCGATGATCGACATGCCGGCGGCTCCGTCGCCCATCAGCAGGACGACCTGGCTGGACGGCCGCGCGATGCGCGCCCCCATCGCCGCGCCCAGGCCGGCGCCGAGGCAGCCGTAGGGCCCCGGGTCCAGCCAGCCGCCGGGTCGCTGGGGCTCGACGAACTTGCCGGCGAACGAGACGAAGTCACCGCCGTCGCCGATGACCACGGCATCGTCGGCCAGGCGGGGCAGGAGCTCGCCGTAGATGCGAGCCGGATGGATCGGGTCGGCCTCGGCGGCCAGCAGCGCCTTGTCGCGCTCGACGGAGCCGGCGACGACGTCGCGCAGCTCGGCCAGCCACGGCGCCCAGTCGGGCTTGGTGGGCCCGGACTGCAGCGCGTCCAGCAGACCGTCGAAGACCATGCTGAGGTCGCCGGCCACCGAGCCGCCGAGCGCGGCGTGCGTCGACAGCTGGCCGGGGGAGTCGGCGATGTGCACGGTCGTGGCGGGATCGCCACCCTCCTTGCCGCCGAAGCGGCCGAAGCCCAGCCGGAAGTCCAGCGGCGTGCCCACGACGACCACGACGTCGGCCACGCCGAGTGCCCGCGAGCGCGCCTTGGTGACGAGGTTGCCATGACCGCCGGGGACGATGCCGCGACCCATGCCGTTGGCGATCGCCGCGATGCCGGTCTCCTCGACGAACCGCAGGGCCGCCTCCTCGGCGTGGTCGGCCCACACGTCGGTGCCCAGGATCAGGACGGGACGCCTGGCCGAGGCCAGCAGGCCCGCGATCTTCGCGATGGCGCCCGGGTCGGGCTCGAGCCGCTCGGTCGACGGGCCCGAGGAGGTGTGCGTCACCGCTCCGGAGTTGAAGAACTCGTCCATCGGGATGTCGACGAACGTCGGGCCGCGGTGGGAGGACCCGGCGAGCGTGAAGGCCTCGTCCACGACGGGAGCGATGTCGGCCAGTGAGCCCGCGGTGGTGGCCTTCTTCGTGATGGTCTCGAAGATCGGCGGGTGGTCCAGCTCCTGCAGCGTGCCCGTGCCCCACGTCGAGACGGCGGCGCGACCGCCGACGACGACCAGCGGAGCGCCGGAGAAGTACGCCTGCGCCACGGGGCTGACGCCGTTCGTGACACCGGGACCGGCGGTCAGCACGGCCAGGCCGGGGGTGCGGGTGAGCTTGCCGATGGCCTCGGCCGCGAAGACGGCGGACGGCTCGTGCCGCACGTCGATGATCGGCATGGGCTCGTCGGACTTCACGGCAGCGTCGTACATCGGGAAGATGTGGGCACCCGAGAGGGTGAACATCGCCTCGGCCCCGTGGGCCCTCGCGACGTCGAGGGCATGGTGTCCGCCGTGCGGACCGGTGGGCTCGGGCAACTGCTGGTCATCGGTCATGTGACGCAGGTTACCCGCGAGTTGGGACCGCGCGCCGGACTAGGCTCGAGACGTGCCCTCGCTCGACGACATCACCGCCGCCCAGACCGCGCTCTCGTCCTCCCAGGTCGATCGGCTGCAGGCCCTCATCACCGACTGGCAGATCGTCGCCGACCTCTCGTTCAGCGACCTCGTGCTGTGGGTGGACGACGCCGAGAGCAAGGGCATGTGGGCCGCCGCGCAGATCCGGCCCACGACCGGGCCGACGACCCTGCACGAGGACGTCGTGGGGACGTTCGTGCCCCGCGACGTCACGCAGGTGTCCGACCAGGCCCAGCCCGACGGCGCCCGGATCACCCAGGCGGCCGTCCCCGTGATGTGGGCCGGACGCCGTCTCGGGGTTGTTGTGCGACGTCGTCCGGAGTCGGACCGCCGCTCCGTCGGCGCTCTCGAGTCGGCCTACCAGCGCACGAGCGACGACCTGTTCGAGATGATCCGGCGCGGTGAGTTCCCGCTGCCCGGCGTGCCGTCCGAGCTGGCCGACTCGTTGCGCGTCGGCGACGGCTTCATCCGCACCGATGCCGCCGGGCTGGTCGCCTACGCCAGCCCGAACGCACTCTCGGCGTACCGGCGGCTCGGGTTGACCGGCGACCTGCGTGGCAGCGACCTGATCGAGGTGACGACGGCCCTCATCGGCGCGGACGCCGACCGCCAGTTCAGCTCGCTTTTCGGGGCCGGCGACGCGGAGGCCGAGGTCGAGAACGACGGTGCCTCGATGCTGTTGCGGATCATGCCCCTGCGCAGCGACCGCGGCCCCATCGGCTCACTGATCCTGTTGCGCGACGTCACGGAGCTGCGGCTGCGCGAGCGCGAGCTGGTCTCCAAGGACGCCACGATCCGCGAGATCCACCACCGGGTGAAGAACAACCTGCAGACGGTCGCGGCGCTGCTGCGGCTGCAGAGCCGGCGGATGGAGATCCCGGCGGCACGCGAGGCGCTCCAGGAGGCCGAGCGGCGGGTGGGGTCGATCGCTCTCGTGCACGAGACGCTGAGTCAGTCGTTCGACGAGTCGGTCGAGTTCGACGCGATCGCCGACACCCTGCTGCGCACCGTCCTGGACGTCGGGGGAGGAGCGGTGAAGGCCGAGCGGGTCGGCTCGTTCGGCAGCGTGCCGGCCGAGATCGCGACGCCGTTGGCGATGGCGCTGACCGAGCTCGTGCAGAACGCCGCCGAGCACGCGTTCGGGCCCGAGGGCGGCCGCGTGACGTTGGCGGTGAACCGGATCCGCGGACGCATCCGGCTGCGGGTCAGCGACGACGGCCGAGGTCTGCCGGACGACTTCGACCCGACGCTCAGCCTCGGCCTGTCGATCGTGTCGACGCTCGTGAGGGGCGAGTTGAAGGGAGAGCTGGAGTACGAGTCGCCCTCGGCGGGTGGGACGACCGTCTCGATCGCCTTCGGGCTGTGAGCCCGCGGCGCTCAGGCGGTGCGGATGCGGGCGCGGGCGTTGCGGCGCTTGAGCGCCCGGCGCTCGTCCTCGCTCATGCCGCCCCAGACGCCGTGGTCCTGACCGGACTCGAGGGCCCACTGGAGGCACTGGTCGCGCACGTCGCAACGGCGGCAGACCAGCTTGGCCTCCTCGATCTGCAGGATGGCCGGGCCCGTGTTCCCGATGGGGAAGAAGAGCTCGGGATCCTCGTCCAGACACGCCGAACGATGACGCCAGTCCATACAGATGACTCCTTCAGATCCGAGATGGGGACGAGTGCGACGGGGCGCACTACCACGTACCAGCATTCCAAGGTTTCCGGCACATGACAACATTTGTTCGCGATGGGTTTTGTCGGAAATGTCACAAAGTGATCTCCGCTGAAATGCTTGCAAAGTTGTCCCGCTAGCCTGAGGTCGTGCCTGTGTCTGCCCGGATCCCGCTCCTCACGGCGGCCGTCGTCGTCGCCGGTCAGGCGCTCGTCTTCATCGTCCTGGCCGTCCTGGACCTCGGCGGCCTCGTCCCCGGCCGGATCGGCGTCGGCATCGGCATCGGCGTCCTCCTGCTCGTCATGGGACTGGGGCTGCTGGCCGCCGCGTGGGGACTCGCACACGCCGCGCACGGTGCGCGGGGGCCGGTCGTGGTGGCCCAGTTGATCGGCCTGGGCCTGGCGTGGTCGCTGCGCACTCCCGACGCGAACACGGGGGACAACCGCGCCGTCGCGGCCGCCATCGCCGTGTCCGCCCTGGTGGTGCTCGGGTGTCTCGCCACGGGGCCCGCCCGTCGGGCTCTGGCCGACGACCGGGAGCAGTGACGCGTGTGCGAGACTTGACGCTGGGGCACAACCCCTCCTCCTGCGGCCACCATCCCGCACCCGGACGCCGGATCGGCGCCGTTCGCACCTTGACGATCACGCTGCTGCGCGAGGAATCATGTCCACCTCCCTTGACCAGATCGACGCTGACCTGCCCATGACGCTGAACGACCCTGAAGATCCCGTCTTCGCGCTGCACCGCGGCGGCAAGATGGAGGTCGCCTCGACCGTGCCCGTGGCCAACGCCGACGACCTGTCGCTCGCGTACACCCCGGGCGTCGCCCTCGTCTGCGAGGCCATCGCGGCCGATCCCGAGGCAGCGCACGACTACACCTGGGTCTCCAACACCGTCGCGGTCATCACCGACGGCACGGCCGTCCTCGGACTGGGCGACATCGGCCCGTCGGCCGCGATGCCCGTCATGGAGGGCAAGGCCATCTTGTTCAAGCAGTTCGGTGGCGTCGACGCGATCCCGGTCGCGCTCGCCACGACGGACGCCGACGAGATCGTCGACACCATCGTGCGACTCGCGCCCACCTTCGGTGGCATCAACCTCGAGGACATCTCCAGCCCGCGCTGCTTCGAGATCGAGCGCCGACTGATCGAGAAGCTCGACATCCCCGTCTTCCACGACGACCAGCACGGCACGGCCGTCGTCGTCCTCGCCGGCCTCTACAACGCGCTGCGCCTCACCGAGCGCGAGCCCGACGAGGTGAAGGTCGTCATCTCCGGCGCCGGCGCCGCCGGTGTCGCGATCACGAAGATCCTGCGCTCGGCCGGCGTGCGCAAGATCAGCGTCGTCGATCGCACCGGCGTCATCACTCCCGAGCGCGGTGAGCTGGGCGACGTCAAGCAGTGGCTCGCCGACGAGACCGCCGACTGGGCCCGCCCGGGAACCGTCTCGGACGCCCTCGACGGCGCCGACGTGTTCGTGGGCGTCTCGGGCGGCACGGTGCCCGAGGAGGCCGTCGCCAAGATGGCTCCCGACGCGATCATCTTCGCGCTCGCCAACCCGAACCCCGAGGTCCACCCGGACATCGCGCACAAGCACGCGCGCATCGTCGCGACGGGCCGCTCGGACTTCCCGAACCAGCTCAACAACGTGCTGGTGTTCCCCGGCATCTTCCGCGGTGCGCTCGATGTCCGCGCGACCGAGATCTCGGAGTCGATGAAGCTCGCCGCCGCGCGCGCGATCGCCGACCTGGTCGATGACGACGAGCTGAGCGAGTCGCACATCATCCCGTCGCCGTTCGACCCGCGGGTCTCGCAGGCGGTGGCCCGCGCGGTGACCGACACGGCGCGCCGCGACGGCCTCGCCCGCCGGCCTTACTGACCTCGCGCCCTGCCGGGCGGCCGCCGTCGCACCCGGTTAGGGTCGCACCGTAGTTGCCCGACGACCTCAGGAGATCGCCCGTGTTCGCCGTCTACGCCGAGTCGATGGACCCGAAGAACCCGATGAACGGCCTCGTGGTCGGGGAGCGGCCGGATCCTGAGGTACCGGACGGATGGACGACCGTGACGGTCAAGGCCGCCTCGATCAACCACCACGACGTGTGGAGCCTGCGTGGTGTCGGCCTGCGCCGGGAGTCGCTGCCGATGATCCTGGGCTGCGACGCCGCGGGGTACGACGAGGACGGCAACGAGGTGCTCGTGCACGCCGTCATCAGCCACCCGGACTGGGTCGGCGACGAGACGCTCGATCCGCGCCGCTCGCTGCTGTCCGAGAAGCACCAGGGCACGTTCGCCGACAAGGTGGCGGTCCCGCGCCGCAACGTCGTCGCGAAGCCGGAGGGCCTCTCGTTCGCCGAGGCCGCGTGCCTGCCCACCGCGTGGCTCACGGCGTACCGGATGCTGTTCACACAGGCCGACCTGAGCCCGGGCGACAGCGTGCTCGTGCAGGGCGCCGGCGGCGGCGTGGCCACGGCCGCGATCACGCTCGCCCGCGCCGCGGGGTTCCACGTGTTCGCCACGAGCCGCGACGAGGAGAAGCGCGCCCGCGCCCTCGAGATCGGCGCCCACGAGGCGCTCGAGTCGGGCGAGCGTCTGCCGGTCAAGGTCGACGCGGTCATCGAGACGGTCGGCGCCGCCACGTGGTCGCACTCGATCAGGTCCATGCGCCCCGGTGGCACCCTCGTGATCTCCGGCGCCACCTCGGGCGATGCGCCCTCGCACGCCGAGCTGACGCGGATCTTCTTCCAGCAGATGCGCGTCCACGGATCCACCATGGGCACCCGCGACGAGCTGCGCCGACTGGCTGAGTTCATGGCCGTCACGGGCACCAAGCCGCTCATCGACGCCGAGATCCCCATGGCGGACGCGGCCGACGGCCTGCAGCGCGTCATCGACGGCGACGTCTTCGGCAAGATCGTCCTGACGCGCTGAGCGGGCTGTCGGTTTCCCCGGTTAAGTAGGTTCTCCCGCACTTCACGAGGGTTGCGATCCTCGAGAAGTGCGAGAGAACCTCGTTAAGTGGTCTCTTAGCGTCGCGCGACCGGCCATCGGCTCGGCGCCTCGCGACCCGAGGCGTCGAGCGTCTTCAGTCGGACCGGACGAGGTTTCCTGTCACTTCGCGAGGGTTGCAACCCTCGCGAAGTGACAGGAAACCTACTTAACCGGGGAAACCGACAAGCGTGGCGGACTACTCGTCGTCGTCGTCGAGACGGGCCAGCCAGGTGGCGAGGCGCTCGACCGGGATCTCGAAGTCCGGGTTCAGGTCCACGAAGATCGAGAGCTGCTCGGCCAGCCATGCGAAGGAGAACTCCTCCTCCCCGCGGCGGGCCGAGAGCTCCTCGATCCCACGGTCGGTGAAGTACATCGACTCAGGCGAACGCGCGGTTCATCAGGTCCTTGGACTCCTGGACGTGCACGGCGTGCGACCCGGCCGACGGAGCCGAGGACTCGGGGCGCGTCACCTGCGTCATCGGCAGGCCGAACGCGTCCTTGAGGTACAGCGCCACGTGCGGCCACGGACCCTGGTTCTCGGGCTCGTCCTGGACCCAGCGCAACTCGCGGACGTTGGGGTACTTCGCCAGCTCGGCCTCGATCTCGGCCTTCGGGCGCGGGTACAGCTGCTCGAGACGCACGATCGCCGTCGTGGGCGAGTCGCCCTCGCGCTTCTTGCGCTCGGCCCTCAGGTCCCACGTCACCTTGCCCGAGCACAGCAGCACGCGCTCGACCTTGGAGGCGTCGACCGCGTCGTCGCCGATGACCGGACGGAACGTGCCGGACGTGAAGTCCTCGGGCTGGCTCGTCGCGGCCTTGTTGCGCAGCATCGACTTCGGGGTGAAGACGATGAGCGGACGGTGCTCGGCCTGGAGGTTCTGGCGACGCAGCAGGTGGAAGTACGACGCGGGCGTCGACGGCTGGGCGATCGTCATCTCGTCGTTCGCGGCGAGCGTCAGGAAGCGCTCGATGCGACCCGAGGAGTGGTCCGGGCCCTGGCCCTCGTGGCCGTGCGGCAGCAGCAGCACGACGCCGGACTTCTGGCCCCACTTGGTCTCGCCCGAGCTGATGTACTCGTCGATGACGGACTGGGCGCCGTTGACGAAGTCACCGAACTGCGCCTCCCACATCGTGAGCGCCTCGGGACGCGCGACCGAGTAGCCGTACTCGAAGCCGAGGGCGGCGTACTCGCTCAGCAGCGAGTCGTAGACGTAGAACGTCGCCTGGTCCGGGCCGACGTGCTGCAGCGGCGTCCACTCGTCCGCGGACTGGCGATCGATGACCGTCGCGAAGCGCGTCGTGAACGTGCCACGGCGCGAGTCCTGGCCGACGAGCCGCACGGGACGTCCGTCGAGCAGCAGCGAGCCCATCGCGATGATCTCGCCCGTGCCCCAGTCGATGGGGCCGGCCGTGATCGACGCGGCACGGCGCTGCAGCTGGGGCAGCACCTTCGGGTGGACCGTGAAGCCGTCCGGGACGTTCGTGTACGCGTCGGACACGGCCTTGAGGACGTCCGGCGAGATCGACGTGACGAGGTAGTCGTCGAACGGCTTCTCGGGGTAGTCCGGCGTGCGGGTGTAGGCCAGGTCGTGCTCGGCCTCCTTGACGCGCTGGAAGTTCGACTCGAGCAGCTTCTGGTAGTCCTTCAGCGCTGCCTCGGCCTCCTCGAGCGTGATGTCGCCACGACCGACGAGTGCCTCGGTGTACAGCTTGCGCACCGACTTCTTCTTCTCGATCGTGTCGTACATCAGCGGCTGCGTGAAGCTGGGGTCGTCGCCCTCGTTGTGACCGCGACGGCGGTAGCACACGAGGTCGATCACGGCGTCCTTGTGGAACGTGCGGCGGTACTCGTACGCGAGCTGGGCCGCGCGGATGCACGCCTCGGGATCGTCGCCGTTCACGTGGAAGATCGGCGCCTGGATCATCCGGGCGACGTCGGTCGAGTACGTCGACGAGCGCGACGAGGCCGGGCTGGTGGTGAAGCCGACCTGGTTGTTCACGATGACGTGGATCGTGCCTCCGGTGCGGTAGCCGCGCAGCTGGGACAGGTTGAGCGTCTCGGCGACGACTCCCTGACCGGCGAACGCGGCGTCACCGTGGACGAGCACGGGCAGCACCGGGAACTCCTCGCCCCGGTTGAGCACGTCCTGCTTGGCGCGGGCGATGCCCTCGAGCACCGGGTCGACGACCTCGAGGTGCGACGGGTTGGCCGCGACCGAGACCTTGATCTTGTCGCCGCGCACCGACGTGAACTCGCCGTCGACGCCGAGGTGGTACTTGACGTCACCGGAGCCCTGGACGGTGCGCGGGTCGATGTTGCCCTCGAACTCGCGGAACACCTGGGCCGGATCCTTGCCGGCGATGTTGACCAGCACGTTCAGGCGGCCGCGGTGGGCCATGCCGATGCAGACCTCCTCGAGGCCGTCCTCGGCCGCGCCCTCGCAGATCTCGTCGAGCAGCGGGACCATCGTCTCGCCGCCCTCGAGGCTGAAGCGCTTCTGACCGACGAACTTGGTCTGCAGGAAGGTCTCGAACGCCTCGGCCTGGTTGAGCTTCTGCAGGATGCGCAGCTGCTCGTCGCGGGGCTCCTTGACGTGCGGGCGCTCGAGGCGCTCCTGGAACCAGGCGCGCTCCTCGGGACCCTGGATGTGCATGTACTCCACGCCCATCGTCCGGACGTAGGAGTCGCGCAGGATGCCCAGGATCTCGCGCAGCTTCATGAAGCGCTTGCCCGAGGCCTTGCCGAACGAGCCGACCGGGAACTCGCGATCGAGGTCCCACAGCGTGAGCCCGTGCGACGCGATGTCGAGGTCGGGGTGCGAGCGCTGGCGGTACTCCAGCGGATTCGTGTCGGCCATGAGGTGGCCGCGGACCCGGAAGGAGTGGATCAGCTCGAGCACGCGCGCCTGGCGGTCGACGTCGTCGTCGTGGCGGACCGAGATGTCCTGGGCCCAGCGGATGGGCTCGTAGGGGATCCGCAGCGACTGGAAGATCTGGTCGTAGAAGCCCTCGTCGCCCAGCAGCAGCTGGTGGACGCGACGCAGGAACTCGCCCGACTGCGCGCCCTGGATGACGCGGTGGTCGTACGTGGACGTCAGGGTCATCATCTTCGAGACGGCCATCAGCGAGATGGTGTCCTGCGACGCGCCCTGGAACTCGGCGGGGTACTCCATGGAGCCGACGCCGACGATGACGCCCTGGCCGGCCATGAGGCGCGGCACCGAGTGATTGGTGCCGATGCCGCCGGGGTTGGTCAGGCTGACGGTGGTGCCCTGGAAGTCCGAGACCTCGAGCTTGTTGTCACGCGCCTTGCGCACGATGGTCTCGTAGCCGCGCCAGAACTGCGCGAAGTCCATCTTCTCGGTGCCCTTGATGTTCGGGACCATGAGCTGGCGCGAGCCGTCGGACTTCTGCACGTCGACCGCGAGGCCGAAGTTGATCTGCTCGGGCTTGAGCTGGACCGGCTTGCCCTTCTCGTTGTACTCGAAGCCGGTGTTCATCTCGGGCATCGCCTTGATCGCCTGGACGACGGCGTAGCCGATCAGGTGGGTGAACGACACCTTGCCGCCGCGAGCGCGGGCGAGGTGGTTGTTGATCACGACGCGCTGGTCGAACAGCAACTTCACCGGCACCGAGCGGACGCTGGTGGCGGTGGGGACCGCGAGGCTGGCGTCCATGTTGGTGGCCGTGCGGGCTGCGGCGCCCTTGAGGACGACCTTCTCGACCTCGCCGGGGCCGGTCGGCTCAGGCTGCGAGGCAGCCTGCGGCTTGACCGTGGGGGACTTCGGCTTCTGCGCGGCCGGTGCCGCCGGAGCCGCGGCGGGCGCCGGCGGGTCCTTCTCCTCGGCGGCGCGGGCGGGAGCCGACTTCGCCGGGGTGGCCGGCTTGTTGGGCTGGTCGGACGACGGCTCGCGAGCGGGCTCCTTGGCCTTCGTCACCGTGGCCTCGCTGGACGTCTTCTCAGCGCCCGCGGACGCCTTCGGGGCGCTGCCGTTGTCGTTCGATCCGTACCCTCCCTTGCGGAAGAAGTCGGCCCACGACGCGTCGACCGACGACGGGTCAGCGGTGAACTGGTCGTACATCTCTTCGACGAGCCATTCGTTGGCGCCGAAATCGGGGTGGGATGCGTCGGTCGCCGACGCGTTGGGGGAGGACTCGGCCACGGCCTGAATCGCCTCTTCCGGGAAGTTGCTCGCGTGTTCGCGCACGGGTGTGGGACTGCTCTACAGGGTAACGCGCGCGCATGACACGGTGCAGGCAGGTCGCGCAACCCGTCGGTAACCAGACGTCAGTGCTGTGAGGTGGTCATGACGCCGTCTCGAGAGTGGCGTCGAGGGTCATGTCGTCGACACCCTCGAGCGCCTTGCTCACCGGGCACGTCTCCTTGGCCTCCTCGGCGATCTCCTTGAACTTCGTGGCGTCGATGCCCTCCGCCTCGGCGCGCACGGTGAGGGCGATCCGGTTGATGCGGAACCCGCCGTCGGGGTCCGGGGCGAGCGACACGTCGGCGCTCGTCTCGACCGCGTTCACGGTCGCGCCGGCCTTTCCGAGCAGGGCGGTCAGTTGCATCGTGTAGCACGACGAGTGCGCCGCGGCGATGAGCTCCTCGGGGTTCGTCGCTCCACCACCGTCGTCGGACGAGCGCTTCGGGAAGGACATCTCGAACGTGCCGAGGCCCGACGAGGTCAGCTCGACCTGGCCGGAACCGTCCTCGAATCCGCCGTCCCAGGCAGTGCGTGCGGTGCGAGTGGGCATGGGTGCCTCCTGTGGTCGATCGGTGCGTCCCTCTCGACGCTAACCACCTATCGCCGGATGCGCACGTTCCATGGACAGCGCGATGCCCGGCTCCTAGGTTCGACTCGTGGACCTCACTGAAGTCGCGGAGGGAATCTGGTTCGCCCGCACCGAGCTCGTGAACTGGGTCGTGCTCGTCGAGGGCGAGCGTGCGGCTCTGATCGACTGTGGGTATCCCGGCCAGGCACCCCTGGTCGAGGAGTCGGTGCGGCGCGCCGGCACGACGATGGACCGGCTCGAGGCGCTCGCGGTGACGCACAACCACGTGGACCACACGGGTTCGATGCCCGCGCTGGCCGCTCGCGGCGTCCGGGTCCTGGCGGGCGCCGAGGAGCTGCCGATGCTGCGCGGAGAGCGGGTCGAGAGTGCGACCACGGTCGACGTTCTCGTGCGGGCCTGGCGGCCGAGGGTGCTGCGCTGGGGGCTCACGGTCGCTCGGCTCGGCGGGGCGACGCACCCGCGGGTCGACCGGCCCGAAGCGGTCGTCCCGGGCAGGCCGCTCGGCATCGCGCGGTCGCCGATACCGATCGCGCTGCCGGGCCACACGTCCGGCCACACGGCCTTCCATCTTCCCGCGCAGGCCGTCGTGGTCACCGGGGACTCGCTCGTGACGGGTCACGCGATCAGTCCGGTCGAGGGCCCGCAGGCGATCGACGGCTTCTTCCACCACGACACGGCGCGCTTGCGCGCGACGTTGCCCGACCTGGCCCAGCTCGGTGCCGACGTGATCCTGCCGGGCCACGGCCCGATGCTGCGGATGCCGATCGCGCAGGCGGTCGACCAGGCGCTGCGGGTCTGACCGTGGAGACGATCGACGAGTACGTGCTCCGGGTCCTGCCGAGCCTCGAGCCACGGTCCGCGGGGCGGGGAGACGTCGCCGACCTGCGCGCCCTGTACGCGGCCCAGGTGCAGAGCCGGCACCTCGACCTCGCCGCCCGGTGGCTGCAGGCCCAGGGGCGCGGGCACTACACGATCGGCTCGGCCGGACACGAGAGCAATGCCGCTCTCGGTCTGCTCTCCGAGGTGAGCGATCCGGCGCTCCTGCACTACCGGTCGGGCGGCCTGTACGCAGCACGCTCGGCGAAGGCGGGTCGTGACGACGGTGTCCGTGCCGTGCTGCTGAGCCTGGTCAGCGCGCGCAGCGACCCGATGTCGGGCGGGCGGCACAAGGTGTTCGGGCACCCGGCACTCAGCATCATCCCGCAGACCTCCACGATCGCGTCCCACCTGCCGCGGGCGGTGGGACTCGGCCTCGGGCTCGGCTTCGCGAAGCAGCTCGGCCGGCACACCGCGTGGCCCGACGACGCCGTCGTCATCTGCAGCTTCGGCGACGCCTCCGCGAACCACTCGACGGCGCTCGGCGCCCTGAACGCGGCCGCGTACCTGTCCCACCGAGGGCTGCCGTGCCCGGTCCTGTTCGTCTGCGAGGACAACCGCATCGGCATCAGCACGGCGTCACCGCACGGCTGGCCCGGAGCGATGCTCGAGGCGCTCCCCGGCGTGGGCTACCGCGCCGTCGAGGGGCACGACCCGGTCGGCCTGCTCGACCGGACGGCGGCCGCGCTCGACGAGGTCCGCACGACCCGGCGCCCATCGGTGCTGCACCTGAGCACCGTCCGCTTCCTCGGCCATGCCGGCTCGGACGCCGAGATCGCGTACAGGAAGCAACGCCAGATCGAGGCCGACTACGACCAGGACCCGGTCGTGGCGACCGCCCGTGCCCTCGTGGACGCGGGCGCGATCACCGGTGCCGAGGCCCTGGCCGCCTACGAGGACGCCCGTTCGCGCGTGATGGAGCAGGCCGAGTCGGTCCTGTCCGAGTCCGGACTGCAGACGCGCGCCTCGGTGAGCGCGCCGCTCGACCTCCCGGCCGTCACCTCGGTGCCCGCTCGCACGGGGGAGGGGTCGCGAAGGACCTTGGCCCAGGCCATCAACGCGACGTTGGCCGAACTGCTCGAGGAGCACCCGCAGACGCTCGTGTTCGGCGAGGACGTCGGCGTCAAGGGCGGCGTGTACGGGGTCACCCGCGGGCTGCGGAAGCGGTTCGGCGGCCAGCGCGTCTTCGACACCCTGCTCGACGAGCAGACGATCCTGGGCACGGCGCTCGGGACGGCGCTGGCGGGGTTCGTGCCGGTGCCCGAGATCCAGTACCTCGCCTACCTGCACAACGCCGAGGACCAGCTGCGCGGCGAGGCCGCCACCCTCGCGTTCTTCTCGAACGGGCAGTACCGCAACGGGATGGTGGTGCGGATCGCCGGACTGGCCTACCAGCGCGGCTTCGGCGGGCACTTCCACAACGACAACTCGGTGGCGGTGCTGCGCGACATCCCGGGCCTGGTCGTCGCGGTGCCGAGCCACCCGGCGGACGCGCCGGGCCTGCTGAGGGCGTGCCACGAGCTCGCTCGCCGGGGCCAGGTCTGCGTCTACCTCGAGCCGATCGCTCGCTACCATTCGCGCGACCTGCTGGAGGAGGGTGACGGGCGATGGACCGCTGCTCCGCAGGCGGAGGGCGTGATCGGCCCGGGCGAGCTCGGCGTCCACGGCAACGGGCGCGACGCGGTGCTCGTCACCTTCGGCAACGGCACGTTCCTGAGCCTGCGCGCCGCCGAGACCCTGCGTCGCCGCCGCATCGACGTGACGGTCGTCGACCTGCGCTGGATCGCGCCGTTGCCCGAGGCAGAGCTCGCCGCGGTGTGCGCCGGTTTCCCACACGTCGTGGTGGTCGACGAGACGCGGCACTCCGGCGGCGTGGGGGAGGGCGTCGTCAGCGCCCTCGTCGCCGCTGGTCACGAAGGCCGGATCTCGCGGGTCGACAGCGCCGACAGCTTCATCCCACTCGGTCCGGCGTCCGAGACGGTCCTGCTCAGCGAGGCCGACATCGTCGCCGCGGTCCTGGCGGGACGTCCGACGGAGCCGCTCAGTCGCTGAGTTCGATGTCCTTGAACCAGGACTCGGTGACGTAGTCGGTCTCCCAGCCCAGCGAGCGGTAGAGCTGGTCGGCGCTGGTGGGGGAGTCGGCGTCGACCTCGAGTCCCACGCGGTCGCGTCCGCTGCGGGCCGCGTCGGCGATCACGGTGGCCAGCAGCGACTTGGCGACACCGCGACCCCGGGCGGCACGGTTCACGCCGATGTACTCGACGTACGAGCCGGGGGCACCGCCCTCGGGCGCCGTGAGCCGTGTGCACACCACCGACCCCGCCGGAACCTGCTCGCCGTCCTCGGTCTCGACGTAGGCGAGCCACCAGTGGTCCCAGCTGTGGCCCGGATCCTCGCGCAGGCGCTGGACGAACTCCGAGAAGCTCTCGCGGTACGAGTTGAAGTGGTCCTCGAAGGACTTCTCGAGCATCTGGTGGACGATCTGCAGGTCGGCGGCGACCGGCAGGCCGTTCTCGTGTCGCTGCACCGGCCGAACGGTGACGCCGGCACGCGGCTCGAGGGCCGCGTCCTCGGCGGTGACGGGTCGCTCCATGTGCAGCCACGTGCGGCGCTTCTCGTACCCGGCGCGCCGGAGCCAGTCCTCCTGGCGCATGTCGTCGGCGAACGGGCTCTCGTCGAGCCGTGTCGCCCGGACGCCGCGGAACCGTGCCATCGCGACGGCGGTCGTCTCGGCCCAGCGGTAGAAGGCGTCCGCGATGTCGTCGACCTCGGCCACGTCGCGGTCGAAGTAACCCCAGATCAGGGCGCGGCCGGCGGCCCGGTCGTGGACCGTGATCCAGGCGCGGGGAACGTCGTCCGGTCCGACGGCGACGATCTGCCGGCGCGTCCACGAGGCCTGACCCGCGACCTCGGACTCGATGCCGGCCGGATCGACGTGGGAGGCGCCCGTGCCCTGCAGCTCGTCGATCCGTCTGAGCTCCACCAGCGCCTCGATGTCGGCGTAGCTCGGTACGCGGGCGCGCCACGGATCGGGCAGCACGGGAAGGTCGAGGGCGTCGCTCGTGGTCTCTGGCATCGCGTCCATTCTCGTGGACGGCCGGCCCGGCCCCGTTCGCAGGTCCCGCGGCCGGACACCGGCACGGGGCGCGGAACGGCGCGCGGCGGCCGTTTTGCCGGCCGCGGGCGGGACTGGCACGTTGGTCCCATGGACGACGATCACGAGGACGCCGGCGACGACACCAGCGCCAATCGAATGGCGGTGGGCATCGCCCTGGGCATGCCGTTCGGCGTGGCGCTCTCGCTGATGCTGGACAACTGGGGACTTCTCGGCGTGGGTCTCCTCCTCGGCGTCGCGTACGGCGCCATCCCCGCCGGCACCGGCGACGACTCGGACCCCGAGACCTGATCCGCGACCGGCTCGGTCACGCGAGGCGCGCGGGGAACCCTCCGGTCGAGACCGGGCCCCACCGCTGGGGCGTGATCCGCAGCAGTGACTTCCCCTGCTCGACCATCGCCCGGCGGTACTCGTCCCAGTCGGAGTGCTCGCCCGAGATGACGCGGAAGTACTCGACGAGCGGCTCGACCGACGCGGGGACGTCGAGCACCTCGCACGTGCCGTCCACCTGGATCCACGGTCCGTTCCACTCGTCCGAGATCACGACGACGCTGACCCGCGGGTCGCGGCGCGCGTTGTGCGTCTTGGCGCGCTCGGGATAGGTGGAGACGACGAGGCGGCCGGAGTCGTCGACCCCGCCCGTCACGGGGGAGGCCTGGGGCTCGCCGTCGTGCCGGCGGGTGATCAGGATGAAGCGGTGCCGAGGCCGGACGAAGTCGAGCATCTGCTCGAGGTCGACGCGCGTGTTGGTGGCGACTGTCCTGGACATGGGACTCCGATCACTGACGAGGTGGGCCTGCGCCAGCATCGCTCACCCGGTGGGGAACGACAACGCCGCGGCTCGCTGTGACTGCGAACCGCGGCGTTGGTGCGATCGGTGCCCCCGGCAGGATTCGAACCTGCGCTCCCGCCTCCGGAGGGCGGTGCTCTATCCCCTGAGCTACGGGGGCCCGTCGTGTCGCGTGGACAACGCGACGGTCAACGGTATCGCACGAGTAGCGTGTCATCCGTGCCCCCCACCGTGCTGGTCGTCGACGACACGCCGTCGATCCGGTTCCTCATCCGCACCAACCTGGAGTTGGCCGGATTCGAGGTGATCGAGGCGACCGACGGCCAGGACAGCCTCGACGTCCTGGCCGGCCTCGAGCAGCTGCCGGACGTCATCACGATGGACATGGTGATGCCCCGGATGGACGGCGTCACGGCGATCACGCGCATCCGGGCCGACCGTCGCTACGACGGCGTCCGGCTGGTCATGGTGTCCACGCAGAGCCAGCAGATCGACATCAACCGCGCGTCGGCGGCCGGGGTGGACGAGTACGTGATCAAGCCGTTCGATCCCGAGGTCCTCGTCGAGTCCGTGCGCCGGGTCCTCGAATCTCGCGGGTAACGCTGGCCGATAGGCTTGCCAGGTGACCCCCGCGCAGCTCTCCGACGTCATCGTCGCCGCCCTGTCGTCCCTCGTGGACGCCGGACGCGTGACCCTTCCCGACCCGGTTCCCACCGAGGTCCGCGTCGAGCGGCCCAAGATCCGCGAGCACGGCGACTACGCCACCAACATCGCGCTCCAGCTGGGCAAGAAGGCCGGGATGAACCCGCGTGAGTTCGCCGACCTGCTCGCCGCCGAGCTGTCCGGCGCCGAGGGCATCGCGGGCGCCGAGGTCGCCGGGCCGGGCTTCCTGAACATCCGCGTCGACGCCGGTGCGCAGGGCGAGATCGCGCGCCACGTCCTCGAGGCGGGGGACGCGTACGGGCGCAACGACACGTACGCCGGCGAGCGCATCAACCTCGAGTTCGTCAGCGCCAACCCGACCGGGCCGATCCACATCGGCGGCGTCCGGTGGGCGGCCGTCGGCGACTCCCTCGGGCGCTTGCTCGAGTTCAGCGGTGGCGACGTCACCCGCGAGTACTACTTCAACGACCACGGCGCCCAGATCGACCGCTTCGCCCGGTCGCTGCTGGCCTCCGCGCGCGGACAGGCCGCTCCCGAGGACGGGTACGGCGGCCAGTACATCCACGACATCGCCGCGCGGATCGTCGGTGACCACCCGGATGCGGCGGGCCTGCCCGACGACGAGGCGGCCGAGCTCTTCCGTGCCGAGGGCGTCGAGCAGATGTTCGCCGAGATCAAGGGCAGCCTGCACGACTTCGGGGTCGACTTCGACGTCTTCTTCCACGAGAACCACCTGCACGAGACGGGTGCGGTCGATCGCGCGATCGCGCGGCTGACCGAGCTGGGCAAGATGTACGAGTCCGGTGGCGCGCACTGGCTGCGCACGTCCGACTACGGCGACGACAAGGACCGCGTCGTCATCAAGTCCGACGGCCGGCCGGCGTACATCTCGGGCGACCTGGCCTACTACCTGGACAAGCGCGAACGCGGCTTCGACCGGGCGATCATCATGCTGGGTGCCGACCACCACGGCTACGTGTCGCGGATGATGGCGATGTGCGCCGCGTTCGGGGACCAGCCGGGCGTCAACCTCGAGATCCTCATCGGCCAGATGGTCAACCTGGTGCGCGACGGCAAGCCGCTGCGGATGAGCAAGCGCGCGGGCACGGTCATCACGCTCGAGGACCTGGTGGACGCGATCGGCGTGGACGCGGCCCGGTACGCGCTGGCGCGCTACTCGACCGACTCCACGATCGACCTCGATCTCGACCTGTGGGCCAGCGCCAGCAACGACAACCCCGTCTACTACGTCCAGTACGCGCATGCGCGGCTGTCGTCGATCCTGCGCAATGGCGCGGACCTGGGACTCTCGGCCGACCTCGGCGCCTTCGATCCGTCCCTGCTGGTCGAGGAGCGCGCCGGCGCCCTCCTGCGTGCGCTGGCCGAGTTCCCGCGCGTGGTCGCGCGCGCCGCCGAGCTGCGCGAGCCGCACCGGATCGCGCGGTACCTCGAGGACACCGCCTCGACGTTCCACAAGTTCTACGACGAGTGCCGCGTCCTGCCCCAGGGCGACGAGGACCCGACCGACACCCATCGCGCCCGCCTCGTGCTCGTCTCGGCCACGCGGACGGTCCTGGCCAACGGCCTGGGCCTGCTGGGCGTCTCCGCTCCCGAACGGATGTGACGATGCGATCCCACGAAGCCGGTGCCCTGCACGGCCAGGCCGGAACCCGCGGTCCCGAGTGGCTGCGCGAGCCCGACGACGCGAACCAGCTCGTCCCGCACCTGTGGGCGTCCAACGTCAGCAAGGTCGACGGCGTCCTGACGGTCGCGGGCGAGACCGCGCCCGAGCTGGCGCAGGAGTTCGGCACGCCGCTGTACGTCGTCGACGAGGACGACTTCCGCGGCCGCGCGCGGGCCTTCCGTGACGCGTTCCCGACCGCCGAGGTCTACTACGCGGGCAAGGCGTTCCTGTGCGTCGCGACCGCCCGGTGGATCGCCGAGGAGGGACTGAACCTCGACGTCTGCACCGGCGGCGAGCTGGCCGTGGCGCTGCGGGCGGGCTTCCCGCCCGAGCGCATCGGCCACCACGGCAACAACAAGTCCGTGTCCGAGCTGCGTCGCGCGCTCGAGGTGGGCGTCGGCCGGATCGTCATCGACTCCTTCGAGGAGATCGAGCGGCTCGGCGCCCTGACCGCCGAGCTCGGCCTCCGCGCACCCGTCATGGTGCGCGTCACCGCCGGCGTCGAGGCCCACACCCACGAGTACATCTCCACCTCGCACGAGGACCAGAAGTTCGGGTTCTCGATCTCCGACGGCGCGGCGCTGGACGCCGTGCGGCGGGTGCTGGCCACGGACGGTCTCGACTTCCTGGGGCTGCACTCGCACATCGGCTCGCAGATCTTCGTCACCGACGGGTTCGAGGTGGCGGCCCGCCGCGTGCTGCGCCTGCACGAGCAGATCGCGCGTGAGCTCGGCGTGACCGCACCCGAGCTCGACCTCGGCGGCGGCTTCGGCATCGCGTACACGACGCAGGACGACCCGCGCGCCCCCGAGGACCTGGGCCGCGAGATCGTCAAGATCGTCACGGACGAGTGCGGGGCACTCGGGATCGACGTCCCGCAGCTCTCGATCGAGCCCGGGCGCGCGATCGCCGGCCCGTCGACGTTCACGCTGTACGAGGTCGGCACGACGAAGGCCGTCGGCCTCGACGGTGGGGGCTCGCGGCTGTACGTGTCGGTCGACGGGGGCATGAGCGACAACATCCGCCCCGCGCTCTACGGCGCCGACTACTCGTGCACGATCGCGTCACGCGAGTCCGAGGCCCGTCCCGTGCTCGCCCGCGTCGTCGGCAAGCATTGCGAGTCGGGCGACATCGTGGTCAAGTCCGAGTTCCTGCCGTCGGACATCGCGGCCGGCGACCTCCTGGCCGTGCCGGGCACGGGCGCCTACTGCCGCTCGCTGGCCAGCAACTACAACCACGTCCCGCGTCCCGCGGTCGTCGCCGTCCGCGACGGCGAGGCGCGCCTCATCCTGCGCCGCGAGACCGAGGACGACCTGCTGGCCCTCGACGTCGAGTGAGCCGCGGCGGCGTGAGCGCGGCGCCCGCTTGACCTCAACCCTTGTTGAGGTTGTTGGCTGGGGTCCGACCCCGAGAAGGAGAACGATGCGCGCCGCCTGCCAGCACCCCCGTGGAGGACCCGTGGTCCCCGTCCAGAGCTGGACCCCTCGATGAGCACCGTGACGCGCGAGCGACTCTGGACCGGGCCGCAGGGCCCCGTCGTCGCCGGTGTGTTCGCCACGGCCTTCCTGTTCGCCTTCGAGGCGTACGCGATCGCCACCGCGCTCCCGCTCGTCGCGCAGGACCTGGACGGCCTGCCGCTCGTCGGCGTGTCCTTCGCCGTGCTGCTGGCGGCCTCCGTCGTGACGATGACCGTCTCGGCTCCCTGGTGCGACCGCGAGGGTCCGACGGTCCCGCTGCTGACGGGCGTCGCCGGCTTCGTGCTCGGCCTCGTCATCTCCGGGACCGCGTCGACGATGGAGCTCTTCGTCGTCGGGCGCGCGGTGCAGGGACTCGGCTCGGGACTGACGACGGTCGCCCTCTACGTCCTGGTCGGCCAGGTGTTCAGCCAGGAGGTGCGCCCCCGCGTGTTCGTCGTCCTGACGTCCGCGTGGGTGCTGCCGGCGCTCGTCGGCCCGCCGGTCGCCGGCTGGGTGGCCGAGGTCGCCGACTGGCAGTGGGCCGTCCTCGGCGCGATCGTCCCGGCGGTGCTCGCGGCGGCGCTGCTCACGCCCGCCCTC
>NZ_DAMDLR010000039.1:0-24110 GCF_032084975.1 Aeromicrobium sp.
GCTGGTGGCCGCCTTCGCGCCGCGCGAGGCGGCCGCGACCACCCGGTAGGTGGCCGAGCCGGACATGCGCAACGTCGCCGTCGCCTGTCCGTCGCGGTTCTGGCGGGTCCGCGCGACCGTCCGCCACGCATTGCCGATGCGCTGCTGGAACAGGGCCGGACGACCCGTCCGGGCGGGAGCGAACACGGCGACCGCGCGCAGCGACTCACCGGTCGTGGCCTTCGCCGGGAGGAGCAGTCGGGCCGACTGCCGCTGTGGCCGGACCGTCATGCGGCGGGTCACGCGTCGCGCGTCGCCGGAGCCGGCGACCGCGCGGAAGGTCGTCACCCTCGCGCCCGTCCTGCGCTTGAAGGTCGCCCTGACCGAACGGTCCGAGCGCTTCTTCGCCACGGTGATCCAGCGCTTGCCGGACAGTCGCTGCAGGCGGACGGGACGAGCGCCTCGGCCGGGCAGGTCGGCGCGGATCGCCACCACCTCGCCGCGGACGGGTCGCGCGTCCGAGACCGTGAGGGTCGCAGGTGCTGCGGTGGCAGTCCCGACAGGGACGAGCACGGCACCCGCCAACGCCGTCGCGATGACGCCGATCCACGGGCCGAGACGGCGACCGGACGTGCTCACAGTGCTCCTCGGACTCAGGGGTTTCTCGCGTCACATCGTCCCACGGGAGAGCGGGGCTCGGACCCGGTTCTCGGGAGGTGGGGCACATGCCGAACCCGGCCGATGCCACCCGACTACGCTCGCGCCATGCCTTGGAGCCCGCGATGAGCCGCGACCCCGGACCCGAGTTCCTGCGGAACGACTTCACCCGGCGCACGGTCAACGAGCGGCGCGCCCCGTCACCGTGGCGACGGATCCTGCTCCCCGTCGTGCCGTGGGTCCTCGTGGCGGTGATGGTCGGCGTCCAGTACGTGCTGGTGGACGACGTCGCCGCCGACGGCGAGGGCGACACGCCCTGGGGGATGGTGCTGATGTTCGCGGCTTGCGTGCCCGTGGCCTGGGCGATCCTCGAGACCCTCTGGGTCAGGTTCGACCTTCCCCCGATCTGGGTCGCGTTCGCCCGCACCATCGTGCTGCCGCTGGCCATGGGCGCGGTCCTGGGCACCACCGCGAGCCTGGTCAGGCTGAGGCCCGGGGTCGAGGACACGATCGAGGCGCATCGCCGACCCGACGGCTGGCACTACTGGTACGACGCCTCGCGCGGTGGCGGTGACATCGCCTCCGAGCTGCCGTTGACGGTGCTCGCCAACATGTTCATGCCGATGCTGGTCGCGCTCGCCCTGGTCGTGCTGGTCGTCCTGCCGTGGTTCGCGTTCGTCCGGCCCGGGGAGTTCATGACCGCCAACATGATGGACACGAGTCCCGAGGCGGCAGCCGGCAACGCGGTCGCGGCTCGCGCCATCTCGATCCTGCTGATCCTCGTCTTCGCCGTGCCGACGGCCTTCGTCTGGCTCGACAACGAGGGCGACACGGGATGGGCCTGGACGGTCGCGATCGCGATGACCGCGGCGGGGATCGGGCTGGTCGCGGTGATCCTCAGGCGCCAGACCCCCGACCACGCGGCGCGCGGGACCCTGCCGAGAACGGCGCGCGGGATCCAGACGCTGAGGTACGAGAAGGATCAGGAGGAGTCGGGCGAGGGACGCTGATCCTCCGCGCGCTCCTTGAGCTTCTTGCGGCGCTCGACCTCGTTGACCGTGAGGGCGATCGCCACGACGACGCCGAGCACGATCTTGAGCCAGCCCAGGTCCCAGTCGGGCACCCACGCGAACAGGTCGGGCACCCAGCCGAAGAGGTCGGGCACCCAGCCGAAGAGGTCGGGCAGGTCGACGTCGGGGTTCGGCAGCCAGGACAGGTCGGGCTTGGGCACGAACCGGGACAGGAACGCCGACAGCAGGGCCCCGATCCCGAGCAGCCCCAACCCCGACCCGGCGATGTGCCGGGCGGCCCAGAGGTTCGGATGGGCCTCGCGCAGGTCGTACAGGCGCCGGGCGCGCGAACCGGACGGCGGGACGAAGGGGACGGTGACCGGCAGCTCGCCGTTGCCGGACTCGACCAGGGTCACGGTCCGCAGGGTGCCGCGCAGCCCGCGCTCGGCCTTGACCTTCTGGTGGCGTCCGTCGAGCCGGTCGAGCTCGAACTCATGGTCGCCGAGTCGTCCGACCTGCGCCTCGTCCACGTCGGTGCCGTCGAGCTCCAGTCGCAGCCGTCCGTCACCGTCGTCGCGCACGGCGAGGTCGCGACCGTGGTCTCGCAGGGTCCAGGTGGGCACACCGTCACACTAGTCGGCTGGGGCGAGCCGTCGCGTCGTCCGATCGGCCGACCCAGGGCCGACTTTCGGCTTCCGAGGACCGCTGAGCGGGACGCCGTCGCGACGCGGCTCGCTTTGTCCGACGAGAGGTCTACGGTCGAGGCATGGAAACGATTCGGGGGATCGTCCCGCCCTACCTGCTTCGCCAGGTCGCCTCGCTCGAGGACGACCGCTTCGCCACGGCGGCCATGGCCGCGCAGGCGGCGCTCAACGAGCGGCCGCTGCGACCCGATGTGCCGCGGCCGAGGTCGCGGCCCTCGGCGTCGGTGGGCGAGCAGCCGCTGCGGCGTCGGGTGCACGACGCCGAGAACGGGACGGACCTGCCCGGGCGCCTGGTGCGCGACGAGGGCGATCCGGCCACGGACGACGTCGGCGCCGACGAGGCCTACGACGGGTTCGGCTCGACCGACGCGTTGTTCCGCAGCGTGTACGAGCGGTCGTCGATGGACGATGCGGGGATGCCGCTGCTCGGCACGGTCCACTACGGACGCGCGTACGACAACGCCTTCTGGGACGGCTCCCAGATGGTGTTCGGCGACGGTGACGGCGAGATCTTCGGGCGCTTCACCGCCTCGCTGTCGGTGATCGGGCACGAGCTCACGCACGGGTTGATCGAGTTCACGGCGGGCCTGGTCTACCGCGGCCAGTCCGGTGCGCTCAACGAGTCGGTCGCCGACGTGTTCGGTGCGCTGGTCGAGCAGCATGCCGCGGGCCAAGGGGCCGACCAGGCCTCGTGGCTCATCGGCGAGGGCCTGTTCACCGACCAGGTCCAGGGCAGGGCGCTGCGCTCGATGTCCGCGCCGGGCACGGCGTACGACGACGACGTGCTGGGCAAGGACCCCCAGCCGGGGCACATGGACGACTTCGTCGAGACGACCCAGGACAACGGGGGAGTGCACCTCAACTCCGGCATCCCGAACAAGGCGTTCCACCTCGTCGCCACGGCCCTGGGCGGGAACGCCTGGGACGTCGCGGGACGCATCTGGCTCGACACCCTGGTCGGCGAGCTGTCGCCGCGGGCCACGTTCGAGCAGTTCGCGGTGGCCACCTTCACCGCGGCCCGGGCCCACGACGCGGCTGACGTGGTTCGCGAGGCGTGGCAGGCTGTGGGGGTATGGACCAGTTCCACCAACCCCTCCTCGTCGTTCAGGTGACGCGCACCGGCGGCTTCGCCGGGCTGCGCCGCCAGTGGCAGGTCGAGGCGGCCTCCGAGGACGAGGCCCAGGCCTGGTGGCCGCTCGTCGACGCGTGCCCGTGGGACGCGACGCCGGACGACCACCGGCCCGACGGCTTCGTCTACGAGGTGCGTGCCAACGAGCGCGAGGCCACGCTTCCCGAGCAGAATGTCGACGGCCCGTGGCGCGAGCTCGTCGACGCCGTCGTCGACAACGCCTCCTGAGGCCGCCGGACACTGCCCCGCCTGACTAGGCTGGGGAGCGGGCAACGGCGCCCCGTGACATCCGCCTGCCGACGGGAGCCCCATGACCGCCTCCGAGTTCGATGCCATCGCCAACTCCAAGGACGCCGAGCTGCGCGCCGACGTCCGACGCGTCGTCGACCTGCTGGGCGAGACCCTCCGCCGGCTCGAGGGCGACGAGCTGTTCGACCGGGTCGAGCACGTGCGTGCCCAGGGCAAGGTGCTCGAGGAGTCCGGCGACGCCGACGACCGGCACGCGGCGGTCGCCGAGATCCGCCGGACCCTGTCCGGCCTCGACGCCGCCACGGCCGGCAAGCTCGTCCGCGCGTTCGGCGTGTACTTCAACCTGGCCAACGTGGCCGAGCAGGTCGCCCGCGTGCGCGGGATCGAGGCCCGTCCCGACGACGAGGGCTGGCTCGCGCGGACCATCGACGAGATCGTCACCGAGCAGGGGCCCGAGGGGCTCGCGGCCGGCATCGACCGGCTCGACGTCCGGGCCATCTTCACCGCGCACCCCACCGAGGTCAGCCGACGCACCGTCCTGACCAAGCTGCGCCGCATCGCCGACATCCTGTCCTCGTCGGCCGAGCCGGGCACTCGGCGGTACGCGGCGCAGGACAAGGACCTGGCGCAGCTCATCGACCTGATCTGGCAGACCGACGCGGTCCGGCGCACCCGGCCGACGCCTGTCGACGAGGCACGCCACCTCGTCTACTTCCTGCAGCAGATCCTCGAGGAGGCGCTGCCCGACGTGGCCGCCGACCTCGCGGACCAGCTGGCCGACCACGGCATCCGGCTCGACCCCACCTTCCGCCCGCTCTCGTTCGGCACGTGGATCGGCGGCGACCGCGACGGCAACCCCAACGTGACACCCGAGGTCACGCTGCAGATCCTCCAGCTGCAGAACCGGGTGGCCACCACGATCATCGATCGCCACCTCGACCTGCTGATCCGCGAGCTCTCGTCGTCGGCCGAGCTGGTCGAGGTCAGCGCCGAGCTCACGAAGTCGCTCGAGCAGGACCTGGCGGCGCTGCCCGACCTCGACCCGCGGCTGCTCACGGTCAACGCCCACGAGCCCTACCGGCTCAAGCTGTCGTGCATCAAGCTCAAGGTCGCGCACTCGGCCGAGCGGGTGGTGGCCAGCACGCCGCACGTCCCCGGCCGCGACTACGCCAACCGCGACGAGCTGCTGGCCGACCTGGCCCTGGTCGACGCGTCGCTGCGCGACCATGGCGGCGAGCTGATCGCCGACCGGATGCTGGCCCGGGCGATCCGCGCGATCGCCTCGGTCGGCCTGCACCTGGCCACGATGGACATCCGCGAGCACGCCGAGGCGCACCACCATGCCCTGGGCCAGCTGTTCGATCGGCTCGGTGAGTCCGACCGGCCGTACGAGGACCTCGCGCGCGAGGAGCGGTTCGCCCTGCTCTCGGACGAGCTGGTCCGGCCCCGCCCGCTCGCGCTCGACCCGCCGCCCCTCGACGAGTGGGGCGCGCGCACCTACGGGGTGTTCACCGCGGTCCGTGAGCTCAAGCAGACGTTCGGTGAGGACGTCATCGAGTCCTACATCGTGTCGATGACGCTCGGCGGCGACGACCTGCTCGCGCCCATCGTGCTGGCGCGCCAGGCCGGGCTCGTGGACCTCGCTGACGGCGAGGGGGCCGAGCCGTACGCGCGGCTCGACTTCGTCCCCCTGCTCGAGACGGTCGACGAGATCCGCCGGGCCGGGACCGTGCTCGACGAGCTGCTGTCGGATCCGCACTACCGCCGCCTCGTCGCCCTGCGGGGCGACCGCCAGGAGGTCATGCTCGGCTACTCCGACTCGAACAAGGCGGGCGGCATCACGACGTCGCAGTGGGAGCTGCACCGAGCCCAGCGCGCCCTGCGCGACGTGGCGCAGCGCCACGGCGTCACCCTGCGGCTCTTCCACGGCCGCGGTGGCACGGTCGGTCGCGGCGGCGGTCCCACGTACGACGCGATCCTGGCCCAGCCCTACGGCGTGCTGACCGGCGACATCAAGTTCACCGAGCAGGGCGAGGTCATCAGCGACAAGTACTCGCTGCCGCGGCTGGGGCACGAGAACCTCGAGCTGTCGCTGGCCGCCGTCCTGGAGGCCTCGACCCTGCACCTCGAGGCCCGGACGCCCACCGAGACCATGCAGCGCTGGGACGACACCATGACCCGGATCAGCGACGCCGCGTACGACGCGTACCGCAGGCTGATCGACGCGCCGGGGATGTTCGACTACTTCCTGGCCTCGACGCCCGTCGACCAGCTGGGCGACCTCAACATCGGCTCGCGGCCGGCCCGACGCCCCGACGCCGGGGGTGGCATCGAGTCGCTGCGGGCGATCCCGTGGGTGTTCGGCTGGACCCAGAGCCGCCAGATCGTGCCAGGCTGGTTCGGCGTCGGCAGCGGCCTGCGCGCCGCGCGACTCGCGGGCGAGCAGCAGCTGCTCGCCGACATGCTCGAGGACTGGCACTTCTTCCGGACGTTCATCTCGAACGTGGAGATGACGCTGGCCAAGACGGACCTCGAGGTCGCGGGCCACTACGTCGAGACGCTCGTGCCCGCCGAGCTGCGGCCGATCTTCGACCTGATCCGTGCCGAGCACGCCGTCACGGTCGAGGAGGTCCTGCGTGTCACGGGTGAGCGGCACCTGCTCGACGACCAGCCCGCCCTGAAACGCACGCTCGAGGTGCGCGACGCCTACCTGCAGCCGATCTCCTTCGCCCAGGTCGACCTGCTGGCTCGCTACCGCGGGGATCCCGACGCCGTCGACGAGGACATGCGCGCCGCGCTGCTGCAGACCATCAACGGCATCGCCAACGGGCTGCGCAACACGGGATGATGGGTCGGACGCGCTCGCTCCGCTTCGCGCTCACTCCCGGCTCCGCAGAGCTCCGCCGGGCCGACCCCTCGTCGCTTCGCTCCTCGCCATGGACCCGCCGGTCTCCCGCGTCGGCGTCGCATCAGTTGACCAAGCGGTCGCGGCCCTCCCAGTACTGCTCGCGCAGCTTGAACTTCTGCAGCTTCCCGGTGGCGGTGCGGGCCAGCTCATCGCGGAACTCGACCCGTTTGGGCACCTTGTAGCCGGCCAGTCGCTCGCGCGCATGGTCGCGGATCTCTTCCTCGGTGACGTCGCCGTCCACGACGACCAGCGCCATGACCAGCTCGCCCCACTTGTCGTCCGGGATGCCGATGACGGCGACCTCGCGCACGGCGGGATGCGAGGCGAGCACGTCCTCGACCTCGATCGAGGAGACGTTCTCGCCGCCGGACACGATGACGTCCTTCTTGCGGTCGGCGATCGTGACGTAGCCGTCCTCGTAGGCGCCGCCGTCGCCGGTGTGGAACCAGCCGCCCGCGAGCGCGTCGTCCGTGGCCTCGGGGTTCTGCCAGTAGGACTCGAGCACCGTGTTGCTGCGCACCAGGATCTCGCCCTGGTCGTCGATCATCACGCGGGTGCCCAGCGTGGGAGCGCCGGCGCGGGCGAGCAGGCGGGCCTGCTCCTCACCCTCGAGGTCCTCCCACTCCTCACGCATGCGCGACATCGTCAGCAGCGGGGACGTCTCGGTGAGCCCGTAGATCTGGATGAACTCCCAGCCCAGCTCCTCGCGGACGCGCTGGATCGTGCGGGTCGGCGGGGGAGCGCCGGCCACGATGCACCGCACGCGGTCGCGTCCGGTGTCGCCCTTCCAGTCGGCCAGGGCGTCGAGGGTCGCATTCAGCACGGCGGGCGCGCACGCGAGCACGGTGACGCCGTGCTCCTCGATCCGGCGCAGGATCTCGGTCCCGTCGATCTGGCGGATGACCACCTGCTTGGCGCCGATGCCGGTCGCGGAGTACAGCAGGCCCCAGCCGTCGCAGTGGAACATCGGCAGCGTGTGCAGGTAGACGTCGCGATCGGTGAGGGTCGCGTGCCAGCCGAACGTGGTGGCGTTGACCCAACGGGCGCGGTGGGTCTGCTGGACGCCCTTGGGACGCGCGGTCGTGCCCGAGGTGTAGTTGATCGTGGCGGTCGCGTTCTCGTCCGGCTCCCACTCGGCGGGCTCGGCGGTCGACGCCCAGATCCGGTCGTCGTCCCGGCCCAGCACGAACACGTGCTGGGCGGAGGAGCAGGCCTCGGCGAGGTGCTCGAGCTCGGGATCGAGCATGACCACCTCGGCGCCGCAGTGCTCGACGATGTACTCGACCTCGGCGGGCGCGAGGCGAAAGTTCACCGGCACGAAGATGCGGCCCCAGTTGGCGACGCCGTAGAACGAGGCCAGCAGGCGGGCCGCGTTGTGCGACACCATCGCCACACGCGCACCCTGCGGCACGCCGAGCTCGTCGAGCGTCGCGGCCTGGCTGCGTGCCTTGGCGTACAGCTGCGCGTACGTGACCTCGCCCCACGAGTCCGCGACCTGGTTCGGCTCGTCCACGACGGCGACGCGGTCGGGGTAGACGGTGCGGGCACGGTCGAGGAAGTCGCGCAGGGTCAGCGGGACGATCATGGGGCCTCCAGCGGGTTCGCGGTGTGCGTGTGGGTCACGTCACCTGCCATTGTGGCGACCCGGACGGCCGCCGTGCACCCCGAGCCCCGCCCGGAGCGGCGAGCGGTCGCGACCTCCCGCCGAGCGGCCCGCCCCCCGCCCATCCCCGTTCCCACTTTTGGTCGCAGATCCACGTCCGGCGCGGCGATCCGCGTGGATGCACGACCAAAAGTGGGAACGGGGGAGCGGCGGAGCCCCGGCCCGGAGCGCTGGGTAGCCTCGGCCCGGTGAGCTGGGAAGAGATGTTCAAGGGCGACTTCGCTGCCGACGACGTCCGTGCGTACGGCGAGCTGGTCGAGACCCTCCACGCCGTGCAGGACGCGCTGGCGTCGCTGCGCATGGACCGTGACGCGATCGACGGGCTGACCGCCGACCTGGCGAAGTGGCGCGACCGGCTCGAGGAGTCCACGACCGACGAGACGCACCAGGTCAACGGCCGCGTCGCCGAGCTGCCGGTGCGCGGCCACGCGATGCTGCCCGAGCTGCTGGTCACCTCGCGGACGCGCGACCGGGTCGAGGGCACCGTGCGCTTCGGCCGCTGGTTCATGGGCGGCGGGATGGCCGTCCACGGCGGCGTCGTCAGCCTGCTGTTCGACGAGGTGCTCGGCATCCTCGCCTCCCTGGCCGCCGGCGGGATCACCCGCACGGCGTACCTGCACACCGACTACCGCGCGCTGACCCCGATCGACACCGAGCTCGAGGCCGTCGCGTGGATCGACCGCGTCGAGGGACGCAAGTGGTTCGTCCGCGGCGAGATCCGCCACGGCGACACCGTGTGCGCCGAGGGCGAGGGGCTGTTCCTGCGCCTGCTGCCCGAGCAGGGCCTGGGCAAGCGCACGACCGGCTGAATCGGACTCAGCCGTACGGGTAGAACCCCTGGCCCGACTTCTTGCCCAGCAGGCCGGCGTCGACCATGCGGTCGAGCAGCGGCGGCGGCGAGTAGAGCGGCTCCTTGAACTCCTCGTACAACGACTCGCCGATGGCCTGGATCGTGTCGAGCCCGATCAGGTCGCTCAGCGCGAGCGGGCCCATCGGGTGGCCGCAGCCGAGCACCATGCCGTTGTCGATGTCCTTCGCCGAGGCGTAGCCGGCCTCGTACATGCGGATCGCCGAGAGCAGGTACGGCACGAGCAGCGAGTTCACGATGAAGCCCGCGCGGTCGGTCGCGTCGATCGGCTGCTTGCCGAGCTGGTCCGCGACGTACGTGCGCATGCGGTCGAGGGTCTTCTCGCCGGTGGTCAGCGAGGGGATCAGCTCGACCAGCTTCATGACCGGAGCGGGGTTGAAGAAGTGCACGCCCATGACGTGGTCGGGCCGGCCGGACACGGCGCCCAGCTTGACGATCGGGATCGACGAGGTGTTGGAGGCCAGGATCGCGTCGGGGTCCTCGAGGATCGCGCCGATGCGTGTGAAGAGGTCGAGCTTGACCGACTCCTTCTCGCTGGCCGCCTCGACGACCAGCTGGCGATCGGCGAGGTCGGTCAGGTCGGTGGACACGACGATCGCGTCGAGCGTCTTGTCGCGCTCGGGCTCGGTCAGCTTGCCGCGGTCCACGGCGCGCTGCAGCGACGACGAGATCCGGTCACGAGCCGCAGCGGCGGCCTCGTCCGAGACCTCGACGACGACGACCGAGATCCCGGCGCGCGCGTTCACCTCCGCGATTCCAGAGCCCATGAGCCCTCCGCCGACGACCCCGATGCGTTCGATGCTCATGTTCCTCCAAAAGATGATGTTTTCCTCATCTTCGATGGTACTCCCGCGGCGTGGTGCGCCTCCGTCCGCACCCGGAACGGACATGATCGAATGGAGGCATGCGTGTGTGGCTGCCGGTGCTCCTGGTGCTGGCCCTTTCCGGCTGCGGCGGCTCCGACGAGGACCCTGCCGCCGCTGCGCCGACCGACGGTGCGGTCACCGTCGCCGGTGCGCCGCAGGTCAAGGGGACGGTCGACCCGCTGGCCGTCACGTCCTTCACGTGCCGCAAGAACGCCGAGGGTCGCTGGCGCGTCAAGGGCACGCTGACCAATTCGGGCCAGCAGGCCCGCGACTACCGCGTGACGATCTTCATCGGCCAGCAGACCGGGCCCGCGCGGACCGTCGACCTCGACCGCGTCAAGGCGGGCGCCAGCGTGCCGTTCACCGCGCTGCCCGTCGTCGCGGCGCCGGACGGACCCTGCCGACTGCAGGCCCTCATCCGGCACTGACGGGTGCCGAGCGGGCTTTTCGCCAGTCCTTAACCAAACTGTCATGTGAGGGCCTGTTCTTGGCCCTTTCTCAGGGTTACGGTGTGGCCACCCGTTCCCTGCAACAGAAGGACACACGTGATCACGCCCAGACGATCCGTATCCGCCCTGGCGATCGGTGCGCTGCTGTGCGCCCCGATCGTGGCGGCGCCGTCGGCCAGCGCGGCCGACCCCGTCGACATCACCCTCGTCGACATCAACGACTTCCACGGCCGCATCGACGCGAACACCACCGCGTTCGCCACGACGGTCGAGCAGATCCGGCAGACCGCCGGTGAGGCCAACACGTTGTTCCTCTCGGTCGGCGACAACATCGGCGCCTCGCCGTTCGCGTCCGCCACGCAGCAGGACTCGCCGACGATCGACGTGCTCAACGCGCTCGACCTCGGCGCCTCCGCGGTCGGCAACCACGAGTTCGACCGCGGCTTCGCGGACCTCACGGGACGGGTCGCGGACGAGGCCGACTTCCCCTACCTGGGCGCGAACGTCGTGAACCGCGCTGACGGGTCCCCGGCGCTGCCGGCCTCCGCGGTCGTCGAGGTCGGTGGCCTCGACGTCGCCGTCATCGGCGCCGTCACCGAGGAGACCCCCACGCTCGTCACGCCCTCGGGCATCGAGACGATCCGCTTCACGGACCCCGTCGACGCCGTGAACGCCGAGGCCACCCGCCTCGGCGCGCTGCCGGCCGAGGAGCGCCCCGACGTCATCGTCGCGGCCTACCACGACGGCGCCAGCGCAGGCACGCCCGACGGATCGTCGCTCGCGCAGGAGCTGGCCCACGGCGGCGCGTTCGCCAACCTGGTGAACAACACGGACGCCTCGGTCGACGCGATCTTCACCGGCCACACGCACAAGGCCTACGCGTGGGAGGGCCCCGTCCCCGGCCAGGCAGGCCAGACCCGTCCGGTCATCCAGACCGGCAGCTACGGCGAGAACGTCGGCAAGGTCACCCTCTCGGTCGACCCCGACACCGGTGCCATCGCCGCGCACACCGTCGAGAACGTGAAGCGCGTCGCGACCGCCGACACGACCCTGCCGCGCGTGGCCGAGGTCAAGCAGATCGTCGATGCCGCGCTCGCGCACGCCGCGACGATCGGCAACGAGAAGGTCGCCGACATCTCAGCCGACATCACGACCGCGTACGCGGGGGGCAGCTACGTCGACGGGACCTACGTCCCGCCGAACCCGGCCGCGCCCAAGACGGGTCGCGACGACCGCGCCAACGAGTCGACGATCGGCAACCTCGTTCCCGACGCGATGCTGGCGCAGTCGAAGTCGACGAACGCCCCCGCCGATCTCGCGATCAACAACCCCGGTGGCCTGCGCGACGAGCTCTTCTTCGCGGGCAACACGCAGACCGGCGGTCCGCAGAACACCGACGGATCGGTGACGTTCGCCGAGGCCAACGCGGTCCTGCCGTTCACGAACAACCTCTACACGGTCACGCTGACGGGTGCGTCGCTCGAGAAGATCCTCGAGCAGCAGTGGCAGCGGCTGGCCGACGGCACCGTGCCGAGCCGCCCCTACCAGCAGCTGGGCGTGTCGGACAACGTCCGCTACACCTACGACGCGACCCTGCCCGAGGGCGAGCGCATCACGAGCGTGTGGATCGACGACCAGCTCATCGACCTGGCGAAGTCGTACCGTGTCATCGCGCCGTCCTTCCTGGCGACCGGCGGTGACAACTTCCGCGCCTTCACCGAGGGCACCTGGGTCGACACCGGCGTCGTCGACTACGAGGGCTGGATCGAGTACCTGGGCGAGAACAGCCCCGTCGCGCCCGACTTCGGTCGCCGCGCGGTGGCCGTGACGGGCCTGGCGGACTCCTACGAGGTCGGCGACACGGCCACGTTCTCGCTGCCGAAGCTCAACCTGACCTCGCTGGGCAGCCCGGCGAACACGTCGGTCGACGCCACGCTCGAGTACGGCGACGGTCAGACGCTCGACCTGGGCACGCAGCCGGTCACCAACGGTGCCTCGGGCGAGTTCTCCTTCACCGTGCCCGCCGGCGCGATCGGCAACGGCACGATTCGGGCGGAGGCGTCGCCCAGCGGCACCGTCGCGACGATCCCGCTCGCGGTCGAGAAGGCCGCGTCCACGGCGACGGCCTCCGCGCCCGCGCAGGTCACGAAGGGCGAGACGTTCGACGTCTCGGTCGACGTGACCGCTCCCGCCGGTGTCGAGGTGTCCGGTCCGGTCCGCATCCTGGAGAGCAACGACGCGGTCGTCGGCTCCGGCAACCTGGTCGACGGTTCCGCCACGATCGAGGTCCAGGCCTCCGACCTGCGTCTCGGCCAGCGCACGCTGGACGTCGTCTTCGACGGCTCCGCGACGGTGGCCGGGTCCGAGACCACGGTCTCGGTCGAGGTCATCAAGGGCGAGACGACGTTCTCGGCCACGGGCTCGACGACGCAGTACGGCACCGCGCCGACCATCACGCTGCAGGGCGATCCCGGCTCGAGCGGCATCGTGTACGTCGCGAACCAGCTGGGGATGACCGTCGGCACGGCGTTCCTGAACGACGGCGAGGGCACCTTCCGCTTCGGCGGCACGGCGCTCAAGCCGGGCACGCACACGTACGGCCTGTTCTTCAACGGCAGTGCCTCGTACGAGCCGGCGGACGCCACGGCGACCCTCACGGTCACCAAGGCCGACACGAAGCTGCGTGCGGTGGCGGCCAAGAAGGTCCGCGCCGGCAAGCGCGCCAACCTGGTCGCCCGCGTGTCGGGCCGAGGCTTCACCCCGACCGGCACGGTCGTCGTGAAGCGCGGCTCGAAGGTCGTCGGCAAGGCCAAGGTCAAGAACGGCGTCGCCCGCGTCAAGCTGGCGAAGCTCGCTCGGGGCAAGGCCCGCCTGACGGTGACCTACACCGGCAGCCGAGTCGCGAAGGCGTCGAAGACCACCGTCACGATCACGGTCGTCAAGAAGAAGTGATCCGCACCGGGGCGGCCTGCACGCAGGCCGCCCCGGTCGTCTCCCACCCCTGCGTCGAAGGAATCCGATGTCCCGCTCTGTCCTGGGCCGACTGACCGCGCTGGCCCTCGTGGCCGGCACCGTCGCGGCCGTGCCGTCCACCGCCACCGCCGCACCCGACGGGTCCGGCCTCGTGATCAACGAGGTCTACGTCGACGGAGGATCGGCGGGTGCCTCCCACAAGCTCAAGTTCGTCGAGCTCCACAACCCGAGCAACGCCACGATCGACGTCAGCGGATGGTCGGTCCAGTACCGCTCGTCGGCGGGCACGGGGGCCTTCACGGGCATCACCTCGCTGGGCAACCACGAGGTGCCCGCGGGCGGGACGTTCCTGGTCGCCGGCCAGGGCAACAGCACCGGCCTGGGAGCCGAGCTGCCGCCGCCCGACGTCACCGGCTCGATCAATCCGGCCGGCGCCTCGGGCACGATCGCACTGGTCGAGTCCGAGACGGCCCTGACCGGAGCGCCGGCCGACGTGCTGGCCCACGCGGACCTGGTCGACCTGGTCGGCTACGGCACCTCGAACACGTTCGAGGGCACGGCCGCCGCCCCCGAGAACCCGGCGGTGGACGAGTCGCTCGTCCGGACCGGCGGCATCGACACCGACGTCAACGCGAACGACTTCACCAAGCAGACCCCGACCCCGACCGCCTGCGGCGACGCCTGTGACGTCGCCGCGCCGCCGGTCGAGACGGTCACCATCGCCCAGATCCAGGGCACCGAGGCGGCGAGCCCCCTGGCCGGCCGGACGGTCACGACGACCGGCGTCGTCACCGCGCTCTACGCCTCCGGCGGCTTCAACGGCGCCTACCTCCAGACCCCCGGCACCGGCGGCACGGCGGGCCCGGCCTCGCACGGCCTGTTCGTCTTCGGCTCCGCCACCGCGTTCGCGCAGTCGGTCGACCTCGGCGACACGATCGACGTCACCGGCGCCGTCTCGGAGTTCAACGGGCTGACGCAGCTGACGGCCGTCTCGTGGCAGGACGCCGCGGTCGCCGGTGCGGTCACACCGACCCCCGTGACGTTCCCGATGGGCGAGGCGCAGCGCGAGGCGCTCGAGGGCATGCTCGTCGACGCCACCGCCGGCACGTTCACGCTCACGAACAACTACGGGACGAACACCTTCGGCGAGATCGGCCTGGCAGCCGGTGACACGGTGCTGCCGCAGCCGACCAACGAGGTCCGGCCGCGCACGTCGGCGTACGACGCGCTGGTCGCCCAGAACGCGTCGCGCCTCATCACGATCGACGACGGCAAGAGCATCAACTTCACGTCGGGCGCGAACCGCTCGGTCCCCGGGCCGTGGCTGACGCCGGGCAACGAGGTCCGCACGGGTGCCGCGGTCACCATCGACGAGCCGCTCGTCATGGATTGGCGCAACAGCACGTGGAAGCTGCAGCCGACCGAGCCGTTCGCGGCCGGTGACGAGACCGCCACTGTCGCGCCGCAGAGCACGCGCGAGCCGGCACCCAAGAACGTGGGCGGCGCGGTCAAGCTGGCCTCCTTCAACGTCCTGAACTACTTCACGACCACGGGCGAGGACTGGGTGTCGTCCAACCGCGGCACCTGCACCTTCTACACCGACCGTGACGGCAACCGCATCACCGTGAACACCTGCACGAACAACGGTCCGCGCGGTGCCGCGAACGACGTGAGCCTGGCGCGCCAGCAGGCGAAGATCGTGAACGCGATCAACGCGCTGGACGCCGACGTTCTGTCGCTCGAGGAGATCGAGGACACGGGCTCGCTCGGAGGCGCCGATCGCGACGAGGCGCTCGACACGCTCGTCGCGGCGCTGAACGCCGACGCCGGCTCCCAGCGCTGGGCTGCGGTCGACTCGCCCGCGACGATCCCGGCCTCGGGTCGCGACGTCATCCGCACGGCGTTCATCTACCAGCGCGACGTCGTCGAGCCGGTGGGACCGTCGGTGATCCTGGACTCGGCCGCGTTCTCGAACGCGCGCGCGCCGCTGGCGCAGGAGTTCCGCCCCGTCGACGGTGACGCCGGCCAGGACTTCCTGGCGATCGTCAACCACTTCAAGTCGAAGGGCTCCGGCGAGGGCGTCAACGCGGACCAGGGCGATGGCCAGGGTGCGTCGAACCGTGCTCGCGTCCAGCAGGCCGAGGCGCTCGTCGACTTCGTGGCCTCGCTGGAGGAGCAGACCGACACCGATCGCGTGTTCCTGCTCGGCGACTTCAACTCCTACGCCAAGGAGGACCCGCTGGCGATCATCGAGGACGCCGGGTTCGTGAACGTCGACCAGAGCCTCACGGACGAGGAGACCTACCAGTTCGACGGCATGCACGGCTCGCTCGACCACGTCTTCGCGTCGAGGGCCGCGTTCGCGCGGGTGACGGGAGCCGACGTGTGGACGATCAACGCTCCGGAGTCGATCGGCCGTGAGTACAGCCGCTTCAACAACAACGTGACGAGCCTGTTCGACGCGGCGACGCCGTTCCGCGCCAGCGACCACGACCCGGTCATCGTGGGCTTCGATCCCGGTGCGGCGGCCGAGGTCGCCACGACGACGACGGCGACGGTGCCGTCGGTCGTGTGGAACGACGAGCCGTTCGACGTCAGCGTGACGGTCGACTCGGCCGCGGGCTCGCCGCGGGGCACGGTCACGGTCTCGTCGGGTGCCGAGGTCCTGGGCACGGCCGACGTCGCCGACGGCGTCGCCACCGTGACGGTTCCCGCCGGTGCGCTGCGGGCGGGCCGTCAGGTCCTCGACGTCGAGTTCGCCGGTGAGGGCCGCTACGCCGACTCCGCGGGCCAGGTCACGGTCGACGTCCGGGCCCAGTCCACCCTGACCGCCACGGCGGCGCGGGGCACGTACGGCAAGCCGACGGCCATCACGGTGACGGGGGCGCCCGACGCCGCCGGTCTCGCCTACGCCACGGTCGACGGGCGCGTCATCGCCTCCGCGATCATGCGCAGCGGCAAGGCCACGATCACCGTGCCCGGCACGGCGCTGGAGCCGGGCACCACCGCGGTGGCCGTCTTCTACGGCGGCGACCGCAGTCACGAGCCGAGCCGGACCTCCATCGCGGTCACGATCGCGAAGGCGAGGGCGGCGCTCGCCGCGAAGGTGCAGGGCGGCAAGGTCACGGCGCGGCAGCGCGCGAAGGTGCGCGTCACCGTCCGCACGCCGGGCTTCGTCGAGAACTCCGGCCGGGTCCGGATCTACCGCGGCAAGAAGCTGCTCGGATCCGGCACCGTCAAGCGGGGCAAGGTCACCGTGACGCTGCCGCGCCAGAAGTCGACGGTCCGCCTCGTGGCACGGTTCAGCGGCACGTCGCTGACGGCGCCGGCGAGCCGACCATTCGTGCTGCGGGTGCGCTGACGCACCACGGGTGGACGCCGACGGCCCCGGGATCGAGGGAGATCCCGGGGCCGTCGGCCGTCTCAGCGCACCTCGGCGGTGACCAGCAGGTACTCCCACTGCATCGCGAAGTCGGCGCCCGAGCCCGTCCCCTGACTGTCACCCAGCGCCGCGAGGTCGCGACTCAGCTCCTCGGTGCGCGCCGGGTCGTCCGCGTGCGCCGCGTAGGCCGCGATCGTCGGTCCGTAGTGGGCCGCGAAGTAGTCGCGGAACTGCGCCCCGTCCTCGAAGTGGGTGACCGGCAGGGTGAGCCGCCTGAACCGCACGTCCCGGACCCGGTCCTCGAGCAGGTCACGGACGTGGTCCTCGTTGCCCCACAGCGGCGGCGGAGAGGCGCCCGGCGGGGGCGGCGGCACGTACTGCTTCATCGTGGCGAAGAGCTGGCCGATCGCGCCCTCCGGTGTCCACGAGACAATGCCGATCCGGCCGCCGGGGCGACATGTCCGGACCATCTCGTCGGCGGCCTGCTGGTGGTGCGGGGCGAACATGACGCCGATGCACGACATGACGACGTCGAACTCGTCATCGGCGTACGGCAGCGCCTCGGCGTCCGCGACGTCCCAGGTCAGGTCGACGTCGGGGTTCTCGGCCCGTCCTGCGTCGATCAGCTCGCGCGTGAGGTCGGACGCGACGACGGTCGCGCCGAGCCGGGCGGCTCGGACGGCGGCGCTGCCGGTGCCGGCCGCGACGTCGAGCACGCGCTCGCCCTCGCCCTCGCTGATGTGCAGCGCGTCGACCAGCACCTCGCCCAGGGGTGACACGAGCTCGCGCGCGACTCGCGGGTAGTCGCCCAGGCCCCACATGCGGCGGTGCTTGTTCTTCAGTTCGGTGTCCTGCTGGGCCGCGTCGGTGGCGGCGATGTCGGTGGTTCCCATGGGTCTTCCTTCAGTTGCGTGCTTCCTGTCCCCACGGTCCGCCCGATCGCCCGCTCGGCACCAGTTCTGTTTCTGTACCCCCCCCCGGATGGACGGTGGCGCGGGACCGTGGCGAGGGCGCACGATGAGGGGGACGAAGGGCACACCCATGGCGACTTCCTACGGGCAGTTCTGTCCCCTGGCCAAGGCGATGGAGATCCTCGACGAGCGGTGGACGATCCTCATCGTGCGCGAGCTCCTGCTGGGCAGCACGCGCTTCAACGAGCTGCGCCGCGGCGTGCCGCGGATGTCGCCGGCGCTGCTGTCCAAGCGGCTGCAGGCGCTCGAGCGGCACGGGATCATCGAGCACACGGACGGCGAGTACCGACTCACCGAGTGCGGTCGGGACCTGCACGCCGCCGTGATGAGCCTGGGCGTGTGGGGCCTGCGGTGGGTGGAGGACTTCGGCGACGAGGACCTCGACCCCCACCTGCTGATGTGGGACGTCCGGCGGACCGTGCCGACCGCCGCCTGGCCCGCGGGTCGCACGTGCGTGGCGGTGGAGTTCACCGACCTGGAGCGGGCACGCCGGTGGTGGCTCGTCGTGTCGGGCGGCGACGTCGACACGTGCGACTACGACCCCGGCTACGAGGTGTCGGCGACGGTCCGGGCGACCCTGCGGACGCTGACCCGGGTGTGGCGCGGCGACGTGTCGTGGGACCAGGCGATGCGGTCGCGCCAGGTGGAGATCCTCGCCCCGCGCGAGACGCGGGCCGCCGTGCCCGACTGGTTCGGCCGGTCGATGCTGGCCGATGCCCTGGCTGCGGAGTCGAGCCTCAGCGCGCGATGACGACGTCGACGAGCGTGGCGGTCCCGACCTCCAGCTCGGACCACGGCTGAGGCACGTCGAGCACCGCGATCGCGGACGTGGGGAACCCCGCCCGCACCCGGTCGACCATCCTCGGGTCCGAGTCGTCGCCCGCGAGCCGCGCCGCGAGTCCCGGGGTGCCGGGGGCATGCCCGACCAGCAGGACGGTGCTCGCCTCCGGGTCGGCGGACCGGAGGGCGGCGAGGAGGTCGCCGGTCCACGCCTCGTAGATCTCGTCGAGGAAGCGCGTCGGCGCGTCGATGCCGCTGGCCGCCAACGTCTCGCGCGTGCGACGGGCGGACGAGCACAGCACCGCGTCGACGGTGCCGACGTGCTCACGGATCCAGTCGCCTGCGAGTCCGGCCTCGTGGTGACCCCGGTCCGCGAGGGGACGCTCGAAGTCCTCGACGCCCTGGGGCCACGCGGCCTTCCCGTGGCGCATCAGCAGCAGTCGGCGCATGACGCGAGTCTAGATCGGGACGGCGTCCCGCGAGACGTGCAGCGGTGCCCACCCGGATCCGGCCAGAACGGCCGGGAACGGATGGGCACCGCGACAGATCGGGGCGCGCCGGAGGCGGAAGCTCAGCCGCGCGAGATGCTGACCATCTCGTCGCGCTCGACGACCTTCTTGCGCTCGCGCGCGTGGGTGTCGCTGGCGCCGAGCTGCTCCTCGTGCGCGTCGAGCTTCTCCCAGCCCTCCCACGTCGTGTAGGCCAGGCCGCGGCTGTCGAGGTGACGGACGAACGCGTCGCGCTCGGCGAACTCGGGAGCCGGCAGCTTCGGCAGGTCGTCCACCAGCATCGCCACGGTCTGGGCGGCGTCGGACTTCGTGTGGCCGATCAGGCCGACCGGGCCGCGCTTGATCCAGCCGGTCGCGTAGACACCCTCGATGGGCGAGCCGTCGATGTCCAGCACGTGCCCGCCGTCGTTGGGCAGCACGCCCGCGTTCTGGTCGAACGGCAGGCCCGGCAGGTTGTCGGAGTAGTAGCCGATCGCGCGGTAGACGGCCTGGACGGGCCAGTCCTTGAACTCGCCCGTGCCGCGGACGTTGCCGGTGCCGTCGAGCTCGGTGATCTCGGTGCGCAGGCCCACGACCCGGCCGTCCTCGCCGAGGATCTCGACGGGGTTCTGGCAGAAGTGGATGTGGATGCGGTGCGGGGCGCCGGTGGGCTCCTTGGCGAGGTAGTCGCCGAGCACCTTGACGACGAGCTTCTGGCTCTTGGCGGCGGCGAGCGCCTCCATCGAGCCGTGATCGAACTCGTAGCCCTCGGGGTGCACGATGACGTCGATCGTGGGGGAGTGGCTCAGCTCGCGCAGCTCCATCGGGGTGAACTTGACCTGGGCCGGGCCGCGCCGCGCGAAGACGTGCACGTCGGTGGTGGCGTTCTTCTGCAGCCCCGCGTGGACGTTGTCGGGGATCTCGGTGACGAGCAGCTCGTCGGCCGTCTTGGCCAGGATGCGCGCGACGTCGAGGCCCACGTTGCCGACGCCCAGGACGGCGACCTCCTTGGCGTGCGGCTGGAAGTCCCAGTCGCGCGGGGCGTCGGGGTGGCCGTCGTACCAGTAGACGAAGTCGGCTGCGCCGTACGAGCCGTCGAGGTCGACACCCGGGATCTGCAGGTCGCGGTCACGGCGGGCGCCGGTCGCGAAGACGACGGCGTCGTAGAACCCCTTGAGGTCCTCGAGCTTGATGTCGGTGCCGAAGTTGACGTTGCCGAAGAAGCGGATGTCCTCGTTGGCCATCACACGCTTGAGCGCCTTGATGATCTCCTTGATCCGCGGGTGGTCGGGCGCCACGCCGTAGCGGATCAGGCCGAACGGGGTCGGGTCGCGATCGATGATGTCGACCGACACGTCGAGACCCTCGGTCTTGGTGAGGATGTCGGCGGCGTACACACCCGCGGGGCCGGCGCCGACGACGGCGACGCGCACCTTCCTGTCCACAGTCATGAGGCAAGCCTAAGACGCGCGCCCCAACGGCTCGACGCCCGACCGGATTCTGGACGGGCCGGCCGGAGGACCCGAACCTGTCGGCCTGCGGTGCGAGGATGCGAGGCAGGAACCGAACGGAGCGATCAGCATGAGCCTCGACGTCCAGATCACCTTCGACGCCCACGACCCGCGCGCGCTGGCCGAGTTCTGGGCGGCCACCATGCGGTACGTCATCCCGCCGCCACCGGGCGTCACCCTCGGGCCGCAGGACGATCCGTGGCAGGCATGGGACGAGCTCCTCGAGCGCATCGGCGTGCCGCCCGACCAGCGCAACTCCCGCGCGGCCGCGGAGGATCCCGACGGCCGCGGGCCCCGGCTCTTCTTCCAGCAGGTGCCCGAGGACAAGGTGGCCAAGAATCGCGTCCACCTCGACGTGCGGGCCGCGCCCGGGCTCGAGGGCGACGCGCGGATGGCGGCACTCGAGGGCGAGTGCGACCGCCTCGTCGCGCTGGGGGCGACCCGGGTGCGGCGCTTCGATCCCGCGCCGCCGATCGAGACCGGGTTCATCGTGATGACCGACCCGGAGGGCAACGAGTTCTGCCTCGACTGAACCCAGAGCGTCCCTGAGAAGTCGCTGTGGGTCCATCGCTCGCGACCGCTCGAGGTCGAAATCCCCGCGGCGGACCCCGTAGGTTGGACGAACAACCAACCTGCCCGACCGAGGAGACGCATGACCACGACGACGCGCCGCGCCTACGCCGCTCTGGCCGCCTCGACCGCCCTGCTGACTCTCGCCGCCTGCGGCGACGGCGACAGCGACGAGGCCTCGTCCCCCAGCAGCACGCCCTCGGTGACGACCGAGCCCCCGGCCGCCGACGCGCCCTCCGCCGACACCGGCACCGGCGCGTTCGCGGCCGGCGATTACGAGGCCACCGGCACCTACACCACACCCGACGGCCGCACGCAGTCGATCGAGGTCGAGGTCGAGCTGGCCGCCGATGGCACGATCACCGACCTCGACGCCGACGGCCAGGCCGAGAGCGGCAACTCCGAGCAGTTCCAGGGCAAGTTCGAGAGCGGGATCAACGAGCAGGTCGTCGGCCGCAAGATCACCGAGCTCGACGTCGACAAGGTGTCCGGGTCGTCGCTCACCAGCGGCGGCTTCAATGACGCCATCGAGCAGATCGTCGGCCAGGCGCAGGCCTGAGGCCCCCATGACTTCCGATTGGCACTTCGAGGCCATCGGAACCGCGTGGTCGATCGGGACCCCCGACCCGATCGCCCCCGCGCAGCGAAGCGCGATCACGTCCCGGATCGACCAGTTCGACCGGACGTGGTCGCGCTTTCGTGATGACGCGACGGTCGCCCGGCTGCGAACCGATCGCGAGGTCGACCTCGGACCCGACGCCCCGGCCGTGATCGCGATCTACGACCGACTGTTCGACCTGACCTCGGGAGCGGTGAGCCCCCTGGTCGGTGGTGCGCTGGAGCAGCTGGGCTACGGCGCCGGTTACACGTTCACACCGTCCGGCGAGCCCGTCAGGATCCCGTCGTGGCGCGACTGCGCGCTCAACGGCACCGTGCTGCACGTGCCGGGCCCGGTCGTGCTCGACATCGGCGCGGTCGGCAAGGGCTTCCTGGCCGGCGCCGTCGCCGCTCTCGTGGACCAGCCGTGCGTCGTCGACGCCAGCGGGGACCTCGTGAACCGTTCGGGCGACGTCCTGCGGGTCGCGCTCGAGGACCCACAGGACGCCGAGGCGGCGGTGGCGGTCGTCGAGGTGGCCGACGGTGAGGCGCTGTGCGGCTCGGCGACCAACCGTCGCCGCTGGGCGGCCGACCTGCACCACGTCCTCGACGCGCGCTCGTGGCGACCGACGCGCGAAATCATGGCGGCGTGGGCCGGCGGACCGGACCCCGCCTGGGCCGACGGGCTGGCCACCGCGGCCTTCTTCACGCACGACCTGGCCGGCACGGGACACTGGTGGGCCGCCCTCGACCGCGACCGGCGGATGACCGGCGTCGGGATCCCCGGAGAGGTTTTCGCATGAGCGAGCGTCAACGAACGAACATCATGGCCGTCATCGATCGACAGCTGGGCCGGTTCACGATGTACCGGCTCGTCACGGTGGTGCTGCTGGCACTGGCCGCGGTGGCGGTCGTCCAGTCCGCGCTCGGCATGCTGGACTCGTCGGTCTTCGGGGTCGATGCGCTGCTGGTGACGCTCGCGGTCATGGTGGTGGCCTCCGTCGTGGCCAACGTCCTGTTCGGCCGGTCCGTCGGCGCGCATCCTCACCTCGAGTCCTCCGTGGTCACGGCCCTCATCCTGTGGTTCCTGTTCTGGCCGTCCACGGACGTCGAGCAGCTGGCCTGGCTGGCCGCCGTGGCCGCGCTGGCGCAAGCCTCGAAGTACGCGTTCGCGTGGTGTGGGCGGCACGTCGTCAACCCGGCCGCCGCGGGTGTGGTACTGGCCCTGGCCCTGGGCTGGGCCACGGACTGGCCGCTGCCGTTCACGGGGTGGTGGGTCGCCAGCGAGTCGCTGTTCTGGTTCGTCGTGGTGGGCGCGGTCATCGTGCTCTTCCACACCCGCCGGCTCGTCATGGGCGCGATCTTCGCGCTCGTGGCCGCCGCCGTCACGATCTGGTGGCAGCTCGACACCGGACTGGACCTCGGCGACGCGGTGCGCTTCACCGCCTACTCCACCCCGATCGTCTTCTTCGGCGGGTTCATGCTGAGCGAGCCGCTGACCCTGCCGCCGCGCCGGAACCAGCAGTGGGCGGTGGCCGCGCTGGCCGGTGTGCTGTTCACGTGGCCGCTGCTGACCTCGCTGCTGTTCGGCGAGCCGTGGACGGTCGAGCCGTTCACGAGCACGTACGAGCTGACGCTGGTCGTGACGGGCCTGGTCGCGCTGGTCCTGCGGCAGGGGTCGCGGTCCCTCGTCCTGCGCGAGCGGCGGAGCCAGGGCGGCGACGTCGTGGAGTACGTCTTCGACGCCGACCGGCCGCTGGACTTCTCGCCGGGCCAGTACGTCGAGGTCGACGTGCCGCACCGGGCCGACACGCGCGGGCGCCGGCGCATGTTCAGCGTCATGTCCGCCCCCGGCCGTGAGGTCGTGCTGTCGACGCGTCATCCCGATCCCGGTTCGTCCTACAAGCGCGCCCTCGCGGCGATGGAGCCCGGTGACAAGGTGCGCGTCACCGCCGTGCACGGCGACTTCGTGTGGCCGGACTCGGGGCCGGTGCTGCTGGTCGGTGCCGGGATCGGCGTCACGCCGTTCCTGAGCCAGCTGGCGACTCACCCGGACCGCGACGTCGTGGTGGTCCTGGGGGAGCGGGAGGACCAGCCGTACGTGGCCGAGCTCGAGGCGACGGGTGCTCGCGTCGTCCGCCTGCCCGTCGAACAGGTCGACGGGGCGACCATCGCCGAGCACGTGCCCGACCTGGCCGAGCGAACGGCCTTCGTCTCGGGCCGCCCGGACTTCGTCGACTCGGTCGCCGGCGACCTGCGCCGTCGCGCCAGGCGCGTGAAGCGCGACGCGTTCCTCGGTTACTGAGTGGGCGCCCGCCGCCTGCCCCCGCCTGCCCCCGCCCCCGCCGCCCCGCCG
>NZ_DAMDLR010000040.1:0-23811 GCF_032084975.1 Aeromicrobium sp.
GGCCCCGCGCGGCCAGCTCGCCGACCGCCCTGCCGTCGACCTGGCCGCCGCGCCCCACCAGGTCGAGCAGAGCGCGGCCGATGTCGGTGCCGCTCTCGACCGCGGCGAGCGCGCGCCGGTCCAGCACGTGCCCACTGGCGTACTGCTCCCAGCAGCCGCGGTTGCCGCACTCGCACGGCCGCCCCTCGTCGACGACCCGCTGGTGGCCGAACTCCCCCGCCATGCCCGAGTGGCCGCGATAGAGACGGCCGTCGAGGACCATCGCCCCGCCGATCCCGGTCCCGAGGTTCACCAGGACGACGTCGGGCTGGTTCTGGGCGGCGCCGAACCGCCACTCCGCCCAGCCCGCGGCGTTCGCGTCGTTGTCGACCAGGACCGGCAGGCCCGTCCGCCGCACGACCGCGTCACGCAGGGGCTCGTTGCGCCAGGCCAGGTGCGGCGAGAACACGACGGTCGACCCGGTCACGTCGACGTAGCCGGCGGCGCCGACCCCGACGGCGCGGACCTGGTAGGCCTCGCGGAACTCCTCGACGATCCCGGCGATCGCGTCCAGGACCGCCAGCGCATCGGTCGTGGGGGTCGCGCGACGTGAGCGGGCCAGGACGCGACCGTCCTCGTCCACCACCCCGCCGGCGATCTTGGTGCCGCCGATGTCGATGCCGACGGCGAGGCGCTCAGGCACGCGACCGGCTCTCGACTCGCCCCTTGAGTCCCTTGAGCGCGGTGTCCACGATGACCTTCTCGGCCTTGCGCTTGAGCATGCCGAGCAACGGCAGCCGCAGGTCGACCGCCAGCTGGTAGGTGACGCGCGTGCGTGCGTCCGAGACGGGATCGAGCGTGTAGGAGCCGTCCATGGCCGTCAGCATCGACGCCTCGTCCGGAACGAGGCTCCAGGTCACGAGACGTTCGTCACGCCAGTCGTACCTCAGGGTGAAGGTGTCGCGGATCGGCGGCGAGTCCACGACGAACCGCACGTCGAGGGGCCGGCCGCGGTCGTCGAAGCGCACGACGGACACCTCGCGCATCCCGGTGGCCCAGTGCGGATAGTCGTCGAACGCCGCGATCACGCCCATGACCTCAGCGGCCGGCGCCTCGATCACGATGTCGCTGACGGTGCGTGCCATGTCCACCTCCTCGCCCTGGGATCCACCCTATCGGCGCGTCGTCGCTCTCCGCGGAGCGAGTACGGTGCTCTCTGTGAACACGCAGAATCCCCACGCCACGAACATCGACCGCTGGGGCACGCTCAGCCACGACGTCCTCGACCGGCTCGAGGCCCACCGCGACGACGTCGCCCTGCGTCGCGTCGTCGACGGCACGTGGACCGACGTCACGCTCGGTCGCTTCCACACCGAGGTCACCGCGGCGGCCAAGGGCCTGCTCGCAGCCGGCATCGAGCACGGCGGACGCGTGGCCGTCCTGGCCAAGACCCGCTACGAGTGGACCGTCCTGGACTACGCGATCTGGTGGATCGGTGGCATCACGGTCCCGATCTACGAGACCTCCGCCGCGTCCCAGATCGCCTGGATCCTGGCGGACTCCGGGGCGACCCACCTGTTCTACGAGAGCGACGAGCACCTCGCCCGCGTCACCCAGGCCCAGGTCGAGGCGCCCGAGCTGACGACCGTTCGTCCGATCGAGGACGTCCTGGGCGCGCTCGCCGTCGAGGGCTCGACGGTCGACGACGCCGCGCTCGAGGCCCGCCGCTCGGCCGTGAAGGCCGGCGACGTCGCTACCTTGATCTACACCTCCGGCACGACCGGTCGCCCGAAGGGCTGCATGCTCACGCACGCGAACTTCCGCGCCGAGCTGTGGGGCGCGAACGAGCGCCTCGACGTGATGTTCGCGCCGGGCTCCTCCACGCTGCTGTTCCTGCCGCTCGCCCACGTGTTCGCCCGCATCATCCAGGTCGGGGCGATCCGCCACGGCGCGGTGCTGGGCCACACGGCCGACGTCTCGGCCCTCGTCGAGACCCTGGGCGAGTTCAGGCCCACGTTCGTGCTGGCCGTGCCGCGCGTGTTCGAGAAGGTCTTCAACTCGGCCAGCACCAAGGCCTACTCCGAGGGCAAGGGCAAGATCTTCGACGCTGCCGTGCGCACCTCGATCGCCTACTCCAGGGCGACCGAGGACGGCAAGGCCTCCTTGGCGCTGAAGGCGAAGCACGCGCTGTTCGACCGGCTCGTCTACACCAAGCTCCGCCAGGCCCTGGGCGGCCGCGCGAAGTACGCGATCTCCGGTGGCGCGCCCCTGGGCGACCGTCTGGGTCACTTCTTCAAGGGCGTCGGCCTCAACGTCTTCGAGGGCTACGGCCTGACCGAGACGACCGCCGCGCTGACCGCCAACCACCCCGCGGGCCAGCGCATCGGCACCGTCGGGCAGCCCTTCCCCGAGGTCGAGGTGCGCCTCGGCGACGACGGCGAGCTGCAGTTCCGTGGCCCGCAGGTCTTCAAGGGTTACTGGAACGCCGAGACCGCCACGCGCGACGTGCTGTCCGAGGACGGTTGGTTCTCCACCGGCGACGTGGGCGAGATCTCCGAGGACGGCTTCGTGCGCATCACGGGCCGCAAGAAGGAGATCATCGTCACCGCCGGCGGCAAGAACGTCTCGCCGGCGATCCTCGAGGACCGCGTGCGCGCCCACCCGATCATCAGCCAGTGCCTCGTCGTGGGCGAGGGCAAGCCCTTCGTCTCCGCGCTCATCACGATCGATCCCGAGGCCTGGACCGGCGACCTCGACGACCCCGAGCTGCGCGACCAGGTGCAGAAGGCCGTCGACGACGCGAACACGCAGGTCTCGCGCGCCGAGGCCATCCGCAAGTTCGCGATCCTGCCCGAGGACTGGACCGAGGAGAACGGCTACCTGACGCCGTCGTTCAAGGTCAAGCGCCACATGGTCGTGCGCGACCTGCACGACACCATCGAGGCGCTCTACGTCCGCTGATCAGTGCCCGGCGGCCCGCCGGGCCGCGCCACGCAGGACGCGCCACGTCAGCCAGCCGCCCGCGATCGCCGGCAGCGCGATGACGACGGGGTCCAGCACCTGGTGCTGGTCCACCCGTCCTCCGCGCAGGCGGGACGTGACGCTCGTCGTGCCGGTGCCGGTCTCCGCGGTGACGCCGGTCTCGGCGACCGGGTCGTCGGGCCGGCCGTCCAGATACGCCCGGACGAGGTGCTCCTTGCTCTCGACCCGGTCGGCTCCCAGCAGCAGCAGCCAGTGCGCCGCGCGGGCCTCGCTGAAGCGCGCGTACGCGAGCCGCCGGATCGCGCCGGCCACGCCCTGCAGCGGCGCGACCGTGCCGAAGACGGGCGTCAGCTGCGCGTGCTCGATCGAGCGCTCCCGAGGGGACGTCTCCGACTGCTCGTCGGGGTAGTCCCACAGCACGCCGTCGGGCACGCCGTCGACGAGCTCGCGCGGGACGGCCGGACGGTCGGCCGGGTCGAGGTCGACGCCCCAGCCGGGAATGCGCGCGCGCAGCTCCTCCGGACTCGGGACGCCGGGACGGACGCCTCGGATGTAGGGGATCTTCGCCATCGGTCTCTCCTCACGCTCCCGGGACGATGACGGGCTTGATGCACCCGTCGAGCTTGGCCGAGAACAGGTGGTACCCCTCGGCGATGTCCTCCAGCGGGATGCGATGCGTGATGATCTCCCGGGGAGAGATGTGACCGTTGCGGATGTGCTCGAACAGGCGTGGCCACTGGCGCTTCACCGGGCACTGGTTCATCCGCAGCGTCAGTCCCTTGTTGAGCGCGTCGCCGAACTTCACGGCGCTGAACATCGGGCCGTAGGCACCCATCACCGACACCGTTCCGCCCTTGCGGACGGCGTCGATCGCCCAGTTCAGGGCGATCGGCGACCCGCCCTGGAGCTTGAGCTTGGCGGCGGTGACGTGCTGGAGCAGGTTCCCGTCGGCCTCCGCGCCGACCGCCTCGATCACGACGTCGGCACCGAGGTCGTCGGTGATCTTCTTGAGGTGGACCACGACGTCGCGGTGGTGACCGAAGTTGACGGTCTCCGCGTGGGCGAACTGGGCGGCGAACTCGAGGCGCTCCTGCAGGTGGTCGACGACGATCACGCGCCCGGCACCCATGAGCCACGCCGACTTCGCCGCGAACAGCCCGACGGGTCCCGCCCCGAACACGACCACCACGTCGGCCTGGGAGATCCCGGCCAGCTGGGCGCCGAAGTAGCCCGTGGGCAGGGCATCGGTGCACATCAGCGCGTCCTCCTCGTGCATCCAGCCGGGGATCACGGTCGGGCCGACGTCGGCGAACGGGACGCGGACGTACTCGGCCTGCCCCCCGTCATAGCCGCCGGTGGTGTGGGAGTAGCCGTAGATCCCGCCGACCGCCGTCGCGTTGGGGTTGACGTTGTGGCAGTTCGAGTACAGGCCCTTCGCGCAGAAGTAGCAGGTCCCGCAGAAGACGTTGAACGGCACCATGACGCGGTCGCCGACCTGCAGGTCCGCACGGACGGGCCCACCTCGTCGACCACGCCGATGAACTCGTGCCCGAAGGTCGTGCCCACGCGCGTGTCCGGCATCATCCCGTGGAACAGGTGCAGGTCCGAGCCGCAGATCGCCGCACGGGTGACCCGGACGATCGCGTCGTTGGGGTGCTCGATCCTGGGGTGGTCCTTCTCCTCGACCCGGACCCGGTACGGCCCCCGGTAGACCATCGCCCTCATGCGTGTCCTCCGATCTGTCCCGCGCTCGCCCACGAGCGGCTGGTGGCGCTGCGTTCGCCGGCGCGCAACGGTGCCAGCTGCTCGATCCGCCCCGCGAGCACGGCGAGCGCCTCGCTGGCGCGGACGGCGGGGTCGCGGAGGCGATCGGACCTTCGGGCGATGCGATCGAGGTTGTCGCGGGCCCGGTCGGTGAGGGTCAGCGGCAGGGCCGCGAGGGCGTTCCCGGGCGGGCGACGGGCGACGACGGGGTGCGGCCTCGTCGGGGAGATGCGCCGGACCAGCTCCCACGCGACGCCCAGCACCTGCAGCCGGCGCACCGTCGTGCGCTCCTGCAACCGCGGGAAGAGCTCGTCCTCCTCGTCGCGGACGTCCTGCTGCAGCACCCGGGTCAACCGCTCGAGCACGGGCTCACGCCGCGGGTCGAGCGGGTCCAGCTGCTCCAGCGAGCTCCACAGCTCGTTGACCTCCTGGTGCTCCAGCTCGACCTGCAGGGTCAGCTGCTCCCCATCGGGCAGCACGCTGCGCATGAGTGGCCACAGCACCGACTCCTCGGCGAAGGCGTGCGGGAACACCAGTCGCGCGATGCGGCGCAGGACCCGGTCCTGGTCGTCGCCGGGCGCGGCGACGGCGAGCTCGTGCAGCAGGCGGTCGAGCCGCACATGGTCGCGCTTCTGGCGTGTCAGCACGCTGAGGCGACCACCCAGCTGCCGTTCGTCCTGGTTCGCGAGCGACGTCATGTCGCGGGCGTACCCGCGAGGCGACGTCCTACACGCCGTGCGAGCGGTGTGTCAGGAGACGCGCGCGTAGACCCCGAAGCCCGAGGACAGGCTGGTGATCTCGACGCTCTTGCCCGGGCGGGGCGCGTGGATGACCTGTCCCCCACCGAGGTAGATGCCGATGTGCGACATGCTCGAGTAGGCGACCAGGTCGCCCGGCTGCAGGTCCGCGGCCGAGACGGAGCGGCCGGCGGCCATCTGGGGGCCGACGACGCGCGGCAAAGACACGCCCGCCGCGGCGTACGCCTTCAGCACCAGGCCCGAGCAGTCCCAGCTGTCGGGGCCCGTCCCGCCGTAGACGTAGGGGTCGCCGAGCTGGTTCATCGCGAAGGCGATCGCCTTCTTCGCGGCACCGGCTCCGGCGTTGCGCACCGACGTGACGTCGCTGTTGCTCATGGAGGACTGCTGCGCGGCGCTCAGCAGCGCGAAGTCCGACTTCGCCTGCTGGTACGACTCGTCGAGCTTCTTCTTGGTCTTCTCGGCGGCTTCAACCTTGTCGCCGAGCGACTCCTGGTGCTCGGCCAGCTGGGCCTGGCGCTTCTCGAGCTCGACCCGCGTGCGGGTGAACGACTCGAGCGCGTCGGCGCGCGTGGAGTTGAGGGCGTCGATCGCGCTGAGGCCCTCGATGAACAGGTCGGGGTCCTGGCTGGCGAGCAGCCCCACCGTCGGGCCGAGCGGCTGCTCGAGCTGCTGCTGGACGATGTCGGCGCCGAGCTCGGCGCGCTGGACGCGGTAGACCTTGCGGATCTGGCGGATCTCACCGGAGACCTCGGCGATGCGGCGGTCGAGCTCGCGCGTGTCCTCGGTGAGGCCGTTCAGCTTCTCGTTGGCGGCCTCGGCGCGGTCGAACGCCTTCTCGACGTCGGCCTGCGTGACCTCGGGATCGGCCTGGGCCGGCGAGACGACGATGAAGGAACCGGCCACGAAGGCGGTGGCGGACACGAGGGCCGCACTGGTGCGAAAGCGCACGAAAAAGACTCCTGAAGTACCTCGACGCCTACCAGGTGAGCTGACGGATTCGGGCCTCGGTCTTGCCCTACGACCGGCGAGCCGGTCGATTCACCCCACGTACTTGGTTCCCCGGTTCGTCGTGCACCCAGCCCGGCGGGCCGGTCACCGACGATTCGGCGGTGCCACCTTCGGCGACACAAGACGCCACTGTAGTTCGCCGGTCGTGGCACATTCAACCCGCGTCGAGCTGGGGTTGGGGATCGGGGACGCTGACCACGAGGCGCAGCGGCGGGACGAGCCCGGACGCGGCGAGCGTGTCGAGCGCGGCCTGCTCGTCGGAGTCGAAGCTGACGTGCTCGGACGGCGGCCCGAGCAGCACGGAGACGACGCAGTCGGCACACACCGCCGCGCAGCGGACGAGGCAACTGTCACAGTCGACGACCATGGGTGCCGGGGTTTCCATCTCGTTCATGGGCGTGACGCTAGGTGCCTCCTCCGACAGTTTCGGATCACACCGGCGCCTGCCCGGATTCGTCGGACCCGGCACCTACGGTCACTGCATGGCCATGCACCAACCCGCCTTCGACGACCCGGACATCGACTGGGGCGGGCGGCCCTTGCACGACACGACGTTCTGCGTCGTCGACCTCGAGACGACCGGGGGCTCCCCCAAGAAGGGGTCCAGGATCACCGAGGTCGGCGCGGTCAAGGTGCGCGGCGGCGAGATCCTCGGCGAGTTCCAGACGCTGGTCAACCCGGACCAGGTCATCCCGGCCTTCATCACGGTGCTCACCGGCATCACCGACCAGATGGTCGTCGAGGCACCACGCATCGCCGAGGTGCTGCCCAGCTTCCTCGAGTTCGCGCGCGGCAGCGTGCTGGTGGCCCACAACGCCCCGTTCGACGTCGGCTTCCTCAAGCACGCGGCCGGCGAGCTCGGCATCGACTGGCCGGGGTTCGACGTCGTCGACACGGCCGTGCTGGCCCGCCGGGTCCTGCTGCGCGACGAGGTACCCAACGTGAAGCTGGCCACCTTGGCGGCCCGCTTCTCGCCCGTCCAGCCCGACCACCGCGCGCTGACCGATGCGCGCGCCACGGTCGACGTCCTGCACGCCCTGTTCGAGCGGCTCGGCACGTGGGGCGTGGCCACGGTCGAGGACGTCGCCTCGTTCACCTCCCGGGTCACGCCCGAGCAGCGCCGCAAGAAGCACCTCGCCGACGGCCTGCCCGAAGCGCCGGGCGTCTACCTGTTCCGCGACACGCGCGGCGAGGTGCTCTACGTCGGCACGTCGCGCTCGCTGCGCGCGCGCGTGCGCTCCTACTTCACCAAGGCCGAGACGCGCACCCGCATGGGCGAGATGATCGCGCTGGCCGAGAAGGTCGACACCGTCGTGTGCGCCACCGACACCGAGGCCCGCGTCCGCGAGCTGCGGCTGATCGACCGGCACCGGCCGCCGTACAACCGCCGCTCGAAGTTCCCCGAGCGCGCCATGTGGCTGCGGCTCACCGACGAGCCCTGGCCGCGGATCTCGCTGGTCCGCACGGTCGTCGAGGGCGGCGCGACGCACATCGGGCCGTTCAACAGCCGCAAGCAGGCCGAGGCCGCCCTCGCGACCCTGCACGACGCGTTCCGGATCCGCCAGTGCGCGGGTCGCCTGCCGATCACCCCCAGCCGTGCCGCGTGCGTCCTGGCCGAGCTCGGCCAGTGCCTGTCCCCCTGCGACGGAGCGGTCACCGTCGAGGACTACACGCACGAGGTGGGCCGGGTCCGCCGGGCGATGTCCGCCGATCCCGTCGAGGTCGTCGCCCACCTCGAGCAGCGGATGGCGCACCTGGCCGAGTCCCAGCGGTTCGAGGACGCCGCGGTGATGCGCGACCGCGCGGCCAGCCTGATCCGGGCCGTGCGCCGCACCCAGCGCCTCGACTCGCTCTCGCGCCAGCCCGAGGTGATCGCCGCGGCACCCCACCAGGACGGCTGGCAGGTGCACGTCGTGCGTCACGGTCGGCTCGCGGCCGCGGCGATCCTGCCCCGGGACGTGGCCCGTACCCCCGGCGCGACGGCCGGGGGGGTCGACACGCTGCTCACGACAGCAGAGTCCGTGGAGGCCGCCCCGCGTCCCCTCCCGGCCGCGCTCATCGAGGAGACCGAGAGCATCCTGCGCTGGCTGGAGTCCCCCGGTGTGCGGATGGTGCGGGGCTCGTGGCTGTCGCCGTGGCCGGCCGCGGCCCGGCACCTCGAGCGGTTCGACATCGAGCGCCAGTTCGCCCGGCCGGCGTGAGCCCGGCGCTACGCTGATCCGGTGATCACCGCCATCGTCTTCATCCAGGCCGAGGTCTCGTCGATCCCCGAGACGGGAGCCGCGATCGCCGACATCGCGGGCGTCAGCGAGGTCTACTCCGTCACGGGCGACCACGACCTGATCGCCATGGTCCGCGTGCGCAACCACGACGAGATCGCCTCGGTCGTCGCCGACCGGCTCAACAAGGTGCCTGGCGTGCTGTCCACGCAGACCCAGATCGCGTTCCGCGCTTTCAGCCGGCACGACCTCGAGGACGCCTTCGCCATCGGCCTGGACTGACTCCCGCCGGTCCGGGTCCGGTCAGCCGACGTGGCGACCGGTGGCCTCGACCCAGCGGGCCAGCGCCTCCTGGGCGGCGCCGGAGTCGATCGACTCTCGCGCGCGGGCCACACCGGCGGCCAGCCGCTCGGTCAACGACCCGGTGACCGCCTCGAACGCCGCGATCGCGGCGCCCGCGTTGAGGACGACCGCATCGCGCACGGGTCCGGGCTCACCGGCCAGGACGCGGCGGAACACGTCGGCGTTGTACTCCGCCTCACCGCCGCGCAGCGCGTCGACCGGCGCGTGGGCGATGCCCAGGTCGGCCGGATCGAACGTGTGCTCCTCGATGCCGTCGGGACCCGGCAGCCAGAACCGCGTCGTCGTCGTCACGGTGATCTCGTCCAGTCCGTCGTCGCCACGGAACACGAAGGCGGTCGCACCGCGGCGCGCCAGCACCTCGGCCATGAGTGGCGCCATCCGCGGGTCCGCACAGCCGATCGCCGACGCGGCGGGCCGCGCGGGGTTCGTCAGCGGACCGAGGAAGTTGAAGAACGTCGGGATCGCGAGCTCGCGACGAGCCGGTCCGGCGAACCGCATCGACGGATGGAACACCGGCGCGAAGCAGAAGGTGATGCCGGCCTCGCGATAGACGTCCAGCACGTGCTCGGCGGGAACGTCCAGGCGCACCCCCAGCCTCTCGAAGACGTCGGCCGTGCCCGTCTGGCTGGAGGCCGCGCGGTTGCCGTGCTTGACGACGCCGATGCCGGCACCGGCCGTGGTGACCGCCGCCATCGACGAGATGTTGACCGTCTTGGCCATGTCGCCGCCGGTGCCGACGATGTCGACGACGCGGTCGTCGAGGTCGAGGACGGTCGCCTTGGCATACATCGCGTCGACGAGGCCCTGCAGCTCGACGGCCGTCTCGCCCTTGGCACGCAGCGCGACCGCGAACCCCGCGATCTGGGCACCCGTCGCATCGCCGGACAGGATCTCCCCCATCGCCCACGTGGTTGCCTCACTGTCGAGGTCGCGACGATCGATCAGCGCGCCCAGGACGGCAGGCCAGGTGTGGGACATGAGGCGCGGGTCGCTCAACGCGTGGCGCCGGCGACGGCCGTGCGCAGCAGGTCGATGACCGCCTCGGCGAGCCGCAGCGGCTCGATCGGGCGGTTCACGACCGCCTCCGCACGCGACCAGGTCGCGAGCCACGCGTCCTGCGGACGGCCGGTCAGCACGAGCGCCGGCGGCGCCTGGTAGAGCTCGTCCTTCATCTGGCGCGCGATGCCCATCCCCCCGGCCGGAGCCGCCTCGCCGTCGAGGATCGCGAGGTCGACACCCCCGGCGTCGAGTTCCTTCCACACGGCCGGCTCGGTGGCGCATTCGATGAACTCGAGGGCCGGGAGGTCGGGGTGCGGGCGGGTGCCGAGCGCCGCGAGCACGGAGGCTCGGACGTCGCGATCATCGCTGAAGAGCAGGACTCGCAGGGGCTGGTGTTCGCTCACGTGGGCATCGTACATAATGGGCACGTGGCAACTACTTCTGCGATCCCCGCGTCCCGACTCCACGGCGTCGAGGGTCGGCCGTCCTACGTGACGGTCGGCACCATCGTGTGGCTGTCCAGTGAGTTGATGTTCTTCGCGACCCTGTTCGCGGCCTACTTCACGGCGCGCAGTGTGACGCCGGACCTGTGGGCCCAGGAGACCGAGCTGCTGAACATCCCATTCGCCACGGTCAACACCACGATCCTGGTGCTGTCGTCGGTCACCTGCCAGCTCGGCGTCTACGCCGCGGCCAAGGGCAACGCCGCCGGAATGCGCAAGTGGTTCATCATCAGCTTCATCATGGGCTCGATCTTCATCGGCGGACAGGCCACCGAGTACGCCGAGCTCGTCCACGAGGGCCTCACGATCCAGAGCTCCACCTACGGCAGCCTCTTCTACCTGGCGACCGGCTTCCACGGCATCCACGTGATCGGCGGCCTGCTGGCCTTCCTGATCGTCGTCGCGCGCACCTACGCGGCCCGCAAGTTCACGCACGAGCAGGCCGTCTCGGCCATCGTCGTGTCCTACTACTGGCACTTCGTCGACGTCGTCTGGGTGGCCCTCTTCGCGGCCATCTACATCATCCGCTGACCCCTTGGGGATAGGCGTACCTAACTACACAGTCACAGGTCGGACCTCGCTACGCTGAGGCGAACGCATGGGCCCGAACATCCCCTGGAAGCGCCTCGATCGGCGCCTCCTCCACTGGTCCGAAAACGATCTCTCAGGAACGAGGTTCTCGGTGCGGAAACTGTCGACACGGCGCCGCCACCCCATGGCGCTGCTGGCGCTACTGGCCCTGGCGCTCTTGCTGACCGGCGCCGCCTACGCGGCGGTCGCGCCGGAACCGGCCACGGCCGAGGCCTCCCCCGCGTCCGAGATCGATGCCGGGCGCCAGCTCTTCGTCGTCGGCTGCGCGAGCTGCCACGGACTCAACGCCGAGGGCATCACCACCGCCGGCACCGATGGCAAGGCCGGCAACTACGGCCCGTCGCTGATCGGCGTCGGGGCGGCCGCCGTCGGCTTCCAGATGGAGACCGGCCGCATGCCCATGGCGCAGACGGCGCCCCAGGCCCCCCGCAAGGCCAACGAGTACACGCAAGAGGAGATCGACCAGATCGCCGCCTACGTCGCCTCGCTCGCCCCCGGACCGGCACGTCCGTCCGATGACGACCTCAACTGGCAGGACGTCGACCCCGAGGGCATCTCCAAGGGCGGCGAGTTCTTCCGCACCAACTGCACCGCGTGCCACAACTCGGTCGGCGCCGGTGGCGCCCTGCCCAGTGGCCGCTACGCACCGACGCTGAAGAACGTCGATGCCATCCACATCTACGAGGCCATGCTGACCGGCCCGCAGCAGATGCCCGTCTTCTCTGACGAGGTGCTGACTCCCGAGGACAAGCGCAACATCATCGCGTACGTCAAGACCGTCCAGCAGCAGGGCAACGCCGGCGGCATCGGCGGCGGCGGCCTCGGCCCGGTGGTCGACGGCGTCTTCGCCTGGATCCTGGGCATCGGCGGGCTCTCCCTGTTCGCGGTCTGGATCGGAATGCACGGAACGAGGTCGAAGAAGCGATGACGGAACTGGAACCCACCGGCGGCGACCCGATCGCCGATCCCGGACTGGCGGCGCACCAGTACCGCCCGCAGGACGTCGACGTCAACCAGGAGCGACGCACCGAGCGCCAGATCGCCGGCATGTTCGGCGTGGCCACGCTGCTGCTGCTCGGCTTCTGCGTCGCGTACTTCACGATCGACTCCGAGACGCGGATCTTCGCGTTCGGCGACCCGAACTCGGGCAACGCCTTCGGCGGCTGGTCCGCGCAGAACTTCGCGTTCGGCACGACCTTGGGCTCCGGCCTGCTGCTCATCGGCGTCGGCATCATCCAGTGGGCCAAGAAGCTCATGGGCGACCACGAGATGGTCGAGATGCGTCACCCGGCCCGCTCGAGCGACGAGGACCGTTCCGCGGTCATGGACGACATCAACGCCGGCATCCAGGAGAGCGGCATCGGTCGTCGCCCGCTCATCCGCAACAGCCTGCTCGGCGCCGTCGGCGCCATGGGCCTGCCCGCGATCGTGCTGCTGCGTGACCTCGGCCCGCTCCCCTACGGCCACACCGAGACGGTGTGGAAGAAGGGCATGCGCGTCGTCAACGACGTCTCCGGCACGCCGATCCGTCCGGCTGACCTCGAGGTCGGTCAGCTCGTCAACGCCGAGCCCGCCGTCTTCTTCGAGACCGACGACGAGGGTCACCCCGTCATGCACGGTCACGAGGTCCTGGCCGCCAAGGCGAAGGCCGCGGTCATCCTGGTCCGCATGCGTCCCGAGGACATCACGCCGACGAAGGGCCGTGAGAACTGGGGCATCGACGGCATCTTGTGCTACTCCAAGATCTGCACGCACGTCGGCTGCCCGATCAGCCTGTGGGAGCAGCAGACGCACCACGTCCTGTGCCCGTGCCACCAGTCGACGTTCGACCTGGCCGACAACGGCAAGGTCATCTTCGGTCCCGCCGTTCGTCCCCTGCCGCAGCTGCCGCTCGCGGTCGACAGCGAGGGCTACCTGGTCGCCGTGAGCGACTTCCCCGAGATCGTGACTCCCAGCTACCCCGAGCTGGCTCGCGACCAGAAGAAGCTCGACAAGAAGTTCGGCGGTGACGCATGAGCCAGAGCAGCACGTTCACACGAGTCGAGGACTCCCCCACCGGCAAGAAGCTGGCCGGTCCGGTCGGGTGGCTCGACGACCGTCTGGGCCTCGCGGGTGCCGGCAAGAAGAACCTGCGCAAGGTCTTCCCCGAGCACTGGTCCTTCATGCTCGGCGAGATCGCCCTGTGGAGCTTCGTCGTCCTGCTGCTGACCGGTGTCTTCCTCACGCTGTGGTTCGTCCCCAGCATGAGCGAGGTCGAGTACAACGGCTCCTACGGCCCGTTGCGCGGCATCCCGATGTCTGAGGCCTACGCCTCCACGCTGCACATCTCGTTCGACATCCGCGGCGGCCTGCTGATGCGCCAGATCCACCACTGGGCCGCGGCCCTGTTCGTGGCGTCGATGTTCGCCCACATGATGCGCGTGTTCTTCACCGGCGCGTACCGCAAGCCGCGTGAGGTCAACTGGCTCATCGGCGTCGGCCTGCTCTCCCTGGGCATGGTCGAGGGCTTCGCGGGCTACTCGCTTCCCGACGACCTGCTCTCGGGCACCGGCCTGAGGTTCGTCAACGGCATGATCCGCTCCGTCCCGCTGGTCGGCTCCTACGTCGAGTTCTTCATCTTCGGCGGCGAGTTCCCCGGCGAGCTGATCGTCCCGCGCCTGTACATGGCGCACATCCTGCTGATCCCGGCGATCCTGCTGGGCCTGATCGGCGCCCACATGCTGCTGCTCGTCTTCCACAAGCACACGCAGTGGCCCGGCGCCGGGCGTACCGAGCAGAACGTCGTCGGCTACCCGATGCTGCCGGTGTACATGGCCAAGGCCGGCGGGTTCTTCTTCATCGTCTTCGGCTTCACCGCGCTCATGGGTGCGCTCATCCAGATCAACCCCGTGTGGGCGTACGGACCGTACAACCCCGCCGAGGTGACGGCCGGCTCCCAGCCGGACTGGTACATGGGCTTCTCCGAGGGCCTGGTGCGCCTCATGCCGCCGCTGGAGACAACGTGGTTCAACCGGACCTTCACATGGAGCGTCTTCATCCCCGGTGTCGGCGGCCTCGGTCTGCTGTTCACCTCGCTGGCACTGTGGCCGTTCATCGAGCGGTGGATCACTGGCGACCAGCGTGAGCACCACCTGCTGGAGCGTCCGCGCAACGCGCCGGTGCGCACCGCGCTCGGTGTCGGCGCCATGACGATGTACGGCGTCGGCTGGATGGCCGGCGGCAACGACATCATCGCGCTGAAGTTCGGCCTGGACATCTTCGCGATCACGTGGGTCCTGCGCTTCGGGTTCTTCATCTTCCCGGTCATCGCGTTCATCATCACCAAGCGCATCTGCATCTCGCTGCAGCGCAAGGACAACGAGACGCTGACGCACGGCTGGGAGACCGGAGTCATCGACCGCTCCCCCGACGGCGGCTACGCGGAGCGTCACGCCCCGCTGCCGACCTCGCAGGCGTACGCACTCACGTCGTCGCGCGAGCGTCTGCCGCAACTGGAGGACGAAATCGTCCACAAGCACGACGCGAACGGTGTCCGCAACCCCGGCTACCGCAAGCAGTCGTTCCGCCAGAAGATGCGGGCGTTCTACTTCCACGGCTCCGTCGACAAGCCGACGGCGCACGACATGGAGCACGCTGCAGAGCACCTCGCCGGTGGCGGCGAGCACCCGATCGAGCTGGGCGACGACTTCCAGGGCGTCTCCGAGACGGGTGTCCCGCGCGTCCACTGAGTCACCACGTACGAAGGCCCCGACCGTCACGGTCGGGGCCTTCGTCGTTCGTGCTCAGTGCGTGGGACCGGCCAGGTCGTTCGCCAGGATCGCCGGCCAGCCCCGGACCTCCTCGGCGTCCGACGCGACCGACAGGCGGGTCCTGGGCATGATCCGCGCGAGCGCTTGCGCCGTCGAGACCGGATGAGCGAGGTCGCCCACCCACGCCAGGATCGTGGTGGGGACGTCGATCGTCGCGAGCTCGTCCGCGGCGGGCAGGTCGCTGAGCGCCGCCCCACGGTAGATCGACGGCAGCAGCTCGACCGGGACGTGCGGCACGGTGTCGGGATCCCCCACGGCCGCGGGAGGGCGCACCTCGTCCCGGCAGTCGGCCAAGAAGCGCTCCAGCCCCTGCGTCTCGATCAGGTCGGCCAGTCGGTCGTAGTCCCCCGCGCGTGCCCGACGGGTCTCCCAGGCCGTCGGCGGCAACAGCAGCGTGAAGCCGCTGAACCGGTCGGGCTCACGGACCGCCGCGTGCAGCAGCGTGGCCGTGCCCATGGACGGCCCGACGCCGTGGACCTGCTCGCCGGGGAACCATCGGTCCAGCAGCCGCAGCAGGTCGTCGGCCAGGTTCGACCAGCGGTAGTCGGCCGGCTCGGGCCGGCCGCTGGAGTGCCCGTGGCCCCGCGCGTCGTACCGCAGGAGCCGCGTGCCGGACAGCTCGCGGCCCAGGTCGAGGTCGAGCAGTCGGTCGCGGGCGCGGCTCGACGTGAGGCCGTGCAGCTGGACGACCGCCGGGCCGGACTCGTCGCTGAACGCCCAGGCGAGCTCCGCGTGCGGCACGGGGAAGCGATGCACCGTGGCTCCTGAGCTCGGGGGGTGTCGAGGCAATAGGTTACTGGCATGCGACTCACGCACGTCGCCCACCTGCGGCTCCCGTTCGGTCCCCTGCTGAGCCACGACCTGACGGTCTCGGCGCCGGGCGATGCGCTGCCGGTCTCCTTCGACCAGGCGCGTCATGTGGGCCTCGGCGACCGTCCGGGCTCCTGGATGGCCTTGGCGATGCGGCTGCCCTCTCCGGTGCCTCGGGACGACCTCGCGGCCGCCTGGGAGGCGGTGGTGGCCGGACACGGGACGTTGCGCTCCACCTTCGTGCCCGGCGAGGACGGGGCCGTGCGGCTGCACCAGGTCGAGGTCGAGGACGGCGGCTGGACCGAGCACGACGTGCTGCCCGGGCAGCCCATGAACGCGGCCGTCCGCGACGTGCTCGACGCCGGTTGCCGTCCCTTCGGCCGCCCCTCCCACCGCTTCTGCGTCATCGAGACCGCCGACGGCCCCTCGCTCGTCGTGGCCGCCGACCACGCCCACGTGGACATGTGGTCGATGCTGGTGATCGCCCGCGACCTTCTCATCGCCCTCGACCAGGTGCGCTCGGGACAGCGCCCCGTCCCGCCGCAGGTGCCGTCGTTCGCGGAGCACACGCGCGCCCTGCAGGAGATGCCTCCCGCCCCGGACGAGGTGCGCCGGCGCTGGGCCGAGGTCATCGAGCACGGCGGCGGCGCGATGCCGCGCTTCCCCCTCCCCCTCGGCGATCCGGCCCCGCAACCCGAGCGAGTCGTCATCCGTGACGTGCTCGACCTGCAGAGCCTCGCCGACTTCTCCGCCCGGGCCGGTCACGAGGGCGTCTCGACGCTCGCGCTCGCCGTGGCGTCCATGACGGCCGTGACGCGCGAGCTCGCGGGCACCGCCCTGCGGGCCGTGTTCCCCGTGCACAGCCGCCATGAGGAGCGCTGGCACGACTCGGTGGGCTGGTTCATCACCAACTCGGTCCTGGAGTCTGACGACGCCTCGCCGCAGGCCTGCTCAGCTGCGGTGCGCGAGGCGATCCGCCTCGGCTCGTGGCCACTGGCCGACCTCATGGAGCCGTGGGGCGGCATGCCCGAGGCGCCGGGGATGTTCGCCGTCTCGTGGCTCGACATGAGACGGCTGCCGGTGCGTATCGACACCGCCGGCCTCGACGCCCAGTACGTCAGCGCGAACATCGAGACCGACGGCGTGATGCTGTGGTTCATCATCGACGACTCCGGCGTCCACCTGCGGTGCCGCTACCCCGACACCCTCGAGGCCCGCCGGAGCGTCGGCACCTGGCTCGACGCGCTCGTGGCCCGCATGCGCGACCTTGCCGCCGGCTGACCGAATGGGACGATGGGGCCATGAGCCTCTCGATCACCGGCGACGCGACCGCCGACCAGCTGCTGACCGACGACCCCTTCGCCCTGCTCGTGGGGATGCTCCTGGACCAGCAGGTCGCGATGGAGACGGCGTTCGCCGGGCCGGCGAAGATCCACGAGCGCGTGGGCACGATCGACCCGGCCGAGATCGCAGCCCAGGAGCCGGAGGCGTTCGAGGCCGTCTTCCGCCAGACGCCGGCGGTGCACCGCTACCCCGGCTCGATGGCGTCGCGCGTGCAGGCGCTGGCCGCGACCGTCCGCGACGACTGGGACGGTGACGCGGCGGCGATCTGGACCCGCGACTCCCCCACCGGTCCCGAGGTCCTGAAGCGGCTCAAGGCGCTGCCGGGGTTCGGGGAGCAGAAGGCGAAGATCTTCCTCGCCCTGCTGGGCAAGCAGTACGGCTTCGACGGCGACGGGTGGCGCGAGGCGGCGGGCGACTACGGGCAGCCCGGTCACCGCAGCGTCGCGGACATCACCAGCCCGGAGTCGCTGACCAAGGTACGTGAGTTCAAGCGCGAGCAGAAGGCCGCGGCCAAGGCCGCCAAGCAGGGCTGAGCACCACCAGACGGCCGCTCAGGAGGCCAGCGCGGAGCCCTCGAGCCATTCGCTCCACGACCGGTTCCAGTCGGTCCAGCCGTTCGCCGGCTCGAGCCGTCGCGGGCTGCCGATGTACTTCACGACGTCGCCCCGCTTGCTCTGGCGGAAGTACCAACCCGCCGCCTCGGTGCTCATGCCGACGCAGCCGTGGCTGACGTTGGCGTTGCCCTGGCTGGCGGCCGACCACGGCGCGGCGTGCAGGAACTCGCCCGAGTTCGTGACGCGCATGGCCCACTTGACGCCCTTGAGGTTGTAGTAGCCCGGGTCGGCGGAGTCGACACCGGTCGTCGCGGCGTCCATGTCGATCGACGCGTGCTTCTCCATGATCACCTTGGTGCCGTTGCGGCTGCGGTGGTCGGCGTCGCCGGTCGACACCGGGATCCGGCGCGCGACCTTCCCGTTGACCTTGACGGTCATCTGGTGCTTCTTCGTGTCCACGACCGAGACGACGGAGCGGCCGACGGTGAAGTCCACGTGCTGGTCCTGCTGCCCGTAGACGCCCCCGCCGGCGGGCACGCTGTTCAGGTCGAGGTCGACCGACACCTTGGTCCCCGGCTTCCAGAAGCTCTTCGGCCGCCAGTGCGCCGTGTTGTCGCTCAGCCAGTACCAGCCGCCCTCGGTGGAGGGCTTCGCCGTGACCGCCATGCGCTTCTCGAACGCAGCGCGATCGGTCACCGGGACGTCGAACATGACGATCACCGGCATGCCGATGCCGACAGTCTCGCCCTGCAGCGGCGCCACGGACGGGTAGGTCTGCTCGTCCAGCGACAGCGCTCGCGTCGTGAACGTCGTCGTCGACTCGACCTTCTCGCCGTCGTCGCCGACGCCACTGGCACTCAGCACGTACGTCGTCGCCGCCTCGAGGTAGTCGTCAGCCGTCCACCGAACGCCGTGGACCGTGCCCGGCACCTCGGCGGAGCCGTCCTTCGCCGCGAGCGACACGGTCGTCAGCTCGCCGTCGAAGCCGTCGACGTGCACGACCGAGTCCACGGCGACGTCGGTCGCGCCCTCGGCGACGCTGGGCTCGATCGTGAGCGGGTCCTGGCGGACCGCGTCGACCGGGTTGGCCACTCCCCCGTCGTCGGTGCACGCGGAGAGCATCAACAGGAGCGCCACCAGCACCACGAGGGGTGTTCGTACGAATCTCACCCCAGCAGTCTAGGCAGACACGCCCGACCCCCGGGACAACGAAACGTGCCCGGTGCCGAGGCACCGGGCACGTTCACGAGTGGGTCCGATCAGTGAGCGTGGTCACCGCGGTAGAACTCGAACAGCCAACCGACGACGCACATCGCGCCGATCGGCAAGGCCATGATGAACATCCACCAGCCGAACACGATGCCGAGCATCAGCAGGCCGAAGGACAGCGCGGCCCACAGCGGCCACCAGCTGTACGGCGGGAAGAAGCCGAGCTCGCCGGCACCCTCCGCGATCTCGCCACCCTTGCGGTCTTCGGGACGCTCGGGGATCGCCCGGGTCACGAAGTACAGGTAGAAGCTGATCATGAAGAACAGCAGCATCGCCATCGTCAGGGCGACCGTGCCGGTGACCTCGTGTGAGAGAGCCCAGTAGACGGGCGTGACGATGATGAAGAAGACACCGCAGCTGAAGAAGAGCCAGAACTCCTTGCGCATCGGTCACTCACCTGCCTTCGGGTTGTTCTGGCCGAGCGCCTCGCCACGACCCTCGAGGTCGGGGGTGTCGGCACCGGGCTCGTTGGCCTCGGGGTTCTGCGCCATCTCGAGTGCCACGACGTCCGGGTGGTGCAGGTCGAACGCCGGGCTCTCCGAGCGGATCCGCGGCAGCGACACGAAGTTGTGGCGCGGCGGCGGGCTGGAGGTGGCCCACTCGAGCGTGCGGCCCCAGCCCCACGGGTCGTCCTGGTTGACCATGGGGGCCTTGCGCGACTTCCACACGTTGTAGATGAACGGCAGCGTCGAGGCGCCGAGCAGGAACGCACCGATCGTCGAGATCTCGTTGAGGCGCGTGAACCCGTCCGTGGGCAGGTAGTCGGCGTAGCGACGGGGGAAGCCCTCGACGCCGAGCCAGTGCTGGACCAGGAACGTCAGGTGGAAGCCGACGAACAGGAGCCAGAAGTGGATCTTGCCGAGCTTCTCGTCGAGCATCCGGCCCGTCATCTTGGGCCACCAGTAGTAGTAGCCCGCGAACATCGCGAACACGACCGTGCCGAACACGACGTAGTGGAAGTGCGCCACGACGAAGTACGTGTCGGACAAGTGGAAGTCCAGTGCCGGCGACGCCAGGATGATGCCCGTCAGACCGCCGAAGAGGAAGGTCGTCAGGAAGCCCAGTGCGAACAGCATCGGCGAGTCGAACGAGACGGACCCGCCCCACATCGTGCCGATCCAGTTGAAGAACTTCACGCCGGTTGGCACACCGATCAACAGTGTCATGAAGCTGAAGAACGCAAGATTGACCGCACCCGTGGCGAACATGTGGTGCGCCCACACCGCGGACGACAGCACCGCGATCGCCAGGGTGGCCGCGACCAGTCCGACGTAGCCGAAGACCGGCTTGCGGCTGAAGACGGGCAGCACTTCGGTGATGATGCCGAAGAACGGCAACGCGATGATGTAGACCTCGGGGTGGCCGAAGAACCAGAACAGGTGCTGGTACATGATCGGTCCACCCGACGATGGGTCGAACACGTGCGCACCGAGCATGCGGTCCGCGCCCATGGCGAGCAGCGCGGCACCGAAGACCGGGAACACGACGATGATCAGGATGCTGGTGACCAGCGTGTTCCACACGAAGATCGGCATCCGGAACATGGTCATGCCCGGAGCGCGCATGCAGAAGATCGTGGTGATGAAGTTGACCGCGCCCAGGATCGTGCCCAAGCCCGACATGTACAGGCCCATGACCCACAGGTCGCCGCCGATGCCGGGGCTGTTGATCGAGTCCGAGAGCGGCAGGTACGCGAACCAACCGAAGCTGGCGGCGCCGCCGGGGACCACGAAGCCCGACACCGCGATCAGCGAGCCGAACAGGTACATCCAGTAGCTGAACATGTTCAGACGCGGGAACGCCACGTCGGGCGCGCCGATCTGCAGCGGCATGATCATGTTGCCGAACGCGAAGAACAGTGGCGTCGCGAACATCAGCAGCATGATCGTGCCATGCATGGTGAACAGCTGGTTGTAGGTCTCATCCCCGACGACCTGCGTGCCCGGGCGGGCCAGCTCGGCGCGGATGATGAGCGCCAGGATGCCGCCGAAGACGAAGAAGAAGAACGTCGTCGCGGCGTACATCTGACCGATGACCTTGTGGTCGGTGGTCGTCAGCAGCGTGAAGGCCTTCTTCCCCAGCGAGGTCTGCTCGCGAGGCAGGGCCCTCTCCTGCGGGGCGTCGAAGGTTGCGGTCGCCATCAGTCCTCCGGTTCGTTCTCGCCATCGGCCTTGAGGCCGGCGATGCTGTTCGCGGCAGCCGCGCCCTGCGGCGCACCCACCTGCCCGGCTGCCTCGAGGTCGGCGAGGTGCGCGCGGTACTCCTGTGCGGAGACGACCTTGACCTTGAACAGCATGCGGGAGTGGTAGACGCCGCACAGCTCGGCACAGCGGCCCGTGAAGGTGCCTTCACGGTTCGGCGTCATCGTGAATTGGTTGTTGCCGTCCTTGCCGGGGATCTTGCCCGGGACGACGTCCATCTTCATGTAGAACTCGGGAACCCAGAACGAGTGGATGACGTCCGGCGAGATGAGCTCGAACTTGACGGACTCGTCGACCGGAAGCCACAGCTCGGGCAGGTTCGCGGTGTCACCCTGGTCGTACACGGGCTCACCGCCGGGGGCGCCGTCGAGGTAGTTGAAGGTCCACTGCCACTTGCTGCCGACGACCTCGATCGTGTGATCGGGATTCTCGACCTCTTCGAGCAGCCCGTTCTGGGCGTCCACGGTGTGGAAGAAGAAGATGGCCACGACGATGACCGGAGCGATCGTGTAGAGCGCCTCCAGCGGGAGGTTGTAGCGGACCTGGACCGGCGCCGGGTCATCGACGTTCCTGCGGCGGTACTTGATCGGCGCGTACAGGATCATGCCGAAGACCACGACGAACACGACCAGCACCGCGATCCACGTGCCGAGCCACAGGTTCCACATGTAGATCGACCGGTCCGAGCCGGCGACAGGGAGCGCGAGTCGGCTCAGGTCCGACTCGTCCAAGGGGGAGCAACCGCCGAGTACGACGGCGGCCAGGGCGGTCATTACCGCCAGTTTCATCCGACCCACGGAGCGCCTTTCTCAGAAGATCTGACCACAGGGTGGTTTTGAACAACAGTAACGCAGGCGAGTGCCCGCATCGGGGGTTAGGTCAGCCTGACTTGACTACGTCATCATGGCTGATCGAGAGGGCCGAGCCGATGTCGGCCCGGGCCTGGTCGCCGTACGTCGAGCCGACGCGATCGAGGAATCCCTCGCGATCCAAGCGGTACTCCTGCGTGCCGATCGTCTCGACGACACTGGCGGCGATCGTGCAGCCCACCTGGGCCGCGCGCTGCAGGTCCAGACCCGCCGCGACGCCCGCCAGGAAGCCCGCGCGGAAGCTGTCGCCGACTCCGGTCGGGTCGACCGCGGTGACGCCGTCGACGGCCGGCACCTCGTGGCGTGTGCCGTCGGCGGCGTGGACGACGCAGCCGTCCTTGCCGTGCGTCACGACGCGGACGCCGACGCGCTCGGCGATGTCCTCGTCGCTCCAGCCGGTCTTCTTGGCGATGAGCGCGGCCTCGTAGTCGTTGCTGAACAGGTAGGCGGCGCCGTCGATGAGGTCGGCGATCAGCTCGCCGTCGGCCCACGCGAGCTGCTGGGACGGGTCGGCGGCGAACGGGATGGCGAGCTCACGCGCGGCGCGGGTGTGCCGCAGCATGCCCTCGGGGTCGTCCGGGCCGATCAGCAGCAGGTCGATGGGCGTGTCGGCGTGCAGCTGCGCGATGTCGATCTGGCGGGCCTGGGCCATCGCACCGGGGTAGAACGTGACGATCTGCGCGTGCGCCGCGTCGGTCGTGATGGTGCACAGCGCCGTGTGCAGGGTGGGCGAGATCAGCAGGCGGGCGCAGTCGACGCCCGCGTTCTCGAGCCAGGCCCGGTAGCCCTGGTCGACGAAGTCGCGCCCGACGGCGGCGACGAGCGTCGGGTGCAGCCCCAGGCTGCCCAGGCCGAACGAGATGTTGGCGGCGCAGCCGCCGCGACGGACGTCGAGGTCATCGACCAGGAACGACACCGCCAGCTTGTCCAGCTGGTCGGGGACGAGCGAGTCGGAGAACTTGCCGTCGAAGGTCTGCAGGTGGTCGGTCGCGACCGAACCGGCGATTGCGAGGTGCACCCAGCGACCATACGCGATCGGGGCGTGCCCTCCGCAATGCGGTGGGCACGCCCCGATCAGCGTGTGTGGGTCGACCGACTCAGTGGAACGAGTCGCCGCAGGCGCACGAGCCCGTGGCCATGGGGTTGTCGATCGTGAAGCCCTGCTTCTCGATCGTGTCGACGAAGTCGATCGTCGCGCCGTGCAGGTACGGCAGGCTCATCCGGTCGACGACGACGTTGACGCCGTCGAACTCGCGGATCTCGTCGCCGTCGAGCGAGCGCTCGTCGAAGAAGAGCTGGTAGCGCAGTCCGGAGCAGCCGCCGGGCTGCACCGCGATGCGCAGGGCCAGGTCGTCGCGACCCTCCTGGTCCAACAGGCTCTTCACCTTGCTGGCCGCACCCGACGACAGGGTGATCCCGTCAGCAGGCGTGGACGTGGACGTCGCGGTGGGGTCGGTGCTGGTCTGGTCCGTGGCGGTCATCGAGGCTCCTCGGTCGACGGATGGATCGGTCTGTCACTGGTGTGCAACACGGGTCGATCCGTTTCGATTCCCCATGGTACGCGCTGGGGGTGGCGGATCGAGCGGCGCGCCATGTTGGCAGGAGGACCACGAGCCTCAGACGGACCACGAGCGGGCCACGCGCGCGGCGAGGTCGGCGAGGTGCCGCGCCGGCTCGGCCATCGCGGCCTCCTGGCCCACCCGGTCGACGACACCGTAGGCCGACTCGACCCCCAGGGCGCGCATCTCGCGGCTGCCGACGTCCACGCGCCCGGCCAGGACGAGGCAGG
>NZ_DAMDLR010000041.1:0-23729 GCF_032084975.1 Aeromicrobium sp.
GCGACGCGGGCGCGTCGGCGCCCGAGTACGCCGGGGTCCGCGGGGTCGCGGGCGGGGGCGGCGCCGCCAGTGCGACTGAGGGCGGTGCGGGTGGCTTCGACAGCTCCTACAGCAATCCCGGCCGGGGCAACGGCAACGCCGGAACGTACGGTGCCGGTGGTTCCTCTCGCTTCTCCGGGTCGCCGTTCCGCGGCGGCGGAGGCGGGGGCGGCGGTGTCTACGGCGGTGGCGGTGGCGGCACCGGTCAGTACTACGGAGCCGGCGGAGGCGGCGGCTCGAGCCTGGTGCCGGACGGCGGAGAGCTCTCGCTTGCCGACCGCACCGTCGACCCGACCGTGACCATCACCTACGACGCGGGACCGGTCACCCAGGTCGCCGTCGGCGTCGCCGACTCCACGCTCGTCTCGTCGGGCGAGGACTCCACCACGGTCACCGCGACCGCGACCCTCGCGGACGGCACCCCGGTCCCGGGTCTGGAGGTGCTGTTCGACAGCACCGACCCGGCCCATTCGCTGGGCCCGGTTTCCGACCACGGCGACGGCACCTACTCCTCGACCCTGACCGGGTCGACCACCGTCGGCGTTGCCACGGTCACCGCGACGGCTCGGGGCAGCGTCCGCGAGCATGACGTGTCCGGGACGACTTCGGTCACGACCGAGGGCTACGAGCTCCGTGTCGCGCCCATGAACGACCTGGTGGGTACGGGCTCTGACGAGGTCACGGTCCGGGCGAAGGCGACCAGTGCAAGTGATGTCGGCGTCGATGGTCTCGGCGTTGCTTTCACCAGCACCGATCCCGGTCACACGTTCAGCGCCGTCACCGATCACGGCGACGGGACCTACTCGGCGACGTTGACCGGGTCGACCACCGTGGGCGCCTCGACCATCAGCGCGAGCGCGCCGGGCGCGACGTCCTACGGCGCCGAGGTGACGACCGAGGGCTACGCCGTCACGGTCCTGCCTATGCCCAAGGCCCTGCTCGCGACCGGGAACGACACCGTGCCCGTGACGGCCACCGCACGCTCCACGAGCGGCCGGCTGCTCGCAGGCCTGGACGTCTCGTTCACCAGCACCGATGCCAAGCAGTCCTTCGCCGAGGTCGTCGACCGGGGCGATGGCACCTACGCGACGACCCTGACCGGGTCGACGACGCCCGGTGTGGCGAGCATCCGCGCCGTGGTGAAGGGCGCGGGCACGCCCGAGACGCCGGCCGTCGAGCTGGTCACCGACCCGTACGCCCGCCCCACCGTCAAGGCGACGCTCAGTTCGTCGGCTCCCGCCCGCCGTGGGTGGTACCGGACCCCGGTCACGGTGACATTCGCCTGCACGGGGACGCTGCCCCTGACGACGGCGTGCCCGGCGCCGGTGCGACTGGCCGCGAACGGCCGCAACCAGGTTGTGAAGCGCTCGGTCGCCGACGCCCTGGGCGCCGTCGGATCCGTCAGCAGCCCGGGGGTGAACATCGACCGGACCGCCCCGAAGCTCAAGGTGCGGGGCGCGCGCTCCGGTGCGAAGTACCCGAAGGCCCGGCGGCTCTCGTGCCGGGCGTCCGACACCCTCTCCGGAGTCGCGTCCTGCAAGGTCGTGACCTCCAAGCGGAAGTCGCGCAAGGGCAAGGTCGTCACGTGGCGCGCGACCGCCGTCGACCGCGCCGGCAACACGAAGATCGTGAAGGGGAAGTACACGATCCGGGTGAAGAAGCGCCGCTGAGGCTGGACGAGCGTCGGCGGTCGTGACGCCGGCGATGCTCGGGCGGTGGTGAGCAGAACGCGCCATCGAGAGTTCTTCCGGCGCGTAGGGAGTCGATGACCCTCAAGCTCAGGATCTTTCACGCCATGAGGTGGTCAGCCGGGTCCACGACCGGAAGCGCGAGTCACTGGAGCGCGACGGTCTTAAGCGGCGAAGTGACGCGGGATGACAAGCTGCACTCCCGCCCGTTGCCCCTATCGTTACCGCGTGGACGATGGATGGGGAACCCTGGCGGGCGCGGGAGTTCTTCTCGCGCTGACGTCGCTGGCATGGCAGCTCTGGTACGCAGTCCGGATCGATCGACCGCGTCTTCGGGTTAAAACCGCGGACATGCGGATCGTCGGACCTGGCACGCCACCGTTCGACGTGATCGCAATGACCGTTACGAATGTGGGAAGGCGAGCAACAGTTCTGCAAACGGTGCACCCGACTCTTGGCAGGCACACGTTCTTCGACCGAGTGTGGCCCGCGGGTGCGCGACCCAAGGGCCTCCTCGGCATCAAGAAAGTTCTGCCCTTTGCAAGTGGCGACCTTCCTCAGCTGAATGCGCCTGCCCGTCTTCCCACGCGCTTGGAGCCTGGAGATGAGGTGACAATCTATGTCCGGACATCGCATGTTCGTCAGGCACTTCATGAATCGCACATGACTCGCCTCCATGCGGTAGCGAGCGCATCGACGGCCGGCTCGCGTGCATCGCGATCAATCCGTCTCGATCTCGACAAACCGTAAGACTCGCGGCGAAGTGGGGCGCCTGTGGGTTCCCGGAACTAGCTACCCGACAACCCAGGCTGACGAATAGTCAGCGACTTTCGGTGCCGTCGTTGTACGGGTCGGGCAAGCCCTCAGGCATGCGATCCTGCGCCGGGATGATTACGGGGTCGTGGCGGCGGGCGAGCATGCGACGTTGAGTCTCGGCTGCGCGGGGATCGTTGTCCGTGTCGTCGTTGCCGTCGATTCCCACCAGCCATGTGAGACCACGATCGACCTCGGAATTTTCGTCCTGGCTGTAGAGGTCTGACACCAAGGCGATGGCGTAGGTCAGCAGACCACCTGTCTGTCGTTGCGCCCAATCGATCACTTGAAGGACGTCTGCCCCAATGACGTCGTAGGTATCGGTCCAACCGGAGATCGACGATTGGCCACTTCCGTGGAGGTAGACCCGGAAACGAGGATGGTCATCCTCCCAGGAACTGTCGCGCTCATCAACGCGCACGATTTCGAAATCGCTCACATTCGCGATCCTCGCAGCCACACCTGTACGGGATGCTGGCGTTGCCAGATTCACTAGGCCAAACGCGGCCGAACGTCTCAACGAAGGGAACGGCTTAGTCTCGGATCGGATTGAGCCCATCCAAGGCGAAGCGCATCCGATTTAAGATCCGGGTCTCATTGAACGAGGCGGTCGCGACTCGCGCAAAGTGCGGAGGATCCGCCAAGCCCGTGTGCCCCTCGCCAGCGCACGGGCGGAAACGTGCAACCTTCCTACCTTTTCAGATCTGCACGGAAGTTCACGGGATCGCGCCGTTGGATGTGAACAGCATCCTCTCCCGGTCGCCGGACATCTGGGAGACCTGAGCGCCCTCACATCGAAGTCGTCGCTCTGATGAGTTCACTGCCTGGACAACGCCCTCGCGAGTTTCCCAGACCCCAATCGTGCCGTCGTAACTCGCCGACAGCACAAGCGAGCCAGCCCCAACCAGAGCTCTTATCGGGCTAACCAGCTCCGCATCGACACCGGCGACTCTGCTCCGCTGCGAACGGACGTTGACGACTGCTCCCATGCTGGTGCCACACAAAACGACCGAGCCATCATCCGCGGGCTCGGCGGGACTTTGGCGGACATGCACCGCAGTGCAGCCCTTGATCGCGAGTTCGAACCTGTGCGTCTCGCCGTCGCTTCGGATGGAACTGAAGCCGTCGTTGCTCAGGAAGAAAACGGCCTGTGACCCCCACCGGCAATCGTGCGAAGTAGTGGGCAGGTGCACCGTCCAGACCGGTTCGCAAGACTCAAGGTTAATAAGAGCGGCGCTCAGACCGGCGTACTCATCCGTATGCAAGAGCCCAATGTAGTCAGGTCCGACGAGGTCCGCCTCGAGCATCGAGCTCGCGGCCCTAAACTGAAACGCGACTGTTGCAGACTTCTGGCCTTGCTCGACGACCGTGATCTGACCGTCACCGACGACGAGACTGGCACTCTCATTCAGAGCGAAAACTCGCCGAGCTCTCAGCATGCCCAACTCAACGCTGATTTCCTCAAACGTGACTTCGCCTGAGCGGTCAACGTGCAAGTTCACCAGCCCACCTTTTGACGTTAGGCCAAGAAATGAGCCGGAACGGGTGTCGGTTCCCGCATGGTGAAGATCGATGATTCGTTCTCCCATGCCCAGATTCGCGTCCGTGAGGTCAGCGCCACGAAGGTCCGAATCCCGAAAATCAGTCGACGAGAGGTTCGCTCCGCGAAGGCTTGAGGTTCGAAAGTCAGACTGCGTTAGGTTCGCTCCGACGAGTAGGGCGCCATCCAGTCGAAGACCGCGCCACGACTCGCCCGAAAAATTGCCGCCGACAGCGTGATACATGGATATGGAAGAACCGCCAATGGTTCCTGTGTCGTCTATGTCCATTCGCGAAGAGCGCGCGACGCTCGACAGTACGGTTACTGGGTCGCGCAACTCGTCAACCATCAGTCGGAAGAAGGTAAGAATCTCCGATTGCACCGGCAGTTCACGCATGAGGGCACGTGTCGCTTCGAACGCGCGAGGATGAGCAAGAGCCCGCACGACTGCCCGTGCGACGAAGTACTCCTTCATGCTTCGATGGAAAAAGTCCACCAGCCAGCGGTCCTCTGTTTCTGCGTGGTTGCTTCGGCGAACGCGTCTGAGGAGCGACCTTCCGCCCACACGGACAGTTGCGTCGCTATTCAGTTCCGGGTTCTCAGCTGACCTCCACAACAATTGCGCCGCTCCGCCTTCGTCTTGGAGGAAGTCCCTCAGATCGACGAGCGCCTCACCACGACTATGGATTGCTACCGCGATCTTCTCGAGTAACTGCAGGGCTTGGGAGAACAGCTCGTCATCGGTCAACGAGTCACTCGGGTCCCGAAGGAGCTCGGGCTTACGCCGGAAACTCTGCTCGACATAGGTTTCATAGAGGATCCGCTCGTCAAAGCGGTCCTCAGGCAGGTCGGGAAGCGTGGTCTTGATCATCTCGAGGAAGAGAACCTTTCCCGCAAGACCAACCGGATCGTAAAGTTCCTTTATTCGATCGAGTTTGGGACCGAGTTGATGGGCACCCGCGAACTCCCGAAGGTGATTAACGGTTTCTCGCCGATCAGGCTGTGCGAGTTGGAACTCCGTGGGATGCCTCAGTCTGTCGAGCATCTTCTGGCGATCGCGATCCGAAATGAAGAAGCTCGGTCGAGTCGTAACGAGTACTGAAACTCCGGAGAGCTCCCGGAGAAGATCGTCGACCTTCCGAAAGTTCTCTCGCACGGTGGACGGATCTTGGGGGACGGACATTTCGTCCATGCCATCCAAGACGACAAGAACCCTCCATTGCTGACTTAGGCGAGTCCAATCGCCTCTAGAGATGCCAATGCGCTCCAACTGATCTTGTAGGAACAAGGTGGCGGACTCGAGCCGGCGGAAGTCCTTGAGAAAGAAACGGAAGGGGATTGGATTCGCTGGCGCAGGGTCGGAAAGGAAGCGCTCCCGAAGCGTGTTGCAAAAGGAAACGGTGAAGAAACTCTTGCCCTCGCCAAAATCCGCAGTGAGCAATGCTGTGGAACCATTTGGAGTCGGCTGGAGCGACGCCAGGATCGCCTCGTCCAAGGGGAGGGCGAGCGGTCGGCCATCGGAGTCGAGTCCTCGCCGAGATATGTGATGGGCGAGAAGCGAAACCCATTCCCGCTCGTTCGGTTGGAGAAAGTTACCGGGCGAATCGAGATAGTCGGCGACGGAAGCGGGGACGCGCGGGACCGGGCGGAGGCGGTTGGTGAAGTCTTCGACCACCTCGGCAGAATCGACATCCGGCACGAGCGCATCCGCCCCGTAGACATCGGAATAGGCCGAAGGGTCGACCGCCAGTAGCCTTCGAACCCCATTCTGCGGCGACCAGAGTTGAATCTGGAATGGGAACCGCCTATTGGCGTTCCACTTCTGGACCTGAAGATCCAGTTCGTTCGAAGGGTCGCTATGAGGTGAGATCAAAATCCAGTGGTCGACAGGTTCGTGGTCGTAGTAGTTCTCTGCAGCGAGCAGTTTCTCGGAGATGTCTGCGAGCCTGACTGCTCTTCGGTAGTTCTTGCACTCAAGCAGGCAGGTCGATCTGACCTTGGCGGCTCTAGCCCGGATGATGACGTCGGTACCGAATTGCGTGCCAGACAGTTGCTTACGGAGTTCCAGCATCGAGAAGCCTGTCGCATCCCGGGAAAGGTCGAATAGTCTTCCGAGGACGCCTACGACGCCATTTTCGAGTACGGCCCCCGTCTCCTGCGGCGTCCGTGAACGAGTCGAGTTGCTTCGACCCCCGGTGCTGGCGGACGATTTCTGTTTCGCGGTGATATCAGGATCCTCGCTGCCATCCATTCTCAGACTGTTCGCCGCCAGGGCGTTTCCGATGAATAACGATGAATGGACGCTCGTGGCCCTCCAGAGTTTCATGGCGAAGACAGCCAAGGCCGGTTGCTCGGTGGCGAGCTCGCGGCTGCAGGGCAGCGTGCCCATCGCAATGGCTTTCTCTGCGGCAATCCCTGCTTGGTCTAGGGCGAGCACGTACTCCTCGCATGAGAGTGACTCCGCTGCTCGAATCGCTGGTTCAAGCCTGCGATCTTTTCCGACCAGAATCCCGTTGGCCCAAGCCCATTGACCCAGCGTGACGCGGGACGCCGGGTCCCAAGTCATCGCCTCCATCACTTCGCGGCCCGAAGCAACGTGTGCATCTGACAGTTCTAACTCCGCCTCGTTGAGGAGCACATCCCAACTCCCCGCCAAGGGGTTCTCGTTGAAGTCGTGAAAGTCGCGAAAGACAAGCATTGAATCCAGCGCCGCGTCGCGTGTAGCCGTAGCATCAATCGACCCGTATCCATTGCGTTTGATCATTCGAAGCCCGGCACGCTGGAGCGCTAGGACCACATCACTCAGTAAGTCGCGAGGGAGCCGGTCCAATTCCTCAAGCAGCGACGAATCAGTTCGAGGCTCAGCCGCAGCGGCCGTCCGAGCTAAGTCGTCTGAAGCCCTAGTCGACGTCATGTCCTGCAAGTCTGTGCTCTTTGCGTCATCACTCACGGCGTCAGTTGATCACGCGCGCGACCCGCAAACGGCATTTTTCGCAAGCGCGCTACTGGTCGGGCCTGAAGCAACGACTTTGTCGCTGGACGCCGCTACTGCATTATGGGCGAACTGGGTCGCCTTGCCGGCTCCCGCTCGTTCCTAATGACCCGCCGTCGCGACGGCCAGGGCCGTCTCCGCGGCCGCGACACCGGCTTGGCGGTCGACAGCGACCAACCCGATCCGTGTCCGCCGGTCCAGCAGGTCGTCGACGGTCAGGGCTCCCTCGTGCGTGACGCCCCAGATCAGCTCAGCCAACGTCGGGCCGTCCTCACCGACCACGGGCGCCAGCACCTCGGCCTCGGTCTGACCGGTGACGGCGACCGCGTTGGCCAGCACCTCGGGAGCCTCTGAGCCGTACCGACGAATCAGCCGCGCAGGCGCTCCGGACGGCACCGGCCCCGCGCCGATGAGTGGCAGGTCGTGCGTGCGGCACGGACCCGCCGCGAGTGACGCATGCTCGACAGCAGCGTCCACCGCGTCCTGCGCCATCTTGCGGTAGGTCGTCAGCTTGCCGCCGACGATCGTGAGGACACCGGTCTCGGACGTGAGCACGGCGTGCTTTCGCGACAGGTCGGCCGTCCGCCCGCCGGCGTCCAGCAACGGACGCAGTCCCGCGAACGTGCCCACGATGTCGTCACGGGTGAGCGGCTTCGCCAGGACGCCGTTGATGACGTCGAGCAGGAACGTGATCTCGGCCTCCGAGCCTTGGGGCACGTCGGGGATCTCGTCCTCGACCTCCTCGTCCGTCAGGCCCACGTAGATCTGGCCGTCAGGCTGGGGGAGGGCGAACACGAAGCGGTTCGTCTCGCCGGGCACCGGGGCCGTCAGCGCCACCGTGAGTCCCGGGATCGAGTCGCCGCGCAGGACGAGGTGCGTGCCGCGGCTCGGCTTCAGCTTGAGGCCCGGCACGACGTGGCCCGTCCAAACGCCGGCCGCGTTGACGACGGCCTTGGCGCGCACGGAGTACGTCGTGCCGGTCATCTCGTCGCGCAGAGTCGCCGAAGTGCCGGTCACGTCGAGAGCGCGGGTGTGGTTCAGGATCGTCGCGCCCTCGCGGGCCGCGGTCCGGACCAGCGCCGTGACCAGTCGTGCGTCGTCCTCCAGCTGGCCGTCGTACGCGATCAGTGCGCCGCGCAGGTCACGCGGATCTACGGAGGGGCACAGCTCCGCAGCCTCGGCGGCACCGATCTTCCGCGGTCGCGGCAGCACCGCTCGCGGTGTGCGCGCCACGGCGCGCAGCGCGTCACCGGCCCAGAAGCCCGCCCGCGTCACGGCCGCCTGGGCACGCGACATGCGCGGGCCCAGCGGGATGAACGTGGCGATCGGACGCACCAGGTGCGGCGCCGTCCGGGTCATCAGGATCCCGCGCTCGACGGCGCTCTCGTGGGCGATGCCCACCTGCCCCTTCGCGAGGTACCGCAGCCCGCCGTGCACCAGCTTGGAGCTCCAGCGCGAGGTGCCGAAGGCGAAGTCGTGCGCCTCGACCGCCAGCACCGTCAGCCCGCGGGACGCAGCATCGAGGGCGACCCCCGCGCCGGTCACTCCCAGGCCGACGACGAGGACGTCGACCTCATCGGGGAGCGACGCGAGGTCGGCGGCTCGGCGGGCGGCGTTCAGGGCGGTCATGGTGCGAGGTACCTCTCGATCAGTGTCCTCAGCTCGGCGTCGAGCTCCTCGAGCGAGAGCTCGAAGGTCCGCGCCGACAGGACGAATCCGTAGGTCGTCAGCAGCAAGGTCTGGGCGAGCAGGCGCGCGTCGCCGGCGCGGACCTCGCCGCGCTCCTGAGCGTCGCGCACCTGTAGCTCCAGCAACTCGAGGGCAGCCGCCTGGTTCCGGCCCAGCCGCTCGAACAGGTAGGGCAGCAGCAGCTCGGGATCGACCTCGATGATCTTGAGGAAGAGCTCGTTCTCGCGCAGGGTCGCAACGGTGCGCGTCATCCCGTCGGCGAGGCGTCCGCCGGTGAGGGCAGCGTCCTCGAACAGCTGACCCCACTCGCGGACGAGCAGGTCACTCAGCAGGGCGCCGGTGTCGGGCCACCGCCGGTAGATCGTCATCCGCGACACCCCGGCGCGCCGGGCGATGTCGGTCAGCGTCGCGCGCCTCCAGCCCAGCTGCACGATGCACTCCCGGGCTGCGTCCAGGTACCGCGACTCGGGCCCGGGCGCGAGCGTGGTGCTCATCGGCGCGAAGGGGTGTGACAGATGGACAACATGTGTAACACTGTAGCGCATGACGAGCCCCATGCACTGGAGCCGCTGGGGCGACCCGGCCAAGGTCCATCCTGTGTCCGCGTCCACCCGCGGCCTGATCGAGGCCTTCGTCGGTCCGGTCGAGGAACGCCCGACCGTCGCCCTGGACGACGTCGCCCTGCCGCCCATCGGACTCGCGGGGGACCTGCTCGGCGGACTCCGTGCGCTGGTCGGCGACGACCACGTGCTGACCGATGACGAGTCCCGCGTCCGGCACACACGCGGCAAGTCCACCCCCGACCTGCTGAGGATCCGCGGGGGAGACGCCAGCGACGCACCGGACGCTGTCGTTCGTCCCCAAGGCCACGACGAGGTCGCCCGTGTCGTGCGCTGGTGCAGCGACGAGCGCGTCGCCCTGGTCCCGTTCGGCGGAGGCACCTCCGTCGTCGGCGGCCTCGTGGCGCGGCGCGAGGGATACGCCGGCACGATCGCCCTCGACCTCACCCGGATGAAGCGCCTCGTCGCGGTCGACCACGAGTCGATGACCGCGACGCTCGAGCCCGGACTGCTCGGTCCCGAGGCCGAAGCACTCCTGACGTCCGAGGGCGTGACCCTCGGGCACCATCCGCAGAGCTTCGAGTACGCCTCGATCGGCGGCTTCGCCGTCACGCGCTCCAGCGGCCAGGCCAGCAGCGGCTACGGCCGCTTCGACTCCATCGTCGTCGCGCTGCGCGTGGCCACGCCGATCGGCGACCTCGAGCTGGGGCAGTCGCCCTCCAACGCGTCCGGCCCCGACCTGCGTGAGCTGATCATGGGATCGGAGGGAGCCTTCGGCGTCGTCACCGAGGTCACGGTGCGGGTGCGCAACGTGCCGCCGGTGAAGGTCTACGAGCACTGGCGCTTCCCGTCCTTCCTCGAGGGCGCCGCCGCGATGCGTGCCCTGAAGCAGGCCGGCATCGCGCCGACCGTCCTTCGCCTCTCCGACGAGCTCGAGACCATGGTGAACCTCGCGGACCCGTCCTCGGTGGGCGCCGAGAGCCAGCCCGGCTGCCTCATGGTGACCGGGTACGAGGGCGACCAGGCCACGGTCGACCGTGAGCGCTCGGTCGTCTCGGCGGCGCTCAGCGACCTCGGCGGCACCAGCGACGGGATCGACGAGAGCTGGGCCAGCGGACGGTACGACGGCCCCTACCTGCGTGACTCGCTGCTCGACATCGGCGTGCTGGTGGAGACCCTCGAGACGGTGACCTACTGGTCGCAGATCCCGGCGCTCTACGAGGACGTCAAGACGGCGCTCGCCGGCTCGCTCGGCAACCCGATCGTGCTCTGCCACATCTCGCACGTCTACGAGACGGGCTGCTCGCTCTACTTCACCGTCGCCGTGAAGATGGACGGCGACGGCATCGACCAGTGGCTCGCGGCCAAGGCGGCCGCGTCCGACGCGATCATCGCCGCGGGCGGCAGCATCACGCACCACCACGGCGTCGGCACCGACCACAAGCCGTGGCTGGCGCAGGAGATCGGTCCCGTCGGCGTCGAGATCCTGCGGGCCGTCAAGGACCGCCTCGACCCGGCCGGGGTGCTCAACCCGGGCGTGCTGGTCCCATGAGGTCGTTCCGCGTCCTCGTCAATCCCGCCTCGGGCGGCGGCAAGGCGCTCGACCGGGTGAAGCCGGTCGCCCAGCAACTGCGCGACCGCGGCGCGGACGTCCAGGTCGTCGTGAGCTTGGGCCTCGACCACTCGGTGGAGGAGGTCGGCGTCGCCGTCGCGCTGGGCCAGACGGTCGTGGCTTGCGGGGGCGACGGCATGGTCGCCTCGGTGGCCGGCGCGGTGATCGCGCGGGACGCGGACTTCGGCATCATCCCCAGCGGTCGCGGCAACGATTTCGCCCGTCAGCTGGGCCTGGTCGACGCGAAGCCCGAGACGACTGCCCGGACCCTGCTCGAGGGAACGGCGACACCGGTCGACGTGATCACGGTGGGGGAGCGGGTCGTCCTGGGCAGCGTCTACGCCGGAGTCGACTCGCTCGCGTCCGAGATCGTCGACCGCGCCCATCGGCTGCCGGGTGCGCTGCAGTACCCGTACGCCGCCGTGCGGTCCCTGCTGACCTACCAGCCCACCACGTACTCGCTCACGGTCGACGACACGGAGATCTCGCTCGACGCCTTCTCGATCGTGATCGCGAACAGCGGCTACTACGGCAAGGGCATGCACGTTGCGCCCAGCGCCGTGGTCGATGACGGCGTGCTCGACGTCGTCGTCATCCCGAAGGCGTCGCGACTGACCCTCATCCGCCTGATGCCCAAGATCTACGACGGCAGCCACGTCGACGTGCCGCAGGTGCGCACGTTCCGCGGCCGGTCGGTCACCATCTCCTCGACCGGCGACGTCGTCGCCTACGGAGACGGAGAGCGGTTGACCGAGTTGCCGGTCACGGCGACGGTGGCGCCAGGGGCCTTGCGCGTGCTGGTGCCATGACCTCGACTGACGCCATGCCGCACGCACCGATCCTCGCCGCGAGCGCCGTCATTCTGGACCAGGACGGCCGCCTCCTGCTGGTCCGTCGTGGCCGGCCGCCGGGACGCGGACTGTGGTCGGTCCCCGGTGGGAAGGTCGAGCCGGGGGAGCCGCTCGAGGAGGCGGCCGCCCGCGAGGTGCTGGAGGAGACCGGCCTCGTCGTGACCGTGGGGCCGGAGCTGTGGATGGTCACCATCCCCACCGGCGACGGACGCGAGTACGAGATCCACGACTTCGCCGCCACCGTCGTCAGCGGCGACCTGCGCGCGGGCGACGACGCGGACGAGGCGGCCTGGTTCAGGCCCGAGGAGATCGAGCACCTGCCCCTGGTGGACCTGCTGCTCGACCACCTGCGGCGATCCGGCTACGTGCCCCGGTCAGCCCGCCCGTGAGATCGTGAACGCGCACAGGAAGCCGATCGTGGTGAGCAGTCCCGCGTAGAGGTGCGTGCGCTCGAACGCCTCGGGGATCATCGTGTCGGCCACCATCGCCAGGATCGCTCCGGCCGCCACTGCGGTGATCGCCGCGATCGTGGTGGGCGAGGCGTCCTCCAGCAGCAGGCAGCCGCTCATCGCCGCCAGCCCGCTGGCCACCGCTATCCCGCCCCAGACCCCGAACACGTAGCGAGCCGAGCGGCCGTTGCGCTTCATGCCGGCCGCGCTGGAGAGTCCCTCGGGCAGGTTGGAGACGAAGATCGCTGCGAGCACTGGAACCCCGACGCCGCCGCCACCCACGAGCGACAGGCCGAGCACGACCGACTCCGGTATCCCGTCGAGGAGCGCGCCGATCGCAATGGCTGTGCCGCTACCGGACTGCTCCTGCTCCGACGCCTGCTCGGCACCCGACCGCTTCCGGTGCCGGGCACCGCGGCGGGCCAGAACCAGGTTGGCGGCCACGTAGGCCAGGGAACCGCCCAGGAACCCCAGGACGGTCGGCGTCAGCCCGCCCATCGCCTCGGCCTCGTCCACGAGGTCGAAGGACAGGGCCGAGATGAGCACGCCGGCGCCGAACGCCATGACCGACGCGACCACCCGACGGGGCACGGACACCGCCCATGCGACGGCGGCACCGATCACCAGCGCGCCGCCGGCCAACAGCCCCCACAGGCCCGCCTCGATCCACACCGGCACCGTCGCCCTCCTACGCACTCGCTCGCTGCCTCGATCCTCGCCCATACGTCACGGGAGCGCGGTTCGAGCGCTCGGCCCCGGAGCCGTCCGAGGCGTGCCCTGTGTGAGCATCGAGTCATGAACACGACTCCCCGACGTCCCCGTCTCCTCGCGCCCCGGATCGTGATCGCGGCCCTGGCCCTGGCGGCCGTCTCGGCCTGCGGCTCGTCCGACGACACGAAGGACGACGCCGCGACCGAGTCGACGCCGAGCGCCGTCGCCACCACGGCCGAGCAGGAGTCGAACCCGCAGCTCGAGTCGTACGTCGACAAGGTCCGCACGCAGTCCGAGGGCGAGATGGCCCGCTTCGACGACCTCTACAGCGACTTCCAGGTCTCGGCCGAGGGCGACGACACGCTCGTCTACGACTACACGTTCGCGAACGAGGTCGACCCCGCCGCGGCGAAGACCCAGATCGAGGGCACCCGCAGCGTGCTCGAGGGCGCGGCCAAGGCGATCTTCACCGAGATGGAGGCGGCCGGTGTGCAGGACCCGAAGGTTCGCTGGACCTACCGCAACCCCGACGGCGCCGAGCTGGTCTCGATCCAGCTGCCCTGATGCCGCACGTCCTGGCCATCAGCCGTGACCGGACCCACCGGTTCAGCAAGGTCCCGGCCGAGTCGATCGAGCTCGTCGCCGGCATCGGCGTCCTGGGCGACGCGCACGCCGGGACGCTCGTCCAGCACCGGTACGACGTGCGCAAGGACCCGAACCGGCTCAACCTGCGTCAGGTGCACCTGATCCAGTCCGAGCTCTTCGAGGAGACCCGGGCGCGCGGGTACGACCTCGGGCCGGGTGACCTGGGCGAGAACGTCCTGACCTCGGGCATCGACCTGCTCGGCCTTCCCGAGGGCACCCTGCTGGACCTGGACGGGCCGGTCGTGAGGCTCACCGGACTGCGCCACCCGTGCGTCCTGATCAACCGGTTCCGGCCCGGGCTGATGAAGGTCATGCTGGAGAAGGTCGACGGCGAGGTGATCCGCAAGGCCGGCGTCATGTCGGTCGTCGAGCGCGGGGGAGTGGTGCGACCCGGAGCCGCGGTGACCGTCACGCTGCCCGATGGCGCCCACCGGCCGCTGGCTCCGGTGTGATGAGGGCAGGACCGTCGCGCGATGATGGCGCGATGAGGATCACGGGTCTCGTCGTCACCACCGCCGATGTCGCCGCGACCAGTGAGGCGTGGGAGCGCCTCGGCGTCGACCTCGCGGTCGAGATCGTCTCGGGCGACCCCGGCCTGGCCGCGGTCGTGCTCGCCGTCGAGGACGTCGCGGCGACCGAGCGGCTGCTGCAGCGCCGCGGGCTGTCCGGCGACGCCGGTGGGTTCGACCTGGGCGGGACGACGTGGCGCCTGGCTCCTGCGTCCGAGGCTGGTCAGCGCGAGGGACTCGCGCTGGACCACGTGGTCGTGACGAGCGGGGACGCCGTGCGTGCGGCTGCCGACTTCGGGGCGCGGCTGGGGCTCGACCTGCGGCTGGACCGGCACACCGACTTCGGCTACCAGGGCCTGTTCCTGCGGTGTGCGGACGCGATCGTGGAGGTCGTCGTCCCGCAGGATCCGCCTTCGGGACGGGATGCGTTCAGTGGCCTGGCCTGGCGGTGCGAGGACATCGCGGCGACCCGCGCGCGTCTGGTCGACGCGGGTGTCGAGGTCTCCGAGCTCCGCCGGGGGCGCAAGCCCGGGACCACGGTCGCGACGGTGCGCGATCGGGACCTCGCCGTCCCGACGCTCCTAATCGGTCCCGTCGCCGACTGACGTCGTATCAGCGCCCCGCCGCGCCCGCTCCTCACCGGTGAGCGCAGGAGGTGGGTCGCATGCCGGTCGAGTACCACGTCGGGTGGTGGAACCTCGAGAATCTCTTCGATGAGCAGGACGCCCCGCTGAGCCGCCGCCCCGACAAGGTGAAGCGCGCCCTCGGGCAGTCCCTGGAGGGATGGACTGCCGCGCTGCGCGACCGCAAGGTCGACCAGCTCGCCGGGGTGATCGCCCAGATGAACGGCGGCGCCGGCCCGGACCTGCTGGGTGTCTGCGAGGTCGAGAACCGCTTCGTCCTCGAGCTGCTGGTCGCGAACGTCGGCCAGAGACTGCCGGGGCGCACCTACGGGATCGCCCACGCGGACACCGATGACGCGCGCGGCATCGACGTCGCCTTCCTGTACGACGCGACGGTCTTCGAGGTCCCGCCGGACGAGACGTTCTTCCACGTGGTCATGCGCCGCAACGCCACCCGCGAGATCGTCCAGGTGAACTTCCGGACCCGTCACGGCGGCCGGACCTGGGCCGTCTTCGGCAACCACTGGCCGTCGCGCAGCGGCGGCCAGTACGAGTCCGCCGGCTACCGCGACATCGCGGGGGAGACGCTCGCGTACTTCCACGAGCGCGTCCTCGAGGTCCACGGTCCCGACACGCCCGTGCTGGCGATGGGGGACTTCAACGACGAGCCGTTCGACGTGTCGCTGGTGACGCACGCACTGAGCACCCGGCAGCGCAACCGGGTGCGGAACGCCGAGATCCCGCTGCTGTGGAATCTCGCCTGGCCGCTCATCGGCGGGCGATCCGGGCAGCCCGACGGCACGTTCTACTGGCAGAACCAGCCCAACATGCTCGACCAGGTGCTCGTGAACCGTGCGATGACGGGGGACTCGGCCCTGCGGGTGGACGAGGCGTCGGTCCAGATCCTGCGATTCCCCGGGACGTCCGATGACGGCGAGTACCCGTGGCCCGTCCCCTTCGGCGGCATGGGCCACGCCGTCGACCAGGACGGGTTCTCCGACCACTTCCCGATCGCGGTGCGCGTCACCGAGACGGACTGATCCACGGCCTCGAGATCGGTGCGTCCGGACGGGGCTCGCAGTGCTGGAACTGTCGTAGTGTCGGAATCAGGATCATGTGGTCCCGAGCCCGATGGGAGGCGGATGCGATGACCATGGAGATGCCTCCGGGCGCATCCTCGCCGTCGGACCAGCCCGATCCGCTCAGCCTGGCCGGTGCGGTGCTGGCACTGTACGAGGCGGCCGACAGCGACCAGACGATCGAGCGCGTCACGAGCTACTCACGGGCCGCGACCGGCTGTGACGACGCGGGCGTGATGGTGCTGCTCAGTCGCCATCGGATCCGGACCGCAGGGGCGACGAGCGCCGTGGTGAGTCGCGCCCATGACCTGCAGGTCGAGTTCGACGAGGGACCGTGCCCGGCCGGCCCGGAGCGGGCCGAGACCGTCCACATCGAGGACACGACAACGGATCCGCGGTGGCCGAGGTGGAGCAGCGCGGTGGCCGGCCTCGGCTACCGAAGCGTCCTCAGCGTCCCGCTGCTGACCCGGGGCCGGCGGTACGGCTCGCTGACCACGTTCTCGCACGAGGCCCGGGCCTTCCACGAGGAGGACCTGGCCGTACTGACGATCCTGGCGCGCCACGCCTCCGCCTCGCTGGCGACTCATCTGGACATCGAGCGACTGCAGTTCGCCGTCGAGGCGCGAAAGCTCGTCGGCATCGCGATGGGGATGATGATGGAGCGGTACGAGCTCGACACCGATCACGCCTTCGACGTCCTGCGACGCATCTCCGAGGCCGAGGACCTGACGCTGCGTGACGTGGCGTGCCGGGTCGTCGACCGACGGTGCTCGCCATGGACCTGATCGAGCGCCGCGTCGCGGACGAGCACTGGGCGTACGCTGAGGCCGTGGAAGCACCTCGTCCGGACATCCGGCTCGCACCGGCCGCCCGGACCGGATCGAGAGCCCGCCCATGACCGAGACCTACGACCACGTCATCTCGCGGCTGGCGTCGATCCTGGCGTCCCTGCAGGACGTCGACCCGCTCGTCGAGCGTCTGTGCGAAGCCGGACGGCGGATGCTCGAGGCGGACGGCGCGTCGATCGTGCTCCCGACCGAGCCGGACATCCGGGTGACGGCCTGCTCCACCGACGCGCTCGCCGCGACACTCGAGGACCTCCAGGTCGTCGTGGGGCAGGGGCCCACGCCGACCGCGCTGGAGTCGGGCACGGTGAGCAGGGCCGACCTGTCCAGCGGTGACGACGTCGGGTGGCCGCTGTTCCGCGAGCGTGCCTCCGAGACCGGCTTCACCGGGATCCTCACCGCCGTGCCGCTGGTCTTCGAGCACCACGTGGTCGGGGTCCTGAGCACCCACCGGGGGAAGGGAGCCGAGGTGGACGCCGACGTCCACCGGTTCCTCGGTGCGGCACTCGCGGCGGCGCTGCTGGAGGACCCCGAGACGGCACTCGGCTTCACCGACGAGGAGGAGGGGTGGTCCTCCCAGGCGAAGGTGCACCAGGCCACCGGGATGGTGATCGCCCAGGTCGGGGTACGCCCCACGGATGCGATCGCGCTCCTGCGCGCCCAGGCGTTCTCGGCGGGCACCACGCTGCTCGAGGTGGCCGAGCACGTGATCGGGCGCCAGATCAACTTTCGGAACTTCACGGTGGAGGGTGACTGAGATGGACACCAACGGCGCCGCTCACGCACTGGCGCGAGTTTCAGCAGAGCTCACCGACGGCCACAACGTCGCGGGTGGCCTGGTCGTCCTGCTCCGCAGCTGTGGCGCGTTCCTGGACACCCAGGCCACCGGCATCCTGGTCGAGAACTCCCGTGGCGCACTCGAGCTGCTCGGGGCGTCGAGCCACGAGGCAACCGAGCTCGAGGTCCTGCAGGCACAACTGGACGAGGGTCCTTGCGTCGACGCCCACGCCAGCGGTGAGGGGGTGCAGGCCGCGGGCCTGCAGGAGTGCCTCACGCGGTGGCCGCGCTTCGGCCAGGCCCTCGAGAAGTCCGGGTTCGCCTCGGTCCACGCCTCGCCGGTGCGCTGGCAGGGGGCCGTGATCGGCGCCATGGGCGCGTTCCGCAAGTCTGACCGGCCGTTCGCGCAGGACGAGCAGCTCTTCGCCCAGGCCTTCGCGGACCTCGCCTCCGTGATGATCGTCAGCACTGGCGAGCTGTCGGCCGACGACCTGCGGGGGCGACTGGACGAGACGCTGGCGAGCCGGATCGCGATCGAGCAGGCGAAGGGGGTGCTCGCCGAGCGGCGCGACATCTCCATGGCGCAGGCCCACGAGCAGCTGGTCGACGAAGCCAGCGCCGCCGGCCGCCCGCTCGCCGAGTGGGCCGCCTCGGTGGTCTCCGACGCCCACCGGCGCTACTCGACGTAGCCCCGGCCCACCATGCGCGGTCCGGAGAGACGCCGCTCGAGCCTGCCCGCCTCGCGCTTGATCGGGCGCGCGACGTACTGGCCGAGGATCACACCCGCCGCGAGCGCCAGGGCCGTCGCGAGTGCCGAGGCCAACTGGAGCACGCCGTCCTTGCCCTCGGCCAGCAGGGCGAGTCCCCGGTAGACGTCCAACCCCGGCAGGAGCGGCACGATCGCCGGGACCACGACCACGAGCGGCGGCACGTGGAAGCGGCCCGCCGCGAGATGGCAGACGGCACCGATCACGATCGCCGCCGCGGCCGCGCCCCACGTCCGCCCGATGGCGGAGGTGTCGACCGCCAGCACCACGGCCTGTCCCAGCGCACCCACGAGCCCGCCCGCGATCAGCGCACGCCATGGTGCGTACGACGCGTACGCGAAGGCGGACGCGGCCAGTACCGCCCCGACGACGGTGACCCCGGCCTCCGCCAGCCCGGCGGCGCCGACCGTGACATTGAGCAGGCCGACGCCCAGCAGGTCGCCGACCGTCAGCCCGGCGGCCACCCCCGCGATGATCCCGGCGGTGTTGAGGAACGCGTCGATGACGCGAGCGGCGGCGGTCACGGGGAAGCCGGTGAGCGCGTCCTGGGTCGCGCCCAGGATGCCGACGCCGGCCAGCAGCATGACGATGCCGGCCGTGACGACCCGAGACGGGTTCACGTCCAGGGCCGTCGCCGAGGCACCCACGGCGACCATCGTGGCGACGAAGCCACCCGCGGCCTGCTGGTAGAACGAGGGGATGCGCTGCGGTGGCAGCAGCCGCTGCGTGGCGTCGATCCCGCACGCCGCGACGAACGCCAGCAGGCACACCACGGGCCCACCACCCAGCGTGAGCGCGATCCCGGCACCCATGAGCCCCCACCCGAGGGTCACGGCCCCGCGGTGCCGCTGGTGACCCGTCGACACGATCCGCGCCACGCGGTCCCGTGCCTCGCTGCGCGTGACGGTGCCGGCGACGAGGTCGCTGACGGTCTCGTCGACCTCGATCAGGTCGGCGTAGTCCACCGGCCGCCGGTTGACGCGCCGCACCTGCAGGGCCGCCGGCTCGTCCCGGCTGGGCTGGTGCCGCAGGGTCAGGTCGACGAAGGTGACGTCGGCCGTCACGTTGCGGACGCCGCAGGCCCGGGTGACCTCCAGCATCGTCGCGGTGACGTCCGCGGCGCCCGCGCCCGAGGAGAGCAGGACCTCACCGACGCGCAGGGCCAGGTCGAGCGCCTCGTAGACCTCGCGCCGGTCGGTCATGCGTAGCGTTCGAGGAACAGCGCCTCCGCCAACGCCATCGACGCGATCTCGCTCGGGTCGACGCTCTCGTTCGGGGCGTGGATGAGCGCCATCGGCTCCTCGACGCCCATCAGGATGATCTCCGCCTCGGGGTACAGCTCGGCGAAGACGTTGCACAACGGGATCGAGCCGCCCTGGCCCAGGTGCGTCATCTCCACCCCGAAGGCCTCCTGCATCGAGGCGGCCAGCGCGCGGTACGCGGGTCCGTCCGTCGCGGCCTCGAAGGGCGAGCCGGTGGCCTCGATCTCGACCGTGCAGTGGACACCCCACGGTGCGGCGGACGTCAGGTGCTCGGTCAGGGCGCGGGTGGCGTCCTCGGGCGTGATGCCCGGCGGGATGCGCAGGTTGAGCCGCGCCGCCGCCTTGGGAACCACCGCGGCCGCCGAGCCGACCACCGGTGGGCAGTCGATGCCGAGGATCGTCAGCGCGGGACGGGCCCACAGCATGTCCGAGACGCTGCCGCTCCCCAGCAGGCTGACTCCGTCGAGCACTCCGGCATCGGAGCGGAACTGGTCGTCCGGGTACGGTGCGCCGGTCCACGCCTGGGTGTTGTCCAGGCCGCGGACGACGGTGTCCCCGTCCTCGTCCCGCAGGGTCGAGAGGACGTGCACGAGCGCCGCCAACGCGTCCGGTGCGGCGCCTCCGAACATGCCCGAGTGCAGCTCGGTGGACGCCGACTCCATCGTCACGACCAGGTTCACCATGCCGCGCAGGCTGACGGTCGCGGCCGGCCTGCCGACCGCGGCGTTCCCGGTGTCGCACACCAGGATCGCGTCGGCACGGAACAGGTCGGGATGGGCCGCGACGTACTCCTCGAGGCCACCGGTGCCCTGCTCCTCCGACCCCTCGACCACCAGCTTGAGGTTCACGCCGCGACTGTCGCCGAGGGCGCGCAGGGCCGCCAGGTGCATCACAATGTTGCCCTTGCAGTCGGCGGTGCCGCGGCCGTACCAGCGGCCGTCCACCTCGGTCATCTCGAAAGGGGGAGTGCGCCACGCCTTCTCGTCCACGGGCGGCTGGACGTCGTAGTGGGCGTAGAGCAGGACCGTCGGCGCGTCCGGTCCTGCACCCGGACGGGACCCGACGACGGCGCGACTGCCGTCCGCCGTCTCCTCGAGACGCACGTCGAAGCCGACACCGGCGAACCGGTCGCGCACCCAGGCCGCGGCTCGCTCGCACTCCTCGGGCGGGAACTGCCGGGGATCGGCCACGGACCGGATCGCCACCAGCTCCGCCAGCTCGTCGTGGGCCTCCGGCATGAGCTCGGTGATCCGCTGTCGCAGGTCCATGGCTCAGTTGCCCACGTGGTCGTCGGTCTCGAGGTCCTCGGCGAACTCGCGGAACTCGTCGAGCTCGTCGGGGCAGTAGACCTCCATGATGAGCAGCTGGCCCTGGATCACCCGGCTGTCCGCGATGACCGGCCTGCCTCCCGGCCCGGTCGCGCCGTTCACCAGCAGTGACAGCGCGGTCGCACGCTTGAGCGCCGAGTTCGGGTCCTCGCACACGGCGCCGCCGTCGTCACCGAGGACGGCGGCGATCCGTTCGGCGTCAGGGGAGCGGGCACCGGCCTCGTCCAGGGCGAGCACCAGCTCGTCGGCCTTCTCCTGGGCTCGATTGCTCTCGCGAACGTCCTCGAACAGCAGCAGGGCGACGATGGCCGCGACCGCCAGGAGCACGCAGGCGGTGATGTAGATCCACGACCTCTCCCGCGAGCTCTGGCTCTCCGTGTGTGTGCTCATGACGCGATCACCTCGTCGGGCTCGGGCTGCCTCCACGAGGGCTTGCGGAAGCGGTAGAACAGGAATGGCACGACCAGGCCCAGCCCCAGCGCGCCGCCGCCGACGACGGCGAAGTACACGCCCGCGTTGCCGGACGCGAACTGCGACGGCGGGATGAACCCGACGAGCAGGGCCGCCAGCGACGCCGCGAAGCCGACACCGCACATGCCCACCAGCATCGGTGCGCGATAGCCCCGCGGATGGTCGGGATGCTTGCGTCGCAGCTGGACCGCGGCCACGAACATCAGCAGGTACATGATCAGGTACACCTGCGTCGTGATGACCGAGAAGATCCAATAGGCGCTGGAGACGTCGGGGATGAGCGCGTAGGCCAGTCCGATCACCGTGGTGACCAGGCCCTGGACGACCAGGATGTTCTGCTGCACGCCGTTCTTGTTCAGCTTCTGCAGGAACGGCGGCAGGTAGCCCTCCTGCCGCGAGATCAGCAGCAGGCCCTTCGACGGTCCGGCCAGCCAGGTCAGCATGCCGCCGAGCGATGCGGTGACCAGCATGATGCCCACGATCGGGGTCAGCCACTGCCAGCCGAAGTTCGCGAAGACGGCGTCGAACGCCTGCATCACACCCGCGGTGAGCGACAGCTCCTCGGCCGGCACGATCCAGGCGATCGCGAGGGCCGGCAGGATGAAGATCGTCAACACCAGGCCCATGGCCAGGAACATCGACTTCGGGAACTCCTTGGCCGGGTTCTTCAGCGATCCGACGTGGACCGCGTTCATCTCCATGCCGGAGTAGGACAGGAAGTTGTTGACGATCAGGACGAGGCTGGAGAGTCCGGCCCACGCGGGCAGCAGGTTGTCCGAGCTCATCGGCGCGGCCGACTCGTTGCCCTGGCCGAGGAACACGACGCCCAGCAGCACCAGTACGACGCCCGGCACGAGCGTGCCGATGATGAGGCCGCCGCTGGCGAGTCCCGCCACGCCCTTCGTGCCGCGCGCGGACACCCACACGCCCGACCAGTAGACGACGATGATGACCGCGGCGGTCCACACGCCGCTGCTGGCCAGCGCGGGGTTGAAGACGTACGCCAGCGTGCTGGCCACGAATCCCAGCAGGCTCGGGTAGTAGAAGATCGTCATCGCGAACTGGCACCAGACCGCGAGGAACCCCGCCGGCTTCGAGATGCCCTCGGAGACCCACTTGTAGATGCCGCCCTCCCAGCCCGATGCCAGCTCGGCCGAAACGAGCGACGTGGGGAGCAGGAAGACGACCGCCGGCAGCAGGTACAGGAACACGCAGGCGAGGCCGTAGACGGCCATCGTCGGCGCCGCGCGCAGGCTGGCCACGGAGCTGGTCGTCATCATCGCCAACGCGATCCACGAGATCCACTGCGTCGTGGTGGCCTTGGTGCGGGCGGCTCGCACGGGAGCACGGTCGGCGGGGATGTCCGCGGTGCTCACGGCTCGCCTCGGGGCACTGGTGAGGTGGTCATGTGTCCGAGTTTCGTGCTGTCAGCGCGCCTGTTCCTCACCCGTGGCGGGTGACCTGCGGTCACTCGACGACGGCCAGCGACCGGTCCGTGGTGTTGAGGCGACGGCCGCCGTCGGCGGTGACCGTGACGATGTCCTCGATCCGGACCCCGAAGCGCCCGGCGAGGTAGATGCCCGGCTCGACCGAGAAGCACATGCCCTCGACGAGCGGCAGCTCCTCGCCCTCGATCATGTAGGGCGGCTCGTGCGTGGTGGTGCCGATGCCGTGCCCCGTGCGGTGGATGAACTGCTCGCCGTACCCCGCTTCCGTGATCACCCGTCGCGCGGCACGGTCGATGTCCTGGCAGGCGGCCCCCGGCGCGACGGACTCGACGCCTGCCTGCTGCGCCAGTCGCACCACCTCGTGGACCTCGCGGACCAGCGCCGAGGGCTCGCCGACCGAGACGGTGCGGCTCGTGTCCGAGCCGTAGCCGTGCATCAGGCCACCGAAGTCCAGCACGACGGCGTCGCCCTCCTCGATCGTGCGATCGCCGGCCTCATGGTGCGGGTTGGCGCCATTCGGGCCGGAGCCGACGACGGTGAAGTCGACCTGCTCGTGGCCGAACTCGCGCAGGAGTCGCGCCAGATCGGCGGCGACGTCGGTCTCCTTCCGGCCTGCGAACCGCAGCGTGAGGATCTCGCCGTAGGTCGCGTCCGCCGCGGTGGCCGCCGCATCGAGCCGGGCCAGCTCCGCCTCGTCCTTGACGGCGCGCAGCATCGGCAGGGCCCGGCTCACTGGCTGGAAGTCGATGTCCGGCACCGCGGCCTGGAGTCCGAGCAGGTGCAGGGCCCACGCGGAGTCCGAGATGCCCAGGGCGCGGCTGCCGCGGATGAGGGCGCCGGCCCGCGCGAACGGGTCGTCCCCGTCCGCCCAGTCGTCGAGGCGGAGTACGTCGGCCGCTGCGGCCGCCTCGGCGTCGGGTCGCTCGAGGGACGGCACCACCAGCGTCGGTTCGCGGTCCGCGGTCAGCACCAGGGCGGTGAGCCGCTCGGTGATCGCGGTGGGCCGGTACCCGGTGAGCCACACCAGCTCC
>NZ_DAMDLR010000042.1:0-23403 GCF_032084975.1 Aeromicrobium sp.
CAAAAGTGGGTGGCGGCGGATGACAGGGTAGAGGCATGCGACTCCTGCTGCTGCGCCACGGCCAGACGCCGTCCAACGTGCGCGGACTCCTCGACACCGCCGCGCCCGGCGCCGAGCTCACGGCGCTGGGCCTGCGGCAGGCCGGGGCGGTTCCCGACGCGCTCGGGGCGCGACCGATCGACGCGGTGTTCGTCTCGAACCTGCGGCGCACGACCCTGACGGCCACGCCGCTGGCCGCTGCCAGGTCCCTCGAGCCCACCACGCTGGAGGGTCTGCGTGAGATCGGCGCGGGCGACCTCGAGATGGCGGGTCACCACGACGCCCACCTGACCTACCTGCACACGGCCTTCGCCTGGGCGCGGGGCCGGCTGGAGGCACGGATGCCGGGCGGCGAGGACGGACGCGAGTTCCTCGACCGCTACGACGCGGTGATCGCCGACATCGCCGCGTCGGGAGCCGACACGGTCCTGGCCGTGTCGCACGGTGCCGCCATCCGCACCTGGGCCAGCGCGAGGGTCGCAGGGATCGACGTCGACTTCGTCGAGCACTCACCGCTGGCGAACACGGGCCTGGTCGAGGTGGAGGGTGATCCGCGCAGCGGATGGAAGCTCGTGGACTGGCCCTCCGGGCCCGTGGGCGGCGCGCACCTCGACGTCCGGCAGGACGACCCGACGGGCGAGCCCGTCGACGAGGACTGACCGCGCCGTCGCTCCTCCTTGGTCGAGTCGACAGCGGCCATCGGTGGGACTAGACCTGAGGGATGGAACCAGTCACACGCGTGGGCGCCGGCATCGCGGGCCTGGCGGCCGCAGCGCTGGGCGGCGTGGCCGCGTACGACCTGACTCAGAAGAAGCACGCGATCCTGCGCAACTTCCCGGTGATCGGGCACTTCCGCTACTGGGTCGAGACGGTCGGTCCCGAGCTGCGGCAGTACATCGTCACCAGCAACGACGAGGAGCGTCCGTTCTCGCGCGACCAGCGGCGCTGGGTCTACGCCAGCTCCAAGGGCGAGAACAACTACTTCGGCTTCGGCACCGACAACGACGTCGAGCGGGTCGTCGGGTACCCGATCGTCAAGCACCGGACGTTCGCCGGCCCGGGTGCCACCACGACCCCGCACGGCAGTGAGGGGATGCCGCTGCCGTCCGCGAAGGTGCTGGGCGGGCCCCGGGACAGGCGGCATGCCTTCCGCCCCGCCTCCGTGGTCAACATCTCGGGGATGAGCTTCGGCGCGCTGTCGGCGCCGGCCATCGAGGCGCTCAACTCCGGCGCCGCGATCGCCGGGTGCATGCAGAACACGGGCGAGGGCTCGATCGCGCCCGCGCACCGGCACGGTGGCGAGCTGGTCTTCCAGATCGGTACCGCCTACTTCGGCTGCCGTGACGAGCAGGGGCGCTTCGACCTCGACCGCCTCGTCGACCTGGTGCAGTCGGCGCCGGTCCGGGCGATCGAGATCAAGCTGTCGCAGGGGGCCAAGCCCGGTCTGGGCGGCATGCTGCCGGGGGCCAAGGTCGACCACACGATCGCCGGGATCCGCGGCATCCCCGAGGGCGTCGACTGCGCGTCCCCGAGCCGCCACACGGCCTTCGACGACGCGGACTCGATGCTGGACTTCGTCGAGACGGTCGCCGATGCGACCGGCCTGCCGGTGGGCATCAAGTCCGCGGTCGGGAACATGGACTTCTGGGACGAGCTGATCGAGCTCATGCTGCCGCGGACCCGCGGTGTCGACTTCATCAACATCGACGGTGGCGAGGGCGGCACCGGCGCCGCGCCGATGATCTTCGCCGACTCGGTCGCGTACCCGTTCCGCATCGCGTTCACCGAGGTCTACAAGCGCTTCGCCGCCGCCGGTCTCACCGACGACGTGACGTTCATCGGTGCGGGGAAGCTGGGCCTGACCGAGAACGCGCTCGTGGCGTTCTCGCTCGGAGCGGACATGGTGAACGTGGGTCGCGAGGCGATGCTGTCGATCGGCTGCATCCAGGCCCAGAAGTGCCACACCGACCACTGTCCCGTGGGCGTCGCGACGCAGAACCCGCGCTACACCCGCGGCCTCGATCCCACCCTCAAGAAGCAGCGCCTGGCCAACTACGTGCTGGCGTTGCGCCGCGACCTGCTGAAGGTGTCCGAGGCCGTCGGCGTGGTGCACCCGGGCCTGATGACGGCGGACGACATCGACATCCTGGACGGCCAGCGCTCGGGGCAGTCGCTGCGCGAGCTGTACGGGTACGAGAAGGGCTGGGGCGAGCTGGGACCGCGCCTGCAGGACGAGCTGTTCGAGGTGATGGCGTCGCTGGGGGAGGACCAGCACGAGCCGGACCAATCGCTGCGCTGAGCTCGCGAGTCAGTCCTCGCCCGCGCCGACGTCGTGCGCCGGGCGTTGTCGAGGTCGCGGGCCATCAGGTCGAGCTCCTCGCGCTCGCGGGTCGTCAGCTACGGGAACGGTGCCGCGGCGCGCCGGGAGCGCAGTGCCGCGAAGATCGGGTCGGGGTCCTCGTTCATGGTCAGCACAACAACCGGGAGAGCCTTCGGTGCCGCCCTCAAGCCCTAGGGTCAGGACATGCCCCAGCACCACGCCATCGACTACATCGAGCTGCCCGTCGAGGACCTCGCGGCTGCGCGCGACTTCTACGCCGGCGCGTTCGGCTGGACCTTCAACGAGTACGGGCCGAGCTACGCCGGGATCCGCAACCACGCCGGCGACGGCGAGGTCGGCGGACTCAATGCCCTGCCGAGCGACGCCGTGCGCGGCGCGGGACCGCTGGTCCTGCTCTACTCCGACGACCTGGACGCCACGCACGACGCGGTCGTGGCCGCCGGCGGAGCGATCGTCGAGCCCCCGGCGGACTTCCCGGGCGGGCGCCGCTTCACGTTCACCGACCCGGCGGGCAACCAGCTCGGCGTCTGGGCGAGCTAGCGGTCCGCCGGCTCACACCAGCGTGAACCGGAGGCACGAGATCGGGGTCTCGTCCTCGACCGGGTTGCCCTCGGCCGCCCAGAACCGTCGGTGACCGGCGCGCCACTCGTCGAGGTCGGCGTCGCCCTCGCCCTCGGCCGCCGCGAACTCCCACGGCACCTCGATGAACGGATGGATCGTGAGGTCGGTGACCTCGACGGTCCCGATCCGGTTGCCGTCGTCGTCCAGCAGCGCGAGCCGCTCGCCGACGTGCTCGAGCTCCTCGTTCTCCTCGGCGTACTCGGTCAGCAGGCCGGCCGTCGCCCGCTTCTGCCCCGCGAGGACGAGGCCGTTGAGCCGGGTGCGCATCTCGCCCGGGAACCCCAGCTCGAGGCCGCGCAGGCCGTCGACCCGCGGCCACGTCATCGGTCGGCTCCGGCGACGGGGGAGTGGATCATCGGCGCGCGGCGCACTCGATGCAGGTCCGTGCCACGGGTCGCGCCTCGAGGCGCGCGGGCGCGATCGGTCTCTCGCAGTTCTCGCATGTCCCATATGTTCCCGCGTCGACCCGTCGCTGCGCGGCATCGATCTCGGCGAGGTGCCGTTTCGCCTGCTGCAGGATCGAGTCGACCTGCGAGCGCTCGAAGGCGATGGTCGCGCCGTCCGGATCGTGCTCGTCGTCGGCGTTCGAGTCCTTGGAGGCCTCCACGACCGCATCGAAGTCGTCCGTCAGGACGGCGATCTGCTGCACCGTGCGATCGCGTTCGGCGGCCAGGGTCTCGGTGATGCTCACGAGGGGCTCCGATCTGGGCGTCAACCGCCACTTCAGTTCACTGACGTCACCTGCGTCCCGGACGGCTTCCCATCGGCGTGTCGCGGGGGCAAGACTGCTGGACATGACCGAGCGTATCGATCTCGAACCTGTCGGAAACGCCCTGCTCACGATCGTCGCCGCGGTCGAGGACACGCACCTCGATCTCCCGACGCCGTACCGCGACCACACGGTGGGGGAGATGCTGCAGCACCTCGTGACCGTGACCCGAACGCTGCGCGACACCGCCGAGAAGGAGCGCACGCCACGGACGGAGGAGAAGGTCCATGGAGAGGACTGGCCGCCGCTGGAGGCGGGCTGGCGCGCCGCGCTCGAGGAGCAGGTTCCCATGCTGGTGCGGGCCTGGAGCGACGAGTCGGCCTGGGAGGGCACGACCCGGGGCGGTGCGCTGGACCTGCGAGGCCAGGATGCGGGGCGCATCACGTTGGACGAGCTGGTGCTCCACTCCTGGGACGTGGCTCGGGCGACCGGCCAGGACTATCCGGTGCACTCGATCGACGAGCAGATCTACGCCGAGTCCCGCGAGTTCCTGCGGGCCGTCGAGGAGGAGGAGGCGGCCGACCCCGTCGAGGTCGACGACAACGCGTCGATCTTCGACCGCATGATCGCTCTCTCGGGCCGCGACCCGAACTGGACGCGCAGCTGATCCTCTAGCTGCGCAGCACCTTCTCCATCGCCTTGCCCCTGGCCAGCTCGTCGACGAGCTTGTCGAGGTAGCGGATCCTCTGCATCAGGGGGTCCTCGACGTCCTCGACGCGGACGTGGCACACGACCCCGGTGATCATCGAGGCGTTCGGGTTGAGGCGGGCGTCCGCGAAGAAGCCCTCGAAGGTCGTCTCGGCGTCGAGATGCGCGCGCAGTGCGTCGGCGTCGAAGCCGGTGAGCCACTCGATGGCCTCGTCCAGCTCGGCCTTCGTGCGTCCCTTCCGCTCGAGCTTCGCCAGGTAGAGCGGGTAGACCGAGGCGAAGCTGGTGGTGAAGATCCGGTGCATCCGCTGATCCTAGGCGGTGGTCACGCCTCGGAGGCGGCCTCGGCGAACGCCGCCGCGAACGTCCCGAACTGCTCGAGGAACCTCGCGCGGTCGGCCGGGGGGATGGCTTCGACGGCCCGGTTCAGCAGGGCGAGGTGCCGGTCGAGGTCGCGTGCGAAGTCGGCCAGGGCCGTCTCGTTCGCCACGAAGTGCCACGCGTTCTGACCCGGTTCGCGGGACCGTTCCAGCAGGCCGGCCTTGAGCGCCGCGTTCGCCTGGCGGTTCACGGTGGACTGCTCGAGCCCCAGCTCCTCGGCGATCTCGCGCAGGGTGCGAGGACGCCCGTCGGAGAACATCCACAGCAGTCGCTGGTCGGCATGACCGCGGGGGCCGACGACGGCGCGCTGGCCGCGCTCCAGTCGTGAGATCGAGGTGAGAGCGGACCACGCCGGGTTGGCGCGGGCGGTCTCGGTGATGGAGGTCATGCTGGCTCCGGTTTCCGGGGAACGGGGATCATGTGTAGTCTACACAAGTCGTATGTGTAGGTTACACATCCAAGTGCTGACAGGACCCGCCCCTTCATGACCTCTCCCGCCGTCGTCGACGATCCCGTCGAGACCCGCTTCCCGCCGATCGCCGTGATCCTCGTGCTGTGCTTCGGCAGTCTCGCCGGCGCGCTCATGCAGTCGCTCGTGATCCCGATCCAGAGCGACCTGCCGCGCCTGCTGGGCACCGAGCCCGGCAACGCGTCCTGGGCGGTCACGGCCACCCTGCTCGCCGCCGCCGTGACGATGCCGGTCACCGGGCGCCTGGCCGACATGTACGGCAAGAAGAAGGTCATGGTCGCGTCGGCCGGCATCCTGGTCGTCGGCTCGCTGATCGCCGCGATGTCCAGCTCGCTCGCGCCGTTCCTGGTCGGCCGCGCGCTGCAGGGCATGGCCATGGGGTACATCCCCGTCGCGATCAGCATGGTGCGCGAGATCGCACCTCCCGAGAAGCGCGCCACCGCCGTCGCGGCCGTCAGTGCGACCCTCGGCGTCGGGGGTGCCCTCGGGCTCCCGCTGGCCGCCTGGATCGCGCAGGACTACTCGTGGCACGCCCTGTTCTGGTTCTCGTCCGTCCTGGCCGCGGTCATCCTCGTGGCGACGCTGGTCGTCGTGCCCGGGATCCACGACGAGCACCCCGCGCACCTCGACCTCGTCGGCGTCGTCGGCCTGGCGATCGGCCTCGTGTCGGCGCTCATCGGCGTCAGCAAGGGCAGCGAGTGGGGCTGGACGGACCCGCGCACCGAGGGCGCCATCGTCGGCGGCGTGATCGTGTTGCTGCTGTGGGGCTGGTTCGAGCTGCGCCACGACGACCCATTGGTGGACCTGCGCACCAGCACCAACCCGCCCGTGCTGTTCACCAACCTCGCCGCCGTCCTGATCGGCTTCGGCATGATGGCGCAGTCCATCGTCCTGCCGCAGCTGCTGCAGCTGCCCGAGGAGACGGGGTTCGGCCTCGGCCAGACAATCCTGCAGGCGGGCCTGTGGATGGCTCCCGGCGGACTGATGATGATGTTCTTCGCACCGGTGTCGAGCAGGCTGATCACGTCGATCGGCGCCCGTCGCACGCTGTCGATCGGCGCGACGGTGCTGGCCGTCGGCTACCTCGTCACGCTCTTCCTCATGGACGCCCCGTGGCAGCTCATGCTCGGGTCCCTGGTGGCCTGCGCCGGCGTCGGCATCGGGTACGCGGCGATGCCGACCCTGATCCTGGACAACGTTCCCGAGTCGGAGTCCGGCTCCGGTGTCGGCCTCAACGCGCTCATGCGGTCGGTCGGCACCACGGTCGCCGGCGCGGTGATGGCCGCCGTGCTGACCAGCAGGACGGTGGACTTCGCGGGCCACGCGATCCCCGACAAGGGCGCCTTCCAGCTGTGCTTCGTCATCGGTGCCGGCGCCGCGTTCGCCGGTGCGCTGGTGGCCCTGCTGGTGCCGCGCCAGGACATGTTGGCCTGAGGGCGACGACGAGGCCCCGGTTCCCGTTCACCAGGTGACGGGAGTCCGGGGCCTCGTCTCGCCATGGGTCAGGGGCCGGTGGCGCCGAGGCGCCGCTGCTCGGCCCACGCGCGGTCGCGCAGGTCGATCGCGTCGGTGCACGCCTGCAGGAACCGCTCGGTCGCGGCCCCCGGTGTCGTGTCGCCGAGGTAGTGCTCGACGAGGTCGCGGCGGGCGGCGGCGCTCGGGTCCGTCGAGAGCTGCTCGGCCACGAGGGCGGCGACGTCCGCGCCCTCCTCGATCACGGGCAGCGTGTCCATCAGGCGCGACGGTGGAACCGGCACGCGCGGACGACACACGAGAACGGGCTTGCCGCCGGGCAGCCAGTTCAGGATGACCGCCGAGACGTCGGTGACCAGCAGGTCCGCGTCGGCGAACGACTGCTCGAGCGGGACGTCCTGGCCGTCGACCCGGTCGGCGCGCGAGCGCATCGCCGCATCCGCCTCGCCGTACGCCGGGTCGATGACGCCGTTCAGCGGGTGCGGCCGGTAGACGACGCGGTAGGAGTCCGTGAGCGCGTCCATGATCGCGGCACCGTGGGTCAGCAGCGAGCCGTACGAGACCGACGGCTGGGAGGCCTCCCACGTGGGCGCGTACAGCACCGTCCGGCGGGAGGGGTCGGGCCGCGGCATCGGGGCCGGGGCGTCCAGCTGCGGCTGTCCGATCAGCACCGACCGGGAGGGCGCGTCGTAGAGCATGACGGCGGAGGCCGTGCGGTCCAGCGCTGCCTGACCGGCGAGGAAGCAGAGGTCGTAGGCCTTGACCTGGTTCGAGACCGAGACGCCTTTGTCGCTGTCGCCGTGGCCCAGGTACACGTGCACGAGCGAGGTGAACCGCAGGCACTCGAAGTTGATCGGGTCGTGGTTGACGTACAGGGCCAGCTTCACGTCGCTGACGGACAGGATCTCGTCGAGCTGGCCGTAGCGGGCCAGGGTCACGCAGTCGAGGCCGGACTCGGCGCGGACGATCGCCGCCGTGCGCGAGTCCTTGAAGACGGCCACCACGCCCCGTGCGGCGTCGAGCGCCTTCAGCGCGGCGAACCACGGGCGCAGCTGGTAGAGCGCGTCCGCTCCGTTGGGGAAGTACACCAGGACGGACTGCGTGAACGGCTTCCCGAGGCGGTCCTCGTCGGTGCGCTTGTCGGGCATGCCGACCGGCAGGAGGCGCGAGCGGCGGATGCGCCCGATCAGCCACTGGCGTAGCCGGGCGGCCGCGCCGACCCGCGACTCAGCCACGGACGAGACCCGGTCTCAGCACGTTGTCGACCATCGAGAGCGCCGACGCGATCGCCATGTGCATGTCGAGGTACTGGTAGGTGCCCAGGCGTCCGCCGAAGTGGACGCCGGTCTCGGCCTGCGTCAGCTCGCGGTACGCCATCAGCGCCGACCGGTCGGCCGCGGTGTTGACGGGGTAGTACGGCTCGTCGTCGGTGCCCGCGTTCGCGAAGCGGCTGAACTCGCGCATGATGACCGTCGCGTCGCCGGGGTAGGCGCGCTCGGGGTGGAAGTGCCGGAACTCGTGGATCCGGGTGTAGGGGACCTCGGGGTCCGCGTAGTTCATGACGGGCGTGCCCTGGAAGTCGCCGACGGGCAGCACCTCGGACTCGAAGTCGAGGGTGCGCCAGCCGAGCGGGCCGTGCGCGTGGTCGAAGTACCGGTCCAGCGGTCCGGTGTAGACGATCGGCAGCCGGCCCACGCACGACGTCTTGTTGTGCGGCTGGGCCTCGTCGAAGAAGTCGGTGTCGAGCCCGATCGTGATGTTCGGGTGGTCGGCCATGCGCTCGAGCCACGCGGTGTAGCCATCGGTCGGCAGGCCCTCGTACGTGTCGTTGAAGTAGCGGTTGTCGTACGTGTAGCGGACCGGCAGTCGCGTGATGATGTCCGCGGACAGCTCGGTCGGGTCGGTCTGCCACTGCTTGGCGGTGTACCCCTTGATGAACGCCTCGTACAGCGGACGCCCGATCAGGCTGATCGCCTTCTCCTCGAGGTTCGTCGCGGCGGCGGCGCCGCCGGACAGCGCCACGCCGGCCTGCTCGGTCACCCAGGCGCGGGCCTCGGCGGGCGTCATCGCCGAGCGCGTGAACTGGTTGATCGTGCCGAGGTTGATCGGCAGCGGGAACACCTCGCCGCGGTACGTCGAGTAGACGTGGTGGCGGTAGTCCGTGAACGTCGTGAAGCGGTTGACGTAGTCCCAGACCCGCTCGTTCGAGGTGTGGAACAGGTGCGCGCCGTACCGGTGGACCTCGATGCCCGTGCTCGGCTCGGCCTCGCTGTAGGCGTTGCCGCCCAGGTGCGACCGGCGGTCGATGACGTGCACCTTCAGGCCGGGGTCGTTGGCCAGCTGCTCGGCCACGGTCAGGCCGAAGAAGCCCGACCCGACGACGAGGACGTCAGTCATGGTGGCCACCCGTCAGCGCGGGCATGGGGGTCCAGGTGCGGTCGGCCCAGATCTTGCGGCCGTCGCGCCAACCCCTGACCAGCGACGTGAACCCGCGGAACGAGCGCTCGACGACGACGAGCCGCACGATCTCCTTCGCGAAGGTCAGGAACGTGCCGATTGCGAAGCCGACGCGGCTCAGGCGGCCGTGCTCGTCGAAGTAGCGGCCGACGTAGGCCCGGTTGCGCATCACGTGGTACTTCGCCAACGGGCTGGAGTCGTTGAGGTGGCGGATGCCGAGGCTGACCTGCTTCTGCTCGCGCTTCTTCTGCAGCACGAACTCGTCGACGTAGACGACCTCGGTCTCCAGTGAGGCGAGCCAGGCGTAGATCGCGTCGTCCCACGAGATGAAGAAGCGCGGGTCGGGCAGGCCGATGCGCCGCACGACGTCGGCGTGCACGAGCATCCCCTCGAAGGTGCCCGAGTTGGTGAGCGCGTAGCCGTCCGTGTTGAAGGTCCTGATCGAGTACGGCAGTGGCACGCCGAGGAACTGGTTGAACTTCGCCTGCCAGTAGAAGGGCGTGCCGTCGACGTCGTAGCGGCGACCGTGGATGACCTTGAACCGCTGCATCCACGGCGCGAATCGCTCGAGCGCGTCGGGCAGGATCTCGACGTCGTCGTCCATGAGCCAGACCCACTCGGCGCCCATCTCGAGGGCGACCCTGGTGCCTTCGCTGAAGCCGCCCGCGCCGCCGGTGTTGGTCTCCATGCGGTGGTTCACCAGGACGCCGGCCGGGAACCGGGACTCCCACGCGGCGACGACGTCCTGCGTGTCATCGGTGCTCGCGTTGTCGACGACGATGATGTGGTCGGGAAGGCTCGCCATCGTCGACGCGCTCTGCAGCAGCTCCGCGAGGAGGGCCGAGCGGTTGAACGTGACGATGGCGATCGCCAGGGGGCCGGTCGTCGTCGAACTCACCACGACAGGCTATCGGCCCTGATGACGGATCGGTGCATCCGACCTACGCTGAGCGAGTGAGGCTTCGCACCGGGGGACGGGCGCTCACCGTCGCCGGGATCCTGGCGGCGGCGGTCGGCGCCGCCCTCTCCGTGACCGCGCCCGCGTGGGCCGTCGGGCCGATCAATCCTGTGCTGGTCGACGCCGCCGATCCGGCCAATGCCGGCTTCCTGGTGTTCGTCGAGAACGACGCGATCCTCGAGGCTGACGAGTCCGAGGGCACGATGGCCGTCGGTGGCGACGTGACGTTCCGCCGCAACTACAACATCCTGCGAGCCGGATCGTCGTCGACGCCCCAGGGTGTCGCGCTCTACGCCGGTGGCGGTCTGGGCTTCCCGGCCGAGGGCTCCGGCGCGATCCTGCGGATCATGGGCGGGCAGGCACGCGTCATGGACGACGCCACCTACGACGCCTTCGTCGGGGGACCGGGTGCGGTCGCCGTCCCGCCCGGGCAGTCCGCCGACCACATGCCCCGGCTCGAGGTCCAGACGGCGCAGACGGTGGACGAGTTCACCCAGCCGGTGCCCGAGCTCGACTTCGCGGCGGCGTTCTCGCAGTACCGGACGCTCTCGACGCAGATGGGGGAGTGCGCCGACAACGTCACCCTCACGGCGGCCGACGGGACCGAGCTGGTGCGGCCCGTTCCGTCGGGAACGCAGGCGTACCTGTCGCTCACGGTCGGCACGACGAACGTGCTGGACGTGACGGCCGCCGAGCTCGACGGACTGACGAGCCTGACGTTCAACGACCCGCGGCCGAGCGCCGGCACCCCGTTGGTCATCAACGTGACCGGGAACTTCAACGGCAGCATGCCGAACCTCGCCGGTGTCTCGAGCGCGAACGCGCCGTACATGCTGTGGAACTTCCCCGACGCCACGAACCTGCAGATCGAGAACTCCGACTCCCTCGAGGGAACGATCTACGCGCCGCGCGCCGATCTCGACTGGTTCGCCCACGGCAACATCGAGGGCAACGTGATCGCGCGGACCTTCGACCACCTCAGCTTCGCCGGACGGACGGTCCGCGAGGTGCACGACTTCCCCTTCCGCGGCGTGATCGACTGCGAGCCGGCCACGGAGCCGACGACCGAGCCCACTTCCGAGCCGACGAGCGAGCCGACCTCCGAGCCGACGACCGAGCCCACCTCCGAGCCGACGAGCGAGCCGACCTCCGAGCCGACGACCGAGCCCACCGCCGAGCCCACGACAGTTCGGACCACCGACAGCGGCACGTCGCCGGGCGGCGACGACTGGACGTGGGACGGCGACAGCACCAGCGCGCTGCCAGCCGCGGGAGGCCCGGGTGGAGCGCTCCTGGCCGTCGGACTGCTGGTCGCCGGGATCGGCGTGGCGCTGCTGCTCGTCAGCGGTAGATCGCGCGCTCGGCGTCCGACCGCTCCACGAAGGCCGTGACCGCCTCGCGGAACGCCTCGAGAGAGCGCTGCTCAGGCGGCCCGAGCAGGTACGTCGCCAGCTTGGACCGGTACTCCGCCAGCTGGTCCGGGGAGCGGCCCGTGACGACGTCGAGGAGCTCGCCGATGCCGCTGGCCTCGGTGCCCAGCAGCGTCGCGGCGGCGCTCGAGGGGTAGGCCTCGCGGAACGCCTTGGCCGGCAGGCCCTCGTGGTTGAAGACCGCGTAGGGCTTCTCGCCGGCCAGCCAGTCCGAGAGCACGCTCGAGATGTCGCTGACGAGCGCCGTGGACTGGTTCATCCACGAGGTCAGCGATCCTCCGCGCACGACGCGGTGGTCGATCCCGGTGCGCGCCTTGGCGGCATCGAGCCTCGCGGCGATGGCGGCGTGGACGGCGCGGTACTTGGCGTCGCGCTGGCCCGTGAAGGGGTGCGGCTTGTAGACGACGCGAACCCCGCCGTCGGCCAGCAGCGCCTCGATCAGGGGCACGCCGATCGCCCGCAGGGAGGAGTACTCCTGGTGCTGGTTCACGCCCTCCCACGTCGGGGCGTAGAGGATCGTCGGCACCTCGACGTCGCCGACGCGCGGCGTGCCGTCGATCGCGTGCACCTGCGGCCGGCCGACGAAGCGGAACTGCTCCTCGGGGATGTTCATGCCCGAGCGGCGGTAGCGGTCGGCGCCGGCGTCGCCCGCGACCCAGAGCTCGTCGTACACCCGCGAGAACGGGTTGTTGGAGGCGCTCTTGTCGCTGTCGCCGTGCCCGATGAACGCGCTCATCATCGTCGGCAGGCGCAGCAGGTGGATGTTGTTGCCGGTGTTGCTGGGGTAGAGCGCCACCTTGACCATCGAGAAGTCCAGCATCAGCAGCTCGCCGGCGGCCGGCAGCGACAGCGTCGGCAGCGACGAGGACGCCATCTTCTCGAACAGGGGGTGGTCGCGCAGGACCACGAAGACGCGCTGGTCGAGGCTCTCGAGCGCCTCGATCCAGGAGTTGATCTGGTACGCCGCGGTGTCCGGACCCGACAGGTGCACGACGACCTCGGGCCGGTACTCGTCGAGGAACTTCTGGACGGCACGCAGCTGCGGGGTGAAGCCGGTGGCCCGCTTCGCGCTGCGCATGCGCCAGCTCTCGAGAAGGTCGGGGACGGTCCCGAGCAGGAGCAGGGCGAAGGCCGCGGAGCCGACGAGGGCCACGACCCACCAGGGAGCGCCGAGCAGGGCGGGCGCCAGGACGGCGACCTGGACCGCGGCGACCAGGACCGGCCGGCTCGGCGGCTCCTCGACGATCGTCGTGTCGCCGGGGATGTGGCGCGTCCGCATCGGCTTGAGGGCGCCGACGCGCCGGTACTCGGCGTGCAGCGCCCGCACGGACAGGCCCGCGATGACGACCAGTGCCACGACGATGAACGTGTAGAGGGCCGTGCGGTCGTCGAACTGCGAAGCCGCCGTCACGGCGACGATCACGCGCAGGGCGAATCGCAGCGGTGGCCCGGCGGTCGCCTGGCGCATGGCCATGGACGCCAGCGGCGAACGGCGCTCGAACCAGCTCTCGGCCGCGGCCGAGACGAGGACGGCGATGGCTGCGGCGAGGTCCTGACCCAGCGCCACCAGCAGCACCGCCAGGACGAGGGTCCCGTTGACCAGCAGCACGCCCGGCAGCTCGGGGCTCCGGACGGCTCGACGCGCGACGGAACGCAGGGAACTCGCCGGGGAAGCCATGACGGGCAATCTACCGCGTGACCAGCGGGACGCAGGTGTACGGTCGTGCCGTGCCATGGCGCCGCAGATTCCGCCTCCCGGCGTCGATCGCCCACCCGGTGCGGTTGCTGCCGTTGGCCTTCCTGTCCCTGATCCTGCTGGGCACCCTGGCGCTGCTGACGCCGTTCGCACGTGAGGGTGAGAGCGATCCGGCGTTCATGGACGCGTTCTTCACCTCGACCTCGGCCGTCACGGTCACGGGCCTGGCGACGGTCGACACCGGCACCTACTGGTCGCCCATCGGGCAGGGGATCATCCTCGTGCTGGTCGAGATCGGCGGCATCGGCATCATCGCGATGACGACGGTGCTGGGACTGTTCGTCGGCGGACGCCTGGGACTGCGAACGCGGCTGGCGGCCCAGACCGACATGCACGTGGTGAGCCTGGGCGACGTCGGCCCGCTGTTCAAGCGCGTCGCGATCACGATGGTGCTGTTCCAGGGCGTCACGGCCGTGATCCTGACGCTGCGCTACTGGACGCACTACTTCGACTCGTTCGGGTACTCGCTGTGGCACGGCGTGTTCGACGCGGTCATGGCGTTCAACAACGCCGGCTTCTCGCTGCAGTCCGACAGCCTCACGGGCTATGCGGGGGACTACGCCGTGATCCTGCCGATCTCGGTCGCGGTGTTCGCCGGCGGTGTCGGCTTCCCCGTGCTCGCCGAGCTCTACCAGAGTTGGCGACGCCCCCAGACCTGGACGATCCACACGCGACTCACGGTGTGGGGCTCGCTGCTCCTGCTGGTGATAGCGGCCGGCACGTTCGTCGCGGTCGAGTGGAACAACGCCGCGACGATCGGCGGGCTGAGCCCGGTCGACAAGCTCGTCACCGGGATCGAGGGCGGTATCATGACGCGCTCGGGCGGCCTGAACAGCTTCGACTGGGGTCAGGTCGAGCCGATCACGCTCAACATCGGCATCATCATGATGTTCATCGGCGGCGGCAGTGCGTCCACCGCAGGCGGCATCAAGGTCACGACGTTCCTGCTGCTGGCCTACGTCATCCTCGCCGAGGCGCGAGGCGAGGAGCAGGTGCGCGTCGGCGCGCGGGCGATCAGCGCACGCACGATCCGGACGGCCCTCAGCATCGCGCTCATCGCGATCGGGCTCGTGACCGGCGGAGCCATGCTGCTCATGCTGACCGCCGAGGTGGCGTTCGCGGACGCCCTGTTCGAGTCCGCGTCGGCCTTCGGCACCGTCGGGCTCACCACCGGACTGACCCCCGAGCTGCACACCCCGGGCCATCTCGTCCTGATCGGCTTGATGTTCGTCGGCCGAGTGGGCACCATTACGGCAGCCTCCGCGTTCGCGCTGCGGCGCCGACAAGCCAGGTACCACTTGCCCGAGGAGCAGCCGATCATTGGCTAACAACGACCCCACCACCGCGCCGGTCCTCGTCCTGGGGCTGGGACGCTTCGGCTTCGCCGTCGCCAAGTCACTCGTGCGCCTCGGCCATGACGTGCTGGGCGTCGACGAGGACGCGAACCTCGTGCAGCGGTACGCCAGCGAGTTCACCCACGTCGTCGCGGCCGACACCACGGACAGCGAGGCCCTGCAGCAGATCGGCGCCGAGCAGTTCGACCGCGCCGTCGTCGGCATCGGCACCGACATCGAGGCCAGCGTCCTCACGGTCCTGAGCCTCGTCGAGCTGGGCGTCACCGAGGTGTGGGCCAAGGCCATCAACGCCAAGCACGCACGCATCCTCGAGCGCGTCGGCGCGACCCACGTGGTGCGACCCGAGTCCGCCATGGGCGAGCGGGTCGCCCACATGGTGACGGGCGCGATGATCGACTACATCGAGTTCGACGACGGCTTCTCGATCGCGCGCACCCGGGCGCCGAGGCTCGCGGCGGGTCGCACGCTGCTCGAGTCGGGCCTGCGGGCCCGCTTCGGGGTGACGGTCGTGGGCGTGAAGCGTCGTGGCGAGGACTTCACCTACGCGCGGCCCGAGACCTCGATCGAGGGCTCGGACGAGCTCATCGTCTCCGGTCCCACGCGCAAGGTCGAGACGTTCTGCGCCCTCAGCAACGAGTAGGCGAGGACGCTCGGTCACCGGGAGGGAATCCTCCGCTTCGGGCCGGATAGCCTTGACCGGTGAACAACCAGACCCAGGAGGGTGCGGCACCCGAGAGTGCAGCGCACCGGTACACCAGTGCGCTCGCCGGCCGCATCGAGACGTCGTGGCAGGACCGCTGGGAGGCCGAGGGCACGTTCGAGGCCCCGAACCCCGTCGGTGACCTCGCCGGGGACGGCACGTCGCACAACGCCGGCGGCTCGAAGTACTTCCTGATGGACATGTTCCCGTACCCGTCGGGCGCGGGCCTGCACGTCGGTCACCCGCTCGGCTACATCGCCACCGACGTCGTCGGCCGGTTCCGCCGGATGCAGGGCGACAACGTCCTGCACGCGCTCGGCTACGACGCGTTCGGCCTGCCTGCCGAGATCTACGCCGTCCAGACGGGACGCCACCCGCGCGAGACGACGCTCGAGAACATCGCCAACATGCGCCGGCAGCTGCGACGGCTGGGCCTGGCGCACGACGACCGTCGCTCGTTCGCGACGATCGATCCCGAGTTCATGCGCTGGACGCAGTGGATCTTCCTGCAGATCTTCAACTCCTGGTACGACCCCGAGCAGGGGAAGGCGCGGCCGATCGCCGAGCTGATCGAGGAGCTGGGCACCGACGCCCCCGAGGTCATCGACCAGTACCGCCTCGCCTACATCAGCGAGTCGCCCGTCAACTGGTGCCCGGGCCTGGGCACCGTGTTGGCGAACGAGGAGGTCACGGCCGACGGCCGCAGCGAGCGGGGCAACTTCCCGGTCTTCAAGCGCAGCCTTCGCCAGTGGCAGATGCGGATCACGGCCTACGCCGACCGCCTGATCGACGACCTCGACCGCGTCGACTGGCCCGAGCCGGTCAAGCTCATGCAGCGCAACTGGATCGGTCGCTCGCACGGCGCGAAGGTCGCCTTCGAGTCGCCGGCGGGTCCCATCGAGGTCTTCACGACACGCCCCGACACGCTGTTCGGCGCGACCTACATGGTGCTGGCGCCCGAGCACCCGATGGTCGACCAGCTGACCACCGAGACGTGGCCCGAAGCGGTCGACGAGCACTGGACCGGCGGTGCCGAGGACCCGATCGCCGCGGTCGCGCAGTACCGCCGCACGGCCGCCGCCAAGTCCGACGTCGAGCGCCAGGAGAACAAGGAGAAGACCGGTGTCTTCACCGGCACCTTCGCGACCAACCCCGTCAACGGCGATCCCGTCCCGGTGTTCATCGCCGACTACGTCCTGATGGGCTACGGCACCGGCGCGATCATGGCGGTCCCGGCGCACGACGAGCGCGACTTCGAGTTCGCCGCCGAGCTGAGCCTGCGCGTCCTGCCCGTCGTCGAGTCGCCCGAGGACGAGATCCTGCCCTGGACCGGCGACGGCGTCGCGATCAACTCCGACAACACCGATCGCTTCGAGGACGGCATCAGCCTGGACGGCCTGCGCGTCGACGAGGCCAAGGCCGCGATCATTGCGTGGCTCGAGCAGCGCGGCGTGGGCGAGGGAACCACCACCTACCGCCTGCGCGACTGGCTGTTCAGCCGCCAGCGCTACTGGGGCGAGCCGTTCCCGATCGTGTACGACGAGGACGGCCACGCGATCGCGCTGCCCGACTCGATGCTGCCGGTCGAGCTGCCCGAGGTGCCTGACTACTCGCCCAAGACCTTCGAGCCGGACGACGCCACGAGCGAGCCCGAGCCGCCGCTGGCCCGCGTGCCCGAGTGGGTCGAGGTCGAGCTGGACCTCGGCGACGGCCCGAAGCGGTACCGCCGCGAGACCAACACGATGCCCAACTGGGCCGGCTCCAGCTGGTACGAGCTGCGCTACACGGACCCGAGCAACACCGAGGTCCTGGCCGACCCCACGAACGAGCGCTACTGGCTGGGCCCGAAGGGCGAGGGCCACACCGGCGGCGTCGACCTCTACGTCGGCGGCGTCGAGCACGCCGTCCTGCACCTGCTGTACGCGCGCTTCTGGCACAAGGTGCTGTTCGACCTGGGCCACGTCAGCAGCGAGGAGCCGTTCCAGCGACTGTTCAACCAGGGCTACATCCAGGCCTACGCCTACACCGACGAGCGGGGCACCTACGTCCAGGCCGACGAGGTCGAGGAGCGCGACGGCGCCTTCTTCCTCGGCGACCAGCCCGTCAACCGTGAGTACGGGAAGATGGGCAAGAGCCTCAAGAACGTCGTCACGCCCGACGACATGTACGACGCCTACGGTGCCGACACGTTCCGCGTGTACGAGATGAGCATGGGCCCGCTGGACGTCTCGCGTCCGTGGGAGACCCGCGCCGTCGTCGGTGCGCAGCGCTTCCTGCAGCGGGTGTGGCGCCTCGTCGTGGACGAGGAGTCGGGCCGGACGCTGGCCGACGACACCGAGCCGGACACCGCGGCGCTGCGTGCCCTGCACAAGGCGATCGCCGGCGTCACCGAGGACATGGGCGAGCTCCGGTTCAACACCGCGATCGCCAAGCTGATCGAGCTGACGAACCACCTCACGAAGGAGTCGGTGCGCTCACGCGCGGTCGTCGAGCCGCTGGTGCTGATGCTGGCGCCCGTCGCCCCGCACCTGGCCGAAGAGCTGTGGTCGCGTCTGGGCCACGAGGAGACGCTGACCTACGCCGCGTGGCCGCAGTCGGACGAGCAGTACCTCGTCGAGGACCTCGTGACCTGTGTCGTGCAGATCCAGGGCAAGGTCCGCGGCAAGCTCGAGGTGCCGGCCGACGTCTCGGACGAGGACCTGACCGCACTCGCGCTGGCCGAGCCCAACGTCGTCCGCACCCTCGACGGCCGCGAGGTCCGCAAGGTCATCGTCCGCGCCCCGAAGCTGGTCAGCATCGTCGTCTGAGGCGCGTGGTTGCTGGGGAGCGGTGACTCAGCGTCCGTTTCCTGCCGGGAACGGACGCTGACCCACCGGCCGCGACCCGCTCAGACCCGAGCGGCGTGCGTGTCCGTCCCCGGCCGGGCGTAGACGCCCCATGCGACGACCAGCATCACGGCGTACACCGCGGCGAACGCCCACAGGCCCCCGGTGATGCCCAGCTCGGCGAAGGTGCGGGGGACGAAGAAGGAGCCCAACGCTCCGACGGCGCCCGCGATGCCGATGCAGCCCGCCGCCGCCCGGTGGCCGCGCAGCCGTGCCTCGTCGTCGCGCGCCCCGATCTGGAACGCGATGGGGATCATCCGGTAGACCGAGCCGTTGCCGATCCCCGACGCCCCGAACAGCAGCAGGAACAGTCCCAGGAAGAGCGGGAAGCCGGCGTCGTGCAGCGTCAACACGAGGCCCACCACGCCGAGACCCATGGCGACGTAGGACGCCATCGTCACGCGCGTGCCCCCGAAGCGGTCGGCCAGGGCGCCGCCGAACGGCCGGGTGAGGGCTCCGGTCGCCGCTCCGAGGAAGGCGAGCGCGGCCGGTACGTCGGGGTGCATGGCCTTCATGAGCGTCGGGAACGTCAGCGAGAAGCCCAGGAACGAGCCGAACGTGCCGATGTAGAGGAACGAGATGATCCACGTGTGGGGGTTGCGCACGGCCAGGGCGTAGCTGCGCAGGTCGGACTTCGCGTGCGACAGGTTGTTCATGAGCAGCAGCGCCGCGAGCGCCGAGAGGATCGCCGCGGGGATGAAGATCAGTCCCGCACGGTCGAGCGCGATGCCGGCGCCGCTGGTGATGATGAGCGGCACCACCAGCTGCACGATCCCGGTGCCCAGGTTGCCGCCCGCCGCGTTGATGCCGAGCGCCCTGCCCTTCTCGCGCTGCGGGTAGAAGAACGAGATGTTCACCATCGACGAGGCGAAGTTGCCGCCGCCCAGCCCGGCCAGCGACGCGACCAGCAGCATGACGCCGAACGGGGTCGTCGGGTCGCTGACGGCCCACGCGAGGCCGGTCGCGGGGATCAACAGCAGCAGGGCCGAGACCACGGTCCAGTTCCTGCCCCCGAAGACGGGGACCATGAAGGTGTAGAGGATGCGCATCGCGGCGCCCGTGAGGCCGGGCAGGGCGATGAGCCAGTAGAGCTGATTCGTCGTGTACGCGAACCCGGCGTCGCCCAGGTTGGGCACCACGACGCTCCAGACGCCCAGCATCATGAAGCCGAAGAACTCGGCGAAGACCGAGACGGTCAGGTTGCGCCGGGCGATGGCGCGACCCGGCCCTTCCCACTGGGCCCGGTCCTCGGGGTCCCAGCCGTCGATCCAGCGGCCGGGTCGGTGCACGAGTGTGGTGGCGAGGTCGGTGTCGGTCGAGGCGGACATGGCGGCTCCTGACAGGGAGGGGTGCGGTCGCCCCGACCGTAGGAACGCCCCGTTTCACCCGAGCGCACCGTGCGGTAACCGAACGGGAACGAAGTGCTCACAACGGCACCGGACCGTTCGTGACAGGAGTTTCACGGAACGTTACATACAGACTTCGGGACCGAAACGTGGCGTCACGACGCTGGGAGCATGACACGCAAACGACTCATCGTGGCCGGCGCCGGCATGGTCGCGCGCCGACTGGTCGAGGCCCTCGTCGAGCGCGGTGCCACCCAGCAGTGGGACATCGACGTGTACGGCGAGGAGAGCCGCCCGCCGTACGACCGCGTCGCGCTGACGTCGTTCTTCACGGTCGCCGACCCCGACGAGCTGCTGTTGGGCGACCAGGGTCTCTGGCGCACCCCGGGCGTCCGGCTGCACCGCAACGCGCGGGTCACCGGGGTCGACCGCGAGGCACGCACCGTCACGGTCCACGGTCGTGAGGAGCGCTACGACGAGCTCGTCCTCGCGACCGGCTCGTACGCCGCCGTGCCCCCGGTCCAGGGCGCGGACCTGCCCGGTTGCTTCGTCTACCGCACGGTCGACGACGTCGCCGAGCTGCGCGCCTGGGTGCGTGACCGTGGCGAGCAGCTGGGTCACCCGGCACGCGGAGTCGTCGTGGGCGGCGGCCTGCTGGGGCTCGAGGCTGCCGGTGCGCTGCGCGAGCTCGGCGCCGACTGCACGGTCGTCGAGTTCGCCGACCGGCTCATGCCGGTGCAGCTGGACCTGGCGGGCGGTCAGGCGCTGCGTCGCCTCATCGAGGGCCTCGGGGTCGAGGTGCGGACCTCCACGGCCACGAAGTCGGTGCGAACCGGCCGGGGGACCAAGAAGGTCGGCAGGATGACGTTCGCCGACGGCGAGACGATCCCCGCGGACGTCGTCGTGTTCGCGACCGGCGTCCGGCCGCGGGACGAGCTGGCGCGCGAGGCCGGACTCGAGGTCCATCCACGTGGCGGCGTCATGGCGGACGAGTCCTGCCGCACCAGCGACCCCCACGTCTGGGCGATCGGCGAGGTCGCGTGCATCGCCGACCGCGTCTGGGGCCTGGTCGGTCCCGGCTACACGATGGCCGAGGTCGTCGCGGACCGCCTGCTGGGCGGCGCTGCCGCCTTCACCGGCGCCGACCTGTCCACCAAGCTCAAGCTGATGGGCGTCGACGTCGCCAGCTTCGGCGATGCGTTCGCCGCGCGGGGCGGCAGCCTCGAGGTCGTGTTCGCGGACCCGCTGGCCGGCGTCTACAAGAAGCTCGTCATGAGCGACGACGCCTCGACGCTCCTGGGCGGCATGCTCGTCGGCGACGCCTCGGCGTACACGAGCCTGCGGCCCATGGTCGACAGCGCGCTCGGTGCCGATCCGGCCGCGTGGCTGCTGCCCGACGGGGTCGAGCCGCCGACGACGGGCGCGCTGCCCGACGAGGCGACCGTCTGCTCGTGCAACAACGTCACGGCAGGCACGATCCGCTGCGCGATCAGCGGCGGCGAGTGCACCGACCTGGCCGGGGCGAAGGCGTGCACGAAGGCGGGCACCAGCTGCGGCTCGTGCGTGCCGCTGGTCAAGCAGATCGTCAACGCCGAGCTCGAGGCCCAGGGCGTCACGGTCAGCAACGCGCTGTGCGAGCACTTCGAGCTCAGCCGCGCCGAGCTCTACGAGGTCGTGGCGATCACCGGCATCTCCTCGTTCAGCGACCTGATCGCCCAGCACGGCCGGGGGAGCGGCTGCGACATCTGCCGTCCCGTGGCGGCGTCGATCCTCTCGTCGCTGGGTCGGGGCCACGTCATGGACCGAGAGAACGCACGGTTGCAGGACACGAACGACCACGTCATGGCCAACATGCAGAAGGACGGCACCTACTCGGTGGTCCCACGCATCCCCGGCGGCGAGGTCACGCCCGAGGGACTGATCGTGATCGGCCAGGTCGCGGCAGACTTCGGCCTCTACACGAAGATCACCGGCGGCCAGCGGATCGACCTGTTCGGCGCGCGCATCGAACAGCTGCCGGCGATCTGGAAGCGCCTCGTCGACGCCGGGTTCGAGTCCGGGCACGCCTACGGCAAGAGCCTGCGCACCGTGAAGTCGTGCGTCGGGCAGACGTGGTGCCGCTTCGGCGTGCAGGACTCGGTCGGCCTCGCGGTCGCCCTCGAGCTGCGCTACCGCGGCCTGCGCTCACCGCACAAGATCAAGTTCGGCGTCTCGGGGTGTGCCCGCGAGTGCGCCGAGGCGCGCGGCAAGGACGTCGGCGTGATCGCGACGGACCAGGGCTGGAACATGTACGTCGGCGGCAACGGCGGCTTCACCCCCCGGCACGCCCAGCTGTTCGCCGAGGATCTCACCACCGAGGAGCTCATCCGGGCGATCGACCGATTCCTGCTGTACTACGTCCGCACGGCCGACCGGCTGCAGCGGACGGCGCCGTGGATCGAGTCGATCGAGGGCGGCATGGAGCACGTGCGCCAGGTCGTGCTGGACGACTCGCTCGGGCTGGGGGAGGAGCTGGACGCCCAGATGGCCGCGCACGTCGAGAACTACTCGGACGAGTGGGCCGACACGCTCGCCGACCCCGAGAAGCTGGCGCAGTTCGGGTCCTTCGTGAACGCGCCCGACACCCCTGACCCCGACCTGGCGTACGTCGAGGAGCGCGGACAGCGTCGTCCCGCCGACCCCGTCGTGATCGCCGGCACCGAGCTGTCCGTCCGGACGAAGGAGGTCTTGGCATGACGAACGTGGCAGTGGTGCCCGAGGTGGCGTGGACGGCGGTCTGCACGGTCGACCGGCTGTGGGTCGACCGGGGCGCCGCGGCGCTCGTCGACGACGAGCAGGTGGCGATCTTCCGGATGGCCGACGACGAGATCCTGGCCGTCGGGCACCGTGACCCGTTCACGGGCGCCAACGTGATCGCGCGGGGCCTGGTCGGCTCGCGTGGCGACGTGCCGACGGTCGCCTCGCCGCTGCACAAGCAGGTGTTCGACCTGCGCACGGGGCGTTGCCTCGAGGACCCGCAGGTGACCCTCGGGCGCTGGGACGTGCGCGTCGTCGACGACGTGGTCTGGTTGCGCAGGAGCGACGCGTGACGCCTCAGGGCCCGGTCCTGGCCGGCACCCGGATCCTCGTGACGGCGCAACGCCGCGCGACCGACCTGGCCAGCGCGCTCGTCCGCCGCGGTGCCCAGGTGCACATCGCGGCGACGCTCGGGGTGGAGGCCCACATCGACGAGGAGACCCTGGTCCGCCGTACGCAGGAGCTCATCGCCGACCGCCCCGACGTCCTCGTCGTGACGACCGCGATCGGCTTCCGCAGCTGGTTGGAGACGGCCGAGTCGGTGGACCTGCTGGACGGCCTGCACGACGTGTTGGCGCAGGCGCGCATCGTCGCCCGCGGGCCCAAGGCGCGCGGCGCGATCCAGGCGGCGGGTCTGGTGGCCGACTGGGTCGCGGAGTCCGAGACCTCGCGCGAGATGGCCGAGTACCTCGTGGCCGAGGGCGTCGACGGGCTGCGGATCGCCGTGCAGCACCACGGGGCCGGGGACGACGGCCTCGAGACCGCGCTGACCGCGGCAGGCGCCACGACGGTGCCGCTCGTCGTCTACCGCTGGGGCCCACCGCCGGACCCCGAGGCCGTCGAGCAGTCCGTGCAGGACGTCGCCTCGGGCGGCTTCGACTGCGTGTTGTTCACCTCCGCACCCGCGGCCGGCGCCTGGTTGCGGGTCGTCCGCGAGCAGCGGCAGCTGCCCGTGGTGCTCGAGCTCGCCCGCGAGGGA
>NZ_DAMDLR010000043.1:0-23210 GCF_032084975.1 Aeromicrobium sp.
CCGGCCGGCTCGTGGCCGTCTGGGGTCCGACGGGTGCGCCCGGCCGCAGCAGCCTGGCCGTCTCGGTCGCGGCCGCCGCTGCCGCGAACGGGCATCGCACGGTGCTCGTCGACGCCGACGCGTACGGCGGCTCGATCAGTCAGCTGCTCGGTGTGCTCGACGAGGTCAGCGGCGTGATGGCGGCGTGCCGGGACGTCAACCGCGGCCGTCCCGACGGCATCGCCGGTCACCTCCTGTCCCTCGGGCCCACGTGGCACCTGCTGACCGGTGTGCCGCGCGCCGACATGTGGCACCACCTGCGTCCCGATGCGCTCGAGACGGTCCTGCGCACGCTGCGGCACGACCACGACCTCGTGGTGGTCGACTGTGGGTTCGGTGTCGACGCCGGAGCCGGCAGCGGGCCCTCGCGCGACCAGGTCACCCGTCGGCTGCTCGACGTCGCGGACGAGGTGCTCGCGATCGGCCGGGTCGACCCCGTGGGACTTGCGCGCTTCGTGCGGGCCGTGGCCGACGCGGGGCCGTGGCGCCGTCCCCCACGGCTCGTGATGAACGGGTTCCGGACCTCGCTGGGCTGGTCCGAGCGCGAGGTGTCGGCGACGGTCCGTGACCTGACGGGGCACACGCCATGGGCGTTCCTGCCGCACGACGCGGTCGGTCACGACCTCGCCCTGATGGCGGGACGCCCGCTGCGCGACGTCGCGCCCACGTCGGGCTACGTGTCCCGGGTCGAGCGGCTCACGACGGACCTGGTGGCGGTCCGTTGACGAAGGCGAGCTCAGCCCAGCAGGTAGCGCCCCGTCGAGACGGTGTCGTAGATCGCGATGATCTCCGAGACGAGCCGAGCGGCGCCGAGCAGGAACACGACCACGAGGACGGCTCGGGCGACCCACGGTCCGGCCTGGCGGATCGACGATCCGGGTGGCCTCGAGGACACGACGCGTCCCAGGCTCCACGCCCCCACGACCAGCGGCGTGGCGACGAACAGGGGGAAGGCCCACGGCGCCAGCCCGATCCACGTCGCGGGCGTGCGCATCCACCACGATTCGTCGCGAACGGCGCGATCGACCGCCGGCCCCACGGCCAGGCAGAAGGCGAACGGTGCCGCCAGGGTGAGGCCGATCGCAGCCCATGTCGGCTCGAGCAGGGTGAAGTCGGGACCGTCCTCGTGCACGAGGACGGCGCCCACCGTCACGGTCCCGCCGAGCATCACGGACAGGCGACGGAACCACCCCGGGCCGATCGCGAGCGTCCGTACGGTGAGGTAGGTCCCGGCGCCCAGGACGCCCAGCGCGGTCCCGACGAGGAGCAGGTTGGCGGTCCCCGCCGCGGTGAGCTCGCCCATCGGGAAGCCGTCGCTCGTGGTGACGCCGTGGTCCTCGGCGTTGAGACTCGCCAGCAGGCCCATGAACAGCCGACCGCCGACCCCGCCCACCACCAGCCCCAGGAGTGCCCCGACGCACGACGCCACGGCCAGCCGGTGGGCAGCAGCGACGGCGGCATCGCGCCAGCTGCTCTCCCGGTCCGTGACGGTGGTGCCAGCGGTCATGGTGGGGCCTCCGTTTCGTTCGGGGAAGAATGGCACGGCGCACTGCCACGCGTCGAGGTTCGACGCGCGTGGACGGAGAGTCGCCGATGACTCCGGCTGATACGTTTCTGGGCTACGGTCGGAACCGGACCGAAGCCACGACAGCAAGGCAAGGCATGCAACGACTGAGCCCGCTCGACGCGATGTTCCTGCACCAGGACCATCCCGAGACGCCGCGACAAGTCGCCTCGCTCGCGATCCTCGAGCCGGGAGACCGGCCCCTCGACTACGACCGGCTGATCCAGGTCATCAACGAGCGCATCGACCTCGTCCCGCGGTACCGCCAGGTGCCGCGTCGCATCCCGGGCGGCATCGGCATGCCGGTGTGGGTCGACGACCATCACTTCGACCTGTCGCTGCACGTCCGCCGGTCGGCGCTTCCCCGCCCTGGCGGGCGCGACGCCCTGCACGACCTCGTGGGCCGGCTCATCGCGCGCCGGCTCGACCACGACCGTCCGCTGTGGGAGCTCTACCTGATCGAGGGGCTCGAGGGTGGCGCCTTGGCGCTGCTGTTCAAGTCGCACCAGGCGCTCGTCGACGGATCGCACACCGTCGACCTGGCGCAGGTGCTCCTCGAGGAGACGCAGCGCGACCGCACCATCCCGCACGAGGAGTGGCGCCCGCACGCGAACCCCGGGCCGGTCGAGCTGGTCACCGGCTCGGTGCGCGCGCAGCTGGCGCGACCGGGCGAGCTGCTGTGGAACGCCGAGTACCAGTGGGGGCGGGTCGTGTCCCACCTGCCCGTGCTGGGACCGGACGCGTCCTCCCACGGACCGCTCACGGCCACGCTCTCGCGGCACCGACGCTTCACGACGTTGAACGCACCGCTCGCCGACTTCCGCCGTGTGCGCGACGAGCACGGCGGCACGATCAACGACGTCATCCTGGCCGCGATCGCGGGCGGCCTGCGCGGCTGGATGCTGACCCGCGCCGAGCCGGTGACGGCCAAGACCAGCCTGCGAGCGCTCGTGCCCATGTCGGTGGCCCGCGACGGGTCCGAGGCCGGCGGCCTGCCCACGTCGCTCGGACCGCTGGTGCGCGGACTGATGCTCTCGCTGCCGGTGGGAGAGGCCAACGCCGTCGTGCGCCTGCACCAGGTGTCCTACGCCCTGCAGGGACACCGCGAGATGGGCTCCGCGGTCGCGGCCAACAAGCTGGCCGAGCTGCCGGGCTTCGCCACCTCGACGTTCCACGCCGTCGGCGCGCGCGTCGCGGCCGACGAGGCGAACCGGCCCTACCACCTGGTGATCACCAACGTGCCCGGCCCGCAGGACCCGGTGTACATGGCGGGCCAGCAGCTCCGCGAGATCTTCCCCGCCATCCCGTTGACGGGGCACCGTACGATCTCGATCGGCGTCACCTCGTACGACGGCCACGTCTTCTTCGGGATCGTGGCCGATCGCGAGGCGGTGCCCGACGCGGACGTGCTCGGACAGTGCGTGCTCGAGGCGCTGGAAGAGCTCACCGAGACCATCGGGTCCCAGCGCACGCGGGCCCCACGCGGAAGGAAGCGGCCATGATCCGGGTCTACGCGCCGGCCACCATCGAGCACCTGCGCGAGCTCGCGGACGATCGTCCCGTCGAGCTGGAGGCGCTCATCGCCGTCTCCGACGACGAGGAGGACGAGTACGACGCGCTGCTGGTCGCGGCCGAGCAGGGCGCCCTCGTCATCACCGCCGAGGTCGAGACCGCCGACGCCGCGATCCGTCCGCAGGACGTCCGGGCGTTCCACCTCGACGCCGACGGCAGCGGCGATCTGGCCTGGTACGCGCCGCAGGAGCTCGACCAGGTGATCGCGCTCCTGGCTGTGTGAGTCAGTCCTGCCGAGGACCCGCCGCCCCGTCCACGGCGTCCGACCGCAGGACGCAGGCCCACCTGCGCAGGGCCCATGACGCACGAAGGACCGCCCGTGGGGCGGTCCTTCGTGGTGGTGAGCTCAGAGCCGGGTCGTGCCGAACTCGACCTCTTCGCGCAGCGAGGCCGAGATAGCCTTGGCCACCTCGGGTTCGATGCGCTTGCCGATGAGCGGCAGCGAGACCTTCACATCGCCATCCAGCGTCATCACCGTGGTGGCGCCGGACGCCGCGATCGTCGACGTGCCGCGCATGCGCGCGGGCTGGCCGTGGATGTCGACCTCGACGTCGGCCGTGCGCGAGCCGGCTGCATCGGCCGGGCCCCACTTCTCGACCTGCGTCACCGTGACCGTGTCGCCCGTGAGCTTCTTGATGAAGTCGGGCATGTCCGACTCCATCGTGCGCTCGATCGTGATGACGGTGGTGGTGCCCTCGGTGGTCACCGAGACGCTGTGCTCTCGCGCCCCCTGGTGCACGCAGGACTCCTCGCGGAAGGTCGGGTCGCTCACGAGCGCGAAGACCTGGTCGGGGCTGGCGGGGTACTCGTACCGCTCGCTGAGCTTCACGCGTTCTCCTCGGTCGTGGTGGTGGACCCCAGGCCCTTGAGCTCGGCCAGGCGCGCCTCGATCTCGAGCTGGCCGGCGTCGGCCTCCAGCTCGGCGAACTGCGAGTCCAGGCTCGAGGTGTTGAGCTCCTGCTGGCCCAGGACGTTCGCCTCGACGCGGCGGACCCGGTCCTCGTAGCGGCTCAGCTCGCTCGTCGGGTCGAGGATGTCGATCGACTTGATCGCGTCGTTGACCTGCGCCTGCGCCTCGGCGGTGCGGTGGCGCGCCACGAGCTCGTCGCGCTTGGCCTGCAGCTCGGTGAGCTTGCCCTTCATGCCGATGAGGCCGGTCTTGAGCTTCTCGACGACCTCGCTCTGCTGGGCGATCATCGGTGCCGCGGCCTTGGCCTCGTTCTCGGCCGAGATCTGCTTGCCCAACGCGACCTTCGCGAGCTGGTCGAAGCGGTCGGCCTCGGCGGGCTGGCCGCCGGTACGCAGCTGGTCGGCCTTGCTGGAGGCGGCGAGGGCCTTGGCGCCCCACTCCTTCGCCGCGGCGACGTCCTCGGCGTGGTCGGCCTCCGCCAGGCGCAGGCCACCGATCGTCTGCGCCACGGCCTGCTCGGCCTCGGCGATCGAGTTCGTGTAGTCGCGGACCATCTGGTCGAGCATCTTCTGCGGGTCCTCGGCCTTGTCGATCAGCGCGTTGACGTTCGCCTTGGTCAGCTGGGCGATGCGTCCGAGGATGGACTGCTTCTGTGCCATGTTCTTTCCTCTGCAGAGTCGGAGGCCGGAGGGCCCTCACCCGATCGATCATGGTCCACCTCACAAAGCGGTCGCAACTCGCCTCGCGCCCGCTGGAACTACAGTCGTGTCATTAACACAACCAAACCTTAAAGGTCGGGTTTAAGTTCACTTCGGCGTGTCGCTGCCCTACGATGTCGGTCATGCGTCGTTTGGGACTTGTGGGACTGGTGTGCCTCATTGCCATGGCCGGTCTCGCTGCCGTCGGCGCTCCGGCGCAGGCATTCACCGTGATCTGCACCGCCAAGACCAAGGCGCAGGTGGCCGCGTGCGACACCTCCGGCTACGCCGCCGTGATGCACAAGATGCACTGGCGGATGTACGGCGGGCACAACTGCACGAACTACGCGGCGTACCGGATGCAGCAGGCGGGCGTGCCAGAGCCGCGCATCCTGCTGGGCAACGCCCGCGACTGGCACACGAACGCGAAGAAGCTGGGCTACACCGTCAACCAGCGGCCGGCCGTCGGCGCGATCGGGCAGTGGTCGAAGAGGTCCAGCCACGTCGCGTACGTCGAGGAGGTCGGCAACGGCTACCTGATCCTCTCGGAGGACAGCTACACCTCGAAGGTCTACCGCCGGTACAAGGTGCTGACGGGCGCCTCCTGGTACCCCGAGCGGTTCATCCACTTCGTGACGCCGGGGACCACGGCTCCCACGCCCGCTCCGGCGCCCGCCCCGGCCCCCAAGCCCGCCAAGGCGGCGGCCTCGGTCTCGGTGTCCTCCGCGGCCAAGGTGAGCACGCGCGTCGCGCCGAAGGTCACCGTCCGCGTCGCGGCCTCGGGCGGCGTCGTCCCGCAGGGTCGCCTGAGAGTTCGACGCGGCGGCGTCACGGTGGCGACGACCCAGCTCACGGTCGCCTCGAAGGGCAGGGCGACGGTGACGATCCCGCGGATGAAGCGCGGGAAGCAGTGGATCTCGGCGGTGTTCGACGGCAGCAGCACCGTCAAGCCGGGCACGAGCCGCACGATCAAGGTCACCGTCACGAAGCCGCCGAAGGTGGTCTCCTCGACCACGACGGTGTCCGTGCCGGCGACCGTCGCCCACGGCACGCGCCCCACCGTGCCGGTCGTGGTGAGATCGCAGGACGGCCGTGCGATGACGAACGCGGTCTCGGTCTACGTCGACGGCAAGCTCGTCGCCGCACCGAAGCTGACCATCCGGAAGAAGGGCCGCGTCAGCGTCCGCCTGCCCGCCCTCGCCCCGGGTGCCCACACGGTCCGGGCCACGTACTGGGGCAGCAAGGGTGTGCGCCGCTCGTACTCGAAGACCACCCGGTTCGCGGTCGTCGAGCCCACGGCGGTGACGTCGAGCGTCAGTACCGCGACCGTCCGCTCGGGGCAGTCCGCCACGGTCACCGCGACGGTCGGCACGGCCCGGCGGGTCGCGCCGACGTCGGGCAAGGTCGCGGTGCTCGCCGACGGCGTCGAGGTCGCCGCGGCGTCCCTGACCGCCGCGAGTCGCGGTACCGTCACGATCGCGCTGCCCACGCTCGCTCCCGGTGTCCGGCGCCTCGCGGTCCGGTACGCAGGATCGAGCTTCCAGACCGCATCGGTGGGCCCCACGCACGTCCTCACGGTCCAGGAGCCGTCCACGACGCGCATCGCGGGGCCCTCGGCGATCACCTCCAAGAACGCCGCGAAGGCGAAGCTGGTGATCTCGGTCGGCTCCGCGCACCAGGCCGCCGCCGCGTCGGGCATGGTCACGGTGACCTACGGCTCCAAGGTGCTCCACACCGGACCGATGAAGGGCGCCAAGCTGACGGTCCCGCTCCAGCAGGTGCCGGACGGCACGCACCGGTTCACGGCGACGTTCGACGGCAACGACCTGCTCGAGCCCTCGCGCAGCGCGGTCCACACGATCGAGGTCACGAAGCGGAAGTAGGCGGTCGGCGGCACTGTGCGAGCCACGTAGGCTGGTGCCATGCCTGTCGACTCCGTGTACCCCCGTCTCGAGCCGCTGCTCGCGGGTGTCTCCAAGCCGATCCAGTACATCGGCGGTGAGCTGAACTCCACCGTCAAGGACTGGGACGAGGCCGACGTCCGCTGGGCCCTGATGTACCCGGACGCGTACGAGGTCGGCCTGCCGAACCAGGGCGTCCAGATCCTCTACGAGGTCCTCAACGAGCGTGACGGCATCCTGGCCGAGCGCACGTACGCGGTCATGCCCGACATGGAGGCCGTGCTGCGCGAGCACGGCATCTCGCAGTTCACCGTGGACGCGCACCGCCCGGTGGGCGCCTTCGACCTGTTCGGCATCAGCTTCTCGACCGAGCTGGGCTACACGAACCTGCTCACCGCCCTCGACCTGGCCGCGATCCCGCTGCACGCGGTCGACCGCGACGACTCGCACCCGATCGTCGTCTCGGGCGGTCACAGCGCGTTCAACCCCGAGCCGATCGCCGACTTCGTCGACGCCGCCGTCATGGGCGACGGCGAGGAGGTCGTGCTGGCGATCAGCGAGGTCGTGCGCGAGTGGAAGGCCGAGGGCCGCCCCGGCGGCCGCGACGAGGTGCTGGCGCGCCTCGCGGCATCCGGCGGCGTGTACGTGCCGAAGTTCTACGACGTGACGTACCGGCCGGACGGCCAGATCGCCGCGATCACGCCCAACCGTCCCGGCGTCCCGCAGCGCATCGCCAAGCACACCCTGATGGACCTCGACAGCTGGCCGTACCCGAAGAAGCCGCTCGTGCCGCTGGCCGAGACGGTGCACGAGCGGTTCAGCGTCGAGATCTTCCGCGGCTGCACGCGCGGCTGTCGCTTCTGCCAGGCCGGCATGATCACGCGCCCCGTCCGCGAGCGCTCGATCCGGACGATCGGCCAGATGGTCGACAACGGCCTGAAGCAGTCCGGCTTCGAGGAGGTCGGCCTGCTGAGCCTGTCCAGCGCCGACCACTCCGAGATCGGCGAGGTCGCCAAGCAGCTGGGCGACCGGTACGAGGGCACCAACACGTCCCTCTCGCTGCCGTCGACGCGCGTGGACGCCTTCAACATCACCCTCGCCAACGAGTTCAGCCGCAACGGTCGTCGTTCGGGCCTGACGTTCGCGCCCGAGGGCGGCAGCGACCGGATGCGCAAGGTCATCAACAAGATGGTCAGCGAGGACGACCTGATCCGCACCGTCTCCGCCGCGTTCTCGCACGGCTGGCGCCAGGTGAAGCTCTACTTCATGTGCGGCCTGCCGACCGAGACCGACGAGGACGTCCTGCAGATCGGCGAGCTGGCCAAGCGCGTCATCGACACGGGTCGCGAGGTCTCGGGTCGCCGGGACATCCGCTGCACCGTCTCGATCGGCGGCTTCGTGCCGAAGCCGCACACGCCGTTCCAGTGGGCGTCGCAGCTCGACCACGAGACGACCGACGAGCGCCTGCGCAAGCTGCGCGCCTCGGTCCAGTCCGACAAGCGCTACGGCAAGGCCATCGGCTTCCGCTACCACGACGGCAAGCCCGGCATCGTGGAAGGACTGCTGTCGCGTGGTGACCGCCGCGTCGGCGGCATCATCGAGGCCGTGTGGCGCGACGGCGGACGGTTCGACGGCTGGAGCGAGCACTTCAGCTACGACCGTTGGGCGCAGAAGTCGGCCGAGGTGCTGGTGCCGCTGGGCGTCGACCTCGACTGGTTCACGACGCGCGAGCGCGACCACGACGAGGTGCTCCCGTGGGACCACCTCGACTCGGGCCTGGACCGCGAGTGGCTGTGGGAGGACTGGCAGGACGCCATCGATCCCGACGGCGCCCTCGAGGTCGAGGACTGCCGCTGGACGCCGTGCTTCGATTGCGGTGTGTGCCCGGAGCTCGACCTCCAGATCGAGATCGGTCCGACCGGGCAGAAGCTCCTGCCGCTGTCGGTGGTGTGACATGGGTGCCCAGTCGCCGCGTCAGTCGGTCGTCCTCGCCCTGGTCACCGCGGCCGTCTCGACGGTCCCGATCTGGCGCGCACCGCGCCCGGTGCGCACCGTCCTGCTCGCCGGGACCGGGGCGCTGGCGGGCGGTGGCGCCTTCACCGCGCTGAGCCGTCCCCACGTCTTCGGCCTGCAGCAGGAGCCGGCACCGGCACCCGTGGCTGCGTCCGTCGGTGCCGCTGCGGGGATCGCGTCCGCCGGTGCGATGGCCCTGGCCCTGGTCCTCGACCGCGAGGCCGAACGGTTCCTGGTGCGTCACGGGGTACGACGTCCCCGACTAGTCCTGGCAGCGGCCGGCGGCGTGCTGTCCTACGCGATGGACGTCCTGGATCGCCGATTCGACACGCCGGACTGACTCAGCCGCGCCGGTTTCACAAAAGGGGGCAGGGCGCGGGTCAGCGCAGGGTGTCCTCGAGCATCCGGGGGCGGCTGATGACCGAGCCGGCGACGGCGATGACGACGGACGACCCGATGAGCGCCAGCAGGGGAGCGGTCCACGAGCCCGTCGCGTCGTGCAGCGCGCCGACGCCGAAGGGCCCGAGGGCGGCGATGAGGTAGCCCAGTCCCTGCGTGAGCAGCGAGAGCGCCGTCGTCGCCGCGGGCGTGCGGGTGCGCTTGCCGATCATCGCCAGGACCCATGTGAAGGCGCTTCCTCCCACGCCGAGCAGGACCGACCACAGCAGGGGAGCGCTCGACGGGGCGATGAGCACGCCGAGCCAGCCCGAGGCGGTGGCGAGGCCGAAGAAGACCGGCAGGGTCGGCCGGTCTCCCGTGCGCGCCATGAGCCACGGCAGCGCGAGCGTCACGGGGATGCCGACCCCCGTGAGCACGCCGAGCAGGATTGCGGCCTCGTTCTCGCCGATCCCGCTGTCCGTGAGGATCTCGGGGTACCAGCCGAACTGGGTGTACGCGTTGGCGGACTGGGCGCCGAAGCACAGCACCATCGCCCAGGCCAGCGGCGAGCGGATGACCTTCCCCATGGGGAGTCGATCACCCGATCCGGGGCCGGTGTGCACGTCGTGCCCGAGCAGGGTCAGCCACGGCAGCATCGTGACGACGGCCAGCACGGCCCACGCCGCCAGGCCCGGACGCCAGCCGTCGAGCATCTCCGCCAAGGGCACCGTGGTGACCGACGCGAGCGTGGCGCCGGCCATGATCGCCGCGCCGTAGAGGGCGCTGATCAGCGGGATGCGATCGGGGAAGTGCACCTTCGCGAGGGGCGGCAGGATCACATTGCCGACGGCAGCCCCCGCGAGCGCCAGGGCCGTGGTCCCGAGGAACAGCGGTGTGGTGTCGACCAGGGTGCGCGCCACGAGTCCGGTCGCCAGCACGGCCAACAGGGCCACGGTCGAGCGATGCACGCCCAACCGGCGCACGAGACCACCGGAGCTGAAGCCGATCACCGCGAAGCACAGCACGGGCAGGGTCGTGAGCACGCCGGCCGTCGTCGGGCTCATCGCGAGGTCGGCACGGATCTCGGGCAGGACCACGCCGACGCTGGCGACGAGGACCCGCAGGTTCAGGGCGAGCAGGACGATCGCGGCGCCGACGAGCCAGCGGCCACGCGTGGTGGGGGAGTCGGCGGGCACGCGCTCCATCTACGCACACCCGTCACTGACGTCTCGCGCCGGGGTTGACGGGTCGGTCAGCGCGGCGCCGCGAAGTTCTGCGCCCAGTAGATGCCGTACCGGGACGCCGAGTTGGTGGCCAGGCCGACACCGAGCTCGGTGTAGCTGCCGCTCATGATGTTCGAGCAGTGGCCGGGGCTGTCGAGCCAGGCGCGCATGACCCCCTCGGCGGTCCGCTGGCCCGCGGCGATGTTCTCGCCGACGGCACTCCACGCGTAGCCCTGGCGCGTGACGCGGTCGCCCACGTTCGAGCCGTCGCGTCCGGTGTGGTCGAAGTAGTCGTTCGCCGCCATGTCCCGCGCGTGGCCCTGCGCCGCTGCGTTCAGGCGCGTGTCGAGCGTCAGCGGACCTCGCGCTTGGTGAGTCGTGCCGCCGCACTGGCGACTCGTCGCGCGGGCCTGGTTGACCAGGGCGAGGATGCGTCGAGCCGTCGCCGACGACGTGGCGGAGCGGACGAGGACCTTCCTCGCGCGCGTGATCCGCACCTTGCTCGTGCGCGACGCGTTGACCTTGATCCGGAGGCGGTGGGTGACGCCCGCGCGGGCGCCGACCTTCATGCGCAGCGTGGCGTTGCCGTACCTCGAGGTGCGCGCGTGCGCCGCGCGCACCCAGCGGCCGCCGGAGTACCGCTGCAGGATCACCATGCGCCGCTTCGAGGGCTTGCCCCGGCTCATCACCTTCACCGACGCCTTCACCGTGGCGCCGGGCGCGACGGTCTGGGTCGTGGTGCTCCACTTGCGCACCTGTGTCGGCGCCTTCCGGGCGGCCTCGGCCGGGGCGGTGCCCACCGCGAGGGCCATGGCGGTGACGGCCAGGACGAGGACGCGCAGCGGGCGCCCGGCGGTGCTGGATCGATTCGGCATGTCGGTCCCTCCCGTCTCAACTGTCACGCAGATCGCCGCGTCACGCCAGTGTCCCGAGCCCACGTAGGCTGGTGAGGTGACGAACGACGGCAGCAAGACGCTCGAGGGAACCCCCAATCCCGAGGCGCCCAACCCGCAGTTGCCCATCGTGCAGAAGCTGCGGATCCGCTACGCCAAGCGGGGACGCATGCGATTCACGAGCCACCGCGACTTCGCCCGCGCCTTCGAACGTGCGATCCGCCGGGCCGCGCTGCCGATCGGCCACTCGTCCGGCTACTCGCCGCACCCCAAGATCTCCTACGCCAACGCCTCGCCCACCGGCGCCGCGAGCGAGGCCGAGTTCCTCGAGATCGGCCTGACCCGTCCGATGGAGCCCGGCGACGTGCAGGCCGCCCTCGACGAGGCGCTGCCCCAGGGGCTCGACGTCGTCGACGTCGTGGTCTCGCCCGGGGGAGCGCTGGCCGACCGCCTGCAGGCCAGCCGCTGGCTCATCGAGCTTCCCGAGGTCTCGGTCGAGGCCGCGCGCGCCGCCGTGGGCATCTTCCTCGAGCGCGACGAGGTGCTGGTGGAGCGCATGATGAAACGCGGCCTGCGCACCTTCGACTGCCGTGCCGCGGTCGTCTCCTTGGGCGTCAGTGACCGGGTGGGAGCCGACGAGTGTGCGATACTGGACGTGGTCGTACGCCATGACACCCCGTCGGTACGACCGGACGACGTGATCTCCGGACTGCGCACCCTGTGCGGCCTGCCGATCGAGAAGGCGCCTCTGGCGACCCGCTCGGACCAAGGGCCGCTGGATGAGCGGACCGGAACGGTCGGCGATCCGCTCGCCCCCGACCGCGACGCACCCTGACGGGTGCTGACCGCGGCGGGTCGAAGGTTAGCCACGTGACAGGCCTAGCGCCGTCCTGCAGACAGACTTGAGGTCCTGCGGGACCGTTGACCAGCCCGGTGATGGCTGCGCCGCTGCCGGGCGAAGGAGAGCACATGCTCGATCCGAACGACACCCCTGACACGCCCGAGACCGCGGAGGCCGACGACGCGACGGCGCCGGCGGAGAAGCCCGAGATCGTCACGACGACGCGCACGCGCCGTCGTGCGGTGGGCCGTCCGGCCGGGCCGCCGGCGGCGGTGTTCGCGCCGCCCAGCGAGAAGCGCGAGCCGGAACCTGAGCCTGAGCCTGAGCCCGACGAGGCCGAGGCCGACGCTGAGGTCGAGGAACCTCGCGACGACATCGAGCCCGAGGTCAAGAAGAAGCCCGCGCGCAAGGCCGCCACGGCCCCGGCCTTCTCCCCGCCGCCCGTCGGCGCGATGTTCCAGGCGCCTCCCGCCGAGCTGGCCCCGGCGCGGCCGAAGAAGGTCGACCCCGACGAGGACGACGTCGACCAGGACGATCGCGACGACGACGGGTCCGGCGACGACGACTCCGGTGAGGGCGGCCGTCGCCGCCGTCGCCGAGGCGGCCGGCGTCGCCGCAAGAGCGACCAGGACAACGGCGACGACGAGAACGACGATCAGTCGACCGACGACCAGGCCAAGGACGCCGAGTCCGGTGACGACGAGCAGTCCTCGTCCGGCTCCACCCGCCGACGCCGTCGCCGCGCCCGCGCCGGTGAAGGCGCCGAGACGACGGCCGACGATCCCGAGAACACCGTCGTCAAGGTCCGCGAGGGCCGTACGGCCGAGGACGAGATCACCGGCGTCAGCGGCTCGACCCGCCTCGAGGCCAAGAAGCAGCGCCGTCGCGAAGGCCGCGAGGCCGGACGCCGTCGCGCCCCGATCGTCAGCGAGGCCGAGTTCCTCGCCCGCCGTGAGGCCGTCGAGCGCGAGATGGTCGTGCGCCAGCAGGGCGACCACACCCAGATCGCCGTGCTCGAGGACAACGTCCTCGTCGAGCACTACGTCGCGCGCGAGTCGCAGACCTCGCTGATCGGCAACGTCTACCTGGGCAAGGTCCAGAACGTGCTGCCCAGCATGGAGGCCGCCTTCGTCGACATCGGCGCGGGACGCAACGCCGTCATCTACGCCGGCGAGGTCGACTGGTCGAACATCCAGAACGGCAAGCAGCGCAAGATCGAGGATGCCCTGCAGCCCGGCCAGACCGTGCTCGTGCAGGTCTCCAAGGACCCGATCGGCCAGAAGGGCGCCCGGCTGACAAGCCAGATCAGCCTGCCCGGCCGGTTCCTGGTCTACGTGCCCGGCGGCGGCAGCAACGGCATCAGCCGCAAGCTGCCCGAGAACGAGCGCGCGCGCCTCAAGGGCCTGCTGAAGGAGGCGCTGCCCGAGAGCGCCGGCGTCATCGTGCGCACGGCCGCCGAGGGCGCCACCGAGGACCAGCTGCAGCGCGACATCGCCGCGCTGACGGCGCGCTGGGAGGACATCGAGCGCAAGGTGGCCGCCGGCAAGGCGCCCCAGCTGCTGTACTCCGAGCCCGACCTGATGATCAAGGTCATCCGCGACCTGTTCAACGAGGACTTCACCAAGATGACGGTGCAGGGTGACGAGGTCTGGGACATGGTCTCGGCCTACATCTCGCACGTCGCGCCCGACCTCGAGGACCGCGTCCACCGCTGGGAAGGCGAGAACGACATCTTCGCCGAGCGCCGCCTGGACGAGCAGATCCGCAAGGCCCTCGACCGCAAGGTGCACCTGCCCTCGGGCGGCTCCCTCGTGATCGACCGCACCGAGGCGATGGTCGTGGTCGACGTCAACACGGGCCGCTTCACCGGCTCCGGCGGCAACCTCGAGGAGACCGTCACCAAGAACAACCTCGAGGCGGCCGAGGAGATCGTGCGCCAGCTGCGGCTGCGCGACCTCGGCGGCATCATCGTGATCGACTTCATCGACATGGTGCTCGAGAGCAACCGCGACCTCGTGCTGCGACGTCTCGTCGAGTGCCTCGGTCGCGATCGCACGCGTCACCAGGTGGCCGAGGTCACGTCGCTGGGACTGGTGCAGATGACGCGCAAGCGCATCGGCACGGGCCTGCTGGAGTCGTTCAGCCACGACTGCGCCGAGTGCGGCGGCCGGGGTGTCGTCATCGAGGACGCGCCGGTCGAGCCCAAGAAGGACGAGGGACCGCGCCGAGGTCGCCGCGGCGGCCGCAACAACAAGGGCGGCAACGGCAGCGGCACCGGCAACGGTGGCGGCAACAACGGCAACGGCAACGGTGGCGGCAGCCGCCAGCAGCGCCAGGGCCGGGGCGACGACGCGAAGGGCGACGAGGCAGCCGCCGAGACGCCGGCCGCCGAATCCCCGGCCGAGCAGGCCACCGAGGCGCAGCCCGCGTCCTCGCAGCCTGAAACGACTCTCGGGGCGGCTCCCGCGACCGATCAGGTCGAGGCTCCGCAGTCGAGTGAGGCACCCGTTTTGACCGACGATGGTGCGCCCGAGTAACATGGACAGTCGGTGCGCACTGCGCGCCGCTATGACTTTTTTCAGTTCGAAGTGAGGAATCCCGTGGTGTACGCAATCGTGCGCAGTGGCGGCGGCCAGGCCAAGGTCGCGGTTGGCGACGTCATCTCGATCGACCAGTTGCAGGCTGCCGAGGGCGACACCGTCCAGCTCCCGGCCGTCATGCTCGTCGACGGCGACCAGATCACGTCGGGCTCCGACGCGACGAAGGTCAAGGTCGACGCCGAGGTCGTGGGTGGCTTCAAGGGCCCCAAGATCATCATCCAGAAGTACAAGAACAAGACCGGTTACAAGAAGCGCCAGGGTCACCGTCAGAAGTACACCCAGGTCAAGATCACCGGAATCACGAAGTAAGGGACTGACGACATGGCACACAAGAAGGGCGCAGCCTCCACCAAGAACGGTCGCGACTCCAACGCCCAACGCCTCGGCGTCAAGCGTTTCGGCGGCCAGCTCGTCAACGCGGGCGAGATCATCGTCCGCCAGCGCGGCACCCACTTCCACCCCGGCTCGAACGTCGGCCGTGGTGGCGACGACACGCTCTTCGCCCTCGCGGCCGGTGCGGTCGAGTTCGGCAGCAAGCGTGGCCGTCGCGTCGTGAACATCGTTCCGGAGCAGTGACACGCAGATCTTCCTGAGAAGGGCGGTCCGCTGAGGCGGACTGCCCTTTTCTCATTCCCCCCACCCGTAGGCCATCAGGAGACACCATGGCGATCCCCTCGTTCGTTGACCAGGTGACCCTGCACGTCTCGGGCGGCAACGGCGGCCACGGCGTGGCGTCGGTGCACCGCGAGAAGTTCAAGCCGCTCGGCGGACCCGACGGCGGCAACGGCGGGCACGGCGGCGACGTCATCCTCGTCGTCGCGCCCGACGTCACGACGCTCATCGACTACCACCACGAGCCCCACCGCAAGGCCACCAACGGTGCGCCCGGAGCCGGCTCCAACCGCAGCGGCGCCCACGGCGACGACCTCGTGCTGCGCGTGCCCGACGGCACGGTCGTGCGTGACCAGGACGGCGAGGTGCTGGCCGACCTCGTGGGCGTCGGCACCGAGCTGATCATCGCGGCCGGCGGCCGCGGCGGCCTGGGCAACGCGGCGCTGGCCTCCAGCAAGCGCAAGGCTCCCGGCTTCGCCCTCAAGGGTGAGCCCGGCGAGGAGCGCACGGTCACGCTCGAGCTCAAGGTGGTCGCGGACATCGGCCTGATCGGCTTCCCGTCCGCGGGCAAGTCCAGCCTGATCGCCTCGCTGTCGCGCGCTCGTCCCAAGATCGCCGATTACCCGTTCACGACCCTCGTGCCGAACCTCGGCGTCGTCACGGCCGGCGAGACGACGTTCACCGTCGCCGACGTGCCGGGCCTGATCGAGGGCGCCAGCGAGGGTCGCGGCCTCGGTCACGACTTCCTGCGCCACGTCGAGCGCTGCGCCGCGCTCGTGCACGTCGTCGACTGCGCCACGGTCGAGCCGGGCCGTGACCCGCTCACCGACCTCGACATCATCGAGAACGAGCTCGCTCGCTACGGCGAGAACGCCGGCGTCGACCTGAGCGACCGGCCCCGCCTGGTCGCCCTCAACAAGACCGACGTGCCCGACGCCGCCCAGATCGCCGAGTTCGTGATCGGCGAGCTCCAGGAGCGCGGCCTGCGCGTGTTCGAGGTCTCGGCCGCCAGCCACGCCGGCCTGCGCGAGCTCTCGTTCGCGATGGCCGAGATCGTCGCCGCGCGTCGTGCCGCCGAGCCCAAGCGCGAGGCCACCCGCATCGTGCTGCGCCCGCCGGCCCCGTCCGGTGTCGGCCGCGACTTCGAGGTCCGCCAGATCGACGGCCGCTGGCACGTCACCGGCGAGAAGGTCGCCCGCTGGGTGCGACAGACCGACTTCAGCAACGACGAGGCCGTCGGCTTCCTGGCCGACCGCTTCAACCGGCTCGGAGTCGAGGACGAGCTGCTCAAGCTGGGTGCCGAAGCTGGCGACGACGTCGTGATCGGAGCCGAGAACGACGCCGTGGTCTTCGACTTCGATCCCACCATCACCGCCGGCGCCGAGGTGCTCGGCCGCCGTGGCGAGGACCTGCGCCTCGACCAGAGCGATCGGCGCACCAACAAGGAGCGTCGCTCCCTGCTCGCCGCCCGGCGTGCATGGGAGATCGAGGCCGCCGCCGCGCGCGCCGAGGGCCGCGTGCCCGAGCCGTTCGAGTGGAACCTCGACGAGGAGTACCCCGGCGACGACGACGAGTGGTCGGACGAGGTGCCCGAGGACGATCGATGAGGGTCGTCGTCAAGGTCGGCTCCTCGTCGCTCACCACGGCGGACGGCCACCTCGACCCCGACCTCATCGGCACGGTCGTCGACGCCCTCGTGGCCGTGCGGGCCCGTGGTGACGAGGTCGTTCTCGTCAGCTCCGGTGCGATCGCCGCGGGCCTCGGGCCGCTCGGACTGGCGCGCCGCCCGCGGGACCTGCCCACCCAGCAGGCCGCCGCCGCCGTGGGCCAGCGCGCGCTGATCGCGCACTACTCCGAGGCGTTCGCGGCGGCCGGACTGGTCGTGGGGCAGGTGCTGCTCACCGTCGACGACGTGAGCCGCCGCAGTCACTACCGCAACGCCCACCAGACCTTCGCCAGGCTGCTCGAGCTGGGCGCCGTGCCGATCGTCAACGAGAACGACACCGTCGCCACCTCCGAGATCCGCTTCGGCGACAACGACCGCCTCGCCGCCCTCGTGGCGCACCTGGTCCACGCCGACCAGCTGATCCTGCTGTCCGACGTCGACGGCCTCTACACGGGCCACCCCGACCTGCCCGACTCGCGACCCATCGCGACGGTCGAGTCCGAGGCGGATCTCGCCGGGATCGACGTCGCGCGCGTCGGCTCGGCCGTCGGCACCGGAGGCATGGTCACCAAGATCGAGGCCGCGCGCATCGCGACGGCCGCCGGCATCCCCGTGCGGCTCACCTCCGCCGCGCGCGCACTGGACGCGGTCGAGGGACGGTCCGCCGGCACGCTCTTCCTGCCCACCGGCAAGCGCCGGGGCACGCGCCTGCTGTGGCTCGCGCACGCCAGTGACACGCAGGGCCGCCTCGTCCTCGACGACGGTGCGAGGCGCGCGGTCGTCGAGCGCGGCGCATCGTTGCTGGCGGCGGGCATCGTCGCCGTCGAGGGCGACTTCTCGGCCGGTGACCCGGTCGACGTCGTCGGCCCCGACCGCACCGTGCTCGCGCGGGGGCTGGTCAACTTCGACAGTGCCGAGCTGCCCGAGATGCTGGGCCGCTCGACCGTCGACCTGAGCGCCCGGTTCGGACCCGAGCGCCAGCGCGAGGTCATCCACCGCGACGACCTCATCCTGCTGTCCTGAATCACCGGTGCTGGCGGGCGACTCACCTTCAGTGACACCGTGGAGTCACTGGAGGTGGACCGATGTCCGCACCGCACGCAGGCAGGGTCGTGATGGAGCTGCGCGTGCACGGTGTGCGCGGCACGCCGACCGCCTCGATGCTGGGTGTCGATCCCGCCGAGGTCGAGCAGGTCGCCGGGGACCGGCTCACCGGCTTCTACCGGATCAAGGGCGCGGCCGACCCGCCGATGCGGACCCTGCCTCCCGGCATGGCGCTCGAGGCGTACTCGTGGGGGGAGCTGACCTCGGGGGTCCGTGGCCTGTGGGGGTGGGTCACCCGGGTGCTCTGGCTCGCCCTGCTGCCGTTCGCGCTGGTCAACCTCGCGTTCTGGGCCCGCACGGAGGTCGGCCAGAACACGGGACAGGCGCGGTGGGGACTGCGCGCCGTGCGGGTGAGCGGGCTGATCCTGACCGTGATCGCCGTGCTGACCGTCTGCTTCATCTCGATCGACCTGGTCGCGTGGCAGTGCTACCGCGCGAACGCCGTCGCGTGCCCGGTGCTGCCGGACTGGATGGACGGGTTGGCCATGCTCGAGGCCGGACAGCGGATCGCGCTGATGTCCCTCGTGCCGATGCTGGTCGTCGCCGGCCTGGTCGCGCTGACGCGCCAGAGCCTGGCCCGGTACGAGGCCACGGCCGACCATCCGGCCCAGGCCTCCCGTGACGAGACCCACGACGACTGCGCCGACTGCGTCCTCCAGCACCCGAAGATGTGGCAGGGCGAGCAGCGCACCCGCCACCTGCTGTACCTGCACGTGGCGGCGGCCCTCGCGACGATCGTGCTCTTCACGGGGGTGCACCTGCTCGCGCGGGAGGCGAGCGGCCGGCTCTGGGTGACGACGCTCGCGGCGACCGCGGTGGCGTTGGCCGTGGCGGCTCGCGCCCTGACGATCGACGAGGAGGACCTGGAGTACCGGGACACGTGGCAGCTCTGGGTGCTCGGGACGCGGCACGAGCTCCGCCGAGAACGGTGGCACTGGCTCACCACGCCGGGCGAGGTGCTGCGTCGCGCGGACCTGCGCTGGCTGGCGGCGTTCGCCCTGGGGGTCGCGGTCGCGCACCTGGTGCTGCTGTGGGGCGCCGCGTTGCCGAGACCCGCGACGGCGACGGAGGTCGCTTCCGACGAGATGTCCTGGTACGGCGAGGACGTGTGGTTCATCGGCCTGTTCGTCGCGCTGACGATCGTCCACGTGATCGTGTTCATCGGTGGGCGCACGCGGCTGTCGGTCACGCTGCTGGCCGTCGTCGCCCTGCTCCTGCTGGTCTGGCGCGGGTGGGACGTCCCGACCTGGCAGCTGACGGCGTACGCGGTCCTGGCGTGGGTGCTGCTGGTCGCGTTCCACCACGCGAGATCGCGGAGGAGGGAGTTCCGCGTGTTCGCCTGGGGCGGAGCGGCCGCCTCGGTGCTCCTCGGAGCGGCCACGATGGTCGCGCTGCTGTTCACCTCGTCCGCCGCCGTGGGTGCGGCCAACTACCTCAACGGCGGCTCGCAGTCGGTGTCCGACCTGATCACCGACCGCAACGAGAGGTCGCCGCTGTCCGCCCAGTGGGAGGACGAGCCGCTGACCCTGGCGGGCGACGTCGTCCTCGAGGGCGCACGGATCGTCCGGGACGGCGAGAGGGTCGTCATCACGAGCGGCACGGTCCGCACCGACGCCCTGTCGCGGCGCAGCAGGGCGGCGGGTGAGCGCGCGTCCTTCTACTCGATGGCCTCCACGATGGTCCGTGACGCGACCATCGCCCTGCCCGGCGGCACGCGGACCGTCCGGCTCGCGTCGTCCTGCTACAGCAACGAGCCCGCTGACCGGGACGAGGCCTGCACAGGCGAGTCGAACGGCTTCCGCACCGCGGGCGCCCTCGAGGTCACGGGGACGTGCGCCGTCGGGCGTGCCGACGTCCCGTGCCTCGAGGTCGACGCGGCCCAGGGGCGCGTCGCGCTGCAGGTGACCGAACCGCCGCAGACTCCGCTGGTCGTGCCGCAGATCCTGATCTGGACCCCGCTGATGCAGCTCGTGCTCCTCGTGGCGGGTGCCGTCGTGGCGGGCCTGCTGGTGTGGCGGTTCCACCGGTACGCGGCGCCGAGGATCCGTCGGCGGGTGGACGAGGACGTCCCCGTCGTGCCCGAGCAGGACCGGGCCGCGGTGAAGGACGCGCGCGTCACCGCTGCGCTGGCCCACCGCGCCGAGCGGGTGCTCGACGGCGTGGGCGCCGTCACGACGCTGCTGGCCGTGGTGACCCTCGCGCTGTCATCGGGCGGTCGCCCGCCGTGGGCCCTGGCCGAGTGGTCGCGGCCGATCGCGGCGATCTCGCTGTACGTGGCGCTCGGCCTCAGCCTCGCGATGATGATGGTCGGCGCCCGCGTCCGGCGCTCGCCGACCGCGCGGCGGAACGTGGGCGTGCTGTGGGACATCACGACCTTCTGGCCGCGGTCCGCCCACCCCTTCGCCCCGCCGTGCTACGCCGAGCGGGTCGTCCCCGAGATCACGGCGCGCGTCCGATGGGCACTGGGGTCCGATCCCGACCGGGTGGTGGTCCTGTCGGGGCACAGCCAGGGCTCGTTGATCGCGGTCGCGGTCGCGAGCCGGTTGAACGGCACGGCGCGCCAGCTGCGGCTGCTCACGTACGGGAGCCAGATCCGGGCGCTGTACGGACGGGTGTTCCCGGCCGCGGCAGGCCCGAGCGCGCTGGGATATGTCCCCACGACCGGGCCGACGCGGCTGCACGAGGCGTGGCCGGACGTCCCGAAGCCCGGTCGCGGCGCCCGTCACCCGAGCGTCAAGGAGGGTCTGCGGTACCGGCTCGCGTCGCCCTACGACTGGGTCAACCTGTTCCGCCGTTCCGACCCGCTGGGCTATCGCGTCTTCTCGGACCACGACCACCCGCTGCTCGACCGAGCGACGCTGGAGGTGCGACCGGACGGGTCGGGCGATCCCGGGTCCCTCGTCATGACGCACGGCGGCTACCAGCACACGCCGGAGTACCGCGAGCTGGTCGCACGGTGGACGGGGGAGACGGTGCACCTGCCGCCCGTGGGGCCGGCGCGGGCCACGGCGCTGCCGCCCACCTAGTGCACCATTTTTCGAAAACAGTGCACGTGGGGTCGCTCTCGTGCCAGCATGGTGGCGTGGATCACACCGCCGACCAGATCGTGCGCGCCGCTCGGCGCGCCCTGGTCGCGGGCGAGCCCGTGGACGTCGGGCGGATCGCCGCGGAGGTCGGCGTCGATCGCAGCACCGTCTTCCGCCGGGTCGGGCGGCGCGACGTCGTAGTCGCCGAGGCGCTGTGGCAGACGACCGAGGCGATCACGTGGCCGGCCTGCCTGGCAGCCCACCCCGCGGGTGGTGAGCATCGTGCCGCCAAGGTCCTGCGCGACTACGTGCAGCTGTTGATCGACGAGCCCTGGTTCCGGCAGTTCCTGCACCGCGACCCGGCGCGCGCCCTGCGGATCCTCACGACGGCGGACTCGCCGATCCAGGGCCGGATGCAGGCACTGGTCGGCGACCTGCTCGAGCACGAGCCGCCCGGCCCGGTGGACCTCGCCCCCGCGGCGCTCGCCCTGGCGCTGGTGCGCGTGGCCGAGTCGTTCATCTACGCCGACCTCATCGCCGGCGCCACCCCGGACGCCGACGCGGCGTACCAGATCTTCGTCGCCCTGCTCGGGTGACCGGATGAAGGAGAGAGCATGACCACACACGGACACGCGGACCCCCGCTTCGACCGGCTCCGCGAGCTTCTCGACGCGAACGTGGAGTCGGGGGAGGAGCTCGGCGCGGCGATCAGCGTGGATTCAGGCGGCGAGACCCTCGTCGACCTCTGGGGTGGCTACGCGGACGTCGCACGCACGCGTCCGTGGGAGCGCGACACGATCGTCAACGTCTGGTCGACCACCAAGGAGATCACCGCGCTGGCGATGCTGACGTTGGTGGAGCGCGGACTCGTCGACGTGGACGCGCCTGTCGCCGCCTATTGGCCCAAGTTCGCCAAGAACGGCAAGGAGCAGGTCCTGGTCCGCCACGTCATGGCGCACACGTCGGGCGTCTCCGGCTGGGAGCAGCCCTTCACGGTGCCGGACATGTACGACTGGGACCTGTCGACGTCGCGGCTCGCGGAGCAGGCGCCGTGGTGGGAGCCGGGCACCGCCTCGGGCTACCACGCGATGAACCAGGGGCACCTGCTCGGCGAGATCGTTCGCCGGGTCACGGGCCGCAGCCTGAAGCAGTACGTCGCCGAGGAGATCGCGGGTCCGCTCGGCGTCGACCTGCGCATCGGGGCGGGGCCGCAGGACGACGACCGCATCGCCGAGATCGTGCCGCCCCCGCCGCTGCCGATCGACTTCTCGCAGATCGACCTGGAGTCGCCGATGGCCAGGACGTTCATGGGGCCGATCGCGGACGCCGCCGCCGCGAACACGGTCGAATGGCGCCGCGCCGACATGGGCGCACTGAACGGCCACACCAACGCACGGGCGCTCGCTCGCACCTTCTCGGTGATCTCGCGTGGGGGAGAGGTCGACGATGTCCGGCTGCTGTCGAAGGAGACGATCGACCTGATCTTCCGGGAGCAGTCGCGCAACGTGGACCTCGTGCTCGGGGTGCCGCTGCGCTTCGGGATCGGGTTCGCCCTGCCCGAGCCGGCGACGCTGCCGTACATCCCCGACGAGCGCATCTGCTTCTGGGGCGGCTGGGGCGGATCCCTGACCGTCATGTTCCCGGACCGGGAACTCACGGTGTCCTACGTCATGAACAAGATGGCGCCGGGGATCATCGGCTCGGACCGCTCGGCGGCCTACTTCACCGAGGTGCTCGCCGCGCTCGCGTGAGCCAGCGGTCGCCCGCCACCACGACGACCAGTCCGACGGCGACACCCAGCACGGTGTCGACCAGGCGATCGGCCAACAGCGTCGAGACGGGGGTGGGCGACCCCAGCTGGACCATCAGCAGGGCCAGGGGCGTGATCAGCACGAGCGCGATCGCGTGGTTGCGTCCCGCCAGGAGCTCGGCACCGACCTGCAGGGCGATCACCAGCACGATCGTCGGCAGGGTGCCGAGGTCCAGCGCCAGCAGAGCCGCAGCCACGAGCACGCCCGCGATCGTGCCCACGGCCCGGTGGAGTCCGCGGACCATGCGGTGGCGGGTGCTCGGACCCGCGGTCGCCGCCGCCGCGCCGACCGAGGCCCAGTAGGGGTGGCCGAGCCCGAACGCCGTCGCCGCCGCCGCGGCGAGCCCGACCGCGGCCGTG
>NZ_DAMDLR010000044.1:0-22491 GCF_032084975.1 Aeromicrobium sp.
ACGTCGCCACGGCGGCGGGGCCGATGAGCGCCCCGATCGCGCGGGCCAGCTCGTCGGCCTCGCGCTCGGTTGCGGTGACGGCGACGGTGACGCCGGGCCCGTCGGACAGCGCGGCGGCGACGAAGGGATGCAGCGCGGGCGGTGCCGTCAGCTGCGGGGTGCCGGTGCCGTCGCGCAGATCGGCGACGAAGGCGGCGAGGTGGGACTCGGCGGCGACGGCCGCGGACAACTGGGGCTGGACCATGACCTGTCAAGCCTACGGCGAGCCCGGTGATCTGACAGAGTGCCGTCATGAGCTCCGCGCCCACGCGCCCGACGCGGCTGACGTTCGTCGTGGTCGTGTTCGAGGCCGAGCAGGACCTCCTGCGGCTGCAGGCCGCCTCACTCGCGCGTCACCTCGATCCGGCGATCGCGGCGCGCATCGTCGTGCTGGACCAGTCGCGACCTCCGATCACCGGCCGCGCGCGGCGCCGGCTCCTCGCCGCCTACGGCCCCCTCGCCGACCGGGTGGACATCGTCACGACGCCGCCCGCGGCCGACGGGTGGATCAGCCAGCAGGTGCTCAAGCTGACCATCGCCGACGACATCGACACCTCCCACTACGTGGTCCTGGACGCCAAGACGCACGCCGTGGGCCCGGTCGACCTCGACACGTTCTTCTCCCCAGACGGCCACGCCCACCTGCGCTGGTACCGGTACGACGGCCACCCCATGGAGTCGCGCGTGGCGAGGACCGCGGCCTGGCTGGGCCTGCCCGCCGAGGTCGTGCGCGAGGAGCTGCCCGCGACGACCACGCCGTTCGTGTTCGTCACCGACGAGGTCCGCGCCCTGGTCCGGCACGTCGAGCAGCGCGAGGGTGCGACGTTCGACGCGGCGTTCCGCTCCGCCGGGCTGATCGAGTTCCCGCTCTACTCGTTGTGGCTGCTGCGCAACGGCGCGCTCGAGCAGCTGCACGACCGCGACGAGCTGCGCTGCCCGACGGTGTGGGCGGGCTCGCGCGGCGCCGACGACGTGCGCTCCGTCCTCGCCCAGGTCGATCGCGAGCCGGTCGCCCGGTTCCTGGCCGTGCACCGCTCCGCGTTCGCGCGCCTGTCGCCCTCGGCGTCGATGGCGCTCGTCCGCTGGTGGGTCGACCGGGGCCTGTTCGGCAGTCGGATGGGAGCCCTGCGGTTCATGGTGCGTGCCCGGGCGCGGATCGTCGTGGCGACCGTGCGCTCCCGGGTCCGATCTCGCGTGTTTGCCTCCCGCGGATGACGCACAACTTGTAAGGTCAGGCGTTGACTACGGGGGGCCAGCATGACGCGTGCGACGTTCGGGGAAGGACTCGCAGCGCTGCGATCCGCACAGAAGCCGGCGCGGGGCACCGCCGCCTACTCGCGCCACGTGAATCGTCCCGCCGGCCGCATCGTGGCCGCCGCCCTCAACACCGTCGCCATGACGCCCAACCAGGTCTCGGTCGTCAGCGCCCTGTTCTCGTTCGCCGGCATCGCACTGCTCGCGCTGGCTGAGGTCACGGTGCCCACCGGCATCGCCGTCGCGGTGCTGCTGGCGGTGGGGTACGTGCTCGACTCGGTCGACGGGCAGCTCGCACGACTCTCCGGCTCCGGGTCGGTCTCCGGGGAGTGGCTCGACCACACGATCGACTGCTTCAAGACGACCAGCCTCAACCTCGCCGTCCTGATCGGCTGGTACCGCTCGGGCTGGACCGACGACGACGCCTGGCTGCTCGTGCCCATCGGCTTCACGATCGTCGCCGTCGTGACCTACTTCGGCCTCATGCTGATGCCCACGCTCCGCCCCGCCGCTCCGGCAGCCGAGCCCGCCGCCGAGCACCCGCTGCGCAAGTACCTGCTGCTGCCGACCGACTACGGCTTCCAGTGCTGGATCTTCGTCCTGTGGGGCGTCACCGAGGTCTTCGCATGGGTCTACGCCGGGGTCTTCGCCTGCTGCGCCCTGCTGCTCGCGGTCGCTCTGCGCAAGTGGTGGCGCGAGCTGCGGGCCATCGACGCGGAGGGACGCGCATGAGGATCGCGATGATCGGCACCCGTGGCGTGCCCGCCCGATACGGCGGGTTCGAGACGGCGATCGAGGAGGTCGGCCGCCGCATCGCCGCCGGTGGCGACGACGTGGTCGTCTACTGCCGCGGCGCGGAGTCGCCGGTCCCGACCCACCTGGGCATGCAGCTGCACCACCTCCCGGCGGTGAGGTCCAAGGCCGTCGAGACCCTCTCGCACACCTTCCTGTCGGTGCTGCACGCCGTGTTCCGGCGCAAGCCCGTCGACGCCGCGATCGTCTTCAACTCCGCCAACGCCGTCTTCGTCCCGCTGCTGCGGCTGCGCGGCATCCCCACGGCCGTCCACGTCGACGGCCTCGAGTGGAAGCGCGCCAAGTGGGGCACCTGGGGGCGGCGCTACTACCGCATGGCCGAGGCACTCGCGGTGCGCTGGGCCGACGCGCTGATCGCCGACGCCGACGGCATCGCCCAGTACTACCTCGACGAGTTCGGCGCGCCCACCGAGCAGATCGCCTACGGCGCCCCGATCCTGTCGGGCGACCTGTCGAGCGTGCTCCTGCGCGAGACCGACCTCGAGCCGCGGGGCTACCACCTGGTCGTCGCGCGCTTCGAGCCCGAGAACCACGTCCTCGAGATCGTGCGGGGCTACACCGCCTCGGCTGCTCGGCTGCCGTTGGTGGTCGTCGGCTCCGCGCCCTACTCCGACGCCTACACGGCCCAGATCGAGAGCCTGGCCGCCGGCGACGAGCGGGTCACGATGCTGGGCGGCGTCTGGGACCAGGACCTGCTCGACCAGCTCTACGCGAACGCCGCCGGCTATCTGCACGGTCACTCCGTCGGCGGCACCAACCCCTCGCTGCTGCGGGCGATGGGGGCCGGCACCACGGTGACGGCGTTCGACGTGTCCTTCAACCGCGGTGTGCTCGGTCCCGCCGGCCGGTACTTCGGCGGCTCCGACGACCTGGCCGACCTGCTGGTCGAGGCCGAGGCCGAGCTGGACGAGGACCCTGACGCCTACGCATCCCGGGTCGACTCGATCCGCGAGCGCGCCCGCACCCACTACGACTGGGACGACGTCGCCCGCGCCTACCGCGACCTCGCCGACCGGCTGCGCCTGCGCCAGCTGCGCCGCCCGCGGCTCTCAGGACGCCGCCGGTGAGCCGTCCCCGTCGCGTCACGCTGGCCCACCCGTCGTCCGAGCTGTACGGCTCGGACCTCCAGCTGGCCGAGACGGCGGGTGCATTCGCCACGGCCGGCCACGAGGTCACCGTCGTCCTGCCGCAGGACGGTCCGCTCGTCGAGGTCCTGCGCGCACGCGGAGCCCGCACGGTCGTGACGGACTTCCCGGTCCTGCGCAAGGCCTTCCTGAACCCGCGCGGACTCGTCCGGCTCGCCGCCGCGACGCTGCGGACCCTGCCGGCGCTGTGGCGCCACGTGGGTGCCGCCGACGTCGTCTGGGTCAACACGATCACCGTCCCGGGCTGGCTCGCGGTCGCCCGGCTGCGCGGACGGGACGCCGTGTGCCACGTCCATGAGGCGGAGGACGAAGGGCACCGCCTCGTCCGCACCGCCCTGGCCCTGCCCCTCGTGCTCGCGCGTCGCATCGTCTGCAACAGCGCGGCGGCCCGGCACAGCCTGACCGCCGTGGTGCCCGCACTGGGTCGGCGGACCACCGTCGTGCACAACGGCGTCGAGGGACCGACCGAAGGCGCCACCGCCCTGCCCGTCCGCATTCCCGGCGACCCGGCGCGCATCGCGATGATCGGCCGCTTCTCGCCGCGCAAGGGCACGGACGTCGCGCTCGAGGCCGTGGCGCGGCTGCGGGCCGAGGGCCGCGACGTGTCGCTCGGACTGTGTGGCAGCACCTTCGAGGGCTACGAGTGGTTCGAGCAGGACCTGCGCAAGCGCAGCGCCCAGCCCGACCTGGCGGGCTCCGTCGAGTTCCTCGGGTTCGTCCGCCCCGTGTGGTCGGTGCTCGCCGGTGCGGACGTCGTCCTGGTGCCGTCGCGCGTCGAGCCGTTCGGCAACACCGCCGTCGAGGCGCTCCTGGCCGAGCGGCCGCTCGTCGCGTCCCGGACCCAGGGCCTCCGCGAGATCGTCGAGGACGGCGTCACCGGACTGCACGCCGAGCCCGGCGACGCTGACTCGCTGGCCACCGCGATCGCACGACTCCTCGACGACCCGGCGTTGGCCCGCAGGCTGGCCGAGACCGGCGGACGCGAGGCGCGCCGCCGGTTCTCGACCGAGGCCTACGGCCGGGCCGTCACCGAGGTGCTCAGCCCGCGTCCTTGACCGTCAGCTCGTCGATCGCGTAGCCCTGCGGGCCGTTGGTCGTCGATCCGGACACGTAGAACCACAGGCCCAGGCGTCCGGACGCCTGCAGCGCCGCGGTCGAGTCAGCCCGCTCGAGCGTCCAGGCCGCCGGCTCGGTCGTCCCGGCCTTCCAGACCTTGATCCGCAGGTCGGTGCTGCTCGCCCCGACCGCCTGGACGCGGACCTTGAGGGTCTCGCCCGCGGCCATCGTGACGTCAGGCGCCGTCCGCGCACCGAGCGTCGTGGACGTGCCACCGGCCACGCGGACCAGGTCGACCCGGACCGTGCCGTCCGAGCGCGTCAGGATCTTCGCCCGGTAGGAGTTCGATCCGTCGATCGAGCGCACGATCGGCTCCAGATAGGTGCCGCCGCCCGTGGCCGACTTCTCCAGCGTGTAGTCGAACGTCAGGTCCGACTGCCGTGAGGAGGAGCCGCTCAGGGTGATCTCGCGTCCGCCACCGGCGGGCAGGGAGACCCGGCCGGCGCCGCCGGCGACCGAGAACGCGGCTGCCGAGCCGGAGCTGACGCTCCAGGCGCCCCCGGCGTCCGCCGTGCCCCAGCCGCCCGTCACCGACCGACCGAAGGCGTCGCGTGCGACGTCGCCGCCGGGCTGCGGTGCCGTCACCGTGACCGTCCTCGTCCTCGAGTGCGTCGCGCCGTCGTCGTCGGTCACCGTCAACGTCACCTGGTAGGAGGCGTCCTGGGCCGGGTACGTGTGCGAGGTCGTGGCACCGGTGCCGGTCTGGCCGTCACCGAACTGCCAGGCCCACGCCACGATCGAGCCGTCGGAGTCGGTCGAGGGCCCAGCGTCGAAGTTCGCCGTCGTCCCGGAGCCGGAGACCGTGAAGTCCGCGGCCGGGGGCTGGTTCGGCGCCTGCGGCCCCGGCGTCGCCGAGGTCAGGTCGTCGATCTCGTACACCTGCGGCGCGTTGGTCGTCGACCCGGACACGTAGAACCCGAAGCCGATCCGGCCGGAGGCCTGCAACGCCGCCGTGGCGTCGGCGCGCTCCATCGTCCATGCCGACGGCTCGGCCTGTCCCGCCTTCCAGACCTTGGCCCGCAGGTCGGTGCCCCCGGTGCCGACGGCCTGGACGCGGACCTCGAGGGTCTCGCCCGCGGTCATCGTCAGGTTCGGGACGATCTGCGACCCCAGCGTGGTGGTCGTGCCGCCCGCGACTCGGACGAGGTCCAGGCGGACCCGGTTGTCCGAGCGCGTCACGAGCTTCGCCCGGTAGGAGGTGGACGAGTCCACGGCCCTCACGAGGGCCTCCAGGAACGTGCCGCCACCGGTGCCCGACTTCTGCAGCGTGTAGTCGAACGTCAGGTCGGTCTCGCGTGCGGCCGAGCCCGAGAGCATGACCTCGCGCGTGCCACCGGCGGGCAGGGAGACCCGCCCGACGCCGTCCCCGACCGAGAACGCCGTGGGTCCGGACGCGACCGCCCAGGCTCCACCGAGGTCGGCCGTGCCCCACCCGCCCGTCACCGAGCGGCCGAAGGCGTCGCGGGCGACGTTGCCGCCCGGAGCGACCTCCTCGACCGTGACCGACTTGGTCACCGCGTGGGTCTGGCCGGCCGCGTCCTTGACGGTCAGGGTCACCGGGTAGGTGCCCGCTGCGCCGTAGGAGTGCGTCGGGTTGGCCTGCGTGCTGGTCCCGCCGTCACCGAACGTCCACGCGTGCGATGCGATCGCGTCGTCGTCGGTGGCCGTCGAGGTGAGGCTGATCGACAGGGCGTTGCGGGCCACCGTGAAGTCGGCGACGGGCGCGGCGTCCGGATCGACCGTGCGGGTCACGGTGTTCGAGAGCCCACCGTCGTCGGTCACGGTCAGCGACACCGTGCGCACGGCGCCATTGGCGTACGTGTGCGAGGGGTTCGCCTGGGTGCTGGTGGTGCCGTCGCCGAAGTCCCAGTCGTACGAGGCGATGGATCCGTCGGGATCGCCGGACGTCGAGGTGAACGCCACCGCGAGCCCGTCGACCTCGTGCGTGAAGCCGGCCTGCGGCGCCTGGTTCGGGACCGCGACGTTCACCATGCGGGTGGTGGTCGCCGTGGCGTTCGCGTCGTCCGTGACCGTCAGCGTCACGACGTACGTGCCGCTCTCGTCGTAGACGTGCGTGGGGCTGACACCGGTACCGGTCTCGCCGTCACCGAAGTTCCACGCGTACGACGCGATCGAGCCGTCGGGGTCCGACGAGCCCGAGGCGTCGAAGGCCACCGAGGCACCGTTCGCCGCGCTCGTGAAGCTGGCGGTCGGCGCCGCGTTCGGCAGCGTTCCACCGGCGGCCAGGAAGTGTGCTCGGACCGTCTGGGCCGGAAGCTGGCTGCTGAAGACCGCGGCCTCGTCGACGTCTCCGTTGAAGTACACCTGGCTGTTGCCGCCCCACGTGGTGTCGCCACCCAGCTTCCAGTAGCCGGTGTAGTTCTCGGCCGAGGTGTTGGGATCGGACGAGTTCAGCACGCCGTCGACGTAGAGCCGCATGCCCCCGGACCCGAACGTCGACACGACGTGGTGCCACTGGCCGTCGTTCAACGCGGCGGCCGAATCGATCGTGACGGTCGAGCCGTTGTAGACGCCGAACCGGACGCGGCCGTCGTCGAGCATGTACAGGTGACGGTCGTAGTTGCTGGACGTCGACCCGTTCGCGCTGGAGCCGAAGCCGAAGATGCGACCGCCGCTGGTGTCCGTCGTCCTGATCCAGACCGACTGGCTGAACACCTGCGGGTTCGTGAACGCGTTCTTCGACACGACGTTGCCGCCGGCCTTCGCGCCGATGCCGAAGATGCCCCCGGGCACCGCACGGCCCAGCTGCAGGGCGGCGTTGCCGGGCACGGCCCCCGGGCGACCGAGCGTGTAGTTGCCCAGGTACGAACCGTCTGAGTCCGCCGTGGAGGCGTCCTCGGCGGTCGTGCCCGAGGTCTCGCCGAGGCGCCAGTAGAGGTCGGGCTCGGAGTTGAAGACGGCCTTGCCGTAGTTGTCGGCCGGGGGCTGGGGCAGGTTCGAGGCCCGCCCACTGGCCTGCCAGTGCGCGTCGACCTGGGCGGCCGTCAGCGCCTTCGGGTAGACCGCGAACTCGTCGATCTGGCCGCGGAAGTACTTGTTGCCGCTCCAGGTCCGGTCACCACCGACCCGCCAGTGGCCCCAGTACCGCTGGGCCGCGCCGACACCGGTGCGGGTCGCGAGGCGCTTGCCGTCGAGGTACAGGGTCACGGTTCCGTTCTCGAACGTGCCGACGGCGTGATGCCAGTTGTTGTCACGCACCCCGGTCGCGCCGGTCACCGTCTGCTGGTTCGAGCCGTCGTAGATGCCGAAGACGAGTCGACCGTTCGAGTCGACGTACAGGTGACGGTCGTTGCTGTTCGAGTCGCCCGTCCTGTTGTTGCCGAAGCCGGCGATCTTGCCGCCACCGGTCGTGCCGGTGGGCGTCTTGAACCAGGCCTCGAGCGAGAACTTCTGGGGTCCGTAGATCCTGGTCGGCGACACGGTCACGCTCGAGTTGGCGGCGTTGAACGTCGTCGCGGCGTCGTTCGTGCCGTCCGAGATGGCGCCCGCGGCACCCCGCGTGGCTCCGGTGCCGACGGTCGTGTCGTCGGTGCCGGCCCAGTCGATGACCTGGCGGTCCGACTCGGACAGGCGCCAGTACTTGGTGGGTCCGTCGGACAGCACGCGCTGGGCATAGGTGCCCAGAGCGGTGCCAGAGGCGACGGTGGCGGTCACCCAGTCGGAGTTCGCCTGGTTGCCCGACGGATCGGTCACGCGCAGGCGGTAGCGCGGCTGGGACCCCGGCGTCAGGCCGGTGTCCGTGAAGCCCATGCCCTCGACCTCCCAGAAGCGGGCGGTCTGCGTGCTCTCGTACACCTTGTTCGTGGTGGTGTCCTTGAACAGCTCGTACTTCAAGGTGGCGTTGTCGCGGTCGCGCGTACCGGGCCACGAGACCCGGACGGTGCCGTTGGCGAGGCTGCGCGCCTGGACGCCCAGTCCGGCACCGCTGTCGCGGGGGCCCTGGTTCTCGGGCGAGATGCCCTTGCGTGCGAAGCGCACGATGCCCTGCTGGGGCGTGTTGTTGACCCGCAGGAACTCGCCGCCGAAGACGACGTAGTCGCCGTTGGACTCGACGTCCCACGGCCCCTGGTTCTTGCCGGTGAAGGTGCCGGGCATGAAGTCCGGGAACCAGTTCAGCAAGGTCGGGCTGGGACGGCCGGGGTGGTCGCCGTAGCCGTAGATGTCACGACGCGAGGTGCCGGTCGCGAACTTCGTGACCGCGGTGCCGTGCTGGAAGGACCAGTCCGGCTCGGTCTGGGGGAAGCCGCCGGTGCCGAGGTTGTCGCAGTAGTGCTTGTGCGAGGCCTGGTAGACGACGTTGCCGCGTGGCTCGATGTCGTACGTGTCGCCGTGGCAGTCCTCGACCCACTGCAGGTCGCCCTCCCATGAGGCGGCGAACGATCCCTCGAGGTTGCCGCCGCGCCCGAAGTGGTAGCCGGCGCCGTAGAAGCCGTTCGCGTCGGCCTTCATCGACAAGATGGCGGCCTCGGTGCCGGCATCGCGGATCGCGGCGTTGGCACTGAAGGGGAAGTTCGTCCGGCCGGTGGCCGCATCGACCAGTCCCAGTCCGAAGCCCGGGTTCGAGGAGCCGTTGACCTGCGTGAACGCGCCGCCGAAGGCCACGCGCGAGCCGTCGGGGCTGGTCACGATGCCCTGCAGGTTCCCGTCGGGGATGATCGGGTTGAACGGCAGCACCGTCGAGGTGCGCGGGATGAACGAGCCGGCCTTCACGCGCGACGCCGACCCGAGGGTCGAGAAGTTGCCGCCGACGTAGATCGCGTCGGCGGTGGCGTGGATCGTGTTCACCGTGGAGTTGGCGCCGGGCGTGCCGCCCACGACGGCTCCGTTCGCCGGGTTGAGCGCGGCGATGCGGTAGCGATTCTGTCCGTCGACCTTGCTGAAGCTGCCGCCGGCGTACAGCGTGCTGCCGTCGGGCGAGATCGACAGCGTCTTGACCTGCGCGTCGAAGACCGGCTTGAAGTCCGCGATGAGCGCGCCGGTCGTCAGGTTGTAGGCGAGCATGTTGGCGCGCGGCGTCGTGTTGGTGCCGGGAGCCGCCCCGGCCGGGCGCGCGTTCGAGAACTGTCCGGCGACGTAGACGGTGTTGCCGACGACCTCCTGGTCCCAGACGACGCCGTCGATCTGCACCGTGGGCAGCGCGTCGGCCGTCACGGTGGTCGGCAGCGACGGGTCCGTGGGTGCGAGGTCCGCATGCGCCATCGGGGCCACGAGCGCCGGAGCCAGCAGGCCGACCCCCGAGAGGATGAGCGCGCTGACGCGCAAGGATGTTCTGGACATTTCACCACTCCATGACAACGCCGGACCGATGTCAGTCAACGAGACGCGACACCGGCGTTTGAGACCCCGATTTCCCTCATCGTGCGCGGGAATCTCGGGCGTTTAGGGCGTTTCAGGGAAGTAGTGACTCGTGTGACCAATGAGTCGAATGGGTATGACTCAGGACACATCGCCGGTGAGGATCACCGGCTTGCGGTCCGGCGACCAGGAGAACTCCAGGTAGACGCGGCCGCGCTCGGCAGGCGGCACGTTGAAGACGAAGACGCCGTTCGTCGACTCACCGGCGGCGAGCCGGCCCTCGAAGGGCTCGCCCCCGGGCTGGGTCATCGGCAGGGCCGGCGTCCGCTCGGACCCGTAGTACGCGTTCACCACCACGGGCGTCATCTCGACGGGCTCGTCGCCGGCCGTCGCCCGGATCGTGAACCGCAGTGCGGGCGCGGCGATCTCGCCCGGCAGCTCGGGCACGCTGCGCAGCCGCTCGATCCTGGTGACCTTCGCCGTCGCCCCGTCCGCCAGCTCCACCGGAGCGGTCAGGGGACGACCGTCCGGGGCGGGCCTGGGCCGGACGGGCTTCGGTGCCCGCGTCGGAGCCGCCGAGGCACTGGCCGTCGGGGCCGGCGTCGCGGCCGACGTCGGGGATGGGGCGGAGGCGTCGTCCTTCGTGGCGCCGTCGTCCCCCGACGAGACCAACCAGGCTCCACCGGCCAGGAGCGCGACGACGGCCACGGCGATGGTCGCGAGGACCGCGGCCGAGGGCTTGCGACTGGTGCGCATGGCTGCTCCTGGATCGAACTGGACGAGAGGTGTCCCGATCGTACTCACGGCGACTTGCTCGTCGGGGCCGTTCGCGGAGGTCGGCCAGTGCGACACTACGGAGCATGATCGGCGGCCCTCCCCTGCTCCATCGCCGGATCCGCTGCTACCTGAACCTGCGGACGGCCCACCTCGAGCGCGCGCACGCGTTCGTGCCGGCGTCGATCCTGTACGCGCACCGCAAGTACGACTTCGACGCCTCGCTGGTCGACGGACTCGATCTCGTCCGGGCCGGCGCGTGGCGCACGGCCTGGCTCGTCCTGCGGTCGCGGCCGACGGTCCTCGAGGTCAACGAGCCGCTCATGTGGCAGGGCCAGGGGCGCACGCTGCTGGCGATCGCCGCGGCCCGCGTCTCTGGCCTGCTGCGCCGCAACCGGGTCCCCGTCGTGGCGTACGCGATCGAGAACCGGGACCCCGCGACGTCGCGCCCGGTGCGGTGGCGCGGGCGGTTGCGGCGTCTGCGGGACGCGACCGCCTCGCGCCTCGTCGCCCGCTCCCTCGACCGGGTCGCCTTCGGCACCCCGGGAAGCGAGCGGCTGTACGCCGACGTCCACGGCCGCGACCTCCGCCGGGCCGAGCAGCGGCTGGTGCCGGCCGTGCCTGCCGCGTGCACGTGCCCGGACGGCGATCAGGACGCGGGCGAGGTCCTCTTCGTCGGGGCGTTCGACGAGCGCAAGGGCGTCACCGAGCTGCTCGGTGCGTGGCCCCTCGTCGCCGCGGCCCGGCCGGACGCCTCGCTCCAGGTCATCGGTCAGGGGCCCCTCGCCGACGAGGTCGCCGAGCGGGTCGCCCAGCTGGAACGCGCACGAGTGGACATCGACCCGCCTCGCTCCGAGATCCACGCCTGCCTGCGCCGGGCCGCCGCTCTCGTGCTGCTGTCCCAACCGCACTCGCGCTGGCGCGAGCAGGTGGGGCTGCCGATCGTCGAGGGACTCTCGCACGGGTGCGCCGTCGTCACGACGGAGCAGAGCGGACTCGCCGGCTGGTTGAGCGACCACGGTCACGCCGTGGTGGCCTCCGACGCCTCGGCGCAGGAGATCGCGAGCGCCGTCCTGGGCGCCCTGGACGGGCGCCGCCCCGCGTCGCAGATCATGGCCGACCTTCCCCGGGTCGACGGCCGCGAGGCCGCCGACCGCTGGCTCATGACCGGCGGGTCCTGAGGTCCCTCGCGACGTAGAGGGCCATCGGCAGCACCTGGCAGACCGCGACGGCCGCTGCCGAGGCGAGCACGGGTCCGGCGGCACCGATGTGGCCGATCAGCCACCAGCCCAGCCCGATCGAGATCGGCACCATGAGCAGGGTCGGCAGGACCTGGGCGCGCAGACCGCGCTTGTCGGTCATGTACATCCCCAGCGGGTACTTCAGCGACTGGACCGAGACGAACAGGACGAAGCCGACGAGCAGCCATCCGTCCAGCGTGATCCGGCCCCCGGAGACGAGCTCCGCGAGCCAGTCGCTGGCGAGCGCGACCGCGCCGGCCAGCACGAGGCCGGCGCTGAAGAACACGGCCGCGGGCACGGCCGGCGACTTGATCTCGCCCCGCGCCCGGGCTCGCGCGAAGACCGGCCACAGCGACACCCCGGCCGCCGAGATCGTCTGCAGGACGATGTTGAACAGCTGGAAGCCCAGGTTGTACTCGGCCAGCTCCGAGCGCCCGCCCAGGTGACTGAGCAGCAGCCGATCGGACTGCATCGCCACCGGCAGCGCCATCATCTGGATGAGCATCGGCCAGGCGGTGTCCATGATCGGGACGCCGGGATCGGACCGGAGCCGGGGCACGGCGCGGAAGGCGAGCCCGAGCTGCGGCGAGATGACGCGGGAGGCCAGCACCAGGCAGACGACCGCCGACAGCGTCGCCGCGAGGTACGACAGGATCGCGACGTGGTCGCCCGCCGGGATGTTCGCGAGCACGCAGACCAGGACGCCGACGAGGATGAACGGCGCGACCACGGACTGCGCAGCGATCTGGGCGGGGTTGCGGTGCAGCCCGACCAGCACGCGGGCGCCGATCGTGAGGGGCAGGGTCAGGCCGAAGATGCACAGGCACAGCGTCGCGACGACGCCGCCACCGGCCGTCAGGCCCTCGCCCAGCAGGGGCGCCCACGCCCCCGAGACGCCCAGGACGATGCTGACCGTGGCGATGACGAGCCCGGACGTCACGAGGATGCGCAGCGCACTGGTCAGGGTGCGGCGGACGTCCTCGTCCGACCGTGGATCGTCCGAGCCGGCCACCCGGTTGATCACCGACGCCGCGATGCCGAGGTCGGCGAACGGCAGCAGGGCGGGCAACGAGGCCAGCAGCCCGTACTGGGCGTACGCGTCCACACCGAAGTTCTCGATGATGAGCCGGCTGGTCACGATGCCCAGCACGCCGGACAGTCCCATGACGAGGACCTTCATCACGGCCGTGGAGCCGACGACTCCCCAGTCCCCCGACCGCTTGCGCGCGGCGCCCACCCGGGTGCGGACCCGACGGCGAACAGCGGGCACTGCGCACCTCCGGAGTGGATGGGGACGTCCGCGACGGACTGTCGCGCGATCAGGATAGACGGGCTCGACGGCCCTGTTTCCCCATACGTCACAGATGCGTGGATGCGGCGGATCACCCGGCCTCGCCGGGGTAGATTGCCAGCGTGGCCTCTGTCGTGTTGGCGTCGTCCGAGCACCGGCTCGCCGCTCGACGGTTCGAGGTCGAGCGGCTCGTGGCGGCGCTCGCGGTCGTCCTCGTGTTCGCCGATCTGCCCAGCGTGTCCCGGTTCGAGGTCTCGCTGATCGTCTCGGCCGCCCTCGCCCCGGTCTGGCTCGGCCTGCTGCGCCACTACGAGGGCGCGGTCACGATCGTCACGATCGCCGCCCTCGCGCTGCTCAACGGGCTCGTCCTGGCCATGACCGCGGGCTCACGACTGCACGGCGTCAGCGTCGAGCACGGCCTGAGCATGACCCTGCACCTGCTCGGCTTCGTGAGTGCCCTCGGGGCCGTGCTGTGGGCGCGCACCCGCCTGCCCCTGCCCGCGATCGGGCTGCTCGCGGGGCTGGCCATGCTCCTCACGGTCTCGCGCACCTCGGCCCTCTACGCCAGCAACCCGTGGCGCTTCGGCTGGTCGATCCCCGTCACGATCGTCGTCCTCTCCCTCGCGTGGTGGAGCGGCTCACGCAGCCTGCAGGTCGTCGCCCTGCTGGTGCTCGCGCTCCTGTCGGTCGTCAACGGCGGACGGTCCAACTTCGCGATGCTGGCACTCGCGGCCGTGCTCATGGTGTGGCAGGCGCTCGCCCAGCGCGACGGCTCCCGACACAGCCGTTCGTGGATCCCGATCGGGCTCGGGCTCGGACTGCTGGCCTGGGTGGCCTATCACGCGATCACGTGGATGATCCTGACCGGACGCTTCGGCAGCCAGGCCCAGGAGCGGACGGTCGACCAGCTGAACACCTCGGGATCGTTGCTGCTGGGCGGACGCCCCGAGCTCACCGCCACCTTGCACCTGATGGCCGAGCAGCCGTTCGGGTTCGGCCTCGGCGTGCTGCCGACACTGAACGACATCCTGGTCGCGAAGTCGGGCATGGCGTCCATCAACTACGACCCGAACAACGGCTACGTCGAGAACTACATGCTGGGCCACGGCTTCGTCCTGCACTCCGTGTTCGGCGACCTGTGGGCCAACTTCGGGGTCCTGGGGCTCGTGCTCGCCGCGGCGGTCCTGGTGATCGGGTTCCGCGCGACGGCCACCCGGCTGCAGTCCGGTATCGCCGGCGGTCTCGTGCTCTACCTGCTCATCCGCGTCGCGTGGGGAACCGGCTTCAGCCCGTTCTCGACCAGCCACCTGACGATCGCGCTGTTCCTGGGACTGGTGCTGATCGCCCGGCGAGAGGAGGACCCGGCGTGAAGGGACGCCTGGCCTGGGTCGACACGGCCCGAGGGGTGGCGATCGTGCTGGTCGCGCTGTTCCACTCCGTGAACTGGCTGCTCGACGCGGGCCTGCCGATCGCGATCTGGGACGACATCAACGAGGTGCTGTCGTCGATCCGGATGCCGCTGTTCTTCGCCGTGTCCGGCCTGTTCGCGATGAAGTGGATCACCGGCGAGTGGTCCGCGGTGCTGCGGAGCAAGGTCCTGCTGTTCGCCTGGGTGTACGCCGTGTGGCAGGTCATCGGCTCGGTCGTCATGTATGCGGGCATGGGGCTCAACGGCGACCGGACCAGCATCCCGCACGCGATCCGGCAGCTGCTCGAGTCGCCGGTCCTGCCCCGCTTCGAGCTGTGGTTCATCTGGGCGCTGGGGCTGTTCTTCGTCCTGGCCAAGGCCACCCGCCGCGTCGACGTGCGCCTGCAGCTCGCGGTCGCGCTCGTCGCGTCCGTCGTCGCCCTCACGATCATCGACTTCCCGAACGTCGGCTGGGGCGGGGTGCTCAAGTACTACGTCTTCTTCCTCGCTGGCCTCTACGGGCGACACCTGCTGCTGCGGTTCGGCGACGTCCGCAGCGTCGGGCTGCAGGTCGCGATCGTGGCCGGCTGGCTCGCCTACGGCACGGTGCTCGTGGCGTTCGACCTGCGCCACGTCCCGGGGCTCTACTTCCTGAACTGCGCGTGGGGGCTGTTCGCCGGGATCTGCATCGGCCGGGGCCTGAGCCGCGTGACGCTGCTGGGCTTCCTCGGGTCGCGCACCCTGCCGCTCTACCTGGGGCACACCCCCGTCATCGTCCTCATCGCGCTGCTGCTGGCGGCCTCGGGAATCGTCGACGACATCCCGGTGGCGATCGCCATGGTGGCCCCCGTCGTGGTCGCTGCGCTGGGGCTCGCCGCGGCGTGGGGACTGTACGTCACCGTCGGCCGCCGCGTCCCGTGGTTGTACGAGCCGGCACCACTTCCCTTTCTGTCGGTCGCGCCTCGGGAATGAGGCGGCATCGGCCGCCGAACTACGTAGACTTGATCTCACCCGATCGGGAGTTCGGGCTCCCGGAGGGAAAGGACCAAAGGACCGTTCATGAGGTTCATCGACTACGTCAACGCCGTCCGGAAGAGCTGGCTGCTCATCCTGGTCGTGGCGGTCGTCGGCGCCGGGGTCGCCTACGGACTCGCGAAGTCCGCCACGCCGACGTACCAGTCCAGCAGCAAGGTGTACGTCGGCGTCACCACGGGCGGCACGGTGGACGAGCTGGTCCAGGGCTCGACGTTCACGCAGAACCTCGTCCAGTCCTACGCACAGATCGCCACGATGCCGGTCGTCCTCGACCCCGTGATCGATCGACTCGGCCTCGACACCGATGCCCGCGAGCTGGCCAAGTCCGTGCGCGCCGACACTCCCCTGAACACGGTCATCATCGAGATCAAGGTGACCGACTCGGACCCGCGACGGGCCGCCCGGATCGCCAACGCGATCGCGTTCCAGATGCCGCGGACCGTCGACTCGCTGTCCGCCGCCCAGACCAGCGACAAGGCCACGGTCAACGTCACCACGGTCTCGCAGGCCCTCGTGCCGACCTACCCGATCTCGCCGAACACCCGCCTGCAGACGGCGATCGGCCTGGCCCTGGGCCTGCTGGCGGGTGTGCTGCTCGCGCTGGCCCGCCACCTGCTCGACACCCGCTTGCGCGGTGTCGACGACATCGCCCAGTTGACCGATGTGCCGGTGCTCGGCATGATCCCGCTGTGGCACGGGCCCGAGAGCGAGAAGGTCAGCGTCCTGCGCCGTCCGCGCAGCCCGCGCTCCGAGGCCTACCGACGGCTCCGGTCGAACCTCGAGTTCATCAAGGAGGGCGGGGCGACCTGCATCGTGGTCACGTCGTCCCTGCCGGGCGAGGGGAAGTCGACGACGGCCGCCAACCTGGCCGCGGCGATGGGCGAGGACGGATCGCGCGTCCTGCTGATCGACGCCGACCTGCGGCGCCCGACCGTGGCGGACACGACCGGACTCGAGAGCGCCCTGGGCCTGTCGACCGTCCTGATCGGCAAGGCCCAGCTCTTCGGCACGGTCCAGCGCTGGGGCGACACGACGGTCGACGTCCTGACCAGCGGCGAGATCCCGCCGAACCCCCTGCAGCTGATCGAGTCACGCACGATGGGGACGCTGCTCGAGCACGCCCGGGCCGCGTACGACTTCGTGGTCATCGACTCGCCGCCGCTGCTTTCCCTGGTCGACGCCGCCGTCCTCGCGCGGCGCACCGACGGGCCCATCATCGTGACCGCGAACGGGCTGCGCCCGTCGCGCCGCGCGGCCCAGACACCCACCCCCGCCGAACCCGTCCCCGAGCCGTCGGCGAGCGAGACGCCGTGACATCGGGGGCCCTGCCCTCGGCCACCCGGGACCTCGTGCGCGCGTTCGTGCGCAACGGCTGGCTGTTCGCGCTGGCGCTCGTCCCCGCCGTGGCGCTGCTGCTCCAGACCCCCGTTCCCGGCCCGACGCAGGTGGGGTCGACCACTGTCACCATCCGGCCCGCGAGCGGCGCCGAGGTCCGCGAGCTGCGCCTGTTCGACGCCTGGGTCCGCCGGCACATCGACACGTTCGCCCAGCTCGCGACCACCAGCTCCGTGCTCGACACGGCGATCTCCGAGGGCGACCTGGCCACCGACCCGAAGGCCCTGGCCGGCCGGATCACGGTCGTGCAGCCCGAGAACCGCGAGGTCGTGTCGTTCGAGGTCACCGGCCGGGACCGTGACGAGACCCTGGCCACGACCGAGGCCGTCGGCGCGGCACTGGCCACCAGCATCGAGGCGCTCTCGCCTCGGGACGGCAGCGGCGGGACCCTCGTGCAGGCGGAGTCGCTGGGTGCGTCCGTCTCGCAGGTCGAGGGCCGGCGCTCCGTCCTCCCGGCGATCGCACTCGGCGTGCTCGGCCTGCTCGCCGCCGCCGCGTGGGTGCTGTGGCGCTTCGCGAACGACGACATCCTTCGCTCACGCCGCGACCTGGCGAGCGTGACGAGCGCCCCGCTCGTCGCGACGTTCCGTCGTGGGGGGCCCGACGAGTCCGGCGCGCATCTGCTGCGCCTGCACCTGGACACCGAGCGGACGCACCCCGGGCTGGCCCGCCTCGTCGGCACCACCCCCTCGGCGAACGAGGCGTTCGAGGTCCGCGACCGGTTGCTCGGGTCCTACGAGTCGACCGACGAGACGCCCCCTCCGCACATCGAGGTCGTGCACCCGGCCCGCATCCCCGTCGTTCCCGACGCGCTCGTGGTCGCGGCCCTCAACCGCGTCACGGTCAGCCGACTCGTGCAGGTCCTGTGCACCATCGAGGAGCGTGGCGGCACCGTCGCGGGAGTCGTCGCGCACCTGCCTCGCCGCCCGTGGGACCGTCTGCGCAGGAGGTCCTCGTGATGCAACCGCCTTCCCACCTGCTGTTCGTGTGCACGGCGAACATCTGCCGGTCGCCGGCCGCCGAGAGCATCCTGCGACACCACCTGGGCGACGACGACCGGGTCCGCGTCAGCAGCGCCGGCGTCCGCGCCCACCCGGACCTGCCGCTGGACGAGACGATGGGAGCCCTGCTGGCGGCCGACGGCATCGACATGCCCGACTTCCGCTCGACCGAGGTCGACACCGCGACCCTGGCCCGCGCCTCGCTCATCGTCACGATGACCCGCAGGCACCGCAGCACGCTGGTCACGCGGTACCCCGACGTGCTCGGTCGCGTGTTCACGCTCGTCGAGCTCGCCGCCCTGCTCTCCGAGACCGGCCCCGCCGAGAGCCTGGCCGAGTACGCGGCCCGTCGCCCCTACCTGTCCGTCACCGGTGACGACCTCGACGTCGTCGACCCCTACCGGCGCCGGCGCCGCGTCTACGCCCGCACGTACCGACAGATCAAGGACTCGGTGACGGCGGTCGCGGACGTGCTCTACGGGTCGGCGAAGGAGCTCTCCCGGTGACCTCACGTCGGGACGTCGTCGTGCTCGAGTCCTTCCCCCAGCCGCAGCCCACGACCAACCCGTACGTGGTGATGCTGCTGCAGGCACTGCAGTCGACCGACGGACTCACGGCGCTCACCTTCAGCTGGCGCCGCGCGCTGACCGCGCGTTACGACGTGTTCCACGTCCACTGGCCCGAGCTGCTGGTCTCCCAGGGGACACCCCTCAAGCGGCTCGCCCGCTGCCTCCTCTTCCTCCTGCTGGTCGCCCGGCTCACGCTGCGCCGCGTCCCCGTCGTGCAGACGCTGCACAACCTGCGTCCGCACGAGGGCGCCGATCGGGTGACCCGGGCGATGATGCGCCTGCTCGAGCGACGGGTGACCGTCCTGGTCTCGATCAACCGGCTCGACCCTCCACTGCAGGCGCTGCCCGTGCACCGGGTCCTGCACGGCGACTACCGCGACTGGTACGCCTCGCACCCCGTGCCCGATCCTGAGCCGGGCCGGCTGGGGTTCTTCGGACTGATCCGTCCCTACAAGGGCGTCGAGGACCTGCTCGACGCGTTCGAGAAGACCTCGGCCGACGTGCGCCTGACCGTCGGCGGCCGACCCCAGCACGACGACCTCGAGACCCGCCTGCGCGACGCCGCTGCGACCGACCCCCGGCTCACCCTCGTGCTCGGTCACCTGTCGGACGCCGAGCTCGTCGACCGGATCGGACGCAGCACCCTCGTCGTCCTGCCCTACCGGACCGCGCTCAACTCCGGCGTGGCGCTGGCCGCGCTCTCCCTCGCTCGACCCGTCCTGATGCCCGCGAACGACGCCACGCGGGCGCTGGCCGACGAAGTCGGGCAGGACTGGGTCCGCCTGTACGAGGGCGAGCTGACGGCCGAGGTCCTGGCCGGCGAGCTGGACCGGGCCGGGCGACTCACCGGGACGCCCGACCTCTCCGAGCGGCGGTGGTCGGACTCCGGACCCGCGCACCTGGCGGCCTTCCGCGAGGCGATCTCGCGATGACCGGCTCACGCTCCTTCGACGGCCTCGCGGTGGTCGTCGTCAACTACGGGGCCAGCGACCTGCTCGCCGACGGGCTCGTGGCCGTGAGCCGTGACCTGACGGGGGCGGACGTCATCGTGGTCGACAACTTGAGCACGCAGGCCGAGCGGGCAGCGATCACCGAGCTGGGCGCGACCCACGGCTGGGAGATCGTCCCCGCGCCCGAGAACCTCGGCTTCGGCGCCGGCTGCAACCTGGGTGCGGCGACAGCGTGGGGACGCGGCGCGACCCGTGTCCTGCTGCTCAACCCCGACGCGACGATCGACTTCGCCTCCGTCGCCCAGCTCGAGGAGGCGATCGCGGCCGATCCCCGGGCCCTCGTCGCCCCGGTCGTGCGGCGGCCCGACGGCTCGGTCTGGACGGCGGGCAACCGGCTCGACCCCGCATCGGGTCGGATGCTCGGGCGCACCGAGCGCCCCGGCGAGGGCGTGCTCTGGCTCAGCGGGGCGTGCCTGATGCTGACACGCGACCTGTGGGATCGCATCGGCGGCTTCGACGACGACTACTTCCTCTACTGGGAGGACGTCGACCTGTCGGCCCGCGTCACGGCGGCGGGCGGACGCCTGCGCGTCCTGACCGACGCGGTCGCCGTCCACCTGGTCGGCGGCACCCAGCCGGCCACGGCCGGCCGCGCTCGCTCACCGCTCTACTACTACTTCAACATCCGGAACCGCCAGCTCTTCGCCGACCGGCATCTCGATCCGGCGCTGCGCCGTCGCTGGCGGCGCAGCTCCTTGGCCGCCGCACGCGAGGTGCTGCTGCGCGGTGGCCGGCGCCAGTTCCTGCGTCCGGTTCCGGTCCTGCGGATCGCGTGGCTCGGCCTGCGCGACGCCCGACGCGGACGCTGGGGTCGCGGGCCGTTCTGACCCGGCGCTGACCCCTCCCGCGACGCTGCGGGCCTGCTGTGACCTCCGGCGCGACACGCCGATGGCGACCTCTTCCAGACGGGCGCCGTCGCGTGTTATTCGCGCGCCCGGCGACGGCTTTCCTCATTCTGCTTGCGTGTGAGTGGTGTGACTCACATTATTTAAGTGCTTCAAGTTCTTGGTGTTACTCGTGTGACTTAGATTTTTACGCGTTGAAGGGTTCGCCGAATCGGGGGATTCCCGCCGCACCACGGAGGAAATGAATGTCACACCGCCACAACTGGCGCCGTCTCGCCGCAGCCGCGGCGAGCGTTGTTGCATGCTCGGCCGCTCTGCTCGCTCCGCAGGCCACGGCCGCGGCCGCGGCGCCGAGCGCGACCACCACCCAGGGCGCCAGCAAGACGTTCACCAGCGTCAAGGCCAAGACCGTCGTGTCCACGACCGTCCGCCCCGGCAAGACCACGTCCTTCTCCACGAAGGCACCGCGCGCCGCGCGCGCCGTCTACCTCGCCGTGTACGTCACCGGCGCGAAGAAGAGCGGCACCGTCCGCGTCCACGGCGCCGGCAAGAAGCCGCTCGCCCGCTCCAAGGTCACCGTCAAGCGCGGCGTTCCCGCCGCCCGCACGCTGTTCGTGCCCGTGAACGCCCAGGGCCGCGCGGTCCTGCGCAGCTCGGCCCGCGCGAAGGTCCAGGCCCGCATCGTCGGCTACAGCACCTCGTCCGCGACGCCCAAGGTGAAGGGCGCGAAGGCGTCCAAGACCGTCCGCAAGGTCAAGTCCAGGTCCGTCTCGCTCGGCCGCACGCCGTCGCGCGCCACCGCGGTCGTCGTCACCGTCAAGACCTGGGGCGCCCGCAAGGCCGCCAAGGTGAGCCTGTGCTCCACCCGGGACAAGTCCGCCGCCTGCAAGGCCACGGTCCGCGCCGTCGGCGCCAAGGGCTCCGCCCAGAACACCAAGACGATCGTGCCGCTCCTCGGAGCGAACAAGCTGGCCCTGCGCTCGAACGCGCCGCTGTCGGCTCGCGTGAACGTCCAGGGCTACGTGCTGGCGCCGCCGTCCGCGAAGAAGCCGCCGGTCCCGACGCGTCCGGGCAAGCCGGGCGTTCCCGCCGGCACCACGCTCAAGAAGATCTACGGCGACCAGACGATCACCAAGGCCGGCACGGTCCTGAACGGCGTCGAGATCTACGGCCGCGTCAGCATCAAGGCCGCGAACGTCACCATCAAGAACTCGCGCATCCGCGCCCAGAAGCCGAACTCGGCCGGCATCGTGAACTCGAAGTCGCCCGGCGTCGTCATCCGCAACACCGAGATCTTCTCGGACGTCCGCAACCCCGACACCAACGGCATCATGGGCTACGGCTTCACGCTGGACCACGTCGAGATCCGCGACGTGGTGGACCACGTCCACATCCACGGCAACGACGTCGTCATCCGCGACTCGTGGCTGCACAGCAACACGCACTACGAGCAGGACCCCAACTGGGGCGGCAAGCCCAGCCACGACGACAACATCCAGGTCACGGCCGGCAAGAACATCTTGGTCGAGCGCACGCGCATCGCGGACTCGCACAGCGCCGCGATCATGCTGACGCAGGACCGTGGCGTCATCGGCAACGTGCTCGTGCGCAACAACACGATCGGCGGCGGCGCCTGCTCGATCAACGTCGCGCCCAAGAGCTACGGCGCGCTGAGCAACGTGAACATCACCGGCAACACGTTCACGCGTACGCAGACGAAGCTGAAGGGCTGCGCGGTCATCGCTCCGAAGGAGTCGCGCCCGACCCTGTCGTCCAACACCTGGGCCGACACCGGCAAGGCCGCCTCGATCTGGTGATCGAGCACCACCGCACGAGCTGCTCCCGCAGCTGACAGCGTCTCACCGGTCGGACAGCGCACCCCGCTGTCCGGCCGGTGCGTTTGTTACGCTCCTTCCCGGGTCGTTCTCGGGCGACGGACCCACGAGTCCGTCCACCACCATTCGTGCGGGAGTCCCCCCAGTGCCCACCACCATGACCCGGCGCGGCTTCGCCGTCGCCGTCCTCGCCCTGGCGCTGAGCCTGAGTGCGTGCAACATCAAGCTCGCAACCCCCGGTTCCAGCCCTCCGCCTCCCGGAGCGACGACCGCTCCGCCCTTTGAGTCCGTGCCCACGATGAGGCCCAGCACGGCGCCCACCACGCCGGCTCCGTCACCCAGCGCGCGGCCGACCACCGCGCCCACCACGAAGCCGACCCCGGCTCCCACGGCGCCACCGACCA
>NZ_DAMDLR010000045.1:0-22361 GCF_032084975.1 Aeromicrobium sp.
GTTTCCCCGGTTAAGTAGGTTTCCTGTCACTTCACGAGGGTTGCGATCCTCGAGAAGTGCCAGAGAACCTCGCGAAGTCGATGCGGCACGCCCTCGTCGGCCTCGCGGACGGGCCCCGGGCAGTCCTCCGACTCGGCGCCGGCCCGAGCTCGGTCACGCGTGACTGGACGAGGTTTCCTGTCACTTCACGAGGGTCGCAACCCTCGTGAAGTGCGAGAGAACCTACTTAACCGGGGAAACCATCACCGTGAGCCGACCGATTCGCGTCCACGTGAGCCCGCGGGGTACGATTGACGCTGGCCCGTTTGCGGGCCGGTGTTTTCTGGTGCACTCGATGAGGGGCTGACGTGACTTCCGGACCGTTCGTGTTCGACACCCAGGTTCTGGGCCGTCGTCCGGGAACCGAGAAGTCGTATGAGCTCGTCGTCGACGCACCTGCGGACCTCGGCCTGGACGTCTTCGGTGTACCCGAGGGATCGCCCATCGACCTCGAGCTGCGGCTCGAGGCAGTGATGGAAGGTGTCCTCGCCACCGGGACGGCCTCGGTCCACGCCGTCGGAGAGTGCGTGCGCTGTCTGGAACCCGTCGAGGATGATGTCGACGTCGACCTGCAGGAGCTCTACTTCTACGAGGGCGCGGGCGAGGACGAACTGGCCGTCGAGGATGAGATGATCGACCTCGAGCCCGTCCTGCGGGACGCGGTGGTGCTTGCACTTCCGCACAACCCGTTGTGTGATCCGGACTGCCCGGGACTGTGCCCCGACTGTGGGTTCCGGCTCGCGGACGATCCAGATCACACACACGGAGATGCGATCGACCCCCGGTGGTCGGCGCTGACCCAACTGACCGAACGACCTGAGGAGTAACCGTGGCTGTCCCGAAGCGGAAGATGTCGCGCAGCAACACCCGTCACCGCCGTTCGGCGTGGAAGACGACGGCCGCCGTCACCGTCGACTGCGCCAACCCGGCTTGCAACGCCAAGGTGATCTCGCACCGCGCCTGCGCCGAGTGCGGCCAGTACGGCGCCCGTGGCGAGCGTCGACAGGTTCTCTGACCTGTCCGACGTGCCCGAGCTCGAGGCACTGAAGGAGACGCTCGGGGTCCCTGACCTGGACCCCGAGCTGCTCACCCATGCCTTGACTCACCGGTCCTTCTCGTACGAGAACGGCCAGATCCCGAACAACGAGCGCCTGGAGTTCCTGGGCGACTCGGTGCTCGGCGTGGTCGTCACCGAGACGCTCTTTCGCGGTCATCCCGACCTGCCCGAGGGCCAGCTGGCGAAGCTGCGTGCCGCCGTCGTCAGCGCCAAGGCGCTCGCCGAGGTCGCTCGCACCCTCGGCCTGGGCGATCACCTGCGCCTCGGGCGAGGCGAAGAGGCGTCCGGTGGCCGCGACAAGCCGTCGATCCTGTCCGACGCGATGGAGGCCGTGCTCGGCGCGATCTTCATCGAGTTCGGCATCGATCGCGCCGCCGACGTCATCCACACGATCTTCGACCCCGTGATCGCCCAGGCTGCCGAGATGGGCGCCGGGCTCGACTGGAAGACCTCGCTGCAGGAGATCTCCGCGCTGCACGGTCACGGCGTCCCCGTCTACCTGCTCGAGGGCACGGGACCCGACCACGACAAGCGGTTCACCGCGTCGGTCACGCTGGGCGACCTGCGCTTCGACGGCGGCACGGGCCGCTCCAAGAAGGACGCCGAGCAGATGGTCGCCGAGATCGCCTGGCGGGCGATCACCGCCATGGCCGACGGCGCGCAGTCGTCCGAGAGCACCGGTGCCCGAACTTCCTGAGGTCGAGGTCGTCCGCCGCGGCCTGGCCGAACACGTCGTCGGCCGCACGATCGAGGCCGTCGAAGTGCTCGACGCACGGTCCGTGCGCCGCCACGGTCCCGGTCCCACCGACTTCGTCGCCCGGCTCGCGCACCGACGGGTGGAGGCGGCCCACCGGCGCGGCAAGTACCTGTGGCTCGCGCTGGACGACGGCTCGAGCATCCTGACTCATCTGGGCATGAGCGGCCAGGCACTGATCGGCGCGCCCGATGCCCCGACGCCGCGACACCTGCGGATCACGCTCGACCTCGACGACGGGCAGCAGTTGCGCTTCGTCGACCAGCGGATCTTCGGCGGCATGGCCGTCAGCGAGACCGATCCGCCCACCGAGATCGCGCACATCGCCCTCGATCCGCTCGACCCGCGGTTCGACGACGCCGACTTCGTGCGCCGGATGCGCCGCCGCCAGACCGGCGTGAAGCGCGCGCTGCTGGACCAAGGACTCGTCTCGGGCGTCGGGAACATCTATGCCGACGAGGCACTGTGGCGCAATCGTCTGCACTACGCGCGCAACACCCGTGGGCTTCGCGTCGCCGAGGGACTTGAGCTGATTGGCCACGTGCGCGACGTGATGACCGAGGCGCTGGCGCAGGGCGGCACGTCGTTCGACGCCCTCTACGTCAACGTCAACGGCCAGAGCGGCTACTTCGACCGTTCCCTCAACGCGTACGGGCAGGAGGGCGAGCCGTGTGGCCGCTGTGGGGCGCCGATCGTCCGCGAGCCGTTCATGAACCGCTCGTCGTACCGGTGCCCCGCGTGCCAGCCGCGGCCCCGCAACGGCCGTTGGTGAGTCGGCGCGGGTGCTGATCGCTAGGGTGACCGCGTGACGCAGTCCGACGGCCTCTACGGCGACGAGGCCCGCGAACGGTATGTCCCCGAGCCGCCCAAGCGATCCGGGCGCACCTCCTTCGAGCGCGACCGGGCCCGCATCCTGCACTCCTCGGCCCTGCGCCGGCTCGCCGGCAAGACCCAGGTCATGGGCGCGGGCACGGACGACTTCGTTCGCAACCGGCTGACCCACTCGCTCGAGGTCGCCCAGGTGGCGCGCGAGCTGGGCAAGAGCCTGGGCTGCGACCCCGAGATCGTGGACTCAGCCGCCCTGTCGCACGACCTGGGACACCCGCCGTTCGGCCACAACGGCGAGGTCGCCCTCAACCAGGTCGCGGACGCGATCGGCGGTTTCGAGGGCAATGCCCAGACGCTGCGGATCCTGTCGCGGCTCGAGGCCAAGACGGTCGACGCCCACGGGCGCAGCGTTGGCCTGAACCTGACTCGCGCGACGCTGTCGTCGTGCGTGAAGTACCCGTGGCGACGGGGCGAGCGAGACACCCCGAAGTTCGGCGCCTACGACGACGACCTCCCGGTGTTCACGTGGCTCCGGGCCGAGGGCCGGCTGACGATGGAGGCGCAGGTCATGGACCTGTCCGACGACATCGCCTACTCGGTGCACGACATCGAGGACGGGGTCGTGGGCGGCTGGATCAGCCTCGTGGGCGACCTGGACACGCCGGACTCGTGGCGCGTGGCCCGTGACTGGTACGACGCGAGCGCCACCGACGACCGTCTCGATGCGGCGCTCGAACGGCTGCGCGCGCTGCCTGAGTGGCCCGCCGCGCCGTACGCGGGACAGCGCTCCTCTCGCGCCGTCCTCAAGAGCCTGACCAGTGCCCTGATCGGCCGGTTCGCCGGTGCGGCGTACGAGGCCACGGTCGAGCGGTGGGGGAGCGGCCCGCTCGTGCGTTACGAGGCCGACCTCGAGCTGCCGCGTGAGACGCTCGACGAGATCAACGTGCTCAAGTCGCTCGCGGCGCACCACATCATGCGGGCCGACCTGCGCGTCCGCGACCTCGAGCAGCAGCGCGACCTGCTGACCGGGCTCGTCGCCCACCTGCGCCTCAAGGGCGAGGGCGAGCTCGAGCCGGAATTCGCCGAGGACTTCCGCGCCGCCGACGACGACGCTGCACGGCTGCGGGTCATCGTCGACCAGGTCGCCAGCCTGACGGACGCCTCCGCTGTCGCCTGGGCACGTCGCCTGCTGGGCTGACCCGGAGAGCTGGTGCGGCCGGCCCGCCACGGTGTGGCTGGGGAAGCGCTGTCTGAGAGGAGCATCACCCGGGTCTCATCGCCTGTTGTTTTGATTTAGTCAAAACAAGTGAGACACTGGAGACATGGACGAATCCACCGCGATCGATGCCCTCAGGGGCGCTTCGTTGCGTGTGACCCGTCAGCGGATCGCCGTGCTGGCGGCCATTCACGAGTCACCCCACGCAGATGTCGGGGTGATCGTGGATCTCGTCCGCGACAAGATCGGCGACGTGTCGACGCAGACGGTCTACGGCGTCCTGAACACCTTGGTCGACGTGCACCTGGCCCGGCGCATCGACCTGCCCAACTCGGGCGCGCGCTACGAGGGCCAGACCAGGGATGCGCACCAGCACATCGTGTGTCGAGGCTGCGGCCAGATCGCCGATGTCGAGGAACCCCACGCCACTGGGCGCGCCCTTCCCGAAAGTCACGGATTCCGGATCGACGACGTCGAGGTGACGTACTGGGGCGCCTGCCCCGCCTGTCAACACGCCGTCCCGGAACCGTCTCCCGTAGTGCAGTAAGCGGATTTCACCCCTTGAAGGAGACCCCCAGATGACGCAAGACAACACGGCACCGTTGACCACTGCCGCCGGTGCTCCGGTCGCCAACAACCAGGACAGCCTGACCGCCGGCCCCCGCGGGCCGATGCTGCTGCAGGACCTGTGGTTCCTGGAGAAGCTGGCGCACTTCGACCGCGAGGTCATCCCCGAGCGTCGCATGCACGCCAAGGGCTCGGGCGCGTTCGGCACCTTCCGTGTCACGCACGACATCTCGCAGTACACGAAGGCCAAGCTCTTCAGCCAGGTCGGCAACGAGGTCGACATGTTCGCGCGTTTCTCGACCGTCGCCGGTGAGCGTGGCGCCGCAGACGCCGAGCGGGACATCCGCGGCTTCGCCCTGCGCTTCTACACCGAGGAGGGCAACTGGGACGTCGTGGGCAACAACACCCCGGTGTTCTTTTTCCGCGACCCGCTGAAGTTCCCCGACCTCAACCGCGCCGTCAAGCGCGACCCGCGCACCAACCTGCGTGACGCCGAGAACAACTGGGGCTTCTGGACGGGCCTGCCCGAGGCGCTGCACCAGGTCACGATCGTCATGTCCGACCGGGGCATCCCGAAGTCCTATCGCCACATGCACGGCTTCGGCTCGCACACCTTCTCGATGATCAACGCCGAGAACGAGCGCGTCTGGGTCAAGTTCCACTTCCGTACCCAGCAGGGCATCGAGAACCTCACCGACGCCGATGCCGCGGAGATCGTCGGTTCGGACCGCGAGTCCAGCCAGCGCGACCTCTACGAGGCCATCGAGCGCGGTGACTTCCCGAAGTGGAAGATGTACATCCAGGTCATGCCCGAGGCCGAGGCGGACAACTACCGCTTCCACCCGTTCGACCTGACGAAGGTGTGGTCGAAGAAGGACTACCCGCTCATCGAGGTGGGCGAGTTCGAGCTCAACCGCAACCCCGAGAACTACTTCGCCGATGTCGAGCAGGCGGCGTTCACGCCGGCCAACCTCATCCCGGGGATCAGCTTCTCGCCCGACCGGATGCTGCAGGGCCGTCTGTTCTCGTACGGCGACGCGCAGCGGTACCGGCTCGGTGTCAACCACCACCAGATCCCGGTCAACTTCCCGCACGCGGCGCCGGGCCTCAACACGTACCACCGTGACGGCACCATGCGCGTCGACGGCAACCAGGGCAGCCTGCCCGGCATCCAGCCGAACAACTTCGGGCGCCTGCCGGAACAGCCCGAGTACGCAGATCCGGCGCAGTCGATCGGCTCCGTCGCGGACCGCTTCAACTTCCGCGAGGACGACGACAACTACTTCGAGCAGCCCGGCAACCTGTTCCGCCTCATGAGCGCGGAGCAGCAGCAGGTCCTGTTCGAGAACACGGCCCGCGCGATCGACGGCGCGACGCAGGCGTCGATCGACAAGCACATCGAGCACTGCACCAAGGCCGACCCGGCCTACGGTGAGGGTGTCCGCAAGGCGATCGAGGCGCTGAAGGCCGGTCGGATCGACCCGACCGAGGCCGACGCCAACAAGCCGCCGTTCGAGGCGTAAGGGACCAGCCCGTGAGGAAGGGGCGATCTGCCGGCATCACGCCAGCAGGTCGCCCCTTCCGAACATCTCGGCGGCCTGACGAGCGCTCGGCGTGCCGGCATCCAGGTCGGCGCCGGCGTCGCGCAACGCCCGGACGACGTCGTCCTCGCCCTTGAACAGGGCGCCGGCGATGGGGGACTGGTCGCGGTCGTTGCGCAGGTCGACCTCGGCTCCGCGCTCGAGGAGAGCTCGGACCGTGTCCGGGTGACCGTGGTACGCCGCGAGCATCAGAAGGCTGTTCCCCTCGGGGTCCTGCGAGTCGACGGGCAGGCCGTGCTCGAGGAATTCGAGCAGCTCGGCCGTCGACCCCTTGCGGGCCAGATCCATGGCCATGGCGACGACCCGGGCGCTCTGGTCAGGCGACAGCGACTCCATGTGCCGAGTCTAGACGCGGGTCATGCCCCGTGACCTGCTCCGTGGGTCGGGCCCGCCACGTAGGATCACGCCATGGCGCGCATCAAGGACGAGGACATCCAGCTCGTCCGTGAGCGCGTCCGCATCGACGAGGTCGTCGAGCAGTACGTCACCCTGCGCAACGCCGGCGGGGGCGCCCGCAAGGGCCTGTGCCCGTTCCACGACGAGCGGACACCGTCGTTCAACGTCCGCCCGGCGCAGGGCTTCTACCACTGCTTCGGCTGCGGGGCCGGCGGCGACTCGATCAAGTTCATCATGGAGATCGAGGGCCTGGCCTTCGCCGAGGCCGTCGAGCGGCTGGCCGACAAGGTCGGCCTCCAGCTGCGCTACGAGGAGACGGGCGCGCCCACCGGGCCGCGTCGCGATCCCGGCCAGCGACAGCGACTGCTGGCGGCGCACAAGGCAGCCGCGCAGTTCTACGCCGGGCAGCTCTTCTCCGCATCCGAGGCGGCCCCCGGCCGCCGGCTGGTGACCGACCGCGGCTTCGACCAGGCGGCCGCCGAGCTGTTCCAGATGGGCTGGGCCCCCAAGTCCGGCCAGGCGCTGACGGCCCACCTGCGGGGGATGGGCTTCACCGAGCAGGAGCTGGTCGTCGGCGGCCTCGCGCGCAAGTCGGCCCGTGGCCTGTTCGACGCGTTCCAGGGCCGCCTGCTGTGGCCGATCAAGGAGATCTCGGGCGAGGTCATCGGCTTCGGCGCGCGCCGGATGTTCGACGACGACTTCATGAGCGGCAAGTACGTCAACACGTCCGAGACGCCGATCTACAAGAAGACCCAGGTCCTCTACGGCATCGACCTGGCCCGGGACCCGATCCGCAAGCAGAGCCAGGCCGTGGTCGTCGAGGGCTACACCGACGTGATGGCCTGCCACCAGGCCGGGATCCTGACCGCCGTGGCCACGTGTGGAACGGCGTTCGGCGAGAGCCACGCGCGCGTGCTGCGTCGCCTCATGCTCGACCACGACGCGTTCCACGGCGAGGTCATCTTCACGTTCGACGGTGACGAGGCCGGACAGAAGGCCGCGGTCAAGGCGTTCGAGGGAGACGAGGAGTTCACGGGCCAGACGTACGTGGCCGTCGAGCCGCGGGGGATGGACCCGTGCGACCTGCGCCTGACCGACGGTGACGAGGCCGTCCGCGAGCTGATCTCGTCCCGCATCCCGCTCTACCGCTTCGTGCTGGACAACACGCTCGAGCGCTACGACCTCGATCGTGGCGACCAGCGGATCGACGCCGTGCGCGACGCGGTTCGGCTCACCGCCTCGGTGCGGGACGCGTCCAAGGTCGACGCGTTCCTGCGCGAGATCGCGACGCGCGTCGGGACCGACATCGACCTCGTGCACGCCGAGCACCGCAAGGCCGGTCAGCACAAGCCGGCGGCCCCGCGGGCCACGCGCGCCGCTGTTGCCGAGCCGGAGCCCGCTCCCGAGCCCGCGGTGTTCGCCAGTTTCGGGGCCCCGCAGTTCGCGGACGAGCGCGAGGCGCTCAAGGCACTGGCGCAGTTCCCCCACCTCGCGGGTCCGATCGCGGCCGAGCTGACGGACGAGGACTTCGTGCACCCCGTCGCGCGCGAGATCTGGCGGCACATGGCCGCGCGCGGCCTGCCGACCGGACCGGACTCCGGGTGGGTGCCGGCGGTGTCGGACGCCCTGCCCGGCGACGACCTGAGGCGCGTCCTGGGCGTCGCCGCGGTGGAGCCGATGCATGCCTCCGAGCAGAGTGCCGTCGCGGTCGTGCCGGCCGTCATGGCGCGCCTGCAGGAGCTGTCCATCCAGCGCAGCATCGCCGACGTGAAGTCGCGCTTGCAACGCACCGACCCGACCGCGCCGGAGTACCAGGAGGTCTTCGGCCAGCTCGTCGCGCTCGAGCAGCGCCGCCGCGGGGTCCGCGAGCGCTCGCTCGGCGCCGCCGCACCCTGAGGGTCGCTCGCCCGGCTGTGGGCAGCCCGCTGTCCGTCCACAGACCCCACCCAGCACCTGTCGCACGGTCGGGTGACCGCCGAGGCTGGGGACGTGTCGCCCTTCGTCGCCCATGCGCTCGCCCAGGCCCCCCTGCCCATCGACGAGGAGCGGGCCCTGGCGCGAGCCAAGGACCGCAGTCCACTCGCTCGCAACGAGCTCGTCTGCGCCAACCTGCGCAACGTCGTCCTGCACGCACTGCGGCTCGGCCATCGTGGGGGTGATCTCGATGAGGCGGTGTCGGCGGGCATCGAGGGCCTGATCCGGGCCGTCGACCAGTTCGATCCCGACCGCGGCACTCGCCTGTCGACCTTCGCCTGGAAGTGGATCGCCCATGCGATGACGCCGTCGCGGCCGGTTGAGGTGGTCCCGGTCGCCTCGGTTCCGTCCTGCGACACGCGCCTGCTGGCAGACCTGCCTGCGGAGCTCGCGACGGTGCTCGGACTGCGTTTCGGCCTGCTGTGCGAGGACGGTGTGGGGCTCACGATCGACCAGGTCGCCCAGCACGTGGGCATCAGTCGATGGCAGGTCCGCGATCGAGAGGCGAGGGGCCTTTCGCATCTGCGAAAGGGAGTTGCTAGAGTTGTTGACCGTGCTCCTGCAAGGGAGCCGATCCCCCGTAGCTCAATTGGCAGAGCATTCGACTGTTAATCGAAGGGTTATTGGTTCGAGTCCAATCGGGGGAGCCAACGAGGCCCGGCATTCCAGCAGAAATGGGATGCCGGGCTTGTTGTTTTCCGGGTTGCGTCAGCTGCCGAACGAGCCGCTGTGTGGGCCCCACGAGGTCGGCGAGGTCTGGCCGGCAGAACCATCCGCGCGAGCCGCGCCGCGAGATGCCTGCCGTGACTGCATGGCCTGGCGTTCCTCGTCCGTGAGCTCGACCCGCACGGGCTTGGTCCTGCGCTTGAACAGTCGAGCGAACATCCGGAACCTCCGAGGCCAGGGGTGGCTGATCTTGTGGCAGGTGACGTCGGGCTCACCCTAGCTCCGCCGGGCGACGGAGCGCGCCCACCGGCGCGCTCCACCCGAGCACCGGGGGTCGCCGTCGCCCGCTCGACTTGTACGCTCGGACGGCGACGGGGAGGTAGCTCAGCCGGTCAGAGCAGAGGACTCATAATCCTTGGGTCGTGGGTTCGAGCCCCACCCTCCCTACCAGTGAGCAGATCGGGTCGACCCGCGGCAGCAGCCGCGCCAGGTCCTCGCGTGTCGACGCGGCCAGTGTGCCGCGGTTGGTCCGTCCTCCGTCGCCGCGAGCCCTCGTGCGCCGGACGGCCTCGCGCGACACCTGACGTCGCTGCGAGGATGGGCGCATGACGCGCGACGCCGCCCTGTTCGACCTCGACGGGACGCTGTGCGACACGTCGTCGATCGCGCACCTGGTCGCCGGGCCCGGCGCCGACTACCGCGCCTTCCACGCCGCCTCGGCCGACTGCCCGCCCGCCGCCGATGTCGTGGCCGCCGTCGCCGATGCGCGCCGCCGCGGGCTGGCGGTGGTGCTCTGGACTGGTCGCGAGTTCGTGTGGCGCGACCTCACCCTCGACTGGCTGGCCGGGCACGAGATCGCGTTCGACGGCCTCTACATGCGGCTCGCGGCCGACTACCGGCCCGCGACGAAGGTCAAGGCCGAGTTGCTGCGGGACATCGCCGGGGACGGGTTCTCGGTCACCGAGGCATGGGAGGACGACCGACCCGTGGCGGAGCTGCTGCGGGATGCGGGCGTCGAGGTGACGTTGGTGCCCGGCACCTCCTGAGAGGGCATCCTGTGGCTCCTGAGGCCACCGTGACAGGAGAGGCGTTGTTCCTTGACAGCCCCCGCGGGCGGGGTCACTGTGAGGTAGATCGCACGAAGTAGGGGTTTCGATGATCCTGACGATCCGATCGATTCGCGTGGCGGTGGAGACCGTCGTGTCCACGCTGGCGCCCACCCATGACCCCCGCGAGAACGACTCCGAGCAGGCCCGGGAGTCCCGCGATGACCGCGGTTGAGGGACGCAGCACGATCTACGACGTCGCGCGCCTGGCGAAGGTGTCGGTCGCCACGGTGTCGCACGTCCTCAACCGGCCTGACAAGGTCCATCCCAGCACCCGCGCACGCGTGCTCGACGTGATCGACGACCTCGACTTCGTGCCCAAGGAGTCGGCCGTCTCTCGCGCTCGCCGTGGGGTCGGCCGGATCGGGGTGCTGGCGCCGTTCTCGCGGTACCCGTCCTACCTCGAGCGGCTCACCGGCATCCTCGACGACCGCACGGGCCGGACCGATGTCGTGGTGTTCGACCACGGCATGGAGGACGGCGACGAGCGCCCGCTGCTGGCGTCACTGCCGTCGTCCGGGCGGCTCGACGGGCTCATCATCATGGGGGTGCCACTCGACGCGACCCTGGGGGCGCGGCTCACGCGGCGACGCATCGCGACGGTGCTGGTCGACGGCCAGTACGAGGGCTTCTCCTCCGTGTCGGTGCGCGACGACCTCGGTGGCCTGCTGGCCGGCCGTCACCTGGTCGAGCGGGGGCACAGGCGGATCGTCTTCCTCGCGGAGATGAACCACGCCGCGGACCCCATGGCGCCTGACCAGAGGCGCTGGTTCGGTGCCGAGTCCGCGTTCCGTACGCTGGGTCTTCCTGCCGGCTCGATCCGCCGGTTGAAGTGCGGTCACGACTTCGAGAGCTGTCGCAGCGCACTCGACGAGATCCTCGCCCTGGAGCCACCGGCGACGGCCGTCTTCGCCCACCACGACGAGCTCGCGGCCGCCATCGTGACGGAGGCGCGCGGTCGCGGCCTGCGTGTACCGCAGGACCTCGCCGTCGTCGGCTACGACGGGGGAGTGCTGGCCGAGGCGATGCAGCTCACGACCGTCGAGCAACCGCTGCGCGAGACCGGGGCGATCGCCCGGCGACTGCTGATGGCGGCCCTGGGCGGGGCGCCCGATCCGCAGGTGATCAGCCTCGACCCCCGTCTGATCGAAGGCTCGACCACCTGAGAGTGCGCGACTCGCAGGCCCATCCCTTGTCGTGGACGCGGTCATGGGTCACAATGGCCTTGAGGTATCACCCGAGATCGCTGGGGAAGGCGCACCTAGGGAGGTACCCATGAATACGGTCCGATCTGGCACCCCCCTGACGAGGGGTGTCATCTTCGTGCACTCTGCCCCGTCGGCATTGTGTGCCCACATCGAGTGGGCGGCCGCCGGCGTGCTCGGCGGCAAGGTCGATCTCGCGTGGACCCCTCAGCCCGCCGAGCCCGGCACCTATCGTGCCGAGCTGTCGTGGCAGGCGCCCGTCGGCACCGCCGCGGCGCTGGCCTCCGTGCTGCGCGGCTGGGACCTGCTGCGCTTCGAGATCACCGAGGAGCCGACCGCCACCAGTGAGGGCGCTCGCTACTCCTTCACGCCGACGCTGGGCATCTTCCACGCCATGACGGGCCTGCACGGCGACGTGCTGATCCCCGAGGACCGCATCCGTGCGTTCCGGGTCAAGGCCGCCCAGGGCGACGTCACGCTCGATGAGGCCCTCGACGGCCTGCTGGGCGTGAAGTGGGACGCCGAGCTGGAGCCCTTCCGCCAGGCAGGCGAGGGCGCACCCGTCCGCTGGCTGCACCAAGTGATCTGAGCCGTCGGGAAGGTCAGCCGATCGTGACGGTGATCTCGGGGGTGGAGTCGCCCGAGGCCTTGTCCGTCACGCGGAACTTCCGCTCGCCGGTACGCGACGTGTAGATCTGCGTCTCGAACCGTCCACCGTCGCGGGCGGTGACCGTGACCGGGAAGTCGTCCCACGGCCCGTCGCCGTCCTTGACCTCCACCTGCAGGACGGTGCCGGACTTGACGGTCGGCAGGACGCCCTGGATCGGGAACCGCTCACCGGGGGCGACGCGATTCCCGGGAACCGGCGTCAGGCGGGGCTTCGGCGTGTTGTCCGCCTGTGGGGCCTCCGTCGTGGGGGTCGCGCTCGGCGTGGGCTCACTGGTGGGCTCGCTCGTCGGTGCGGCCAGCGGAGGCAGGTCGGCCGAGGTCACGCCCGTGGCGGTCAGGGCCCCGGCGGAGAACAGGCCGATGGCGACGCCGATGGCCACGCCGAGGAGCGCCATCCAGCCGAAGGCGCGCGCGGCGGGGTGCCGGAGATCGGGTTCAGACGTCACACGGAGATTCTACGGGGCTTCCGCGGCGAAGCGCCGCCGACGTGCCTAGGATGTGGCAATGGTCGGGTCCGGCGCCTCTCGAACCGTGGACGATGTCGAGTACGTCGTGGTCCACGGATATCGAAGGGCGTACCGGCGCCACGGCTCGGGTCCGCCGCTGCTGCTGCTGCACGGCATGGCGTGTGACTCCTCGACCTGGGATCCGGTCATGGACCAGCTGGCCGAGCACTTCACGGTGATCGCCCCCGATCTGCTCGGGCACGGCGAGTCCGACAAGCCGAACGCCGACTACTCGCTGGGCGGCTTCGCCAACGGCATGCGCGACCTGCTCACGATCCTGGGCATCGACAAGGTCACGGTCGTCGGGCACAGCTTCGGCGGCGGCGTGGCGATGCAGTTCGCCTACCAGTTCCCCGAGCGGACCGAGCGCGTCGTGCTGGTCTCCACCGGCGGCCTGGGACGTGAGGTCACCCCGCTGATCCGGGCGCTGACACTGCCCGGCGCGGGCCTGGGCCTGCGCGCGGCCACCCTGCGTCCCGTGCGGGGCGTCGCGTCGGCCTCGATGCGCATCCTGGCCAAGGCGCCGCTGCCCCTCGTGCGCGACCTCGACGAGGTCGCCGACATCTACGAGCGTCTCTCCGACCCCACGCAGACTCTCGTGGTGACCCGGCTGGCCAGGACGGTGATGGACTGGCGTGGCCAGTACGTCACCATGGCCGATCGCGCGTACCTGGCGCGGCTCATGCCGGTGCTCATGATCTGGGGCCGTCACGACGTCGTCCTGCCTGTCGGGCACGCGAGCAAGCTGCCGTCGCTGGAGAACTCGCAGGTGCACGTCTTCGAGGACTCCGGGCACTTCCCGCACAAGGACCATCCCGATCAGTTCGCCCGCCTCGTGGTGGACTTCTGCCGCACCCAGGAGCCTGCGCAGTACCACCGGGGCCGGTGGCGCGCGTTGCTACGACGCGGGGATCAGGCGGGCTTGGCCACGGTGCCGCTGTCGGACTCGGAGTCCGCGTCGCCGTCCGCCGTCAGCTGAATCTTGTGGTGCCTCTGGCGCCAGAACCCGTTGCCCGTCGCCCAGCCGGCGATCGCGACCGAGACCCAGCCGATGAAGGCTCCCGCGACGTCGTCGGCGATGAAGTGCCAGCCGAAGTAGATCGTGGCGATCACCGTCAACACGAAGTACACCCACGCGATGACCTGCAGGTACCGCGGCTGATCCGTGCGCTGGAAGAACAGCACGGCCGTCAGCGTCACCGAGACGTGCAGTGAGGCGAACGCGCCGATGCCCCAGATGGGCGCGCCCGTGGGGTCCTCGTAGTTCTGGGTCGCGTTGATGAACAGCGACTCCTGCAGCTGGGTCACGCCGGTCGTCGGCAGCGCGTCGAACAGCGTCGCGTTGGTGTAGGCCGGGCCCAGCGACGGGAAGATGTAGTACGAGGCCGCGCCGAGCACCCAGTTGAGCGACAACGCGGTGGCGTACCAAGCGCCCAGTGAGAAGTCGCGGTTGAGCACGAGGAACGCGGCCAGCGTGATCGGGATCAGCGGCAGGTAGCTGACGTACACGGTGGCCAGCACCTGGGCGGCGATGCCCGTGCCCAGGAGGCTGTGCAACAGGTCGGCCGGGTGGTTGCCGAACATCAGCCAGTAGTCCCAGCGGGTCAGCATGGTGTCGAAGTTGACGCCTTCGCGCAGCACCGGCAGGAAGCCCTTGATGTTGCGGTAGCTGACGTAGCAGACGTAGAACGTCAGCAGCCCGGTCGCGATGTGCGCGACGCGGCTCCAGGACCACTCGTCACGGACGATGTCGCGCATGCCGCGGACGACGTGGCGGACGCCCGCGCGCTTCAGCGCGAGCGGGAGGATGCCGGCGGCGAAGAACGCCAGTCCCATCAACGGCAGCCGGACGTACGCGGGGCCCAGGAAGCCCTCGGGGTCCTTCAGGGCGATGCCGAGCTGGGCCGAGAAGACGATCGCGGTGATGCCGATCGCCGCGGCCACGAGGACGCCGAAGGTGTAGGGCCATGCGAGAGCTGCGCGCCACCACCGTCCGACCATGCGGGACAGTCTACGGTGGCGGCACGCAGCGCTCGGCGAGGCGTCCGGTCGAGGCCGCTCAGGCGTCGGCGCCCTCCTGCTTCACCCCTGCCACGGCGGTCGGATCGTCGATCTGCAGCGACGTGAAGGCCTGGCGGGCGAGGTCCGGGTCGATCCGGCCCTCACTGCCCAGGGCCGCCAGCGTCGCGACGACGATCGACTCGGCGTCGATCTGGAAGAACCGGCGAGCGCCCGCGCGGGTGTCGGCGAAGCCGAAGCCGTCCGCGCCCAGCGACGTCCACGTGCCGGGGACCCACCGCGAGATCTGGTCGGGCACCGCGCGCATGTAGTCGCTGACGGCCACGGTGGGACCACCGTCGCCGAGCTTCGTCGTGATCCACGGCGTGCGGGGATCCTCGCCCAGGTGGTTGAGGTTCCATCGCTCCGTCTCGTCCGCCTCGCGGGCCAGCTCGTTCCAGGAGGTGACGGACCAGACCTCGGCGGCGACGCCGTAGTCCTCGGCCAGCATCTTCTGGGCCTGGATGGCCCAGGGCACGGCGACACCGGAGGCCAGGATCCGCGCCGGGACCTTGTCCTCGATCGGCGAGGTCGCGTAGCGGTGGGCACCCTTGAGGATGCCGTCGACGTCGACACCCTCGGGCTCGACCGGCTGGTTGATCGGCTCGTTGTAGACCGTCATGTAGTAGATGACGTTCTCGCCGTAGCTGCCCCGGTCGTCGACCTGGTCGCCATACATGCGCCGCATGCCGTCCTTGACGATGTGCGCGATCTCGAACGCGTACGCCGGGTCGTAGTGCACGACGGCCGGGTTCGTGCGGGCCAGCAGGGGGGAGTGTCCGTCGGCGTGCTGCAGGCCCTCGCCCGTCAGCGTCGTGCGTCCGGCGGTCGCCCCGATCAGGAACCCGCGCGACATCTGGTCCGCCATGGCCCAGATGGAGTCGCCCGTGCGCTGGAAGCCGAACATCGAGTAGAAGAGGTACACGGGGATCATGTGCTCGCCGTGCGTCGCGTAGGCGCTGCCGGCGGCCGTGGCCGAGGCCATCGCGCCGGCCTCGCTGATGCCCTCGTGCAGCAGCTGGCCCTTGTCGCTCTCCTTGTACGCCAGCAGGAGCTTGCGGTCGACCGACTCGTACATCTGCCCGTGCGGGCTGTAGATCTTCGCCGACGGGAACATCGAGTCCATGCCGAAGGTCCGGTACTCGTCCGGCGCGATCGGCACGATCCGCTGGCCCAGCTCCTTGTCCTTCATGAGCTCGCGCAGGAGCCGGACGAACGCCATCGTGGTGGCGATCTGCTGCTTGCCCGAGCCCTTGCGCAGGTCGGCGTAGGCCTCGTCGCCGGGCAGGGTCAGGGGCTTGGCCTTCACGATCCGCGACGGGAGCGCGCCACCGAGCTCGCGGCGGCGTTCGAGCATGTAACGGATGTGCTCGTGGTCCTCACCGGGGTGGTAGTACGGGGCGCCGTCGGGGGAGTCGATCTGCTCGTCCGTGATCGGGATGCGCAGGCGATCGCGGAACGTCTTGAGGTCGTCGTTCGTCAGCTTCTTCATCTGGTGCGTCGCGTTGCGCGCCATGAGCGACTCGAGCAGCCAGCCCTTGATGGTGTGGGCGAGGATGACGGTCGGCTGGCCCTTGTGCTTCATCGCCGAGTCGAACGCCGCGTACACCTTGCGGTAGTCGTGGCCGCCGCGCGCGAGCTTCTCGATCTGCTCGTCCGAGAGGTGCTCGACGATCTTCTGCAGCTCGGGCTCGGGACCGAAGAAGTGCTCGCGGTTGTAGGCGCCGGTCTCGATCGAGAGGTTCTGGAACTCGCCGTCGGGGACGGCGTTCATCTGGTTGACGAGCGCACCCGTCGTGTCGCGGGCCAGCAGGTCGTCCCACTCGCGGCCCCACACGACCTTGATGACGTTCCAGCCGGCGCCCAGGAAGGTGGACTCCAGCTCCTGGATGATCTTGCCGTTGCCGCGCACCGGTCCGTCGAGCTGCTGCAGGTTGCAGTTGATGACGAACGTGAGGTTGTCGAGCTGCTCGCGGGCCGCGACGCCGATGGCGCCGAGCGACTCGGGCTCGCCCATCTCGCCGTCGCCCAGGAACGTCCACACGTGCTGGTCGCTGGTGTCCTTGAGGCCGCGGTGCTGCAGGTAGCGGTTGAAGCGTGCCTGGTAGATCGAGTTGATCGCCGCGAGGCCCATCGAGACCGTCGGGAACTCCCAGTAGTTGCTCATCGTCCGCGGGTGCGGGTACGAGGACAGGCCCTCGCCGGGCCCCTGCGAGTGCTCCTGGCGGAAGTTGTTCAGGCGCTTCTCGTCGAAGCGGCCCTCAAGGAACGACCGCGCGTAGATGCCGGGTGCGGCGTGACCCTGGTAGTAGATGTGGTCGCCGCCACCGGGGTGGTCCTTGCCGCGGAAGAAGTGGTTGAAGCCGACCTCGTAGAGGCTCGCCGCGGACTGGTACGTGGCGATGTGCCCGCCGACGCCGAGGCCGGGACGGTTCGCGCGCGAGACCATGACGGCCGCGTTCCAGCGGATGTACGAGCGGATGCGCCGCTCGATCTCCTCGTCGCCGGGGAAGTCGGGCTCCCGCTCCGGCGGAATGGTGTTGATGAAGTCGGTGCTGCGCAGCGCCGGCATGCCGACGGCACGCTCGCGCGCACGCTCGAGCATGCGCAGCATGACGTAGCGCGCGCGGTCTCGCCCACGCTCGTCGACCATCTGGTCGAGGGAGCTGAGCCAGTCGCGCGTCTCGTCTGGATCGACGTCGGGCAACTGGGTGGGCATGCCCCCATGGATGATGGGGCGGTCGGGGCCGGATGAGGCCATGGTGCTCTCTCCCTCGGGTGTCGGGATGGACTCCTCCATCAAACCACCCGGAGTTCGCTAGTGTGAGTCCGGCAAGCAACCAGAACCACCTACTGAGAAGTAGGGAACAAGGAGGTGCGGTGGACGCGGGGAAGCTGGGCTTCGTACCTGACTCCGTCATCCAGGAGCTCGGCTGGGACGAGGACGTCGACGAGGAACTTCGTACGGCGATCGAGTCCCACACCGGGAACGCCATGGTGGACGGAGACGTCGGTGAAGTGGTCGACGGCGTCGTGCTGTGGTGGCGCGACGAGGATGGTGATCTGACCGATGCGCTCGTCGATGCCCTGCAGGACGTGGACGAGGGCGGGTCGGTGTGGCTGCTGACCCCCAAGGTCGGCCGCGACGGTCACGTGTCGGGCGCCGACATCGGTGAGGCTGCTCCCATCGCGGGTCTGTCGATCACGACGACCTCGTCCGTGGGCTCGGCGTGGGTCGCCACCAAGCTCTCGACGCACAAGCGATGACCGGGTCAGCGTCGACCGGCGCGGTCGAGGTCGGCTCGCCGGCACCGGACTTCACACTCAAGAACCAGCACGGCCAGGACGTCACGCTCTCGCAGCTGCGGGGCCGCAACGTGGTCGTGTTGTTCTACCCCTTCGCCTTCAGCGGGATCTGCACGGGCGAGCTGTGCGAGATCCGCGACAACCTGAGCGCCTTCAACGATGCCGACGCCGAGGTGCTGGCCATCTCGTGCGACCCGATGTTCTCGCTGCGTGCCTGGTCCGACCAGGACGGCTACACGTTCAGCCTGCTGAGCGACTTCTGGCCGCACGGTGAGGTGGCTCGGGCCTACGGCATCTTCCAGGAGGGTCCCGGCGCCGCCGCGCGCGGCACCTACGTGATCGACCGCGAGGGCGTCGTGCGCTGGAAGATCGAGAACGGGCTGGGTGACGCCCGCGAGCTCAACGGCTACCTCCAGGCACTCCAGTCACTCGGCTGACAACTTGGGCGAATGGCCCATATTTTTTGGGTGGATATCACTCACGTTGGCCATGTCGATCTGGTTTGATAGCACTACCGCGCCGCCGGGGACCCGAGACCCCGGCGGCGCGGCTTTGTCTTGTCGCAGCCGCTGAACGGCGCCCGTGCGTTACCGTTCTGCTGCGCCCAGGGCGAATAGCTCAGTTGGTCAGAGCATCCGGTTTACACCCGGAAGGTCGGGGGTTCGAGACCCTCTTCGCCCACCGCCGCTCCACCGCCGGTGACCCCGTCGTCGGCCTAGGATGGCGGCCATGACCGTCGTGACGGCGAGACCCGAGCACGCGGCGCGCGCCGGTGGCGTCCGTCGCCTGGTGCTCGGCGGGCTCCTGGTCGCCGCGGTCGTCGTCGGCCTGGTGGCGATGCACACGCTCAACCTGCACGGGACCGCCGCCGCGCAGGTGCCCGCCGCGGCCCAGACGCACGCGTCGCACGCCGACGACGCGTCCGCCGTCCACGAGCCGGTGGTCGCCTCCACGGACGCCAGCGGGGCCTGCGAGCACTGCGTCGCCGCCGGCCACCTGGGCATGGCCATGTCGTGCGTCCTGGCCCTCTTGGCACTGCTGCTCGTGCTGGTGCCGCCGCGGCTGCTGCCCCGGTGGTTCCACGAATCGGTCCCCACGGGACGACTCCGTCTCGACCCCGTCTCCACGGCGCTGCCCGTGGCGCCCTCCCTGCACGTTCTCTGCATCAGTCGCACGTGATGGACGCGTGAGCCCTGCCCGGACATCGGGCGAGTGGCTCCGTCGAACCGGGCACGCGCCGTACGGCCGCGTGCCGTCACACACACGCGATCTGGAGAACACGATGAAGTTGCACACCGCCGCGCCCGCGGCACTGGTCCTGTCCGCCGCCCTCGTCCTGACGGGGTGCTCGTCCGGTCAACCGGACTCGGGCTCGTCGCACGGCGCGAACCATGGGGCCGCCGAGAGAGCCGGAGCGAACGACGCGGACGTCATGTTCGCGCAGATGATGGTCGTCCACCACGAGCAGGCGATCGAGATGAGCGACCTCGTCCTGGCCAAGGAGGGCATCGACCAGCGGGTCGTCTCGCTGGCGGAGGCGATCAAGCAGGCCCAGGGCCCTGAGATCGTGCAGATGCAGGGATGGCTCGAGGACTGGGGCGCCGACCGTTCCACGGACGGCATGCACCACGGCGGGACCGGGATGATGAGTCACGACGACCTCACGAAGCTGGAGCAGGCCGATGGCCGCGGTGCGTCGCGGCTGTTCCTGACGCAGATGATCGCCCATCACGAGGGCGCGATCGACATGGCGCGCGAGCAGGTCGACACCGGCAGGGACGCTGAGGCGGTCGAGCTCGCGCGCTCGGTGATCAGCGCCCAGGCCACCGAGATCCAGCAGATGCGCGACCTCCTGGAGGACCTGTGACCGGGCGCGCGATGACCCGCCGCGTCACCGCCCGACGACCGCTGGCCGCCGTCGTCATCATGATCGTCTCGGCACTCGTCGTGTCCGCGTGCTCCGGTCCGTCGGACAGCACGTCCGGCGAGGGTGGCGGTCCCGTCAGCGCCCTGCTGCTCGAGCACGACCTGGTCGGCCTCGACGCCGCTCAGGTCATCGAGCGGTTGGACACCATGCCGGTCGCCGACAGGCCCGCGGACCTGATGGCCTCGGTCCGCCCCGACGAGCTCGTCCTGAGCAACGGGGACGGTGTCGAGACGAGCCTCCCGATGCCCCGGGACGAGGTCTACGTCTCGGTCGCTCCGTACGTCGAGCAGACGCACGAGTGTCACTTCCACAGCCTGACGACCTGCCTCGGCGAGCTCACCGGCGCGGAGGTGGACGTCGAGCTCGTGGGCGAGGACGGACGGGTGCTGGTCGAGGAGACGCGCACCACCTTCGACAACGGCTTCGTCGGCCTGTGGGTGCCCCGCGGCATCCGGGCGACACTCACGATCCGTCAGGGTGAGCGCACGGCGACGGCCGAGGTCTCGACGCGCGATGACCAGGATCCGACCTGCGTGACCACGATGCGGCTCACCTGAGGTCCGCGCATGATGGGTGTCGCAGGTGTGCCGTGACCGACGGAGGACCGCCATGCCCGACCCCGATCAGGACCGGCCGGCCGAGCGGTGCGCGAGGCACTCGCTCGGCCGGCGCGTGCGCTACGTGTCCATGCCGGGAGTCGTTCCCGGACGAGGCGCTGCGGGCGTGGGTGGACGTGGCGCTGAGCCGGTGACCGGCTCGAAGGTCGTGCCTGTGGAACGTCGGCGGCGCTTGTCGGACCCGCCTGTCACGATCGGGGCATGACCTCGATCGCCACGGACACCGCCCACGAAGCGCTGCTGCGACTGCGCGCCCTCACGGGCCGCGAGGACGCGCAGTTCCACGACGGCCAGCTCGAGGCGATCTCGGCTCTCGTCGACGACGGGCGGCGAGCGCTCGTCGTCCAGCGCACCGGCTGGGGAAAGTCTGCGGTCTACTTCGTCGCCACCGCCCTGTTGCGGGCACGGGGGGCCGGTCCCACGGTGCTCGTGTCCCCGCTGCTGGCGCTGATGCGCGACCAGGTCGCGGCGGCCGAGCGTGCGGGCGTGCGGGCCGCGGCGATCAACTCGGCGACGGTCGAGGAGTGGGACGACATCGAGGCCCGGCTCGCCGCCGACACGATCGACGTCCTGCTGGTCTCGCCCGAGCGGCTCAACAACCCCACCTTCCGCGAGCAGCAGCTGCCCCGGCTCCTGCAGCGGATGGGCCTCCTGGTCGTCGACGAGGCCCACTGCATCTCGGACTGGGGCCATGACTTCCGCCCCGACTACCGGCGGCTGGCCCACGTGATCGAGTCGCTCGGCCCGGACGTGCCCGTGCTGGCCACCACCGCCACCGCCAACGCGCGTGTCGTCGCGGACGTCGCCGAGCAGCTGGGTGGGGACGTGCTGACGTTGCGCGGGTCCTTGGCGCGCGCGTCGTTGCGGCTGGGCTCGCTGACGCTGCCCACGGCGAAGCAGCGGTTGGGCTGGCTCGTGGCGCACATGCCCGACCTGCCGGGCAGCGGCATCATCTACGCGCTCACCGTCTCGGCCGCCGAGGACACCGCGCGGCTGCTGCGCGAGGCAGGGCACGAGGTGCGTGCCTACACCGGGCGCACCGACCCCGCCGAGCGCGAGCAGCTCGAGCAGGCCCTCAAGGACAACCGGGTCAAGGCGCTCGTCGCCACCAGCGCGCTGGGCATGGGCTTCGACAAGCCCGACCTCGGATTCGTGATCCACCTCGGCGCGCCGTCGTCGCCGGTGGCGTACTACCAGCAGGTGGGCCGCGCCGGACGTGCCACGGACAAGGCCGAGGTGCTGTTGCTGCCCGGCCCCGAGGACCGCGAGATCTGGCGCTACTTCGCGACGGCCTCGATGCCCGACCCCGAGCGCGCTGAGCGCGTCATCGGCCAGCTCGGCGCCGAGCCGACCTCGACCCCCGCGCTCGAGGCGCTCGTCGACATCAAGCGGACCCAGCTCGAGCTGCTGCTGAAGGTGCTCGACGTGGACGGCGCCGTGCAGAAGGTGCGCGGCGGCTGGATCGCGACGGGCCGCCCGTGGACGTACGACGCCGAGAGGTACGCCAGGATCGCCGCGGCGCGCCAGCACGAGCAGCAGGCGATGCTCACGTACCAGGAGGGCCGGACCTGCCGGATGGAGCTGCTGCAGCGCGATCTCGACGATCCGTCGGCGGCCCCTTGCGGACGGTGCGACGTCTGCGCCGGGCCCTGGTACCCCACGGACGTGCCCGAGTCCACCGTCGGTGCCGCCACGGCCGCCCTCGACCGGGTCGGTGTGCCGGTCGAACCGCGCGGGCAATGGCCCACCGGGGCCGACCGGCGCGGTGTCGGGGTCAAGGGCCGCATCTCACCCGACGAGCGGGCCGAGACCGGCCGCGTGGTCGCGCGCCTGACCGACCTGGGCTGGGGCGGGACCCTGCGCGAGCTG
>NZ_DAMDLR010000046.1:0-21880 GCF_032084975.1 Aeromicrobium sp.
ATCGTGCGCTCGGACTCGGCCCGGGCCTCCTCGACGCGGCTCTCGGCCTCCTCGCGGGCGCGGGCCAGCACTCGCTCGGACTCCGCGCGCGTCTGCTCCGCCTCGGCGATCGCGGCCTCGACCACGGCCTCGGCGTTGCGGGCGGCGGCCCCGGAGATCTCGAGGGTGTGCTGCTCGGCCTCCTGGACGATGCGCTCGACGTACTCCTCGGCCTCGGTCGTGCGCTGCTCGCCCCGTGCCTGGGCGGTGGCGACGACCTCGGCCGCTCGGGCCTCGGCGGCACGGGTCAGCTGATCGGCCTTCTCGTGGGCATCGGCCAGGAGGCGTCCGGCCTCGACGGCGGCCTCGGTGAGCATCGCTCCGGTCCGCTCGTGCGCGTCGGCGAAGGTGGTCTCCGCGTCGCGCTCGGCGGCCTCACGGCGCTGTTCGGCGTCACGCACCAGGATCGTGGCCTGCTCGCTCGCGTCGGCGACGATCGTGACGGCGTCCTCGGATGCGCGATCGAGTTGCTCGGTGACGTTGACGAGGTGGGCCTGCGCCGTGTCGCGCACCTGCCGCGCGTCGTCGTACAGCAGCCGAGCTTCGGCCTCGAGGCGTCGTGCCTCGGTGGTGATCCGCTCGGCCTCGGCGACTGCGGACGCCTCGAGCTCGGAGGCGACCTCCTGGGCGTGGCGCAGGAGGTCGGCCACGCCTCGGGCGTGCCTCGTGGCAGACCCGGAGTCGGTGGAACGGTCGGAAGGCATGGTTCGGTCAGTGTCCCACGTGAATCTGCCCGGATCGAGGGGCAAGTCGGCGCTTCCCGTCGGGTGAGACGCGACGCGCCCGCCGGGTGCACGGGGCGGCGGGGACCTCGGACCGCCGTCGTGGCGGACGGGGGTGCCTAGGATGACCCAGATGAGCCAGGACCCGATGATCAGGCCGATCGGACCCCGGGGCGTCCTGTTGCACGTCGGGCCCCACAAGACCGGCACGACCGCCATCCAGGGCGCGTTGGCAGCCGTTCGTGACGAGCTCGCCGCGTTGGGCGTCCTCTACCCGGGACAGACCCGCTCGCAGGCGAACGCGGGCCGCGTGGCGTCGGGATTCGCGAGTCCGATCGGCACGGTGTTGCCCCCGCAGCACCACTGGGACGATCTCGTGGACGAGGTGCGGGCGGCGCCCGGCCGGGTCGTGATCAGCAGCGAGTACTTCGACGTGGTCCGGTCACCGCGGACGACGCAGATCGCGGAGCGGCTCGGTGTCGAGCGGCTCGACGTCGTCGTGACCGCGGCGCCGCTGGCCTCGGTCATGCCGTCCTCGTGGCAGCAGGCCGTGCGCTCCAACCTGAGGCTCACGTTCGACGACTGGCTGCACACGGTGTTCGACGAGCCGGACGGACGGGACGCGGCCGTGTTCTGGCTGCGTCAGCGAATCGACGACCAGGTCCGGCGCTGGGCCGAGGTCGTCGGTCCCGAGCGGGTCCACGTGGTCGTGACGGACAAGCGCCGGCCGCGGCGGCTGTTCGACTCCTTCGAGGACCTGCTGGGACTGCCGCGCGACCTGCTGCAGTCGCAGTCCACGGCCAGCAACCGCTCGTTCACCGCCCAGGAGATCGAGCTCGTCCGCCGTGTCAACGAGCGGATCAAGGCCCGCGGCTGGTCACCGGCGATCCAGGCACGCTTCGTGCGGCTCGGGGCGGTCCGTCAGCTGCGCGGTCGCCGCCCGCGGCCGGACGAGGCACGCGTGGCGATGCCCGACTGGGCCGTCGAGCGCGCGAACGACGCGGCCCGGACGATGATCTCCGGGATCGTGGCGTCAGGTGCCGACGTGATCGGCGACCTCGACGCGCTCATCACGGCGCCCGCCGACGTCGGCCCGATGCCGGCAGTCACGACCGTGGACATGGACGTCGCGGTCCGGGCCGTCATCGGCGCGATGCGCGGGGGCGGTGCCGACCTGCTCCGCGAGAAGTACGCGACCGCCGAGACGGTCAACGAGTACCCCGGCGTGTCGAGCGCCCCCACTGAGCTCTTGCGGGCCGAGCTGGCCCGACGCGGCGTGGACACGGACGAGTCCGGACGAGGCCGCAGGCCGCGTCGGCGCCGATCCGCCACCGAATGAGGACGAGCCTCAGCGCCAGCGGAATCGGTCGAGGGCGACGCCCAGTCCCGGTACCCGCGACAGGACCTCGAACAGGACGTAGCCGAGAAGGCCGCCGAGGACGTTGAACATCAGGTCGTTCACGTCGGCGACGTGGCCGCCGCCCAGAAGGCGCGCGGTCAGCAGTTGGGTGGCCTCGATCGTGAGGCTGAGCGCCGCCGCCACCGCGACGACGCGCCACCAAGACGTCCTCGCCAGCAGGAGCGGGACGATCATTCCCACGGGTACGAAGACGACGATGTTCATCACCGCATCGGCTACCTCGTAGTTCTCGAACGGCTCCAGGTAGAGGGACGAGTGCCACGGTGACCCGCTGCGGCTGGGCATGTCCAGGTAGATCGGGAACACCGTGTTGGCGACGACTCCGGCGACGTAGAAGCAGAGCGCGAAGGCCACGGCGGCGCGCGGTGCCGAGAGCATGCCGCGGCGGCGCAGGTGCCACAGGAGGGCCAGGAAGACCGCTGCCGCGAGCGGCACCACCAGGGGGAGGACCGGGACCTCTCGGAACATCCTCGGTCACTCCTCGTCCCGTCGTCCGGCCACGCGTCGTCGGCGGCCCGCGGAACATCCTGTACCTGTGATCTGAGGCGCGGGACGGTGGCCCACTCCCCACGGGCTCGCCGGAGTCCCGGTGAGGTGACGCTGTTCGGGTGGGCCCCGTGGGACTCGAACCCACAACCCGCGGATTAAAAGTCCGCTGCTCTGCCAATTGAGCTAGAGGCCCGCGCCGCTGGCGCAGGAACAGTCTGCCAGTCGTGCTGTCGCGACCCGTCAGCCGCGGCCGAACAGCCTGCGCAGCCTGCGCAGGACGCGGGCGGAGAACCCTCGGACGGTCGTCCGCTCGATCCGCTCGAGGCGGGCGGACAGCTCATCGATGCGGCGCTGCTGCGTCCGCTGCTTCTCGTCACGCTGGTCGGCCAGGCGGGCGTGCCGTGAGCCGGCCCCTTGGTAGGTCGGCGTGTTGAAGGGGTAGTCGTACCGCCTCGGGTGGCGGCTCATGTCGATCACCATCGCGTGCCGGAGCCAGTCCAGGCGGGCGGCGACCTCGCTCAGGTCGGGGGCGGCGAGCGTCTGAACGGCCGGCGGGAACGAAGCCTGCTCGAGCCGTGTGTCGAACTGCGATCCGTCACTCCCCGGCTGCCAGCGGTGCTCGAGTCCGTTGCGTTCGAGGAACGCGGTGTACCGGCCGAACCGATCGGGCAGCGCCTCGTTGAACGCGGTCGGGTCGGTGGCCGCGTAGAGCTCCTCGACCGAGACGGGCTCGTCGAAGCGCGGCTGCACGCGGTGCGGCATCTGGTGGTACTCGGCCAGCTCGAGCGTGCGCGAGTCGTGGGCCAGCATCATCGCGGGCGTGCCGGCCAGCAGGGCCGCCACGTTGCCGTGGAAACGGGTGCCGTAGGCGAAGTCCTGACGGGCCAGGAAGTCGTACCAGGTCCACGTGTCCACGAAGAGCCGCATCCGGTTCTCCTGGTAGAGCCGGTGGCGCAGGTGCGTGGGCACGAGCGGGTCGTCCACGTGCGGGTGGGCGGTGCCCCACAGCAGCAGGCGCAGGTCGTGCGCGTCCTGGCCGATGTAGGTCAGGTTCGGGTGGCGGGCCGCCTGGTCCGTGGCGAAGGTCCCGATGCCCGGGACCTCGGGGGTCAGGTTCAGTGCCAGCGCCGCGTCGGCCGTGATCGAGTCGAGCCTCTTGTGCACCTGCAGGTCGGGACCCTGCAGGAACAACGAGGGACATCCGATGACGTCGATCGAGTCCGCCGGGAAGCCCAGGTGCACGAGGAAGTCCCGCGTGAACTCGCCCCGCACGCCGATCGAGGCGGAGCGGTCGAGCACGGCCGCGACGAAGCGACGGGTGGCGTCCTCGACGTCGGCGAGGGGGCCGAACGAGCGGTCCGCGGGCGCCTGGGCGCCGATGCCGATCACGGTGGCCGGGATCGTCAGCTGCTCGATCAGGGTCGTGAGGTTCTCGAGCTTGTCCGCGAAGTCGGCACGGAAGGAGTTGGCCATCGGGATGACGAAGTGGTCGAACTCGTCGCTGATCCGCCGGGCGTCCTGTGAGCCGGCCGCACGCCGCTCGCTCAGGGTCGAGTTCGCGATCAGCTCGTGCGGCGCGACGTCGAGCGCCTTCCACACCGAGTGCTGGAAGAGGTAGTTGCCGCTGTTGGAGTTGAAGACGTCCTGCGTCAGGGTCGTCTCGGGTGCGACTGCCGTGAACGGGTCCTTGCCCGCGCGGATCAGGATCCGAGCCATGGCGACAGTGTGGCAGAGCGCACCACCGCCACGGCGCGACGTGATCGTCGTCACCTCTGCTTCCTCACGAAACACACAGGCGTACACTGGCGGAGTCACTTTGTCTGGTACCCGTCCCGGGACTGGAACGAAAGGCAACACACATGTCGCACCCTCGCGTGGGTGTGGTCGGCGCCGGCCGAGTCGGCGCTGTCCTCGCCGCCCGGCTGCAGCGCGCCGGTCACCACATCGCCGCCGTCAGCGGTCGCTCCACCGCGTCCCAGTTGCGCGTGCAGACCCTGCTGCCCGGCGTCCCCGTGCTCGACCGCGTCGAGGTCGTCCACCGCGCCGAGATCCTGTTCCTGGCGGTTCCGGACGACGCGCTGGCCGATGTCGCCCGCGAGCTCGCTCCGCACGTCCGTCACGGGCAGCTGATCGCGCACACCAGCGGGCGCCACGGTCTCGACGTCCTCGCTCCGCTGGCCCACGCCGGCGCACGCACGATCGCGATGCACCCCGCCATGACCTTCACCGGCACCGAGGTCGACCTCGACCGCGGCTGCGTCTTCGGCGTCACGGCCGAGGCCGCCGATCGCGACGTCGCCGACACGCTTGTCGCCGAGCTCGGCGGCACCGTCATGTGGGTCGCGGAGTCCGACCGCGCGACCTATCACGCGTCGCTGGCCCACGGCGCGAACCATCTGACGACGATCGTCACGCAGGCGATGGACCTGCTGCGCCAGATCGGCGCCGAGGACCCGGCGGCCGTCCTGCGCCCGCTGCTGAACGCGGCCCTGGACAACACGCTCGCCTACGGCGACGCCGCCCTCACCGGTCCGGTCGCCCGCGGCGACGTCGACACGGTGCGAGCCCACGTCGCCCGCCTCGACGACCCGACCACGCGCCGGACCTACGCCGCCCTCGCGACGGCCACCGCCGACCGGGCCGAGTCCACCGGCCGGATCGACACGGACACCGCGGACGCCGTCCGCACGGCCGTGATCCGCGAGAAGGTCCGCTGATGCCCACCGTCGTCCGCACCGCGGCCGAGCTGCGCGCCGCCACGTCCGGGACCGTCGCCCTCGTCCCCACGATGGGCGCGCTCCACGACGGCCACGTGAGCCTCATGGAGTACGCGCGGCCCCTCGCCGACACGCTCGTCGTGTCGATCTTCGTCAACCCGACGCAGTTCGCGCCCGGCGAGGACCTCGACGCCTACCCCCGCACGTTCGACGAGGACCTTCAGCGGTGCGACGAGGCGGGCGTCGACCTGGTCTTCGCGCCCTCGGTCGAGGAGATGTACCCGGCCGGACTGTCCGACACGGTCACGGTCGACCCCGGCCCGCTGGCCACGATCCTCGAGGGCGCCCAGCGCCCGACGCACTTCCGTGGCGTGCTGACGGTCGTCGCGAAGCTGTTCGGCCTCGTCCGTCCGGACGTGGCCGTTTTCGGCGAGAAGGACTACCAGCAGCTGACGCTGATCCGGCTCATGTCGCGTGAGCTGTGCCTGGGCGTCGAGGTCGTGGGCTGTCCCACGGTCCGCGAGCCCGACGGCCTCGCGATGAGCTCGCGCAACCGCTACCTCTCGGCGACCGAGCGCGAGCGTGCCGCCGCGATCTCGGCCGCCCTGCGCGCCGGCGTCGACGCCGGCCCCGACGGCCCCGAGGCCGTCCTCCATGCCTCCGGGAAGGTGCTGGCCGACGCCGGCGTCGACCCGGACTATCTCGTGCTCACCAGCCCCGACCTCGGACCGGCCCAGCCCGGCCGGGAGGCGAGGTTGCTGGTGGCCGCCCGAGTGGGCCAGCCGCGCCTGCTCGACAACTGTGCGGTCCCGCTGGGGACCGCGAAGAACCAAGGGAAGTGACCCGATGCTGCGCACCATGATGAAGTCCAAGATCCACCGCGCGACCGTGACGCAGGCCGACCTGCACTACGTCGGCTCGGTCACCGTCGACGAGGACCTGCTGGACGCCTCCGACATCCTGCCCGGCGAGCTCGTGCACATCGTCGACGTCACCAACGGCGCCCGGCTGGAGACCTACACGATCGCGGGCCCGCGCGGCTCGGGGATCATCGGCATCAACGGCGCCGCGGCGCACCTGGTCCACCCCGGCGACATCGTCATCCTCATCGCGTACGCGCAGGTCGACGACGCCGAGGCCCGCGAGCTGCAGCCCAGCGTCGTGTTCGTCGACGAGGACAACCGGATCGTCACGCTCGGGAACGACGCCGCCGAGGTTCCCGCGGACTCGGGCCTCAAGCGCGGCGACCTCGTGACGGTCTGAGCCTGCCGACATGACGCTCCTGGCGATCGACGCCGGCAACGCCGAGACCCGCATCGGCCTGTTCGACGGGGAAGAGCTCAGCGGCGACTTCGTCGTCGCCTCCGACGAGCGCCGCACGTCCGACGAGTGGTTCCTGCTCGTCGACGGGTTCCTGCGCCGGACGGGGCTGCCGCCGGTCTCCGAGATCGTCATGTGCTGCACCGTGCCCGCCCTGCTCGTCGCCCTGCGCCGGGCGTACCGCCGCTACTACGACGACCTGCCCGTCTGGATCGTCGGCCCCGGGGTCAAGACCGGCGTGCCGATCCACACCGACAACCCGCGCGAGGTGGGGACGGACCGCATCGTCAACGCCCTGGCGGCGAAGGAGCTGTACGGCGGGCCGGCGATCGTCGTCGACCTGACCGGCACGGCGACGGTCGTCGACGCGATCGACGCGGAAGGGCGCTACCTCGGTGGTGCGATCGCGCCGGGCGTCGAGGTCTCCCTCGAGGCGCTGGCCAAGCGGAGTGCGCAGCTGCGCAGCGTCGAGATCACCACGCCACGCGACGTCATCGGCAAGAACACGGTCGAGGCGCTGCAGTCCGGGACGGTCTTCGGCTTCGCCGGGCTCATCGACGCGATCGTCGAGCGGATGATCGACTCGCTCGGCGAGGATCCCCAGGACGTCTCGGTGATCGCCACCGGCAGTCACGCGGCCGTCGTCCTGAGCGAGTGCGAGACCATCACGGCCCGCAACTCGCGGCTCACGCTCGAGGGCCTGCGGCTCGTCGCCGCGAAGAACCGCTGAGCGCGCGTGGCCCCGGGCGGGATCCGGCGTCAGACGAGGGCGGGGCGCGCGACGGTCACGTCGTTCGTGGTGATCGCGTCGACCCCGAGGTCGCGGAGCCGCGCGAACTGGCGCGGGTCGTCGATGGTCCAGGCCGTGACGGTTCCGCCCGACGCGTGCACGCGCTCGACCAGGCGGCGGTCGACGCGGCGGGCGTAGACGTGGAACTCGTCGAAACGGCGCAGGTCGTCCGCCGTCGGCGGGCGGTTCGAGACCAGGCCCACCGCGTGGTGCAGCGGCAGGGCCGCCTCGGCGATGTCGCGGTCGAAGCTCATGAGCGTGACGCGACCGCGGCCGCCCAGCTCGTCCAGGACGGCGCGCACGTAGCCGCGCGGGTCGACGGGGGAGGCCTTCAACTCGACCGACAGCTGGACGTCCGTGCCGCGCAGGGCGTGCACGACATCGCGCAGGGTCGGTACGGGCGTGCCCGTGAAGACGCCGGACTTCCAGCCGCCCGCGTCGAGCATGGCGAGCTCCGCGAGGGTGAACCGCTCGACGGGCATGCCCACCTTGGAGGGCTGGAGATCGGCCAGGTTCGTGGTCCTCAGCGGCGAGCGGTCGTGCATCAGCACGATCGAGCCGTCGGCGGTGGGACGCACGTCGAACTCGACGCCGTCGGCGCCCAGCCGCACTGCTTCGCGCAGGGCGGGAATGGTGTTCTCCGGATGGGTGCTGCTCTGGCCCCGGTGGCCGTTGATGCGCACGTGCTGGCTCATGTCTCCACGGTGAGCGCCGAACCTGACCGTGGGGTGAACGCAGGCTGTGGGTCTGCCGAACACTGGCCGCGCAGTGCGATGGAGGCGAGGCGGCGCGTCGTCGTCCGTCCCGGCCGAGAGCCAGCGTCGGGACCGTTCCCTACGATGGCCGGAGCCGGGCATTGTGCGTCGACGATGCCAGCCCGGACCACGGCCGCGCCGCGGCGACCCGACCGGGAGGACCTGCATGACCACCACGACCCGTGAGATCCACCTCGCCCAGCGCCCCACAGGAGTGCCGGGACCCGAGACGTATCGCTTCGTCGAGCGCGAGCTGCGGGACCTGCGCGACGGGGACGTACTGGTCGAGAACCTCGTCCTGACCGTCGATCCCTACATGCGCCCGCGCATGAACGACGTGAAGTCCTACGTCCCGCCGTTCCGGCTGGACCACGCCCTCGATGGCGGCGCGGTCGGCGTGGTCGTGGAGTCCCGCTCGGACTCCCTGCCCGTCGGCAGCATCGTGCGGCACGGGCTCGGCTGGCGTGAGCACGCCGTGCTGGCCGCCGAGTACGCGACGAAGCTCGACCTCAACGGATTGCCCTCCTCGTATTTCCTGGGCGTGCTGGGCATGCCGGGCATGACCGCCTACGCGGGCCTGTTCGACGTCGCTGCGTTCCAGCCCGGCGACTCCGTCTTCGTGTCGGCAGCGGCCGGTGCGGTCGGCAGCCTCGTGGGCCAGTTCGCCCGCCTCGCCGGGGCCGATCGTGTGGTCGGCAGCGCCGGCTCGGCCGAGAAGGTCGCGCTCCTGGTCGATGAGCTGAAGTTCGACGCGGCCATCAACTACCGCGACGGCGACGTCATGGGTCAGCTGGGCGCGGCGCTGCCGGACGGCTTCGACGTCTACTTCGACAACGTGGGCGGCGATCACCTCGAGGCTGCGCTCGAGCACATCAACGAGCGCGGTCGCATGGCGCTCTGCGGATCGATCTCGGGCTACAACGACCCCAACCCCAAGGGCCCGCGCAACATGTTCAAGGCCGTCGGCAAGCGACTGACGATGCGGGGCTTCATCGTGAGCGATCACGAGAGCCTGCGCCCCGAGTTCGAGCAGAAGGTGGGCCAGTGGCTCCACCAGGGCGACATCGCGTACCGCGAGACCGCGTGGGACGGGCTGGACGCCATGCCCGACGCGTTCGCGGGGCTGCTGACCGGAGCGAACACGGGCAAGGCGATCGTGCGTCTGCGTGAGGACCCCACCACCTGAGACGCGGGCTCGTACCCGTGACTTCGCGCGCAATCGGTTCGGTGACGCGTATTTAGGATGGTCCGACAGGCGCAGAGTGCGACGCGCTGGAGGAGTCATGATGGATCCGCGGCAAGTGGAGTATTTCTTGGCGGTGGCCGAATGCGGGAGCATCTCGGCCGCTGCTCGGCAGCTCGGCGTCAGTCAACCGACGCTGTCCGAGGCGGTGGCGCGCATGGAGTCCGACCTGGCGGTGCCGCTCTTCCGGCGCCAGCCCCGGGGTGTCGTGCTGACGGGCGCCGGTCGCGATCTTGTCGGTCCGGCCGCCCAGGTGCTGCGCGCTCATGCCGAGCTGAAGGAGGCGCTGCGCCCGGCCCAGCACCTGGAGCGAGGTCGACTCAGCGTGGTGTGTCCACGCACGCTTGCGCAGGACCCGGTAGCCGAGCTGGTTGGTCGGTTCCGGCAGAGGTATCCCGGCGTCGTCGTGAGTTTGCTGCGTCCGCACGGTGGCGAGTCCGCCGTCGATGTCGTCGCTTCGGGGCGAGCCGAGGTCGGCATCGGCGTCGGCAACCCGTCCGGCACCGACCTGACCAGCGAACTGCTGACCCGACAGCGCGTCGTCGCCTTGTTGCATCCCGACCTCGACGTCGGCCCCTCCCCGGACCTGGCCGACCTGGTAGCTAGGGGCCTCGTCGTCACGCCTCAGGGTGGCGTCACGCGCCGGCTGTTGTCCGAGTGCCTAGGTCAGCGTGTCGTCGACGAAGCGGTCGTCGTCGAGACCAGCTCGACCGGTGCGATGGTGCCGCTAGTGCGTGCGGGCTTGGGGATCGCCTTCGTCTCCGAGGCCATGGGCCGCGACGCCGAGGCCGTGGGTCTGCTAGTGCGCGCCCCGCGCCCCGCGCTGCGTCGGGACGTCTGGTTGACCTTCGGTGCCACGCTCTCGCCCGCGGCTCGTGAGTTCGTCGCCATGGCACGTCGGATGCGAGAAGCTCGCGAGTTGGAGCCCGCGACGTGAGCTCGCGTGGATCCGAGTCGCCCAGCCGCCGAATGCGCCTGCGCCATCTCGAGTACTTCGTCGCGGTGGCTGAGCACGGCAGCATCGCGGCTGCGGCGAACGAGCTCTACGTCGCGGCCTCAGGGGTATCGCAGACCGTCGCCGAGCTCGAGTCGCTGCTAGGCGCCAGGCTGTTCGAGCGCAGCCGTTCAGGTTCCAGGCCCACCGCGGCGGGCCAGACGATGTTGGGACCGGCACGCAGGGCGCTAGAGGCATTCGCGGCGGCCACGTCATTCGACGGCGAGAGTATCGACGGTCCCCACAGCCTCTCGGTCCTCTCGACACCGAGCCTCGTGCTGGAGCCGACATCGACGCTGCTCGGGGAGTTGAACAGGCGACTTCCCGGGGTGAGGATCGATTTGACCGAGCCGACGGGAGCCTTCGTCTCGGACGCGGTGCAGCCGGTCCTCGCCGGCACCGTGGACGTCGCCATCACCGAGCACCCGGAAGCGCCCATCGTCGGGACGCGCATCGTGCGCATGCGGGACCAGGACACCCTCTTGGTATGTCCCCCTGGCACCCCTGCGCCGCCTGATGGCACCTTCACTTCGAGTGATCTGCTGAACATCGGCCTCGTGGTCGCTCCGCTCTTCGAGAGCTCCGCGGTGTGTGCCCAGCTGCAAGCCGTGGAACCGAGGGTGACACAAGCCATCGTGATGCGATCGGAGCATCGGGATGCGTTCCTCACTCTGGCGCGCGCCGGCGCTGGCGCCGTCCTGCTCGAACGCCGCCGTGCCGAGCGGGCCGCGACGCTGGGGTGCGTGATCGGCGAACTGGCCGAACTGCCGCCGCGACGCATTTCGGCCGTGGCCCGCGCCGATCGCGGATCACCGGCATTGGAGGCCTTTCTAGACCTGTGTTCCGAAGGGCGCTCCGAGGTCGCAGGCCAAGAGCGGGACACAACAGATTTGGTATAGGCATCTCCGATGGCTGGCAAATATTCACCTATTTGATTGAGCGTGAGTCGCGTCACAGGATGGGTCCCGACATGACGCCGGACACATCTACCAATGCTCGGAGGACCCAACCCGTGACTGGAATGCCACCGCCACTCCGCGGAGTACGCGTGCTCGAGCTCGGGCAATACATCGCCGTGCCGGGCGCCGCACAGATCCTTGCCGACCAGGGCGCGACCGTGATCAAGGTTGAGGCGCCGGGAGGAGAGCCAGCCCGGTTGCTGCCCGGGTATGGCGCCGCGATGGTGCAGGCGTACAACCGCAACAAGACCTGTGTCGAACTGGACCTGAAGTCTGCGGTGGGGTTGGAGAACGCGCGCCGGCTGGCTCTTTCCTGCGATGTCGTGCTGGCGAACTTCCGCCCCGGCGCACTTGAGCGGCTCGGCCTGGACGCCGAGGCGCTCCGGTCGATCCGTCCCGACCTCGTTCACCTGTCCTTCACCGGCTTTGGAGCCGAGGGCTCCCTGAGGTCGCGCGCGGGCCTCGACATCGCGGCGCAGGCGGAGTCGGGGATCATGTGGGTCACGGGCGCAGCCGACGGCGAGCCGCAACGAGTCGGGTTCCCGGTCGTTGATGCCGCCGCTACTCATGTCGTCGCCCAGGCCGCGTCCGCAGCCCTGCTCGGCCGCGCCGCGCACGGCACGGGTGCCTCGATCCAGATCTCACTGTGGGACGTCGCCCTGACCTTGCAGGCCGCCAACTGGATGGAATATGCGCTCACGGGCGTCGAACCGGTCCGTACGGGCAACGGCCAGCCGAGCGCCGCCCCCGCGGCGGAGCTGATCGAGGTCGCCGACGGATGGGTCGTCCTCTCGGCCTATACCCCTCAGCACTGGCGCCGACTTTGTGAGCTCATCGGTGCCGAGCATCTGTTCGACGACCCGCGGTTCGCGACCTCGCTGGACAGGGTTCGCCATCGTCCGGCACTCCATGCGGAGATGGCGCGCGTCTTCTCCTCGATGGATCGGGCCGAGGTGGTCTCGATGCTCAATGGCGCCGGACTCGTGTGCGGCTCGGTCAACAGCTACGGCGAAGCGAAGGCCCTCCGGGACACCCAGCCGCGCTCGCCATTTGTGAGCGTGTCCGCACCCGGAGACGAGGACCCCGAATGGCAACTCGGCCCCGTGGCCCAGTGGTGGGACGACGTCGGCGAACCCGTTCCTGTGAAGACCAGCGGTTTCGACAACGACCGTCTCGATGACCTGCTCAGCGCCCCTACCGACCCCGAACCCCTCAGGAGCCATTCATGAAGACTCGCAATCGCCTTTCCGTCCTCGTCGCGCTGACAGCCGTCGGATTCACATGCGCCTGTGGGGTGTCCGAGACCGAGGACGCGTCGACCTTCCCGAGCCGCACGATCGAGGTCGTCGTCCCATATCCGCCGGGCGGTGGATCCGACGTGCTGGCGCGCGCGCTCGTCGATGAGATCAACGCCTCGGGCGACCTCGACGCCGACATGCAGATCATCAACCGCGAAGGTGGCGCCGGTGTCGTCGGCGTCGGTGAGACGCTTTCGGCAGACGCTGACGGATACACGGTAGTGGTGGCGCCGGAAGGCCCGATCACTCTGCAGCCGCAGGTCACCGACGTCAGTTACGAGCCGCTTGACCTTACGCCGATCGCGCAGGTCACCCGCGGCCCGGTCGTCATCGCGGTGCCGGACGATTCTCCGTTCAAGTCGATGGACGACCTCGTCGCCGCGGCGCGCAAGTCGCCGGGGACGGTCACGCTCGGTGAGGGACCACTGTCGTACGCCGTCCCCGCCGCCCAGATCGAGCAGATGGAGGACGTGAGCTTCCGCCACGTGGACTACGAGGGTGACGCTGCCTCCACCACGGCGCTGCTCGGCGCCAACGTCGACGCGGCGTTTACCCAGATCAGCGGGATCCTCTCGCAGGTCAAGTCCGGCTCGCTCCGAGTCCTGGCCGTCGGCAGCCCCGAGCGCTCCACGTTCATGCCGGAGGTGCCCACCTTCAAGGAGGCCGGCATCGACATCGAGGCCACGGCCGTCTACGCGGTCTTCGGTCCGGCCGGGATCCCGTCCGACGTTGCTGACGTGCTGACTGAGGCCTTCACGACAGCCATGGCCTCCCCGAAGTTCGAGAAGGTCGCCGAGACGGCGGGACTGCCCATTCAGCCCGCTGAAGGCGACGAACTGATGACCTACTTCACCGACCGCTCCGCCGAGGTGCAGGACGTCATCGAGTCCGCCGGTGGCTCGTTGTGAGTGACGTCGTTTCGGCCGAGCCGCAGGACGTGTCGGAGCCGCGAACGGTGGCCGCGCCAGCTCCGATCGATTCAGCAGCCAGCAGATCGCGGTTCGCCGCGGGAGCCGCGATTGCCGGTATCGCCTACGCGGTCACTGCCGTGAGCTACGACCTGGGCACGGTCGCCTCACCTGGCGCGGGCGCACTGCCGTTTGCCGTCGGTTGCGCAACAGCGGTGATCGGTGCGTTCGTCGCCGTCGCGGACCGTCGCGGTACGCGTGCCGAAGCGCTCGCGACCGAGACCGCCAGTGCGGACGAGCGAGGTGACAGGTCGTCGCGCTTCGGTCCACGCCTCACGCTCGTGATCGCGGCTCTGGCTTGCGTGTTCATGATCTGGCAGGCCCGTATCGTCGGCCTGCTCCCGGCTGTAGGTCTCGGTATCGCCGTGCTGGCGTGGACGATGCGCAGCCGCGTCCTGACCGCCCTGCTGACGGGAACGAGCTTCTACCTGTTCTCGTTCGTCGTTTTCCACCTGTGGCTCGAGGTCCCGCTGCCTCGTGGCTACTTCTGAGGAGTCCCATGTTCAGCGACCTTATGAGTGGCTTCGGCGCGCTGATGGCGCCGGAGTACCTCGCACTCGCGGTACTCGGCGTCGTGATCGGCAGCCTGGTCGGCGTCCTGCCCGGAATCGGCCCGATCGGCGCGATGTCGATCCTGCTCGGCCTTACCACCCAGATCGGTGCGACGGGCTCCCTCATCCTGTTCGCCGGGATCTACTACGGATCCGCCTACGGCGGTTCGACGACATCGATCTTGCTGAACCTTCCGGGCGAGAGCAGCTCGGTCGTCACGGCCATCGATGGGCACGCGATGACTCGGAAGGGTCGCGCAGGTGCCGCGCTCACTATCGCGGCCGTCGGCTCCTTCATCGCTGGCACGATCAGCATCATCGGTCTCACGGTATTCGCTCCGCTGCTGGGCGATGTCGCCGTTCAACTCGGACCTCCGGAGTACCTAGCACTGACGATTGTCGGCTTGGGCCTACTGGTGCTCATGGCCCCCGGACGTGTAGGCATGTCGATGCTCACGATCGGTCTCGGGCTCGCGATCGCCCTCATCGGGATCGATCCGCTGAGCGCAACCTCCCGCTTCACGTTCGGCGTCAACGAACTCAATGGCGGGTTGAGCTTCATCGCTCTCGCGATGGGTCTCTTCGGTGTTGCCGAGGTCTTGGACGAGATGACAGGCCGCCAGCGGCGCGACCAGCCGAAGGCACCCAGTCTGCGAGAACTGGTGCCGACACGTGAGGAGATGCGTCGCGCGCTGCCCGCGTCCCTCCGGGGCTCGGTGATCGGCTTCTTCCTGGGTCTCGTGCCCGGGCCCGCCGCGGTGACGTCGACGTTCGCCTCGTACGTCGCCGAGCGCAAGATCTCCAAGCACCCCGAGAAATTCGGTCACGGCGCAGTCGAGGGGGTTGCGGGGCCAGAGTCGGCAAACAACGCCGCGGCTGGCGCGGCGTTCATTCCGCTCCTCGTGCTGGGCATCCCGTTCGCGCCCACGATGGCGCTCGTGTTGGCTGCCCTGCTGCTCAACAACGTCGTGCCGGGCCCGACCTTCATCCAAGATCAGCCGGAGCTGTTCTGGACCGTGATCGCAGCGATGTACCTCGCGAATCTGATGCTGCTGGTCCTCAATCTGCCGCTCGTCGGCCTGTTCACTCGCCTGCTGTCCGTGCCGGCGGGCATCCTGAGCCCGTTGGTGCTCGGACTCTGTTTCGTCGGTGTCTACGCCGAGAGCAACAGCATGTTCGACGTCGCCACCATGGTGTTCGCCGGCTTTGCGGGCCTTGCGCTCAAGCGCCGCGGCATCAGCCCGGCGCCGCTGATCTTGGCATTCGTGCTCGCGCCCACTCTGGAGTCATCCAGCCGCCAGACCCTCTCGCTCATGGGCGGTGATCCCGGCTACCTGCTGGGCCGTCCGGTGGTCGTCACACTCGTCGCCGTCCTGATCCTCGTGGTCGTCGTCCGGACGCTGCTCGCGTGGCGTGCACGCGGCGCCCTCGCCGAGATCCTGATCGACTCCGTCGAGCCCGCTGACGGCCTCACATCCAACCGGGACCCCCATCCCACCATCTCGTCGTTGGCCTCCACCAATCGCGCCAACGACACGAATCCGAGGAGAAGCTCATGACCCGATCCATCTTGGACCTGGCCGACGAGGTCTGGAACGGCAGAACCCATCTGAACGACATCCGGGACTATCCGGTAGACCAACTGGAAGAGGTTGCTCCGGGCGTGATGATGGCTCCCGGCTTCGGGCATGCCTTCGTGATTGACCACGGTGACGGTGTCGCGCTGTTCGACACGGGTCCGCGTGAGACGGCCAAGGCTTTGAACGAGGGGGTACGGCGACTGACTGACAAGCCCCTGACGCACGCGGTCTATTCCCACGGCCACCTCGACCATGTCTTCGGTGTCGGACCGTTCGACGAGGAGGCCGACGCAGGCGGTCAGGCGCGTCCCATCGTGATCGCACACGAGAACGTCGCCCGGCGCTTTGAGAGGTACGACCGTTCGAAGGGCTTCAACACCACGATCAACAAGAGGCAGTTCCGTAACCCCGATCTGGTGTGGCCGGCGGCGTACCGCATGCCCGACATCGCGTACGTCGACGTGCACACGCTTTCGGTCGGCGACCTGGTGATCCAGCTCAAGCACTGCAAGGGTGAGACCGACGACCACACGGTCGGCTGGATCCCGGAAAGGAAGATCCTGTTCCCGGGGGACTTGTTCCTCGGGGTCGCACCAAACGCCGGCAACCCTCAGAAGGTGCAGCGATTTGCCGAGGAGTGGGCAGCCGCACTGCGGTGGATGGCAGGCCTCGGCGCGGAGTACATGCTGGGGAGCCACGGGGTCCCGGTCGTGGGGGAGGAACGCATTCGGACTGCGCTGACCGACACGGCCCAATATCTCGAGACGATCGTCGAGCAGACTCTCGCCATCATGAACGCAGGTGGCACGGTCCTCGAGGCTATCCATGACGTCGAGGTGCCTGCGGAGCTGGCGCAGAAATGGTATCTCCAGCCTGTCTACGACGAGCCGGAGTTCATCGTGCGCAACATCTGGCGCCGGTACGCCGGGTGGTACGACGGCGACCCGGCGCACCTGAAGCCGGCTCGCTCGGAGGAGCTCGCGGCCGAGATCGCGGCACTCGCCGGAGGCCCCGACGTGCTCGCGGGACGATCTGAGGCGCTGGCCGAGCAGGGCGACCTTCGCCTCGCAGGACATCTGGCGCAGCTGGCCGTGCAGGCCGCTCCGGACGATCCTCGGGTCCACGCCGCGCGCGAGACCGTCTATGCCGCCAAAGCCAAAGCTGAGCGCAGCACCATGGCCAAGGGAATCTACGCGTGGGCCGCGGCCGAGTCTCGTGCCGTGACCACCGGAGGAGACACGTTGTCCCAGCTGTCGACGCTGGCAGGGCGCCGGCCAGTCAGCCTGTGACGACGGAGAGGCCGACCCAGCGGTGGCCGCAGTCCGTCTACGGCGATGGTGACGAGCCGGATCCCAGATTCAGCTTCGCCAATCAGCGGACGCTACTCGCGTGGGTCCGGACTGCGCTGGCGCTGGTGCTGGCGGCGGCGGTGGTCGACGCGGTGCCAGTGGACGTGTCATCCACGCTCCGCATCGGCGCGACCTTGCTTCTCAGTGTCCTGGGCATCGGTGCGGCCCTGCAGGGATGGCGCGCCTGGGTCCTGGCCGAACGAGCGCTTCGCCACGGGCAACCACTGCCGAGCAGCGGCGGCATGGGACTGGTCCTGGTGTCCGGGGTGGGCGCGGCCGCAGCGCTCGTCATCGGTGTGGCTCTGGCCGGGGGATACACGTATGCGTGACCCGGGACTCTACGTCGAGCGAACCGCCCTGGCGTGGTCCCGCACGTGGCTGGCGGCGGTCGTCGGGCTGGGGCTCAGCCTGCGACTCGTCGCCAGCCACGGCCAGTGGCTGTTCATCGCGGTGACGGTGGTCGTCGCCCTGATGGGCGTGACGTCGGTCGTGGTCGTGGGCTCGCCCGTCGCACGTAGCGCGTTCTTGATGGTCACGGCCATCGTGGTCGGCATGCTGACGATCGTCTCGTCAGTCCTGCGTCTGGCTGGCGTGTGATCGAGATCGTGCCGGGATTACTGGTTCTGATCGCCGCTGCCGTGATCGCAGGCGCGATGGTTCAGTCTGTCGTCGGGATCGGCGTCGGCCTGATCGCGGCTCCCCCGATCGCCCTGCTGGCTCCGGAATTGATGCCGGGGACCCTGCTGGTGCTGGGATTAGCCATGCCGGTTCTGACGCTCCTGCGCGAGCGGTCGGACGTCGACTGGCATGGCGTCGCCTGGGCGCTGCCGGGTCGGCTGCTGGGCACCGCGGCGGGCGTTTGGGTCGTCTCAGCGGTGAGTGCTCGAGCGCTCGGCGTCGCGGTGGGTTGTGTCGTGCTCGTGGCCGCACTCATCACGGTGCGGTCGATCACGGTGCCCGTGACCCGCACGTCCTTGAATGTGGCCGGATTCACCAGCGGTGTCGTCGGGACGACGTCGGCGGTCGGCGGTCCGCCGATGGCCCTTCTGTACCAGCACCGTCCCGCATCCGAGATCCGCTCGACCATGGCAGTGTTCTTCCTCGTCGGGACGTCCTTGAGCGTCGTGAGCCTCGCTGCATCGGGACACCTGCCCGCGGCGCAGATGCTGGTGGGGTTGGCGCTTTTCCCCGCCCTGCTCCTGGGCGAACTTGGGGGAAGGCGGTTGCGGGGGCGCGTCCCGCCCGGGCGGGTTCGAGCCGCGGTGCTGGCGACCTGCGCAGCCTCTTCCATCGTGTTGATCGCCCGTTCGCTCTGGTGAGACCGGACGTTCAGCGAGAGCTTGAGTGCGATCGGGCGGTGCCCGTCGGATTCGTGGCGACCGATCCTGCCGAGCCCCGCCGAGCGCGTTAATCTCCGGGGATGAGGTTCTTGCGACTGATCGCCGACGCGTACTGGTCCATCAGCCGGTGGAGCTTCGTCTCCGAGCCGGCACCCAAGGGCTCGGGCATCCTGGTCGCCGGCCCGCACACGTCGAACTGGGACTTCGTGCTGATGCTGGCCATCGCGTGGAAGAGCGGCTTCCGGCCCTACTTCATGGGCAAGAAGGAGCTGTTCCGCGGGCCCGCGGGGCCGATCATGCGCGCCCTGGGGGGCATCGAGGTCGACCGCAAGAACCCCGTGGGCGTCGCCGAGGACCTCATCGAGCGGGCCAGGTCCGATGAGGACTTCCAGGTCGTCATCACTCCCGAGGGCACCCGCGGCGGCGTCGAGCGGTGGAAGTCGGGCTTCTACCGGATCGCGCGCGAGGGCGACCTGCCGGTCACCCTCGGGTACTGCGACCGCAAGACCATGACCGCGGGCCTCGGGCCCACGATCCACCTGACGGGCGACGTCAAGGCCGACATGGACGTCATCCGCGCCTTCTACGCCGACAAGTGGGGCGTCCGTCCCGAGCGTCGCGTCGTGCCCCGCCTCGCCGAGGAGGAGCGCGCCGCGGAGTGAGCGGTCGAGGCCGGGCAGCCCTGCCACGTGGGGCGACTAGACTCGTGCCTCGTGACGCAGACGCCTGAGCTCCCCGAGGACGACCTTCCCGAGCAGATGCGGGTTCGCCGCGAGAAGCGCCAGCGCCTGCTGGACGCCGGCGTCGATCCCTATCCGCTGCTCGTCGAGCGCACCCACACCATCGGCGAGGTCGTCGAGTCCAACGACGCCGAGCAGTTGGGTCCCGACGCCCACACGGGCCAGATCGTGGCGATCGCCGGACGCGTGATCTTCCTGCGCAACACCGGCAAGCTGTGCTTCGTGCGGCTGCGCGAGGGCGACGGCACCGAGATCCAAGCCATGCTGTCGCTCGCCGAGGTGGGCGAGGAGTCGCTCGCCGACTTCAAGGCGCTCGTCGACCTGGGCGACCACCTCGTCGTGGGTGGCGAGGTCATCACCAGCCGCCGCGGCGAGCTGTCGGTCATGGCCACCCGGTGGCAGATCGCGGCCAAGACCCTGCGCCCGTTGCCCGTCGAGCACAAGCCGTTGTCGGACGAGTCCCGCACGCGCATGCGCTACCTCGACCTCATCGTCCGCGAGGAGGCTCGCCAGAACGTCCGCGTGAAGGCGGCCGTGCTCAAGTCGCTTCGCGCGACGCTCGACCGCCACGGCTACATCGAGGTCGAGACCCCGGTCCTGCAGCACACGAACGGCGGCGCCGCGGCGCGTCCGTTCCACACGCACCTGAACGCCTTCGACGAGCCCGTCCTGCTGCGCATCGCGCTCGAGCTGCACCTCAAGCGCGCGCTCGTCGGCGGCATCGACAAGGTCTACGAGATCGGCAAGACGTTCCGCAACGAGGGTGTCGACAACACCCACAACCCCGAGTTCATGATGCTCGAGGCGTACGAGTCCTACGGCTCCTACGACACGATGGCCGCGCTCGTGCGCGACCTCGTGGTCGACGCCGCTCGCGCCGTCGGCAAGACCGTCGTCCCCGCGCGCGACGGCAGCACGATCGACCTCGAGGCGCCGTGGCGCCGGGCGACGATCCACGAGCTGGTCGGCGAGGCCACCGGTGTGACGGTCGATGTCGAGACCCCCGAGGACCGCCTGCGCGAGCTGGCCGCCGAGCACGACGTCACGCTCCAGGACGGCTGGGGCGCGGGCGAGATCGTGCTCGAGCTGTTCGAGAAGCTCGTCGAGCACACGCTGATCCAGCCCACGTTCGTGTGCGACTACCCCGAGGCCGTGCGCCCGCTGGCCAAGAAGCACCGCAGCACGCCGGGCCTGGTCGAGGCATGGGACCTGATCATCAACGGCGTCGAGCTGGCCCCGGCCTACTCCGAGCTGAACGACCCGGTGATCCAGCGCGAGCGGCTCGAGGAGCAGGCGCGCCTCGCCGCGGCGGGCGACCCCGAGGCGATGGACGTCGACGAGGACTTCCTGCGCTCGCTCGAGTTCGGCATGCCGCCGGCGGGCGGCATCGGCGTGGGCGTCGACCGCCTCGTGATGCTGCTGCAGGGCATCGGCATCCGCGAGGCGATCCTGTTCCCCGTGCAGCGGCGCGAGTAGGTCAGTCGGTCGCGCCGAGGTTGCGCAGCAGGAGCGCCTCGGCCAGCACGACGCGCTCGAACTCCGCCAGGTGCAGGCCCTCATTCGCCCCGTGGGCGCGGGTGTCCGGGTCCTCGACGCCGGTGACGAGCACGCTGGCGTCGGGGAACGTCTCGAGGAACTCGGCGATGAACGGGATCGACCCCGCCGATGCCCATGTCGACCGGAGCCGTGCCGTCCCACGCCTCGGTGAACGCGGCGCGGGCCGCCTCGTAGGCAGGCCCAGTGGCGTCGATCGCCGTCGCCTCGCCCGTGTCGACCACGGTGAACGTCAGCTCGGCACCCCACGGGACGTGCCGCTCGCAGTGGCGGCGCAGGGCCTCGACGGCGTTGGCGCCGGTGTCGCCGGGCGCGATGCGCAGCGAGACCTTGGCGCGGGCGGAGGGGACCAGCGTGTTGCTCGCGCCGTCGACCCGGGGCGCGTCGAGTCCGGTGATCGAGAGCGCCGGCCTGGTCCACAGTCGCTCCACGACCGGCCCGGCCCCGATCCATTCGACGCCCGGGTTGGCGCCCGACTCGGCGCGCAGGCGTTCCTCGGGGTACTCGACGTCCGCGGCGGGCCCGCTGTGCAGGCCCTCGATGGCCACGTTGCCGGCGTCGTCGTGGAACGAGGAGATCAGCCGGCTGAGCGTCATCAACGCGTCGGGCACGAGCCCGCCCCACATGCCCGAGTGCACGGCGTGCGTCAGGGTGCGCACCTCGATGTCGGCGCGCACCAGGCCACGCAGGCTGGTGGTCAGCGCAGGGACGCCGATGTCCCAGTCCGCGATCACGATGACGTCGGCGGCGAGCCGGTCGCGATGCCGGCGCAGCAACTCGGGCAGTGTGTCGGAGCCGACCTCCTCCTCGCCCTCGACGAAGACCGTGACGCTCACGGGCAGGTCGTCGCCGAAGACACGCACGGCGCCCAGGTGCGCGGCGATGCCGGCCTTGTCGTCGGCGGCGCCGCGGGCGTACAGCCGGCCGTCGCGCTCGGTCGGCAGGAACGGCGGGGAGTCCCATTCGGCGTGGTCGTTCTCGGGCTGGACGTCGTGGTGCGCGTACAGCAGGACGGTCGGCGCGCCGGCCGGGCCCGGCTTGTGGGCGATGAC
>NZ_DAMDLR010000047.1:0-20550 GCF_032084975.1 Aeromicrobium sp.
GCCGGCATCGCGATGCCCTGGTTCCGCTACCTGGGCGACGCCGGTCGCGCCGTCCGGCTGCGCGACGCGGTGGCCACCGCGCTGCAGGCGGGAGACCTGCCCCTGCGCCACCGCACGCACGCTCGTGGATTCGTCGCACTCGTCGGCGGCGGACCCGGGGATCCCGGACTGCTCACGGCCCGCGGCCGCCGACTGCTGGCCGAGGCCGACGTCGTCGTCTTCGACCGCCTGGCGCCGCAGTCGGTGCTGGCCGAGCTGGCGCCCGACGTCGAGGTGATCGACGTCGGCAAGCAGCCCGACCACCACCCCATCCCGCAGGAGCAGATCAACCAGCTGCTCGTCGACCGCGCCCGGCAGGGCAAGGTCGTGGTGCGCCTCAAGGGCGGCGACCCGTACGTCTTCGGGCGCGGCGGCGAGGAGCTCATCGCGTGCCGCGAGGCGGGTGTCGAGGTCGAGGTCGTGCCGGGCGTGACCTCCGCGATCGCGGTGGCGGCGGCCGCCGGGATCCCCGTCACCCACCGCGGCGTGGCGCGCGGGTTCTCGGTCGTCACGGGACACGAGGAGCTCGGCTCGCTCCCCCGTCGCGGCGACCACACGATCGTGATGCTGATGGGCGTCAAGCGGCTGCGCAGGACGGCCGAGGAGCTGGTCGCCTCCGGTCACGACCCCGCGACGCCGGCCGCCGTGATCGAGCGTGGCTTCGCGCCCGACCAGTGCACGACCTTCGGGACGCTGGCGACGATCGCCGACCGGGCGAGCGCGGCTCGCTCCCCCGCCATCACCGTCATCGGCGACGTGGTCGGCCTCGCTGCGCCAGCCATCGATTGAGGCGCCGCTCGCCCGAGCGCATGACGAGGTCGTGCGCGAGCACGAACACCGGCCGCAGGACGCGTTCGGCCCGCACCATCCATCGCCGCGTCGTGTCCACGTGCCAGTCGATCGTGAGCCGCGTGCGCCCGGCGGCCGCGGGGGCGAACACGAGCAGCGCGTGACCCTCCAGGTCTCCGCGTGCGCTGAACGCCATCGTCTCGAGCGGTCGCAGGTCCAGGTCGTGGACCGTGAACCGCAGGCGGTAGCCGAACGCGCTGCGTGCGACGAGGTCGATCTCCTCGCCGCGGTGCGCCGTCACCGTGACGGCGTCCCACCACGGCATCGGGTCGTCGGTCTTGAGCAGCTCCTCGAGGGTGCGCCACAAGCGGTCCGGCGGCTCGGCGACGTCCCAGACGGACCGGAACTCGTAGGCGCGCGTCACCGGGACTCAGTCCACCGCGCCGGAGGTGCGTCGCAGCCACCACAGGCCGACGAACGGCAGCACGAGCGGCACGTAGCCGTAGCCCGCCCCGAAGGCCGACCAGACGGTCTCGTCGGGAAAGAGCTCGCCGTCGACCAGGCTCAGCACGCCGACTCCGAGCACGCCCACGAGCTCGAAGCCGATCGCGGCGGTGGCGACGCGCCGGTTGCTGGTGGCGAGCGCCCAGGTGGCCAGGCCGTACACGATCCCCGCGACGGCCGACAGCGCGTAGGCGACGGGCGCCTCGTCGGCCTTCGTGACGAGCTGGTAGATCGACCGAGACGTCGCCGCGATCGTGAACACCGCGTACACGGCCACGAGGGCCCGTCCGAACCCGTGCTGGGTCTCGCCGTGCTCAGCCATGTCCGAGCCAGATCTGGTGCGTGCGGATCAGCATGACCGAGACGGTGAACAGGCCGACGGCCACCACGCCCGTCCCCCACCGGGACTTGTCGCCCACGCCCCACAGGACCGCCGCGGGCGGGATCAGCACCGTGGTGACGAGGTAGGACAGGAACAGCGCCTTCTCGACATCGCGGTCAGTGTCCGTGACGGCCACGATCCCCCACACGAGCGCAACCACGAGCAGCGCCTCGACGGCGGTGATCGCGTACAGGAGGGGGTTGCTGAACCGGTAGGACCTCACGGTGTGCCACGCGGCGAACACGGCGGCGGCGAGCGCGGCGGCGGAGGTCGCGTAAACCAGGGCGTCAGGCATGTCGGGATCGAGTGTTTCACGCTGGCATGATGGGCCGGTGACCACCCCGATCGTGCTGATCTCGCCGGCCATGGCCGTGTCCTCCTCGTTCTACGGCCCGCTCGTGCAGGCCTTCGAGGACCGGGGCTGGTCGGCGCGCGCCCTGCCCCGGCGCGGGTTCGAGAGGGAGCAGCCGCGCGCGTCCCGGAGACACGACTGGTCCTACGCCGACGAGATCGCCGACACCCAGACCGCCGTGGACGCCGCCCGTGCGTCCGGCCCGGACCGTCCGGTGCTGCTGCTGGGCCACAGCCTCGGCGGCCAGCTCAGCGGCGCCGTGCAGATCGGCCCCCGCCCCGCCGACGGACTCGTCCTGGTCGGTGTGTCACTGCCCCACTTCCGCCACTACCCCGTCGCGACGAGTGTCGGGATGCGCACGATGGCCCTCGCGGTCCCGGTGCTCTCGCGCGTGCGGGGACACGTGCCGAAGCCGTGGTTCGGCGCCCCGGGCGCCCGCACGCTCATGAGCGAGTGGGCCAGGGTCGTGTGGACCGGGCGTCCGCCCTACCGGGTCGACACGCGCATCACCCGGCCCACGTTGGCGGTGCAGCTGGCAGGCGACGGGTTCTCGGTGGCACCGGCGGCGCGGCTGTTCGAGAGCACGCTCGTCGAGCCCGGGGCGCTCACCCGCTGGGAGTACGCCCGCGAGCTGGCGCCCGAGGGCGGCTCGACCCACCACGTGATGTGGGCGCGTCACCCACGACCGGTGGTGGACCGGGTCGTCACGTGGTGGGCCAAGCAACAGTCCTGATTCAGGCGAACGCCTCCGCGGGCGGGCACGAGCACACCAGGTTGCGGTCGCCGTAGGCGTTGTCGATGCGACCGACCGGCGGCCAGTACTTGTCCTGGGTCGATCCGGCCGGGAACACGCCCTCGGCGACCGGGTACGGATGGGTCCAGTCGACCAGTTCGTGGGCCGCGTGCGGTGCGCTGGTGAGCGGGTTGTCCTGCGCGTCGTACTCCCCCGTCGCGACCTTGTCGATCTCGGAGCGGATCGCCAGCATCGCCTCGCAGAAGCGGTCGAGCTCGGCCAGGTCCTCGGACTCGGTCGGCTCGACCATGAGCGTGCCCGCCACGGGGAAGCTCATCGTCGGGGCGTGGAAGCCGTAGTCGATGAGGCGCTTCGCGACGTCGTCGATGCTCAGTCCCGACGCCTTGGTGATGTCGCGCAGGTCGAGGATGCACTCATGCGCCACGAGGCCGTTCTCGCCGGCGTACAGGACCGGGAACGCGTCGCCCAGGCGGGCGGCGACGTAGTTCGCGGCCAGCACGGCCACGGACGTCGCGTCCGTCAGGCCGTCGGCGCCCATCATCGCGACGTAGGCGAACGGGATCGGCAGGATGCCGGCCGACCCGTAGGGAGCCGCGCTGATCGTGCCGAGGTCCTGACGGCGTTCGGCGTCGGGGTGGAACGGGTGCTTGGGCAGGAACGGCACGAGGTGCTCGCCGACGGCGACCGGACCGACGCCGGGGCCGCCGCCACCGTGCGGGATGCAGAACGTCTTGTGCAGGTTGAGGTGCGACACGTCGCCGCCGAACTGGCCGGGCTGGGCGTGCCCCAGCAGCGCGTTCAGGTTGGCGCCGTCGACGTAGACCTGGCCGCCGTGCTGGTGCACGATGTCGCACAGCTCGCTGATGCCGTGCTCGTACACGCCGTGCGTCGACGGGTACGTCACCATGATCGCCGCGAGGTCGTCGGCGTGCGTCTCGCACTGCGCCCGCAGGTCGTCGAGGTCGACCTCGCCCGCGCCGGTCGCCTTGACGATCACGACGCGCATCCCGGCCATGACGGCGGACGCCGCGTTCGTGCCGTGCGCGCTGCTGGGGATCAGGCACACGTCGCGCTGGTCCTCACCGCGACTGCGGTGGTACTCGCGGATCGCGAGCAGGCCGGCGAACTCGCCCTGCGAACCCGCGTTGGGCTGGACGGACACGGCCGCGTAGCCGGTGACCGTGGCGAGCCACGACTCGAGCGTCTCGACCACCTCGATCATGCCGGCGGCGTCCTCGGCCGGCACGAACGGGTGCAGGTCGGCGAAGCCGGGCCAGCTGATGGGCTCCATCTCGGTGGTCGAGTTGAGCTTCATGGTGCAGCTGCCGAGCGGGATCATGCCCCGGTCGAGTGCGTAGTCGCGGTCGCTGAGGCGGCGCAGGTAGCGCAGCATCTGCGTCTCGCTGCGGTGCTCGACGAAGATGGGGTGGCTGAGGATCTCGTCCTGGCGCAGCCAGCCGTCCTCGAGCGACGCGTCGCCCTCGGAGGGCAGGTCGCCCGCCCCGAAGGCGCTCAGCACGGCCCGGAGGTGATCGGGCGTGGTCGGCTCGGACACCGCGATGCCGACGCGGTCGTCGTCGAAGCGCCACAGGTGGATGCCGGCCTCACGGGCCTTCGCGACGACCTCACGCGCGCGGCCCGGCACGATCGCCGTGACGGTGTCGAAGAAGCGGTCGGACGCCAGCTCGATCCCCGCGGCGCGCAGTCCTGCGGCCAGCCGCGTGGCGTGGCCGTTGACCTGCTGCGCGATCGCCCGCAGGCCCTCGGCGCCGTGGTAGACGGCGTACATCGCGGCGACGACGGCCAGCAGCACCTGCGCGGTGCAGATGTTGGAGGTGGCCTTCTCGCGACGGATGTGCTGCTCGCGCGTCTGCAGGGCCAGCCGGTACGCGGGGCGGCCGGCCGAGTCGACCGAGACGCCGACGAGGCGGCCCGGAAGGTGGCGCTCGAGGCCGGCGCGGACCGACATGAAGCCGGCGTGCGGTCCGCCGTAGAAGAGCGGGACGCCGAACCGCTGGGTGGAGCCGACGACGACATCCGCACCCAGGCTGCCCGGTGAGCGCAGCAGTACCTGCGCGAGCGGGTCGGTCACGACGACGGCCAGGGCACCGCCCTCGTGGGCCGCGGAGATGACGCCCTCAGGATCGATCACGGTGCCGTCGGCACGCTGGTAGGCGATGATGACGCCGCTGAAGTCCCCCTCGGGCATACCGTCGCGCAGGTCGGCCTCGACCAGCGGCAGGCCGACGGCCTCGGCGCGGGTGCGCAGGACGGCCAGCGTCTGCGGAAGCAGGCCGTCGTCGACCACCACGGGCAGGTCGGTCCGCTTGCGGTCGGCGCGGCGGATGAGCGTGAGCGCCTCGGCAGCTGCGGTCCCCTCGTCGAGCAGGGACGCGTTGGCGGTCGGCAGCCCCGCGAGGTCCTCGACCATGGTCTGGAACGCGAGCAGCGCCTCGAGCCGGCCCTGCGAGATCTCGGGCTGGTAGGGCGTGTAGGCCGTGTACCAGGCGGGGTCCTCGAGGACGTTGCGGCGGATGACCGCCGGCGTGGTCGTGGCGTGATAGCCCAGGCCGATCATCGGGACGCCCGGGAAGTTGCGGTCGGCCAGCTCACGCAGGCGTGCGGTCGCCTCGGTCTCGCTGGCGGCCGGCGGCAGTCCGTCGAGCGCGGTCCGGATGCCGTCCGGCACCGCCGCTTGCATCAGGGCATCGAGAGAGTCGTACCCCAGGCGGCGCAGCATGGCGGCCTGGTCGGTGGCACGAGGACCGATGTGACGGTCGGCGAAGGTGGTGGCGGGCTGGCGCTGCGACATGAGGGCTCCGAGGGCTCGACGACGAGTACCCTCCCCCTCTGTCGGCGTGCCTCCAGAGTTGCCTGTGACGTACGGTCCGGTGGCCTGAGAGGTTCCGGGGAGGAATTGCCCCTTCGGCGCCCTGACGGGACTCTCCCGCACGGTTCGACAGCACCTGCAGTCTAGCAAGGCAGATGAGATGCTGGCCCGGTGGAACCGACGCTGATCGATCTCGAGTCCTGGCCCCGTCGCGAGCATTTCGAGCACTACCTGCGGACGGTGCCGTGCGACTACGCGATCACGACGGAGATCGACGTGACGGCCGCCGTCTCCGCGCTGCGGCGGGCGTACCGCAAGACGTACCCGGCACAGATCTGGGCGCTGGCCGCGGCCGTCAACCGGCACGAGGAGTTCCGGATGACGCTGGACCCGGACGGCCGCCCCGCGGTGTGGCCCCGCGTGGACCCGGCCTTCACGGTGTTCAATCCCGAGCGCGAGACCTTCGCGTGCGTCACGGCCCCGTTCGACGAGGACTTCGCTCGCTTCCACGACACGGTGGTCGAGCTGCTCGAGACGCACCGCGACAGCACCACGATGTTCCCGCAGGGACCGTTGCCGCCCCATTGCTTCGACGTCTCGGGTGTCCCGTGGACGTCCTTCACCGGCTTCACGCTGCAGATTCGCGACGGCGGCGATCACCTGTTGCCGATCTTCACGATGGGACGGCGCGTCAAGCGCGACGACCGCATCCTGCTGCCCCTCGCGATCCAGGTGCATCACGCGGCAGCGGACGGCTTCCACACCGGCCGGCTGCTCAGCGAGATCAGGGCGCTGGCCGGCAATCCGTCCTGGTTGGGCTGACGCCCCGCGGTTTCAGCTGGTCTTGCGGGCCGCGCGACGCGCGGCGAGCTCGTCACCGGCGACGGTGACGTCGGCCTCGGCGCGCTCGGTCGGCAGCTCGTGGAGCGTGCCCTCGATCTCCTTCCAGACCCCGCCGATGGCGATGCCGAAGACACCCTGACCGCCCTGGAGCAGGTCGATTACCTCGGTGGCGGAGCGGCACTCGTAGACGCTGGCGCCGTCGCTCATGAGCGTGACCTGGGTCAGGTCCTCGGTGCCCCGCTCGCGCAGGTGGTCGATCGCCGTGCGGATCTGCTGCAGGGAGACACCGGCGTCGAGCAGACGCTTGATGATCTTGAGCAGCAGGATGTCCTTGAAGGAGTACAGGCGTGCGGTGCCCGAGCCGGTCGCCGAGCGGACCGTGGGCTCGACGAGCTTGGTGCGGGCCCAGTAGTCGAGCTGGCGGTACGTGATGCCGGCGGCGTTGCATGCCGTGGGACCGCGGAACCCCGTGTCCTGGGGCATGGGCGCGAGGTCGTCGTCGAACAACAGGCCCTGGGCGCTGGCGTGTGCCTGCGCCTCTGCTGCCTCGTCACGAGGTTCGATCATGATCACGCCTTCCTGGCTGCCGGTCGGACCGGCCTCCCACGACAAGAGAACCACACCGCTGTGGTCTTGCGTACCCTCAAGTTAAAGGTGAGAGTCGCTCGACGCACGCACCGACGCGCGTGTCGCGCGGCAAATGTTCCCGGCCTCCCATTGTGACACCTCCGTGTGGTCCGCGGGACGCCTCAGGGCTCTCGCTGAAGTCTCAACCCAGACTTGATGGTTGCGAACCTTCAAGTCTCGGTTCAGGGTTTCTCGAAGTCCTCAGGATCGACGTGGTCCAGGAACTCGCGGAACTTCGCGACCTCCTCGTCCTCGTCGGGCGTCTGGGCGAACCCCGCGACGTCCAGCACGTCCTCGGCGCACACGACGCGCACCCCGGTACGCAAGGCGAGCGCGATCGAGTCGGACGGACGCGCGTCCACGACGGCACCGCCGGCGAATGCCAGCTCGGCGAAGAAGACGCCGTCACGGACGTCGACGATCCGCACCTCGGTGAGCTCGTCGCCGAGCGCCTCGATGAGCGACGCCATCAGCGCGTGTGTCGGCGGGCGGGGCGCGATCGTCCCCTGCTGGGCGAACGCGATGGCCGAGGCCTCGATCGCTCCGACCCAGATCGGCAGGTACCGCGTGCCCTCCAACTCGCGCAGCAGCACCAGCGGCTGGTTGGTCGGCATCTCGACCCGGACTCCGACGATCTCGAGCTCACGCACGGCACACCACCGACATTCAGCCGCGCAACCCGGCACGCACGAGGACGGTGTGGAGCCGGACGGCGAGGGCCGCCAGCTCGGCCAGCTCGGCGGCAGCGCCGGGCTGGTGACGCGTGGCCGGGGGCACGACCTGGTCGAGGAGCCCGACCTCGCGGTCGGCGGCACTGCGGAAGCCACGCAGGTGGCGTGGCTCGAGGCCGAGCGAGGACAGCTGGCCCACGAGCGAGGCGACGACGAGGTCGTCGGCGTCGTAGTAGCGCTGGCTCGGTCGGCGGCGGATCAGCTCGAACTGCTCGATCTCGTCGAGGACCTCGGAGGTGATCTGGGCCGCGTCGATGAGCTCGTCGCGCGTCATGCGGGTCGTGCCCGCACCCTCGGTGATCGAGCGGGCGGTCGGCGAGCCGTCGGCCGCCAGCGTCACCTGCGGCACGCGCAAGGTGGCGCGCAGCTCGGTGTCCGGCACGTCACCGGTGTCCATCTGGTCCAGGACCTGGCGGATGTGGCTCAACGGCCAGTAGCGGTCCTTCTGCATGCGCAGCACGAACCGCAGTCGCTCGACGTCGCCGTAGGTGAACTTGCGGTAGCCCGACGGCGTACGCCGCGGCTCGACGAGACCCTGCTCGTCGTAGTAGCGGATGCGGCTCTGCGAGATGTCCGGGAACTCCTCGGAGAGCTCGGCGATGACCTGGCCGATGCCGAGCAGTTGCTCGCGCTGGGCCTTCTCCTCGCTCACTGACCACCTTCGGAGACGACGGTGCCGGGGAAGTAGATGAGACGGTACTTGCCGAGCTGGACCTCGTCGCCGCCGGACAACGGGATGTCGCCGTCGATCCGGTCGCGGTTGACGTAGGTGCCGTTCAGGCTGCCGAGGTCGCTCACGACGTAGCCGCCGCCACGGCGGCTGAAGGTCGCGTGACGGCGAGAGACGCTGATGTCGTCCAGGAAGATGTCGCTGGACGGGTGACGACCGGCCAGGACCTGGTCCTGGTCGAGCAGGAACCGCGAGCCGGCCTCGGGGCCACGCTGCACCAGCAGCATCGCGTTGCCCGCGGGCAGGTTCTCGACGGCGAAGACGTCCGCGGCGGACATCTCCTCGGTGTCGGCGTCGATGACCGGGATGTAGTTGGTCTCGTCGATACCATCCGGCGTCGTCAACGTGATCAACTCCGTCTCACGTGGGGCTTGAGGGTCGGCTCAAGTGGGGGTTCAGGGTTCTGACGACACCAACCTACACCCCGCGTGGGCACCGGTCAGCCGGTCACCAGGGCCGAGTACGCCTCGGAGCTGAGCAGGGCCGCCGTGGGGTCCTCGTCGGTGACGCGGACCTTCAGCAGCCACCCCTCTCCGTAGGGATCGGAGTTGATGACCTCGGGGGTCGCCTCGAGGGCGTCGTTGCGTGCGATGACCTCGCCCGAGACCGGCACGAAGACGTCCGAGACCGACTTGGTCGACTCGAGCTCGCCCACGACGGAGCCGGCCTCGACGGAGTCGCCCTCGGCGGGCAGCTCGACGTAGACGATGTCGCCGAGCTGGTCCTGCGCGAAGTCGGTGATGCCGATGATGGCGACGTCGTCCTCGACGCGCACCCACTCGTGCTCTTCGCTGTAGAAGAGGTCCTCAGGAATCACGGTCGTCCTCCATGTCTGGCGGGTCAGTCACTCGCAGGTCGAGCGTACTGGGGCTCGGGGGCGTCGGCGACGGCGGTCACTTGGATCTCGCGGCGCCGTTCGACCCCGACCTCGCCACCGCGGCTCTCGACCCGGTCGGCCAGTCCGCCGCGGAACGTCACGGCGTCGGCGAGCGTCTCGGGATCGCCGATGACCTCCATGACATAGGGCGGCTTGAGGACGCGGCCGCTGACGCGCACCCCGGAGTCGTCGTCGAGGAACCACGTCTGTGCGACGACGCGCGCGACGCCGTTGAGGGCGATCACCTCGGCGCCCGCGTCACGCATCTCCTGGACGGCGTCGATCAGCACCGATGCCGTGACCGCTCCGGCCGGGGCGGTGATCGTGATCTCGATCCCCTCCCCCTGGGCGCCGACCGTGCCGGCGAGGATCGCCAGCGCGTTGGCGCGCTCGATGGCGGCCTTCTGGGCCTCGGCCGAGCTCTCGGTGGAGTCGCGCAGGTCGTCGCGGGTCGTCCGCAGCTCCTCGATCTGGGTGTTGAGGCGGGCGTTCGTCGCGTCGAGCGACTTGAGCAGCTCGGCGAGTTCCACGCCGCGCACGCCGCTGAAGTCCTCGGTCTCGTCGCCCTGGTTCCACTGGACCGTGATCGTGAAGGCCAGCACGCCGATCAGCACCGCCACGACCAGGCCCGAGCGGCGACGCCACGCGTCACGCATGGAAGATCAACCGCCGGATCGCGGCGGCGTTGGCGAAGATGCGGATGCCGAGGACGACGATGACTCCCGTCGAGAGCTGGGACCCCACACCCAGTTGGTCGCCCAGGAAGACCATCACGGCGGCGATGCCGACGTTGGACACGAACGAGATCACGAAGACCCGGTCGTCGAAGCGACCTTCGATCAGGGCGCGTGCCGCACCGAGCACGGCGTCGAGGGCCGCGATGATGGCGATGGGGACGTAGGGCTGCAGGCCGGCCGGGACGGTCGGCTGCAGGAGCAGTCCGATCGTCACACCGACGACCAGTCCGATGACCGGGATCACGACGTGCTCCTCCTCAGGGGCTCGGCCGAGACGGACAGCCGCGCCTCGGGGGCGGCCGCCAGTTCGACATCGTCAGATCTTTGCACGCGGTACTCGATGCCGGCGGCTTCGCCACGCTCCTGCAGATATCGGCCGGACGGGCCCTGCTCCCACTGGTTGAGCAGGGTCTCGTCGTCACCGATCGCCGAGATGACGATCGGCTCGGTGACGGACCGGAAGTTGACGGTGATGGCCTCGCCGGCCGAGCGGATGGCCGAGGTCGCCGTCAGGCGGTGCCCGTTGACGGCGACGGCCTCGGCCCCGGCGAGCCACAGGCCGTTGACCACGAGCTGGACGTCGGTGTCGGTGAGTCGGCCCGCGGGCTGGTCCTCGTCCTCGGACGACTGGACCTGCAGGACGATTCCCGGTCCCTCGACGGGCAGCGCGGCGGCCGCGATCTTCAGCGCCGTGGTGCCCGGGTTGTCGTCGACGGAGGCGGCCTGCAGGTCGGCGATCTCCTCGCGGAGCCGCTCGGCGGACTCCTGCTTGCCGTCGACGAGGTCCTGGCGGAGCTGGATGTTCTCGACCAGCGCGTCGCGCTCGGCCTCGGTGGCGGGGCGGTCGTTGCGCGTCTGCACCGCGGCGACCGTCAGCAGCAGGCCGAAGAGCGCCGCGACCACACCCGTGAGGACCCGCGAGAGGGAGCTGGGAGGGGTGTCGTGCTGGACGTAGTAGTCGTCATCGAGGGCCGTCGCGGCGAGTCGCTCGAGGATCGACTCCGCCTCGCGGGCGCCGGGCTCCTCCCCCGTCACCAGGCTCATCGCACCCGCGGCGTCGTGGCCAGCAGGCGGCGCAGCTGGAACGCGTAGAGGATGCCGGCCCACCAGTACAGGCCGACGCCCCAGATCGTGAACGCCCACCCGAAGACGCGTGCCAGGTTTGCGACCGCGCCGTCGCCGTCACCGAGCAGCAGCAGCGGGAATGCGTAGAGCAGGCCCGCCGTGGCGGCCTTGCCCAGGAAGTGCACGGGCAGGGCGCTGAAGCCGCGCGTGCGCAGGAACGGCACGAGCGAGAACAGCAGCACGTCGCGCATCGGCAGGATCACCGCGAGCCACCACGGGATGATCCCGCGCAGCCCCAGGCCCACGACGACCGCGAGGATGTAGAGGCGGTCCGCCACGGGGTCCAGGATCGCGCCCAGGCGCGTCGTCGTGCCCGTGGCGCGAGCGATCTTGCCGTCGAGGTAGTCGGTGATGCCCGAGACGACGAGCACGCCGATCGCCATCAGGTCCTCCTCGGGCACCAGCACGAGCCACAGGAACACCGGGACCAGCAGGATGCGAATGGCACTCAGCAGGTTGGGCACCGTGAACCACTCGCTGCGCACCGAGGCCTTGGCCTGCGGAGCCGCCTCGCTCGCGGGGGTCGACGGGACGGGCGGGGTCGCCGAGACGGGTGGCGTCGCGGATGCGACGGTCTCGGACTCGCCCTCGTTCCGGCGGATTCGGTTGCCTGCCACGACGCACAGCCTACCGCCGTGGGTCCCACCGGCCGGGCGGACCTTGCGGTGGGGAACACAACTGACAGACTGGGCCTTGACTCTGAAGACGACATTGACGAACGACTCACAGGAGGACGCGTGGCCGACTACACCCTGCCGGACCTGCCCTACGACTACGGGGCACTCGATCCGCACATCTCGGGCAAGATCATGGAGCTGCACCACAGCAAGCACCACCAGAACTACGTCAACGGCCTGAACACCGCGCTCACCAAGATGGAGGAGGCGCGGGCGAACGAGTCGTACGACACGATCAACCTGCTCGAGAAGAACCTCGCGTTCAACCTCGGTGGTCACATCAACCACTCGATCTTCTGGAAGAACCTCTCGCCGGACGGCGGCGACAAGCCGACCGGTGAGCTCCAGGCCGCGATCGACGACAACTTCGGCTCGTTCGACGCCTACCGGGCGCAGTTCGAGCAGGTCGCCCTGGGCATCCAGGGTTCGGGTTGGGCCATCACGGCGTGGGACACGCTGGGCCAGAAGCTGGTCATCGTCCAGCTCTACGACCAGCAGTCCAACATCCCGGCGACGCTGATCCCGATCTCGCAGCTGGACATGTGGGAGCACGCGTTCTACCTCGACTACCTCAACGTCAAGGGCGACTACGTCAAGGCGTTCTGGAACATCGCGAACTGGGCCGACGCCCAGGAGCGCTTCACGGCGGCCACCAGCGGCGGTCAGATCATCTTCTGACGCCTGCCGGCACGAACGGCCCGGTCACCCTCGCGGGTGGCCGGGCCGTTGCGTTCGCGGGACCGCTGCGTCAGCGCCGGGGCTGGTCCTCGCGCAGTCCGGCCAGGTAGGCGTTGTACTGCTCGAGCGCGGCGTCGTCGTCCCGGTCCGCCGCACGGTCGCTGCGCTGCGCCTCGCGGGCGTCGGAGCGGAACCACTGGATGAAGATCGCGCCGATCACCAGCAGCAGCGGCACCTCGCCCATCGCCCACGCGATGCCGCCGCCGAGGTACTGGTCCTGAGCCAGGTCCGTGGCGTAAGGGCGCTCGAGTGCCCGGTAGTACGACTCCGCCACGATCACGTTCGACGACATGATGGCCACCGAGAAGAACGCGTGGAACGGCACCGACAGCATGAGCACGCCGAAGCGGGCCAGCGCGCCGAGCCGCCGCGGGGCCGGGTCGACGCCGATGATCACGTAGTAGAACAACAGGCCCGAGAGCAGGAAGTGCACCTCCATGAAGGCGTGCCCCGAGTGCGTGCGCATCATGGCCTCGAACAGGCCCGTGAAGTACACCGCGTAGAGGGTCCCCATGAAGATCACGGCCGCCACGATCGGGTGCGTGTAGAAGCGCGACACCGGTGACTGCAGCGCGTCGCGCAGCAGCGAGCGCGGCGAGTGCTCGCCGCGCTGGCGCGGCCCGGGCAGGGTGCGCAGCGCGAGCGTCATCGGCGCGCCGAGGACCAGGAAGATCGGCGCGATCATCGACAACATCATGTGCGAGATCATGTGCGTGCTGAACATGACCGCGGAGTAGGCACCGAGACCGCCGAACGTGGCCCACGCGATGACCGTGAGCCCCGCGAACCAGCTGATCGTCCGTCCGACGGGCCAGCTGTCGCGGCGGCGACGCAGGACGACCAGTCCGGCGATGTAGAGGGCGGCGCCGAGCAGGACGATCGACAGGCCGACACCGTCGGGCGCGAAGCCGACGAACACGCGACCCCACGTCGGCTCGGGCGGCAGGGCGCGGCCCAGCAACAGTTCCGCGGGAGTCGTGAGCACGTCCTCGCCGATCGGCGTGGCCGTGCGCCCGAGGACGACGGCCACCACGATCGTGAGGGTCATCAGCAGGACCTCGAAGACCGCCAGCCGCGCGAATCCGGACGACTTGCGGCGCAGCCGGCGCCGCTGGGCCACGCCGAACAGGCCGAGCGCCACGAGGGCGACGACCTTGATCACCACGAGGAAGCCGTAGGTGGAGTCGAGTCCGCCGAAGGAGCCCAGGTTGACGATCGCGTTCACCAGCCCCGAGGCCGCGACGATCACGAACGCCCAAGTGGCAAGCACCGAATAGCGCTCGACCGCGGGCTCGAGCCGACGACTCCCCCGCAGCGCCACCCAAGAGAGGGCAATCAGCCCGCCGACCCAGACGACGACGCCGACGAGGTGCAGCACGAGGCTCGCCGTCGCCAGCATGTGCGAGCCCGCCGAGGCCGAGTGGCCGGTCAGGCCGACGGCGCCCACGCCCACGAGCGCCAGCACGATGCACACGGCCAACTGGCGGACCGCGAAGGTCCAGCGGGCCCACAGCGCGACGACGAGCGCGGCGAGCACGTTCACCAGCAGGCCCCGTCCGGTCGCGAAGAGGCGCGAGTAGTCGATGAGCTGCTCCACCTCGACCTGCGCCAAGGGGCGTCCGTACAGGTCGGCGACGTTGGCCCAGTAGTGCAGCACGGCGGCCGCGAACCAGAGCCAGGCCGCCCGCGAGGCGAGGCGCACCGCCTGGACGGAGAGGCCCTCGAGCCGGTCACCGGACGGCAGCAGCACGACGGCGGCCAGCAGGAAGCCGACCGCGGCGACCGCGAACAGGTCCGAGCCGAGGCGCGAGATGGGCAGCGCCCAGCCGACGACGGGTCCGGGATCCTGCAGGCCCACGGGCATCGGCTGGGGGTCCGAGCCGCTGAGGACCAGCAGTCCGACGAGGGCGATCAGTCCCAGGCCGAGGACGGCCCCCGCGACGCGGGCCGGGCGCTCAGGAACGATCATCGCGGGATCCGGCACGCGCACGGACCACGGCGACGGCGCCGAGTCCGAGCACCACGACCGCGCCCAGCACGATCCACAGCCACACGGGCGTGCCGCCGCTGTCAGCGTCGGTGTCGGTGTCGGCCGGCTCGTCGCCGGAGCCGGTCGTGGCCGGCTCGGACGACTGTGCGGGCACCGTGGGCTCGGAGGCGGTCGGCTCCACCGCGGGAGCGGCCCCGCTGGCGCGGACGGTGAACGTCGTCGTGCCCGTCACGGGATGCCCATCGGCGGAAACGACGCGATAGTTGAGTTCATGGGCGCCCTCGGCCGGTTGCGCCGCGGTGACGACCAGTCGCGGTCCGTCGACGACGACGTCGGCATCCACCGCGTCACCGTCGACCATGAGGCTGGCCTCGGACGGCTCGCGCAGGTTCTCGCTGAACGTGAGGACCACCTGCTCGGGGGCGGCGTCGACGGTGGTGCCATCGCCGGGGTCGGTCGAGACCAGCGAGGTGTGGGCGGCAGCGGGACCGGCCAGGGCGAGGAGAGCGACGAGAACCAGGGGAAGCACACGGAGTAGACGCACGATCCCAGCCTATCCGGCGCCCGATGACGGCCCTCCTGGCCCGACCGGGCCATCAGGCGTGGCACGAGCGGTGTGAACAATGGGGTTTGTGTGAACAGGGGGTTGGAGAGCGTGGTTCACTCACGGATGGAGGTAGTGCGTTGACGCGTTGGACTCGGGTGATCGCCGGGGCGACGGTTCTGGCCTGTGTTCTCGGCCCGACCGCGGCCCATGCCGCCGACCCCACGACATCGCCGTCGACGGGCCCGACGCCCACCACCTCCTCCCCCACGCTCGACGTTCCCGACCCCCTGGCCATCGCCCCGAGCGCCATCGCCCAGCTGACGACGCTGGCCCTGCGCTACGAGGCGAACCTCAGCGTCGCCGAGGACCTGCGCAAGGAGGCCGCGCAGGTCACCCGCGACGCCAACCGGCAGCGCAGCCTCGCCCGCGCCTACGTCGCGCAGGTCGTCGACTACGCGATGTCACCGAACAGCGACCCGTTCGCCCAGCGCCTCTCGGCGCTCGCGGCGGCCGAGAACCCCGTCGACCTCATCACCGGGGTCTTCAGCAGCGAGCAGATCACCGAGGCGCAGGAGGGTCACCTCGGCGACGCCAAGCGCGCCTTCGACGCCGCCCAGGTGCTGCAGAAGCGAGCCGACCGGGCCACGCGCTCGGCCGAGAGGTCCGAGGCCACCGCCAAGCGGCAGCTGAAGCAGATCGGCGAGCTCGCCGAGGACCTCGGTCTCGGCGCGTCGTCGACCCCGCAGGGCCTGCCGGAGACGCGCACAGAGCAGGAGTCGTGGAACACGGCGGCGATCGGCTCGTGGCGGCGGTACAAGGCCCAGCTCAAGCGCCTCGGGGTCCGCACTCCCCCGGCCTCGCGGCTCGTGAAGTCCGGTGGGGCCCGCACGGCCACGGTGGGGTCTCGCACGGTCGAGGTGCTCCCCCGGCAGACGGTCCGCATGGTCGACGCGCTCGTGGCCCGCATCGGCGACGACTACGACGCGAAGAACGCCGCTCCGGCCTGGAGCTGCGGCGGCGTGGTCCGCGTCGAGGGCGGCTACGACCTGACCGGCACACCCGCACAGCTGTACGCCCGCACGGTGAAGGTGAGGACGAACGCGCCCAAGCGCGGCGACCTCGTGTTCAGTGCCAACCGGGCGTCGGGCGTCCACCACGTGGGCGTGTACATCGGTGACGGCCGCATGATCGACGCGCCGGCGACCCGCGGCCAGGTCGGCGTCTCGCTGCTCCCGGCCAAGCCCTACGCGATCACCCGTCCCTCACTGGGCGCCGGTCGGAACACGCCGCCGAAGCCCACGTCGGCCAAGGCCCCCACCGTCTGCAACGCGACCAAGCCCGTCGCGGCCACCCGCCAGGGCTGGACGTTCCCGCTGAAGCAGGGCACGTACGGCATCTCGGCCGGGTTCGGCATGGGCGGCAGCCTGTGGCAGTCCACCCACACCGGCCAGGACCTCTCCGCCCCCACCGGCACGCCCATCTACGCCTCGCGCGGCGGAACGGTGAGTCTGCAGGAGGTCGGCTGGGCCGGCACCCTCATCACGATCTCGCACCCCGACGGCACGGCCGAGCGGTACGCCCACTCCTCGCAGGTGCTGGTCGAGGACGGCCAGACCGTCAACTCCGGCGACGAGATCGCCCTGGTCGGCTCGCGCGGCAACTCCACCGGGCCGCACCTGCACTTCGAGATCCAGGTCAACGGCGAGTTCATCGACCCGATGCCCGTCCTGGTCCAGTTCCTCGCCAACGCCGGCGGCGGGACCGGCTGGGGTGGCTACAGCAACGGCCAGGTGCCCCGTGGCGTGATGTGCGACGTGGGCGGCGTGCTGCTGCGCTGCGACGTGGGCAAGCGCGCGCAACGGCTCGCCAGCGGGTTCCGGCGCACCTTCGACGAGCGGCTCGAGTTCACGGCCGGCTACCGCGACATCGTCGGCCAGATCCAGCGCGGTCCCGAGGGCGACCTCGTCGACATCCCCGGCACCTCGCCGTACGGCTGGGGCACCAGGTTCGAGCTCGGCTCGCTCACGAAGGCCCAGCGGGCCTGGGTCGCCAAGCGCGCCACGGCGCTGGGCCTGCGCGACGAAGGCGCGGGCGCCTGGTCGCTGCGTCCCTGACGGTGGCTGAGGGTGGGCGGTGAATGAGCGTCCGAACCCAGCCACCAACGGACGCTGAGTCACCGCTCCCCCGCACCCCGGACATGACGAAGGGCCCCACCGGAATCCGGTGGGGCCCTTCGTGGGTGCTCAGGCCTGGTCGAGGTCCTGGGCGACGCGGCGGTGCGCCTCCCAGATCCGCTCGGGCAGACCGTCGAACGCCTTGAGGTGCGCCTCGCGCAGGTCGATCTCCTGCTTCCAGCGGTCGACGTCGATCGCCAGCAGCTGGTCGAGGACCGCATCGTCGATCTCGAGGCCGTCGAGGTTCAGCTCGTCCTTGGTGGGGACGACGCCCACGGGGGTCTTCGTGCCGGTGACACGACCCTCGCGGTAGTCCATCATCCACAGCAGGGCGCGCAGGTTCTCGCTGTAGCCGGGCCACAGGTAGCCACCGTCGGCATCGCGCTGGAACCAGTTGACGTGCGCGAACAGCGGCTTGTCCGTGACCTGGTCGAGGATGTCGAGCCAGTGCTGGGCGTAGCGACCCTCGGGCAGCGCCAGGAACGGACGCATCGACATCGGGTCGTAGCGCAGCTGTCCGGCGACGCCCTCGGCCGCGGCCGTGGCCTCGGCGCCCAGCGTCAGGCCGTCGTAGACGCCCTCGGCCGGATCCTCGATCGCGCGGATCAGCGGCTCGCGGTCACGCGTGCGGCCGCCGTAGATGATGCCGTCGATCGGCACGCCGGCCGGGTCGTCGTAATCGGGCGACTCGTTGGGGACGTTCGACATCGTCGAGGTGAAGCGGCAGTTCGGGTGCGCCCACACGTGGTCCTTGCTGCGCTGCTCGGCGGCCGGGCGCTCGGAGATGAGGTGGCCCTTCCAGTCGCGCCAGCCCTCGACGTCCTCGGGGTAGTCGGGCGACTTGCCCTCCCACCACGTCTCGTTCGTGTTGACGTTGTACGCCGTGTTGGTGAAGATCGCGCCGGTGCCCTCCTCGACGGCGGCGAGCGCGTTCGGGTTCGTGATCGCGTTGGTGTCGATCGCGACGCCGAACACCCCGTACTCGGGGTTCATGCCGTAGAGCTTGCCGTCGTCGCCGACCCACAGCCACGCGATGTCGTCGCCGAAGAACTCGACGTAGTACCGCTCGCCGAGCGCGCCCGGGGCGACCATCATGGCCAGGTTGGTCTTGCCCGAGGCACTCGGGAAGCCGCCGGCGATGTGGTACTTCTTGCCGGTCTGCTTGTCCTGGATCGCGATGAGCATGTACTGCTCGGCGAGGAACTTGCGCGACGCCCAGCCGTCCCAGTTCGCCTGGCGCAGGCCGTGGGCGATCTTGCCCAGGAGCGCGTTTCCGCCGTAGGACGAGCCGAAGTGCAGGATCGTGCGCTCGTCGGCGACGGTCACGAAGTAGCGCTTGTCCTCAGGCGTGCCCTGGCCGAGGTTCTCGAGGTCGCCCGTGACGTGGACTGCGCGGACGAAGCTCTCGGGATCCTTCAGGTTCTCGAACAGGTCGACACCGACGCGCGCCATGCGGATCATCTGCAGGACGACGTTGCGGTTGTCGGTCAGCTCGACACCGGCGGCGTACGCCTCGAGCGGCGAGCCGGGAGCGGCCATCAGGTAGGGGATGACGTACATCGTCTTGCCCTGCGAAGCACCGGTCATGTTGCCGATCACGACGGGCTTGATCTCGTCGGCGTGACGCCAGTTGTTGTAGACGCCCTTGTCCGCCGGGTCGCTGGTGGCGACGATGGTCCGCTCCTCGGAGCGGGCCGTGTCCTTGTGGTAGCTCTGCGAGTAGTAGAGGCCCTCGCCGGCCGGCTCGAGCTCGCCCGCCTCGAGAGACTCCTGCAGGAGCCGGGCGTCATCGCTTGCGCTGACGACCTCGATGCGATCGGGCTGGGTGATTCCCGCCCAGTGCTTCACGAACTCATGGACGTGGGGGTTCTTCAACCCCGCCTCGTCCAGGACCTTGTCCACGTCGACCATCGGTCTGCCTTGTCCTCTCCTGACCGGCCCGCCGGCCGGCCCCGTTCACCAAGATTTTTCCGAAGAGCACCGCCAATCGGCGACGCGCCATCCGGAGATTACCGCGACCTTACCGCGCGGAAAGGCTCACTCTCCGCGCGCCCCTGTGGGATGGACCACAGCGCTGTAACCCGGTGTCACGAACCAGTGGCGACGCCATGGCGGCGGAACCGGCGCACCGCGAGGCGCTGGCGCACCGGGGCCCGAGCGTCAGCCGCGCTGCACGCCGAGCCCGGGAGGCGACTCTCCACGATGGACCTCAACGCCACCGTTCGGAGGGCTTGCACTCGACATCGCGCGGTGCCGGGGGCGCCGGGCGCTCGACGTCCCGGCGCAGCAGGATCTCGCGCCCGCACACGGTCGCCACCGTGCGGTAGAGCCGCTCCACGACCGCCTCGGCGGCATCGGGCGTGACGCCGGGCGCTCGCAGCGATCCCGGGGTGACCAGCCACGTCGGCGCGTCGGGTCCGTCGAGGATCTCGAGGAACCGCGTCAGGTGCGGATCGTCGGTCCTGACCGGGAGGCTCCACAGGTGCTCGTAGGGCGACTCGAGCCCCGCCGCCAGGACGAGGTCAGGCCGACCCCACGCGTTCACGACCGTGTCGGCCGGCTCGGCCACCTGCGAGATCATCCTGCCCGCGGTCACCTCCCAGCCCTCGGTCACCAGCAGGGGCCGCATGACGACGACGCCCACGACGGCTGCCGCGGCGCCGTACGCCACGACGAGCGGGACGAACCGGCGCGAGCGCGTGGCGATGAGTCCGGCGCCCACCGACAGGGGCACGGCCAGCTGCACGAGGTAGTGGCTCCACCAGCTGCCGCCGGCCGAGATCGAGAAGCACGCGTAGGCGGTCGTGATCGCCAGCGCGACCGCGGCCGGCGAGCGGAAGCGACGCCACCACGGCGCCAGGAGCACCGCGAGGACGAGGACGGCCTGCCCCGTGATCACGGACCTGGCCCACACCTCGCCGCGCCGTTCTGGAGCGGCGCTCGACGGCGTGACGGACATGACCTCGGCGGCACGCAGCCGGAACGCGAAGAGCGCGTCGAACACGTCGGCCGGCGAGCTGCCGCGGGCCCACGCCCACAGCAGCAGGGCGGCAGCGGCGGCGAGGGCGCCGAGCACCGCCATTCCCAGGACGCGAACCGCCGCA
>NZ_DAMDLR010000048.1:0-240 GCF_032084975.1 Aeromicrobium sp.
CGTCAACTCGTGGTGGACCGGGTCACCCGCACCTTGCGCGGAACCGAGCGCACACGCGCGGTCGACGGGCTGACCATCACGCTCGCTCCGGCCACGGTGACGGCCTTCGTGGGGCGCGGCGGCGCGGGCAAGTCCACGGCCCTGTTGGCTCTGGGCGGCCTGGTCGCACCGGTCTCGGGGCAGGTCGACACGCCGCCCGAGATCGGCTGGTGTCCGCAGGACCCCGAGCTGGGCTTCGTG
>NZ_DAMDLR010000048.1:405-20199 GCF_032084975.1 Aeromicrobium sp.
ATCGGGCTGACGGGACGGGGTGACGACCATCCCTATCGGCTGTCAGGCGGCGAGCAGCGGCGGCTCGCGCTGGCGGCGGCCTGCGCCCATCGCCCGGGCCTGGTCCTTGCGGACGAGCCGACGGTCGGGCAGGACCGCGGGTCGTGGGCCCTCGTGGCGGGCTGGCTCGGGTCAGCGGCGCGGGCCGGCGCGACCGTCGTCGTGTCCACGCACGATCCCGACCTGCCCCGGCACCGCGACGTGATGATGAGTGGGGGAGTGGTCGTGCCGTGACCGGACTCATCACCCGCCTCAACCCGCTCGTCCTGCTGGCGATCGGCATCGCCGCGGCTCTCGGGTCGGCCGGGATCCGCACGATGGAGATCGCGGTGACCTGTGCCGTCGTCTACATCGCGGCGATCGTCGCTCTCGTGCCGTCGTGGCGGTACCCGGCGCTGTGCCTGGCCGTGGTCACGCTCCCGATCGCCACGATCGTGTGGACCACGTGGCTGTTCGGGGGCCGGGACCTCGAGGTCGCGGCGGTCGCCGGGGTGCGCACGTTCGTCATGGCGTGGCCGGGCGCGGTCGCGGCGGGGTACATCGACGTGGCCCGTCTCGGTGACTACCTGGCGCAGTCGCTGCGCGTCCCGGGCCGGTTCGCGGCGGCCCTGTCCGCCGCGCTCCAGCGCGTGAGTGGAGCGTGGCAGGCGTGGCATGACCTCGATCGAGCGAGGAAGGCCCGCGGTCTGCCGCGGCGTCCGGGTCCGATGGCCTTCGCGCTGCTCGTGCACACGCTGCGCGATGCCACCCGCACCTCGATCGCGATGGACGCCCGGGGGTTCGCCACGGCCGGTCGACGCACGTGGGCGGAGCCGGCGACGTGGTCCCGTTTCGACGTCGTGGTGCTGGTCGGCGCCGTGATCGCGGGGCTTCTGCCGGCCCTGTTGTTACTCACGAGTCAGGCGTGATTCCTACCGCTCGGTAAGTGGCTTGCGTCACATGCAACTAGAGGTTACAGTCGTCGGGATTGCGCCCAGCGGGAGGCGATCGACCGAGTGTGTCCAGCCGTGAAACGAGGGAACCATGCGCCCGAGCGCTTCTGTACGACGAGCTCTTCGATTCGCGGTCGCCAGTGCCGTCGTCGGCGCCAGTGCGGTCCACCTGTCCGCGCCCGCCCAGGCGGCCCCGGCCAGCATCGACCGTGTCCCCTACGTGTGCAAGGCGCTCAACAACACCATCGACCTCTCGCTGCAAGGTCCCAAGCAGTTCTACGTGACGTCCGAGACGGACCTGCCCGCGAGTGTCCAGCCGGGCGACACCGTGCCCGCGACCGAGACGACCCTGACGCTGGCGCTCTCGACCCCGCTCGTCGACCGCCTGTACGGACCGATGAAGGTGCGCAAGGTCAAGGGCTCCTCGACGACCAAGGTCGACCTGCAGGCGGTGGCCCCCGGTGGCGAGTTGATCGAGACGATGAGTCCCGTGGTGAAGGGGCCCAACGGCGAGCCGGGCCCGCTCGTCAACGACTGGGTCAACCTAACTCCCGGCCAAGAGGTGTCGATCGTCGCCGACGGCGTGGTCGATCCCGTCACCGTGCCGCAGTCCGACCAGACCACCGGGCTCATCTACGTCCAGATGCCGCTGACGTTCATGCTGCACTCCGAGATGGACCCGCCCGTGGTCGGATCGATCGCCAAGGCCGACCTGAAGTGCACGCGCGGAGTGCTGAACTCGGCCGGCACCGAGGTCGTCGCCGACAAGGAGCACCGCATCATCGGCACGATCGCCGTCGGTGCCGGGTGCTCGCAGACCGAGTGCCCGCCGCCTCCGGTCGGCTCCGGTGACGACACCGGCGGTGGCGGCGATGACGACCTGCCTCCCGGATCCGGTACCGATCCCGAGGTCATCGATCCGGTGAACCCGGACGACGAGACCGACATCGATGACAGCGGCTACGACTGGGACGAGGACGGCAGCGACAGCGACGGCAACACCACCGGCGTGTCCGACGAGACGACCGAGCTCCCGGCGACGGGCTCGCCCTTCGCAGCCGGACTCGCCGGACTGTTCGGGGTGCTCCTGGCCGTTCGCCTGGCGCTCGGGGTACGGGCCCGGCGCACCGGCGCCTGAGCCGCACGAGTTCCTCGAGGTGCCCGCGATGATGCGGGGACCGTCCCCCTGACAAGGAGCCCCATGGGTGTCGAAGTTCGCGTTGAAGGCCTGACCAAGACCTTCGGCAAGCAGACGATCTGGCGTGACGTCTCGCTGACGCTGCCGGCGGGGCAGATCAGCGTCATGCTCGGCCCGTCGGGCACCGGCAAGTCGGTCTTCCTCAAGGCGCTGATCGGACTGCTCAAGCCCGACGAGGGGCACATCTTCATCGAGGGAACCGACATCGCGACCTGCACCGAGCGCGATCTCTACGAGATCCGCAAGCTGTTCGGCGTGCTCTTCCAGGACGGCGCGATGTTCGGGTCGATGACGCTGTTCGACAACGTGGCGTTCCCCCTGCGCGAGCACACCCGCAAGAACGAGACCGAGATCCGCGACATCGTCATGGAGAAGATGTCGATGGTCGGTCTTGTCGGTGCCGAGCTCAAGCTTCCCGGCGAGATCTCGGGCGGCATGCGCAAGCGCGCCGGCCTGGCCCGCGCCCTCGTGCTCGAGCCCGAGATCATCTTGTTCGACGAGCCGGACTCGGGCCTCGACCCGGTCCGCACCGCGTTCATCAACCAGCTGATGGTCGACCTGAACGCCCAGACCGAGGCGACGTTCCTGATCGTCACCCACGACATCAACACCGCGCGCACCGTCCCCGACAACATCGGCCTGCTGTACCACCGTCACCTGTCGATGTTCGGCCCGCGCGAGATGCTCCTGTCCAGCGAGGAGCCGGCGGTGCGCCAGTTCCTCAACGCCCAGACGGTCGGCCCGATCGGCATGAGCGAGGAGAAGGACGCCGACGAGCTCGCGGCCGAGGACCACACGACGCTGCCGCCGCTGCCCCCGATCCCGCTCCAGCTCTTCCCGTCCGACGGCCGGCCGCGCGCCACCCAGTCCGAGCCGGGCGCGTGGTGCGCCGCCAACGGCGTCGTCCCGCCGCCGGGATCGTTCCTCAACGACGGCTCCGGATTCACCGCGCCCTCCCCGCAGTCGCTGTCCGGTGGTGCCCGGTGAGCGTGGTCAAGACCCTCACGGCGCCGCTGGCGACCGCGGGTCGGCTCTTCGCCTTCGGCACCGACGTGCTGATCGCCGTCTTCCGCCGGCCGTTCCAGTTCCGCGAGTTCGTCCAGCAGGCCTGGTTCATTGCCTCGATCACGATCATCCCGATCGCGCTCGTCGCCATCCCGTTCGGCGCGGTCGTGGCGCTGCAGACCGGCAGCCTCGTCCAGCAGTTCGGGGCCCAGTCGTTCGTCGGCTCGGCGGCGGTGCTCGCGGTGCTGCGCGAGGCGGCCCCGATCGCGACGGCGCTGCTGGTGGCCGGTGCCGGTGGCTCCGCCATCGCCGCCGACCTGGGCGCGCGCAAGATCCGCGAGGAGCTCGACGCCATGATGGTGCTGGGCATCGACCCGATCCAGCGCCTCGTCGTGCCACGCGTCCTGGCCTGCATGCTCGTGGCCGTCTTCCTCAACGGGCTGGTGAGCGTGGTCGGCGTCCTCGGCGGCTACGTCTTCAACGTCATGCTGCAGGGCGGCACACCCGGCGCCTACCTGGCCTCGTTCACGGCGCTGGCGCAGACGCCCGACCTCTACCAGGGGATGGCCAAGGCGCTCGTGTTCGGCCTGATCGCCGCGCTCGTGTCCACCTACATGGGGATGCACGCCGACGGCGGCCCCCAGGGCGTCGGCCAGGCCGTCATGGAGTCGGTCGTCATCACCTTCCTGTTGCTGTTCATGGCCAACTTCGTCATGAGCGCCCTGTACTTCCAGCTCGTCCCGGCGAAGGCGTTGTGACGTGGTCGACGTGAAGAGCGCCTATCGGCGTCCCCTCAGCACGCTGGACGACCTCGGTCTGCAGCTCGCCTTCTACATCCGCGTCATCGCGTGGATGCCCCGCGTCATCGCGCGCTACCCGCGCGAGATCCTGCGCCTGCTGTCCGAGGTGACCTTCGGTCGTGGCTCCCTGGCCGTCATCGGCGGCACCGTCGGCGTCATCACGACGATGTCGTTCTTCACGGGCGTCGAGGTCGGCATGCAGGGCCACAGCGCCCTCGAGCAGCTGGGCACCAGTGCGTTCGCCGGCTTCTTCTCGGCGTACTTCAACACGCGCGAGATCGCTCCCCTGGTGGCGGGCATCGCCCTGGCTGCGACCGTCGGCTGTGGGTTCACGGCCCAGCTGGGCGCCATGCGGATCTCCGAGGAGGTCGACGCGCTCGAGGTCATGGCGATCCCGTCCCTGCCGTACCTGGTGACGACCCGCGTCCTCGCCGGCCTGATCGCGATCATCCCGCTGTACATGCTCGGGCTGATGGCCTCGTACTTCGCCACGAAGCTCACCGTGACAGCGGTGTACGGGCAGAGCGAGGGAACATACGACCACTACTTCAACCTGTTCCTGCCACCCGAAGACGTCCTGTGGTCGTTCTTCAAGGTGCTCGTGTTCGCGTTCCTCGTCATCCTCATCCACTGCTACTACGGCTACTACGCCAGCGGCGGACCCGTCGGCGTCGGTGTGGCCGTGGGCCGCGCCGTCCGCACGTCGATCGTCGTCATCAACGTCGCCGACCTGATGATGTCGATGGCGATCTGGGGCACCACCACGACCGTCAGGCTGGCCGGCTGATGCCCCGCGTCTCGGCGATGGACCAGCCTGCCGTGATCCGCGGCCTCGGCGTCGTCATGGTCGCCCTCGTCGCCGGATCGGTGTTCCTGACCTACGCGATGTTCACCAAGTTGTTCGTGGACGACGTCCCGGTGTCGATCCGCAGCAGCAGCGCCGGCCTGCAGCTGAACGCCAATGCGGACGTGAAGATGCGCGGCGTCATCGTCGGCCGGGTCGAGGAGATCACCTCCGAGAAGGGCCAGGCCGTCATCCACCTGGCACTCGATCCGGACCAGCAGCCGCTGATCGCGTCCGACGTCCAGGCGTTCGTGGTGCCCAAGACCCTGTTCGGCGAGAAGTACGTCGACCTGCAGCCCGTCCCACAGTCGTCGGGCCGAGCGATCCAGGCCGGCGACGAGATCGTCCAGGCCGCATTGCCCTCCGATGTCGAGAACCTGCTGACCGACCTCGATCCACTGCTCACCGCGCTGAACCCCGAGGACCTGTCCTACGTGCTCACGGCCCTGTCCGATGCGCTGTCCGGCCAGGGCGAGACGCTCGGCGACGGGCTCGAGACCCTCTCGGCCTACCTGCAGAAGATGACGCCGCTGGCTCCCCAGCTCGTCGAGGACATCACCTTGCTGGGCGACACCGCCAGGACGTACGCCGACGAGATGCCCGCGATCGGCACGACGCTGCGCAACGCGGTCGTCACCGGCAACACGCTCACGGCCCGTCGCGCGCAGCTGCAGTCGCTGTTCGTCCAGACCGCGGCCTTCGCGACGTCCGCCGAGACACTCTTCGACCGTTCGGGCGACGACTTCATCACGCTGTCGAAGGACTCGCAGCCGACGCTCGAGCTGCTGGCCGACTACTCGCCGACGATCGGCTGCGTCCTGAAGGGGATCGACCAGCTCATGCCGGCCATCGACAACACCTTCCGCGACCACCGTGCCAACGTGTCGATCGAGTTCGCGCCGCGCTCGTCGCGCCAGTACGACGGCCGTGACACGCCGCGCCTGCCGGCCGCGAGCGGAGGGTCGTCCTCGCTCTCGCCCAGCTGCGCGACGCTGCCCGGCACGCGCTACACCAAGAAGCGCCCGGCGCCCGGCATGAGCGACTCCCTGCTGGAGCAGCTCGGCGTCGGCGGCGACCTGGGCAAGCGGGCGCCACTGGCGGCGCCGACGGTCATCCGGCCCGCCGGCAGCGCCGCCGAGGCCGAGCAGGTCAAGGCGATCGTCGCGGCGAACCTGGGCGTCGACCCCGAGGACGTGCCCGATGTCGCCCACGCCCTCTACGGTCCCGTGCTGCGCGGAGCGGAGGTGAGTCTCGGATGAGCCGCACCGGACTCGATCGCGCGACCGCGCGGTCGTTCGTGAAGCTGATGGTCTTCCTGGTCGTCACGGGCCTCATGACAGCCCTGCTGGCCGCGGTCATCGGCAACCGATCGTTCTCCCGCACGCACACGTACCGCGCCGTCTTCAGCGACGTCACCAGCCTCGTCGTGGGCGACGACGTCCGTATCGCCGGCGTGCGCGTGGGCAACGTCTCCAACGTCGAGGTGCACTCGGGCAACTCCGCGATCGTGACGCTCAACGTCGACAACGACGTGCCGCTCACCCAGAGCACGCAGGCCACGCTGCGGTACCGCAACATGATCGGACAGCGCTACATCGCACTCAGCGAGGGCACCGGTTCGGCCGAGCGGCTCCAGGAGGGCGAGACGATCGGGCTCGACCGGACTCAGCCCGCACTCGACCTGACCGACCTGTTCGGGGGCTTCCAGCCACTGTTCGAGGCGCTGTCGCCCGAGGACACCAACCAGCTGGCCTACGAGCTCATCCAGGTGTTCCAGGGCGAGAGCGGCACGGTGGAATCCCTGCTCTCGCACACCGCCTCGCTCACCGGCACGCTCGCCAAGCGAGACGAGCTGATCGGCTCGGTGATCGACAACCTGACCGTCGTGCTGACGTCGTTCAACGAGCGCGACGACGAGCTCTCCACCGCGATCTCGACCCTGCAGCAACTGATCACCGGACTGAAGGACGACCGTGGCGTGCTGACCGACTCGCTGGACGACATCGCAGTGCTGACCGGCGAGACCGCGGGCCTGCTCGACGACGCCGGTCCCGCCATGACGGCGGACATCAAGAACCTGCGCAAGCTGACGTCGCAGATCGGCACCAAGAAGGCCCGGCGCGACCTCGACCGCACGCTCGGCATCCTGCCGATCAAGATCGACCGGATCGGGCGCACCAGCCAGTACGGCTCCTTCTTCAACTTCTACGTGTGCGACGTCGAGGTCAACGGCAAGCTCCCCTCGCTCAGCGGAGTCCCCGGGTGGGAGAGGACGCGGCCGTTCAAGACCACCAAGCGCGTCACCGTGACCGGATCGGGGGTCAGCCGATGCCGCTGAGGAACATGAAACCGTTCCGCGAGCGCAATCCCGTGATCGTGGGAGCCGTGTCGCTGCTGATCATCGCCGCGATCCTGCTGACCGCCAGTCAGGCCTCGCGCCTGCCGATCATCGGCGGTGGCGCCAAGTACGCCGCCGAGTTCACCGAGGTCGGCGGACTCAAGAAGGGCGACGACGTCCGCCTGGCGGGCGTGCGCGTCGGCGAGGTCGCCGACCTGCAGCTGGAGGGGGACAAGGTCCGGGTCGTCTTCCGAGTGAAGAAGGACCGTGACCGCCTCGGCAGCCAGACCGGCGCGTCGGTGCGGATCAAGTCTCTGCTCGGGACGATGTACGTGAGCCTCGAGCCCGAGGGACCGGGCACGCTCGAGAAGGGCTCGGTCATCCCCGTCACGCGCACGAAGGCCCCCTACGACATCGTCCAGGCGTTCTCGGGTCTCACCGAGACGACCCAGGAGATCGACCAGGACCAGCTCTCGCAAGCGCTCGACACGATCAACGACGTCGCCGAGAAGACCCCCGACGAGTTCCGCGAGGCGGTCACCAGCGTCACGGCGCTGTCGAACAGCCTCGCGTCGCGCGATGCCGAGATCAAGACGCTGCTCGAGAACATCGACGGCATCTCCACGGTCCTGGCCGACCGCAACAACGAGTTCGCCAAGCTCTTCGAGGACGGGTCGGTGCTGTTCGACGCACTTTCCGAACGGCGGGACGCGATCCACGCCGTCCTGGTCAACGTCACGGCGATGTCCCAGGAGATCGACACGTTGGTGACCGACACCCGTGCCGATCTCAAGCCTGCGCTCGACCGGCTCGCCGGCGTGGTCGCCGTCCTGCGCAAGAACGAGGCCAACATCACCCGCGCGATCGAGCAGCTCCCGGCATACTACGCCGCGGTCGCCAACAACAGCTCCAACGGGCCGTGGCTCGACTCGTTCGTCTACAACCTGCTGAGCATCTTCGGTCTGGAGGACGGACTGTGAGCGCCTTCTTCCAGAGCCGCGCCTCGCGCGTCACCCTCGTTGCCGTCGTCGCGGCGGCTGCCCTGGCCGTCGTGGCCGTCCTCGCGCTCGTCGTCCTGCCGAGCTCGCAGGACAAGACGATCACGGTCGACTTCGAGCGGTCCGTGTCGCTCTACGAGGGCTCCAAGGTCCGCATCCTCGGCGTCGACGTGGGCACGGTCGAGAAGCTGACGCCCCGCGGCCAGAACGTCCGGGCCCGGATCACGTGGAACGGTGACGTCGACGTCCCCGCGGACGCGCAGGCGGTCATCGTCTCACCGTCGGTCGTGGGCGACCGGTTCGTCCAGCTCGTCCCGGCCTACACCGGTGGGGCGAAGATGCAGGACGGCGCTCACCTCGACCAGTCGAAGACGGGGACGCCGACCGAGCTGGACGAGACGTTCGCGGCCCTCGACCGCGTCGCCACCACGCTCGGTCCCGAGGGCCTCAACGAGGACGGCGCCGTGAGCGACCTGCTGTCCAACTCGGCGAAGAACCTTGACGGCAAGGGCGCCGAGATCCGCCAGAGCATCGAAGCGCTGTCGAAGCTGACCAAGACTGCCGACGGCTCGAAGGACGAGCTGTTCGCCTCGGTCGAGCAGATCGAGCGCTTCGTCTCGGCGCTCGAGGCCAACGATGACAGCGTCCGCCGGTTCAACGCCAGCCTCGCGGGCGTCTCCGACGTCCTGGCCGGCGAGGGCGACGACCTCCAGCTCGCGCTGCGCGAGCTCGCCGGTGCGCTCGCCCAGGTCCAGGGCTACGTGTCCGAGAACCGTGAGGGCCTGCGCAAGAACGTGAAGGGCCTCAGCAAGGTCACCAGGTCACTGGCCAAGCAGCGCCAGGACCTGGCGAAGATCCTCGAGTCCGGACCGAAGGCGCTGTCGAACCTGGCCACGGCGTACAACCCGACCAACGGCACGCTCGACGCGCGGACGTCCCTCAAGGGTGCCCAGGACGGGAAGTTCACGGTGATGACCACACCTGAGCAGGTGGCGGCCTTCTGTGCCCCGGCCAGTGCGCAGAATCCGGAGTACACCACCACGTGTTACGCCATGGGAGACGTCCTCACGTGGCTCGGCCGTCAGGCCGATCCCTCCTCGGGCAGCACGTCGCAGCCCGCCTCGCTCTCCGACCTGATGGGGGTGTCGTGATGCGCAACCATCGCCTCCGACTGGGGCTCGTGGGTGTCGTCGGCTCGATCGCGCTCGTGTCGGGCTGCGTGTCCAGCGTCGGCGACCTGCCGCTGCCCGGCGGCGCCGACCTGGGCGACGACCCGTACACCGTCGTCATCGAGTTCGCCGACGTGCTCGACCTGGTTCCGCAGAGCGCGGTCAAGGTCAACGACGTCTCGGTCGGCCGGGTCACCAAGGTCGAGCTGAAGGGCTGGCGTGCGCAGGTCACCGTCAAGGTCAACAGTGACGTCGACCTGCCCGACGAGGCGACGGCGTCGATCCGACAGACCTCGATCCTGGGCGAGAAGTTCGTGTCACTGGCCGCACCGCTCGAGGGCGGTGGCGCAGGACGGCTCGACGAGGGCGACCTGATCCCGCTCGAGCGCACCGGCAACGCACCCGAGATCGAGCAGGTCCTGGGCTCGCTGTCGCTCGTCCTCAACGGCGGTGCCCTCAGCAAGGCACAGGTGATCAGTCGCGAGCTCAACACGGCACTGTCCGGCCGCGAGTCCGACATGCGCGCGCTCGTGCGCCGACTGGACGAGTTCGTCGCGGTCGCGGACGACTCCAAGGACGACATCGTGGAGGCGATCGAGCAGATCGACCGCCTCGCGCGGACCACCAACGACCAGAAGCAGGCGATCGATGCCGCCCTCGACGACCTGCCCGCCGCGCTGGCCACGGTGAACGAGCAGCGCGCCAACCTCGTCCAGATGCTCGAGGCGCTCTCGAAGCTGGGCGCGGTCGGCTCCGACGTGATCATCAAGAGCAAGGACGCGGTCACCGCCGACCTGCGGGCTCTCGCGCCCGTGCTCGACAACCTCGGCTCCGCCGGCGACGCGCTCATCTCCTCGCTCGAGGTGCTGCCGACCTTCCCCTTCCCCGACTCCCTCCTGGGCGAGACCCCGAAGGAAGCGCAGAACTACCAGATGGGCAACTTCCTCAACGTGTCGATCGACTTCGAGACCGACTTCGCCAAGACGATCGGCCTGATGACCGAGCGCGAGCGTGCGGCCCTCAAGGAGAGCCTGCGCAAGCCGGACGTCTCCGGCGTCATGGCGCGGACGGTGGTGACACCGTGATCACCCGCCGCGTTCGCGTCCAGCTCATCCTGTTCGTCGTGGGCACGCTCATCGCCATGACCTACATCGGCGCCAACTACGCCCGCGTCGACCGGTTGTTCGGAAGCGGGTACACGGTCACCGTCGAGATGGCCGAGTCCGGCGGCATCTTCACGACGGCCGACGTCACCTACCGCGGTGTCAGCGTCGGTCGCGTGACCGACATGTGGCTCGACGGCGACGGCGTCAAGGTCGAGGTGCACATCGACTCGAAGTCGACGTCCATCCCGGCCGACACCGAGGTCGTCGTCGCCAACCGCTCGGCTGTGGGCGAGCAGTTCCTGGACTTCCAGCCACGCACCGATCAGGGCCCGTTCCTCGACGACGACGCGGTCGTCGCGCGCGAGAACACCCAGGTCCCCATCGACACGCGCACGCTCCTGACCAACGTCAGCGCCCTGCTCTCGTCGGTCAACCCCGACGACCTCAGCACCGTGATCGCCGAGCTCGGCGACGCATTCGAGGGATCCGGCGACGACTTGCGCACGATCATCGAGAGCGGGAACTCGTTCATCACCGAGGCCGATGAGAAGTACGAGGTCACGGCGGCTCTCATCCGCAGCTCGTCGACCGTGCTGCAGACGCAGGTGGACTCCCAGGCCAACATCCGGACGTTCGCGGCGAACCTGCGGGACCTGTCGACCGCCGTCCGCGCCTCCGACCAGGACCTGCGCACCGTCATCGACTCGGGCGCGCCGACCGCCACCACGCTGCGCGCCGTGCTTGACGAGAACTCCGCGGACATCTCGGCCCTGGTCGAGGATGCGATCACGCTCAACTCGACCGTGCGCGCCAACCTCGGCGGCGTGCGCGGCGTCCTGGTGATCGCCCCGTACGGCATCGAGAGCGCCTACTCGATCATCGCCAAGGACTCGCGCACCGGCCAGTACGCCGCTCGGCTCAGCCTCTCGCTGCAGCCCGAGAACGCGCCGTGCCTCACCGGCTACGTCCCGTCCGCCAAGCAGCGCACCCCGTTCGACCGCACGGTCGAGAAGTGGGACCGCAGCAAGACCTGCAAGGCGACCAGCCCGCGCGGGTCCAACGCCGGACCCGCCGGCGTCTCGGGCGCTTCCACGGACTCGGTCCGGGGCAACGGCTTGGTCCTGGGCACGTACGATGTGGCGACGAACCGGCTTGAGGTCACCGACGAGGCGTCGACGATCCCTCAGGCGCTCGATCTCGGCGAGGAGTCGTGGAAGTGGATGATGCTCGGGCCCGCGGTGGCACAGTGACGCGCAGCCGTCTCCTCGATGGCGCCCTCGTCGTCGTCACGCTGGTCGCGCTCGCGGTGGGCACCGTGCTCCTGGTGCGCGGACCCGAGGTGCCGACCTACGCCGAGACGTCGCAACGCCAGGAGGTCAGGGCCGCCACCGAGCGGTTCGCCGCCGGGATCAACACGTACGACGTCACCGACCTCGACCCCTACGTCGAGCGGATGACGCCCTTGATGACCGACGACCTCGCCGAGCAGTTCAAGGTCTCGACGCAGGACCTGCTCGCGCGCTTCGCCAAGGCGAAGATCGTCACCCAGGGCGACGTCGACCAGGTCGCCATCGACAGCATCGACGGCGACAGCGCCGAGGCGCTGGCGGCGATCACCGTCACCACCGAGCCCGAGAACGTCGCGTTCGGCAAGCCGCGACTGCGCTGGCGCGTCTCCCTCGTGCGCGAGGACGGCGACTGGCTCGTCGACGGCTTCGCCGACGTGGCCGTCGAGGACGCGCCGGCCCAGGAGGGTGAGGACCAGTGAAGCTCCGTCGTCCCGCACGCCGTACCGCCTTGGTCGCGCTGGCGCTCGCGTCCGTGGTGTTCGCCCTCGTGGCCCTGCTCGTCGTCCAGCGCGAAGAGGCCTCGGCCGTCGAGCAGTTCGACGCCCAGGACGCCGCCACCGCCGCCGCGAACGACGCCATCCCGCGCATGCTCGGCTACGAGCACGCCTCGATCGCCGACGACCTCGACGACGCCACCGAGGTCATGACCGACTCGTTCGCCGAGAAGTACACCGAGCTGGCTCCGCAGCTGGTCGCGACGGCCGAGCAGCGCAAGATCGACGTGACCGCCACGGTGCGCACGATCGCGGCACTGGAGTGCGGTCAGGAGTGCTCCACGAGCTCGGTCCGGCTGTTGGCGTTCGTCGACCAGAACCGCACGATCGCGACCAAGCCCGCGTCGCCCGCCGCACTGTCGGTCGTCGTGCGGATGAAGCTGGTCGACGGCGTCTGGCTCGTCGACGACCTCACCACCAGCTGAGCCGGGTCGGCGCTCGGTTCCCGCCCGTCCTACGCCGCCCGCCCCACGCCGCCAGCCCCACGCCGCCAGCCCCACGCCGCCAGCCCCACTTTTGGTGCGGGATTCCGACCGATCGGACCGTTGGGGCGTAAACGCGCACCAAAAGTGGGGGCCGGCGCGAGAAGAGAGGGAAGGCCACCGGCAGGCCGCGCGGGAGAGTCCGGGCCGCGTCACACGTGCTGGGTGTCGACCAGCTTGCCGAACACGACGGAGCGGTCGTCCGTGTGGAAGATCTCCGAGCACGTCGTGAGGGTCAGCAGCGCCTCGGTGGGCTTCGCGTCCGAGCGCTGGTCATCGGCTTCGCGCGCCCTCTCGGGCACCGGCTGGACGACCCAGATCTCGGTGAAGTCGACGATCGTGTCGGTGCCCGAGTTCTGCAGCTCGTACGTGTAGACGTGGGTGCGGGTCTCGACCTCGACCTCGTCGCCGGCCCTCAGGTCGGGGAACTTGCGGAACGGCTGGCCGTTGGTGATCCGGTGCCCCGCGACGGCGAAGTTGCCGATCTCGCCGGGGCGCTGGGTGTCCGAGAACCAGCCGACGCCCGAGGTCAGGGCGTCGTCGTCGATCCCCGACACGATCGGCACCTCGAAGTCGCCACCGAACCGCGGCACCCGCAGGACGGCGAAGGACTGGCCCAGCCGCACCTTGTCGCTCGTCGCGTCGCCCTCGCGGTTGCCCTTCCACTCGTCCGCCAGCGCGACGGCCATCTCGCCCTGGCGCTGCTTGGCCAGCACGTTGGTGCCGATGTAGTTCCATCCGGCCCAGCCGGCGCCGATCACCAGCACGAGCGTCAGCAGGCCCGCCACCACGCGGCCGGGACGCAGCTGGGGCGTCGGCCTGAGTTCGGGGCGCTCGCGGCGCGGGGGTCCGGCGGGGGCGGTCACGCCACCGAGTCTCACATCTGAGCGCCGTGGAGACAACGGGTTCCGCGGGGTGGGCGAGGGCGCTCACGGCCCCATTGCCTGTGACCCGCCCCACGCGATAGCGTGCGGGCTAAGCAAGCGCTTAGTCAACAGGAGATGACGATGACCCGTGAGTTCGAGACCCTCGCCGACTTCAAGGCCGCCGTCGGCCAGGAGCTGGGCACCAGCGACTGGGTGACCGTGACCCAGGAGAAGATCAACCTCTTCGCCGACGCCACGGGCGACCACCAGTGGATCCACATCGATCCCGAGGCCGCGGCCAAGGGCCCGTTCGGCACGCCGATCGCCCACGGCTACCTGACGCTGAGCCTGCTGCCCGTCTTCACGTCGCAGATCTACTCGGTCAAGAGCGTCGTCATGGGCGTGAACTACGGCGCCAACAAGGTCCGCTTCCCGCACCCGGTCCCCGTCGACTCGCGCGTCCGCGCCACGGCGACCCTCAAGGAGACCAAGGACATCGGGATCGGCACGCAGTCGATCGTCTCGGTCGTCGTCGAGATCGAGGGCGTCGAGAAGCCGGCCTGCATCGCCGAGGTCGTCTACGTGATGGCCGAGGGCTGAGTCATGGACTTCGCCTTCGACGACAGGACACAGGGCCTGATCGCCCAGATGCAGGCGTTCATGGACGAGGTCGTCCACCCGGCCGAGTCGCTCGCCCACGAGCAGATCCAGGCGAACTACGCGCATGACGCGTGGGACATCCCGCCCGTGATCGAGGACCTCAAGGTCGAGGCGCGCCAGCGCGGCCTGTGGAACCTGTTCCTGCCCGGCGAAGGCGGAGCCGGCCTGACCAACCTGCAGTACGCGCCGCTGGCCGAGATCCAGGGCCGCAGCATCCAGCTGGCGCCGCCGGCGACCAACTGCGCGGCCCCGGACACCGGCAACATGGAGGTGCTGAACGAGTTCGGCACCGACGAGCAGAAGAAGCGCTGGCTCGAGCCGCTGCTGAACGGCGAGATCCGCTCGGCGTTCGCGATGACCGAGCCCGACGTCGCCTCGAGCGACGCCACGAACATCGAGACGTCGATCGTGCGCGACGGTGACGAGTACGTCATCAACGGGCGCAAGTGGTGGATCACGGGCGCGATGAACCCGAACTGCCAGGTCTTCATCGTGATGGGCAAGACCGATCCCGAGGCCGCACGTCACCGCCAGCAGTCGATGATCATCGTGCCGAGGGACACCCCGGGGCTCGAAGTCGTGCGCGGCATGCACGTCTTCGGGTACCACGATCGCGACCACGGCGGACACGCCGAGCTGCGGTTCACCGACGTCCGGGTGCCGGCCGCCAACCTGATCGCGGGGGAGGGCTACGGCTTCGCGATCGCCCAGGCCCGCCTCGGACCCGGCCGGATCCACCACTGCATGCGGTCGATCGGCCTGGCGGAGCGAGCGATCGAGCTCATGTGCCAGCGTGCCCAGGACCGCGTCGCGTTCGGCAAGCCGCTCGCCGACCAGGGCGTGATCCGTGACTGGATCGCCGAGTCGCGCGTCCGGATCGAGCAGCTGCGCCTGCTCGTGCTGAAGACGGCCTGGCTCATGGACACGGTCGGCAACAAGGGTGCCCACACCGAGATCCAGGCGATCAAGATCGCGACGCCCTCGACCGTGCAGTGGATCCTCGACAAGGCGATCCAGGTGCACGGCGGCGGTGGCCTCAGCCAGGACTTCCCGCTCGCCGAGATGTATGCGGGCATCCGCACGCTGCGCTTCGCGGACGGTCCCGACGAGGTCCACAAGAACTCGCTGGCCAAGGCCGAGTTGAAGCGGCAGGGTCTGCGATGAGCGAGCGCCAGCGAGCGAACCATTCGACTCCCCGAATCGCGGCGTCGTCCTACCCTGCCCTTCTCAAGGCGGCGCCGCGATGAGCGCGCGTTGCGTCGTCACCGGCGCTGCTGGAGGCATCGGCCTCGCGATCGCGGAGGCGCTCGTGGCCCGCGGGGATCGCGTGCTGCTGGCCGACCTCGACGAGCAGCGGGTCAGCGAGGCGGCGACCCGCCTCGGCCAACCGTGGTTCTCCGGCGACGTGGCCGCCGAGCCGGGCGTCACGGACCTGATCGCCCGTGCGGACGAGGAGCTGGGCGGGATCGACATGTACGTCGCCAACGCGGGCATCTTCCGCGGCTTCGGCCTCGACGCCGACGAGTTCGACTGGTCGCTGTCGTGGGACGTCAACGTCATGGCGCACGTGCGGGCCGCGCGGGCCCTCGTGCCCAGGTGGAGCGTCGAGCAGCCCGGCGTCTTCGCGGTGACGGCCTCGGCTGCGGGACTGCTGACGCAGCTGGGCTCGCCGACCTACTCCGTCACGAAGCACGCCGCGGTGGGCTTCGCCGAGTGGCTCGCGGCGACGTACGGCGATCGTGGCGTGCAGGTCGCCGCGCTGTGCCCCATGGGCGTCGCGACCCCGATGGCCGAGGCCGGTGAGACGGCCACGGATCCCGAGGCCCGTCTCGCCCACGCGTCGGTCGCCACGGCGGGCGAGACCATCGCGCCGCAGGACGCCGCGCGGGTGCTGCTGGAGGCGATCGACGAGGGTCGCCTGCTGGCGCTCCCGCACGCCGACGTGGGCACGATGTACGCCCGCAAGGCGCAGGACACGGACCGGTGGGTGAGCGGCATGCAGAGGTTCCGGCAAAGTCTGACGAATTGATCTGCGTATCACGGCCGCGGCGGGGGTCTCCTCGGATACGATCATCCGACTTCGGATACGATCATCCGACTCATGACCTATCAGGGGAGCCCCCGTATGAATCGATCGTCCCTGCGCCTGTTCGCCGGCGCAGCCCTCTCGGGCCTGGCCGCGGCCGCGCTGGTCGTGCCCGCGACCGCCCAAGCAGCGCCGGTGCCGGCCGCCTTCTGCACCGACGGAAGCCAGCCGATGGTGACGCAGGACGAGGTCATCGAGGACTTCGACGAGACCACGACCGTGAAGGGCCTGACGGTCGTCAAGGGCACGACGCCCGTCGAGTTCACCGGCACGTACGCCGGGTACATCCCGAACGCGCTGGGCAAGGGCGTCGCGATGCTGCTGTTCCGGATGGAGGGCGCGGGCATCGATGCCGCGACGAACCCGACGGGACGCCCGGCCGGGATCTGGGCCGGCATGTCCGGCTCGCCCGTCTACACCGCCGACGACCGGCTCATCGGCGCCGTCGCCTACGGCCTGAGCCCCGACGACATCCCGCTCGCGGGGGTCACGCCGGCCGACTACATGAAGGCCGTCGGCACCGACAAGCTCACGCCCAAGGCCCCGGCGTCGGTGCGGGTCGCCGCGAAGAACATCGAGGGCTCGCGACGCACGGTCCAGGCGGCCGCCGGCCGGTCGCTGCAGCACCTCAAGACCGTCAAGGTCATCACCGGCGGGGCGCGGGCGAATGCGCTGGCGAACCGCACGCAGGCGCGCGTGCCGAAGGGCTCGTCGCCGGCCGCCACGTCGGTCCGTGCGGGCGGCTTCCAGGCCGTGGGCTCGCCCACCCGCATCGCCGAGCCCATCGTCCCCGGCGGCAACATCGCCGTCGGCTACTCGACCGGCGACCTGTTCTCCGGCGGAGTCGGCACGGTGACGGCGGTCTGTGGCGACGACGTGTGGGCCTTCGGCCACCCGATGGACTTCTGGGGCGAGACCGCGCTGTCGATCCACAACGCCTCGGCCGCGCTCGTCGTGACCGACTCGACCGGCCTGTCCGGCTCGTACAAGCAGGTCGCGACGGTCGGCCAGCAGGTCGGCACGATCACCCAGGACGGCTACGCCGCGATCCGCGGCAAGCTCGGCCTGATCAAGGGCTTCCCCTCGGTCACCAAGGTCGTGAACGCCAAGGGACAGGTGCTCGAGACCTACCGAGGGTCCGTCGTGGACCCGGCCATGGCGACGAACGCCGCCATGGGTCCCGCGCTCGCCGTCTACGACATCCTCGACAACATCGGCTTCGGCACGGCTCGTCTGTCGTGGCGGATCGACTACCGCCTCGCGAGCGGCAAGAAGGGCAGCCTCAAGAACTGGCAGCTCTACTCCGGCATCGGTGACCTCGGCGACCAGGTCGCCACGGACATCGGCAATGACATCTACTCCATCGCCTACACCGATCTGGCCGACGCGACGATCACCTCGGTGACCTCGACGCTCAGGTTGCTGGACCGCAAGCCGGTCGACTACCGCTTCGTCGGCGCCCAGGTCTGGACCGGCAAGAAGTGGGTGAAGCTGAACGGCCGGACGCTCAAGAAGCACCGCACGCACGTCGTCCGCCCGGTGTACCGCAAGTACCTCGAGGGCAAGCCGAAGGAGACCTCGGTGGGCCCGCGCTCGAAGTTCAAGATGGGCGCGCTGGCCAAGGGCCGCGGCTCGGTGACCTTCAGCCGCAAGGGCGAGATCGAGGAGTTCGAGTGCTTCGAGGACGAGGACGGCGAGCTCTACTGCCCGGACTTCGAGGGCGAGGATGACGCGCCTCGCACCTTCAGCGCGCTCGTCGAGACGCTCGACGCGCTGATCCCGGCCAACCGCGGGCAGGGCGTCACGCAGTGGAACTGGAAGTCCGGCAAGAAGGCGAAGGGCACGAAGACCCGGACCTCCGGTCTGGTCGCGCCCGGCGTGATCAGCGGGTCGTACAAGGCGACCTTCCGCATCGCCGGCTGACCGACGTCCGTAGGCTGGCCGCATGGCGATCGAGCTCCTGACCCCCGGTCAACTCGACGACATGCGGCCCGCCGGCCGTTTCGTCGCCGATGTCCTCACCACCCTCGTCGAGACGGCCGAGGTAGGGATGGACCTCCTGGAGCTCGATGCGCTGGCGCACCGCATGATCAAGGAGCGCGGCGCGGAGTCCTGCTACATCGACTACGCGCCGTCGTTCGGCCGGGGCCCGTTCGGCAAGGTGCTGTGCACGAGCGTCAACGACGCCGTCCTGCACGGCCTGCCGCACCGGTACAAGCTCAAGGACGGCGACCTCGTCAGCTTCGACTTCGCCGTGAGCGTCGACGGCTGGGTCTGCGACTCCGCCGTCAGCACGGTCGTCGGCACCCCGCGCGACGAGGACCTGCGGCTCATCGAGGCCACCGAGGTCGCGCTGGCCCGGGCGATCGAGGTCGCGAAGCCGGGCAACAAGATCGGCGACCTCAGTGCCACGATCGGCGACACGGCCCGCGAGTACGGACTCACGGTCAACACGCAGTTCGGCGGTCACGGTGTGGGTCGCACGATGCACGGCGATCCGCACATCTCCAACGACGGCAAGGCCGGCCGCGGGTTCCCGCTCAAGCCGGGCCTCGTGATCGCGATCGAGCCGTGGTTCCTGGCGTCGACCGACGAGATCCGGATGGACGACGACGGCTGGACGATCCGCAGCGCCGACGGCTCGCGCGGCGCCCACAGCGAGCACACGATCGCCATCACCGACGGCGATCCGATCATCATGACCGACCGGGCCCGCTGACCTTCACGTTCCACCGCCTGCGCACGGCGATTCGCGGGTCGAACGTGCAATTCAGGGGGTCAGCAACTGGCGCGCCACCTGCAGCAGGAGGGCGTCGGCGCCGACGTGCGCGGCCAGCATGACCCCGACCGGCAGGCCCTCGTGCTCGTGCAGCGGCAGGCTGATCGCCGGCTGGCCGCTCATGTTCATCAGCGCGGTGTAGGGCGTGAACAGCAGCTCGCGCCGGTGATCCTCGGCAGGGTCGCCCGACTCCGTGAACCAGGCGTGCGGCTGGGGCGGCAGGGCGAGGGTCGGCGTCAGGAAGAGGTCGAAGTCGGCGAGCCCCGCGTTGACGCGGCTCGTGGTCAGCTCGAGGAACGTCAGCGCCGCGGCCAGCTCGGGCGCCGAGGCGCGCCCGCCGCGCTCGTACCAGTAGCGCGTCGTCGGGCGCAGGCTCGCCAGCGCCTCGGGCGGCAGTGGGATCGACGCCATCCCGGCCGACCAGACAACGTTGAACTGCGGTTCCAGCTCGGCCGGCCACGGATTGTCGATCTCGACGACCTCGTGCCCCTGGTCCGCCAGCGCCTCGCGGGCGGCGGCGACGGCTGCCACCGAGCCCGCGGAGGCGTGCGCGAACTCGAGGTACGGGCTCGTCCACGTGGCGACGCGCAGGCGGCCCGGGTCGCGCTCGGCCTGCACGGTGAACGAGGTGTCCGGGGCAGGCCACACG
>NZ_DAMDLR010000049.1:0-19880 GCF_032084975.1 Aeromicrobium sp.
GGCTTGTGGGCGATGACGGCCGGGGCGCCGCCGTCCTCGCGCGCGCTCACGATGTCGACGGTGGCGAAGTCCTCCGCGCGCAGGAGCGCGGCCACGGCCTCGGCGCTGCGCCGCACCTCGGCGGCGCGAGCGGGGTCGGCGCTGACGGACTCGATGCGGACGAGGTCTTCGAGATCGCGGCGGATGCCGGGGAGCAGCTGCTGGACCTGGGCGCGGATGTCGAGGCTCATGGACCCAACCTAGGACGCCGAGCCGACACCCTCCGGCCGAGGTATCACTCCTCTTCCAGTGCCCCTCGTCACCGATGTCAGTCCGCAGGAGCGTGCTCGGGCGCCGGAGGCGGATCCCATCGGTACTCGCAGAGGTGTCCCCCGTGATCACCAAGTCCGACGCACTCCACCAACGACTCGAACCGCAGGTTCGGCACGTCACCGACGCCCGCACCGGCGACGAGGACCTCGGTCCGTTCAAGCTGCTGCCCGGCACGTGGTCCAACGAGCCCGGGCTCGCCGGCCGCGGCTGGAACATGATCGCGCTTCCGTTCGGCCCACCGCAGGGAGCGACGTTCCGGCCGCCCTACCGGCTGCTGATGAACCAGTACGACGAGAACCTGGTCTTCGACCTCGTCGACAAGGCGGTTCCCAACCGTGGCATCGCCCCGACGGCAGCGGGTCCGCCGACCTCAGCGGACCAGCTGCTCGTCACCCTCGACTACGAGCAGGGCGTCAAGCAGCTGGCCGCCGAGGACTTCCCGTCGACCGGTCTGGGCGGCCCAGGCGGCGCCGCGATCCACCACGAGCCGGGCCTGTTCCTGCACATGACCGACCCGCTCGACGAGGACAGCACCGACATCGCGCGGCTCGCGACGATCCCTCACGGGGACTCGGTGCTCGCGATGGGCACGGCGCGGGTGTCCGACGGGCCGCCGAGCATCCCGGCGGTCAACGTGCTGCCGCTGGGTGTCGACCACGACCTCGAGACGAACCGGTACCTCGAGCCGTACAAGCACTTCCGGGACAATCCGTTCCGGGGCCTGTTCGATCCGACGGACGCCACAGCGCTGCTGAGGGTGGCCAACGAGGGCCTCGACATCGTCCGGACCACGAAGCTCGAGTTCGACAGCACGCTCCCGACCGGAGGGATCTCGAACATCCCCTTCGTCGTCCGCCAGGCGAACGCCTCGGAGATGAAGTCGACCTTCTGGATCCAGGAGGTCCGGCAGCAGGACGGGACCATCGGGCTGCGGTTGCAGTACCTGCAGATCGTCCAGCTGGACTTCTTCGACCGCTTCGACGGCGGACCCGGCCGGATCAAGTGGCCCCACGTCAGCATCAACACCCTGGCCAAACTGCCGGCGTCCGCGACGCCCGAGCGCGCCTACGCCGTGATGCCCGGTTGACGGCTCGGCCGGGCGGGGTCCCCAGCGGTTCCGCCCGGTCACGCCAAGGCGATTCCGCCGACAGCGAACAGCGGAAGGCCCCGGCCGCCATGACGGTTGAGTTAAGCATCTGGACTTCGTCAAGCCGGTCACCGCAGGCCGACTATGCTGAAAAGACCAGTCCAGCAGAGGGGACGACATGTTCGAGAGATTCACCGACCGGGCCCGACGGGTTGTGGTGCTCGCGCAGGAAGAAGCGCGCATGCTCAGCCACAACTACATCGGCACCGAGCACATCCTGCTGGGCCTCATCCACGAGGGTGAGGGCGTTGCCGCGAAGGCTCTGGAGAGCCTTGACATCTCGCTCGAGGCCGTCCGCGGCCAGGTCGAGGACATCATCGGCCAGGGCCAGCAGGCACCCAGCGGGCACATCCCGTTCACGCCGCGCGCCAAGAAGGTGCTCGAGCTGAGCCTGCGCGAGGCGCTCCAGCTGGGTCACACGTACATCGGCACCGAGCACATCCTGCTCGGCCTGATCCGCGAGGGCGAGGGCGTCGCCGCCCAGGTCCTGGTGAAGCTGGGCGCCGATCTCAACCGCGTCCGCCAGCAGGTCATCCAGCTGGTCAGCGGCTTCCAGGGCAAGGAGGCCGAGTCCACGGGCGCCGGCACCGAGGCCCCCGCCGCGGCGTCCAGCGCCGTGCTCGACCAGTTCGGCCGCAACCTGACCCAGGCTGCCCGCGAGGGCAAACTCGATCCGGTCATCGGTCGCGACGACGAGGCCGAGCGCGTCATGCAGACGCTCAGCCGCCGCACCAAGAACAACCCGGTGCTCGTGGGCGAGCCCGGCGTCGGCAAGACCGCCGTCGTCGAGTCGCTGGCCCAGGACATCGTGCGCGGCGACGTGCCCGAGACGCTCAAGGACAAGCAGATCTACACGCTTGACCTCGGTGCGCTCGTGGCCGGCTCGCGCTACCGCGGCGACTTCGAGGAGCGCCTGAAGAAGGTGCTCAAGGAGATCCGCACCCGCGGCGACATCATCTTGTTCATCGACGAGATCCACACCCTCGTGGGTGCGGGTGCCGCCGAGGGCGCGATCGATGCCGCCAGCATCCTCAAGCCGATGCTGGCCCGCGGCGAGCTCCAGACGATCGGCGCCACGACGCTCGACGAGTACCGCAAGCACTTCGAGAAGGACGCGGCGCTCAACCGTCGCTTCCAGCCGGTGCTGGTCAACGAGCCGTCGGTGATCGATTCCATCGAGATCCTCAAGGGCCTGCGGGACCGGTACGAGGCGCACCACCGCGTCTCGATCACGGACGACGCGCTCGTCGCGGCGGCCACGATGGCCGACCGCTACGTGAGCGACCGCTTCCTGCCGGACAAGGCGATCGACCTGATCGACGAGGCGGGCGCGCGCCTGCGCATCCGCCGCGCCGCTGCGCCGCCGGAGTTCAAGGAGTTCGACGAGCAGATCGCCGACGTCCGCCGCCGCAAGGAGGGCGCCATCGACGCCCAGGACTTCGAGCTCGCCGCCAGCTTGCGCGACGAGGAGAAGAAGCTCATCTCCGCGAAGAGCGAGCGTGAGCGCGCCTGGAAGTCCGGCGACCTCGACCAGGTCGCGGTCGTCGACGAGCACCTCATCGCCGAGGTCCTGGCCAAGGCGACCGGCATCCCGGTCGGCCAGCTCAGCGAGGAGGAGTCCAGCCGGCTGCTCCACATGGAGGACGAGCTGCACAAGCGCGTCATCGGCCAGGACGAGGCCGTCAAGTCCCTCTCGCGGGCGATCCGTCGTACGCGTGCGGGCCTCAAGGACCCCAAGCGTCCCGGTGGATCGTTCATCTTCGCTGGCCCCTCGGGCGTCGGCAAGACGTGGCTGTCGAAGGCGCTGGCGAACTTCCTGTTCGGCGACGACGAGGCGCTCATCCAGCTCGACATGAGCGAGTACAGCGAGAAGCACACGGTCTCGCGCCTGTTCGGCTCGCCTCCGGGCTACGTCGGCTACGAAGAGGGCGGCCAGCTCACCGAGAAGGTGCGCCGCAAGCCCTTCAGCGTGGTCCTGTTCGACGAGATCGAGAAGGCCCACCCGGACATCTTCAACTCGTTGCTGCAGATCCTCGAGGAGGGACACCTCACCGACGGTCAGGGTCGCGTCGTCAACTTCAAGAACGCCGTGATCATCATGACCACCAACCTCGGTGCGCGTGAGATCTCCAAGGGCGTCAACCTGGGCTTCTCCCAGGCGGGCGACGTCGCCGGCACGTACGAGAAGATGAAGGAGCGCGTCGCGACGGAGCTCAAGCAGCACTTCCGTCCGGAGTTCCTGAACCGCGTGGACGAGGTCATCGTCTTCCCGCCGCTGACCCAGGACGAGATCCTGCAGATGGTGGACATGATGATCGCCTCGCTCGAGACGCGTCTGGCCGAGAAGGACATCGACATCGAGCTCACGACGACGGCGAAGATCAAGCTGTCCAAGGAGGGCTTCGACCCGGTGCTCGGTGCACGTCCGCTGCGTCGCACCGTCCAGCGCCAGATCGAGGACGTCCTGGCCGAGAAGCTCCTCTACGGGGAGCTGCACGCCGGCCAGATCGTCCTGGTCGACGTCGAGGACGACGAGTTCACCTTCACGGGCACGTCGAAGGCCGAGCTCGAGCTCCCCGAGGTCACTCCGGCCGTCGAGGCCGGAGCCGGCTCCGAGGACTGATGCACTGAGGCGCCCGATTCGTTCGGGTGTGGGCCGCAGGCCGTGGGATGAACATCCCACGGCCTGCGGCTTTTTGTCGTGCCCGAACGACGACAGCACAGGGGATTTCTGGCAGGGCGGACCAGACGAAACGGGCATCCCAGGCACGATTCGCCCGGGTTCGTGGGCAGCACGGATTCCCTGACGCCGAGTCCAGAATCTGATCGAAAATAAACTTGATGTCAGTTTCAATGTGATCTAGCCTACACAGAGTCCACCCCGGGAGGCCTTCATGGAGAACCTGACTCAACTCGAGCAGTCGACGCGGACGGATGCGGCCGTATCGGTCGAGAACCTGGTCGTCGAGTACCACCTGGCTCGTGCGGGTGTCCTGCGAGCGGTCAACGGTGTCAGCTTCGACGTGGGCAGGTCCGAGATCCTGGGCATCGTCGGCGAGTCCGGAAGCGGGAAGTCCACCGTGGGCATGGTGGTGGCCGGCTTCCTCAACGCGACATCGGGGCGCCTGGACTTCGACGGAACGGTGACGCAGGAGTGGGGCAAGGTCTCCAACTCGGGCCGGGCTGGCGTGCAGATGATCTTCCAGGACTCGTCGACCGCCGTGAACCCGCGGATGAGCGTCGGCCGGATCGTCGCCGAGGCCATCGCCCAGGGCGGGAAGATCACCAAGGAGCACGTCGCGCAGAGCCTCACCTACATCGAGCGGGTCGGCCTGGACCCCGCGCTGGTGGATCGCAAGCCGCGTGAGCTGTCCGGTGGACAGAAGCAGCGGGTGGCGATCGCCCGGGCCCTCGCCGCGCGTCCCGGCCTGCTGGTCTGTGACGAGTCTGTGTCGGCGCTGGATGTGTCGGTGCGCGCCAAGATCCTGAACCTGCTGGTGCAGATCCGCCGCGAGGACGACATCGCGATCCTGTTCATCTCGCACGACCTCGCGGTCGTGAGCCAGCTGGTCGACCGGGTCGTGGTGATGCAGCAGGGCCGAGTCGTCGAGGACGGGCCGGTGCGCGACGTCATCGACCATCCCCAGCACGCCTACACGCAGAAGCTCCTGAACGCCATCCCGCGACTGGAAAGGACGACCGTGAGCACGCAGTCCCATCAGCAGTTCACTTCGATGAAAGAGGAAACCTCGTGAAGCGAATCCTTGGAGCGGCGCGATGGGTCGCGGTCGCGGCCCTGATCGGTGCCATGGCCGCCTGTAGCGGCTCAGACGGTGGAGCCGAGGGTGACTCCTCGATGCTCAAGGCCGGGTCCCTGCTGCAGCCCAGCAGCCTCGATCCCGTCAACGTCACCGGCGGTCATGACATGACCTTCCTGCGACTGATCTACGACCGCCTGCTCGAAGTCGACACCAAGACCGGTCAGGTCAAGGAAGGTCTCGCCACGGAGTGGGGCTACTCCGACGACGGCAAGACGTTCTCCCTGACCCTGCGCGAGGGCGTGAAGTTCTCCGACGGCACCCCGGTCGACGCCGAGGCCGTCAAGGCGAACCTCGAGCGCAACTTCAAGCTGACCAAGCTGGGCCTCGTCACCTCGGTCAGCTCGGTCGCGGTCGTCTCGCCCACCGAGCTGAAGCTCACGATGGGTGAGGACAGCGCCTGGTTGGCCGAGCAGCTCGCGTCCAACTCGGGCTACATGGTCTCCCCGGCGGCCTTCGAGGAGTCCAACGAGGATGTCTCGGGCAACCCGATCGGCTCCGGCCCCTACGTCATCGAGAAGAACGTGGCCGGCTCACAGATCGTGTTCAAGAAGAACGCGGACTACTGGAACGAGGACCGTGGCTTCTACGAGTCGATCGACCTGAAGTTCTTCAAGACGCCGGTCTCGATGAACCAGGCGCTGCAGTCGGGACAGATCGAGGTGGCGGCCCGCACGTCGCTCACGGACATCGACACCCTGAAGAAGGCCGATGGCATCGAGGTCGAGGTCGACCCGTCGCTCGCGCACTATCACGTGCAGTTCAACATGGCGAGCCCCAAGCTCCAGGACAAGCGGGTCCGCGAAGCATTCAACTACGCCCTTGATCGTGATGCGCTGGCCAAGGCTGCCACGGGTGGCCACGGCGAGCCGACGCAGAGCATGTACCCGCCGTCGTCGGAGTACAGCAGTGACGCGACCCAGTCCCTGTACTCGTACGACCCGGACAAGGCGAAGCAGCTGCTGGCCGACGCGGGATTCGCCGACGGCATCGAGCTCAAGTGCAGCACCTACACCGGATCCGGCTACGAGACCTCGTCGCCCTACATCCTCGAGCAGCTGGACGCCGTGGGCATCAAGGTGGACCTGGAGATCAGCGAGCTCACCGAGGTCATGGCCAACTTCTACAAGGGTGGTGACATGGCAGCCGCCCGCAAGGCGCCTGACTGCAACTTCACCAGCTGGCCCAGCCAGCCGACCCCGCGCGACACGTTCAACGCGGAGTACGGCAAGTCGATCTACAACGTCGGACATGCCGAGGTCGTGCCGTGGGAGATGCTCGCCGAGTTCGAGAAGACCCTCGATCCCGACGAGCGCGTGAAGATGGCCCAGGAGATCCAGATCGAGGCGGCCAACAACCCGAACATGGCCAACATGTACACGAAGCCGAAGGCCTACGCCCATCGGACGAGTGTGGAGCCGCACGAGCCCAACTTGCTCGAGTTCGACACCGACATGGCCGCGCTCCGGCCGGCCGAGTAAGGACGGATCATGTCACTTCCCAGCACTGAGTCCCGGGTCTCGCAGGACCAGGATCGCGAGCCGATCCTGTCGGTCCGAGAGCTCGAGGTGAGCTTCGGCGGACCCCAGAAGGCAGTGGTCGATGTCTCTCTGGACCTGTATCCGGGAGAGATCCTGGGAGTGGCTGGACAGTCCGGGAGCGGCAAGAGCCTCACGGCCCTTGCCGCCCTCGGGCTGGCCCCGACGAACGCGGACATCAAGGGTTCGATCCGCTTCAAGGGCAAGGAGCTGGTCGGGGCCAAGGAGTCCGAGAGGGCCAAGGTCCGCGGCTCCGGGATGACGATGATCTTCCAGGAGACGGTGACGGCCCTCAATCCCGTCGTCCAGATCGAGCGACAGATGGAGCTGGCCCTTCGCGCCAACGTCGAGTGCTCGAAAGCCGCGGCCAAGGAGCGCATCGTCCAGGCGCTGAACGACGTGCAGCTGCGTGACGTCGACCGCGTGCTCGACAGCTACCCGCACGAGCTGTCCGGCGGGATGTGCCAGCGCGTCATGATCGCGATGGCGCTCGTGTGCGGCGCCGACATTTTGTTCGCCGACGAGCCGACGACGGCCCTCGACGTGACGGTCCAGCGCGAGGTCATGGACATCATCCGCCAGGTGACGGACGAGCGGAAGCTGGCCGTCATGCTGATCTCGCACGACATCGGGGTGCTCGACGAGGTGTCCGACCAGCTGGCGGTCATGTACCGCGGCCGGGTCGTCGAGACCGGGCCGTCGTCGGCGGTGATCGCCGACCCCGGGCATCCCTACACCCGGGCACTCATCAGCAGCATCCCCAGGATCCACGGGGCACACAACGAGTTCATCGAGATGCCCCAGCTCGACTTCGAGGAGTTCGAGCCGCTCCATCACCCAGCGAGGGAAGGTGCCGCGTGACCCGTCTATTCCTCCGCCGCCTGAGAGTGGTCATCCCGACCCTTCTCCTCATCACGCTCCTGTCGTTCATGCTGCGCGTGATCATCCCCGGCGGTCCGGCCGAAGCCCTGCTGGGCGGATCGGACAACCCGGACACGATCAAGATGATCAACGAGCGGTACGGGCTCGACCGCCCCGTGTGGGAGCAGTACTTCAGCTGGATCGGGGGCGTCCTGCGAGGTGACTTCGGCATCTCCTACGCCACCGGGCTCCCGGTCGTGGACGTCCTGGGGCCGCGCATGGCGTCGACCCTGGAGATCGTCGGGCTCGGCATGCTCGTCGCCCTCCTGGTCGGCGGAGCGGTCGGCATGTTCGCCGCCATCAAGCGCGAGACGCGGTTCGGCCGGTTCGTCTTCGCCATCTCCGGCCTGGGCGTCTCGGTCCCGGTCTTCTGGATCTCGACGATGTGCGTGGGCATCTTCGGTGCCAGCCTCGGCTGGCTGCCGGTCAACGGCTACACGCCATGGTCCGCGGGCGTGGGCCCGCACCTCGAGTCCATCCTGATGCCGGTGCTGCTGATCGCCGTGCCGCCGACCGCCTTCACGATCCGGCACGTCCGCAGCGCCATGGTGGCCGCCCTGGACAGTCCGTACATCCGTGCGGCGCGTGCCATGGGCGTCAGCTCGGCGCGCATCAACTTCGACCTCGCCCTGCGCAACGCCGTCGGACCGGTCATCACCTTCATCCCGTTCCTGGCATCGACTCTCGTCGGCGAGCTCGTCATCATCGACGTCGTCTTCGTGCTGCCGGGGCTGGGCGCCTCGATCATCGACGCCGTGCACTTCCGCGACTTCGCCGCCCTGCAGGCGATCGTCCTGCTGCTGGCGTTCGCGGTCGTGATGCTGTCCCTGATCGCCGACCTCGTGCTCACGGCCATCGACCCCCGTCGCAGGAAGGAACTCGCATGAACGAGCGCAGTCGAGAGATCAGTCGGCCCCTCATGCCGGTGCAGCCATATGGTGCGTTTTCTAGGGCGGTGGCGGCATGAGCATCGCCCAGAACCTCGTGCCCGGAAGAGCCGGGACCGGTGTCCGGCGCAACAAGTCCGACACGGTCTTCACGCCCACCGTCGTCCTCGCGATCGTGGTCGTCGTCTCGCTCATCCTGGTCGGCCTGTTCGCCAGCGTGATCTCTCCGTACGGCCCGCTCAAGACCGACGCGAACAACACGTTCGGCTCCCCGTCGGCCTCGCACTGGCTGGGCACCGACCAGGCCGGACGCGATGTCCTGACCCGGTTGATGTACGGCGCGGCCGCGTCCTTCCAGGGCACGGCGATCGCGGTCGGGGTGTTCCTGCTCATCGGCGTCCCGTGGGGTCTGGCCGCCGGGTACATCGGTGGTCCGCTCGACGAGGTCAGCATGCGCTTCGCGGATGCGATCTTGTCCATCCCGGGCCTGGTGCTGGCCGTCGCGATCACCGGCGTGGTCGGATCCGGACTGAACATGTCCATGGTGGCGCTCGGGTTCATCTTCTCGCCGAGCATCGCCATGCTGCTCCGATCGAACATCCTGCCGATCCGGCGTTCGGACTACCTCCTGGTCGCGCGATCGCTGGGCGTCAGCAACATGCGCGCCGCGATCCGGCACGTGCTGCCGAACGCCTTCGCGCCGGTGCTGGTCCAGGCATGCAGCCTGGCGAGCATCGCGATGATCGTCCAGGCGGCCCTGGGCTTCCTGGGGCTGGGCGTGAACCCGCCGAATCCGTCGTGGGGCGGCGACCTGGCGGACGCCTACCTGTTCTTCACGGAGGCTCCGTTCGCCACGGTCGTCCCCGGTCTGGTGATCGTGCTGGCGGCCTTCTCGATCAGCCGCATCGGCGACGCGATCCGGATCGGGATGCGCGTCGGCTGACCTCTGGAGTGACGCACCAAGGCCCGGTCCGTTGCGGACCGGGCCTTGGTCGTTCCTCGCGTCACCGACGTGACGCGAGGATCAGATCTTCGCCGTGAAGGTCGTCGGCGGGACGGCCGAGTGGTCCAGCGGGGCGAACTTGGGCTGGCGGCGCTCGAGGAAGCTCGCCACGCCCTCGGCCAGGTCCGGCCGGGCGGCCGAGGCGCGCATCAGCTCGTCCGAGTGGTCCATCGACTCGATCAGCGGGCGGTCGTAGTGGTTGTACATCTGCCACTTGATGACGGCCATGGCCGTGGGCGACACGTTGTCGGCCAGGTCGCGGGCGTAGGCGTTGGCCCGGCTCAGGACCTCGTCGTGGGGCACCGCGAAGTGGACGACGCCGAGGCGCTCGGCCTCGTCGCCCTTGAACACGCGAGCCGACATGAGCAGCTCCGAGGCGGTGGCCAGGGACGTCAGGCGGGAGAAGAGCCACGTGAGGCCGTGCTCCGCGATGAGCCCGCGACGTGCGAACGCGGTGGTGAACTTCGCGTCCTGCGACGCGATGCGCACGTCGCACATCAGCGCCAGCTGCAGGCCGATGCCGGCGCAGGCGCCGTTGATGGCGGCGATGATCGGCTTGGGGAACCACATCGGGGCCAGCAGCGGGCGGCTGCCGGCGGCCGTGCCGCCGTCCTCCTCGGACAGGACCTCCATGTCGGCGCCAGCCGAGAAGGCCCTGCCCGCGCCGGTGATGATGACGACGCGAACGTCGTCGTCATGCGCGAGCGTGTCGAAGAGTCCGAAGAGCTTCTCCTGGACCTCGCTGTTCCACGCGTTGTAGACGTCGGGTCGGTTGAGGGTGATCGTGGCGACGCCGTCCTCGACGTCGACGAGGATCACATCGGTGTCCGTTGCTGCCATGGTGTGTCACATTCCCTTCCGGGGAGGTGGTGGTGCTTCTGGAATCACTGGGCGGACTGGACGGTCTGCCTGACCGACGTCCGGATGTCCCGCTTGAGCAGCTTGCCGACGGGATTGCGGGGGAGCTCCGTCATGTACTCGATGAGCTCGGGCAGCTTGTAGACCGCGAGGCCGGCCTCGCGCAGGTAGGCCAGGATGCCGGCCAGCGTGGGCGGATCGGACTCGTCCCTGGGCACCACGACGATGCAGACTCGCTCGCCGAGCTCCTCGTCAGGGACGCCCACGGCCGCGCAGTCGGCGACGCCGGGCGCACCGACCACGAGGTTCTCGACCTCGGCGGCGCTGATGTTGAACCCGCCGCGGATGATGATGTCCTTCGCGCGGTCGAAGTACGACAGGAACCCGTCGCCCTTGATCAGGAAGAGGTCGCCGGTGTGCAGGTAGCCCTCGTCGTCGAAGGCTCGCTCGGCCAGGTCCGGCCGGTTGAAGTAGCCCGGGAAGACGAGCGGACCGCGGACGCGCAGCTCTCCGACGTCGCCCGGCGAGGTCGTCGCGTGACCGTCGTCCCCGACGATCCTGTACTGCATGCCGGTGATCCTGGACGGCCACTCGTGGCCGGGCAGGCCGTACCAGGGAAGATGCGTCGACCGGCGGTCGGCCTCGGGGACGTCGTCGGGGCCGGCCCACAGGCCCGCACCCTCGTTCATGCCCCACCCGTTGACGATCTCGACGCCCCACCGTTGCTTGTAGCCCTCGATCAGGGACGCGGACGGCGGGGAGCCGCCGGTCATGATCGAGTCCACCGAGGTGAGGTCGAGGACGGAGTCGGTGGTGTTGAGCAGCTGGCGCAGGATCGCCGGCGGCAGGATCAGGAACTGGGTGTCGTGGTCGTTGATCTGCTGGATCAGCAGGTCGAGGTCGAGCGGATGGTGCAGGGCCACCGAGCCCGACAGCTTGAGGTTCACGGTGATCGTCAGGCACACGCCCAGCATGTTCGTGACGGGGGCGGCCGCGACCTGGCGGTGACTGCCTTCGCTCAGGCTGAGGCTCTTGACCAGGGCCTCGCCGCCGTAGTTCCAGTTGTTGTGGCTGAGCGGGCAGCCCTTCGGCTGGCTCTCGGTCCCGGACGTCCAGCACAGGGTGAAGATCTCGTAGGGGCTCGGGCGCCGTTCCGCGAGCACGTCGAGTCGGGGCTCACGCCGCGACATCTCGGGGATGTCGGCGAGGTCGATGAGGTGCTCCACGCTCGACCCCACCTGCCAGGACCTCGCGTCGTCGAGGGGCCGGTGGTTCTTGAACTGCTCCGGAGCGATCAGGAAGCGCGCGCCGGTCAGCTCGGCCACGTAGCCGATGTCCTTGGATCGCCACTGCATCGGCACGGGGGAGATGATCCCGCCCGCGCGGCAGATCGCCAGGTACAGCAGCGGCAGCTCGACGACGTTCGGCGACTGGACGACGACCACGTCGTCCTTGACCAGCCCCAGGTCGACCAGGCTCGTCGCCAGCGCGTCGGCGGCGTCCTTCAGCTGCGACCACGTCAGCGCCGTCGGATCGGAGCCGATCAGGTCCTGTCGGTTGGGCGGGTCGGAGTACGCCACCCGGTCGGGAAAGGTGCGAGCCGCATGATCCAGGTCGTCGAGCAGCGTGTGATCGCGGGACCACAGGCCGTTGGCGGTGAACTCGTCGATCAGTTCGGGACGATGAAGGATCATGGCTGCTCCCTGGCGGTCGTTCTCAGGATGTGTGGACGGCGCCCGACGCCTTGACGGTGCGGAATCCGAGACTGCTCACGTCGGCACGATCGATCTTGCGCTTGAGGATCTTGCCGGTGGAGCCCTTCGGGAGCTCGGGGACCACGTGATAGATCCGAGGGGTCTTGTAGGACGCGATCCGCTCGGCCATCCAGGCCTGCATCTGCCGGAGGTCGAACGCGCGGCCCTCGCGCAGGACGATCACGGCGGCGATCTCCTCGCCCAGGCGTTCGTCGGGGACTCCCACCACCGCGACCTCGAGGAGATCCGGATGCGTGTAGAGGATCTCCTCGAGCTCCTTGGGATACACGTTGTAGCCGCCGCGGATGATCAGGTCCTTGATCCGGTCGACGACCCACAGGTCGCCGTCCTCGTCCATGCGTCCGAGGTCGCCGGTCATGAACCAGTCCTCGTGCCACGCCTTGGCGGTGGCCTCCGGACGGTTCCAGTAGTTCTTGAGGCTCATCTCGCAGCGGACGCCGATCTCGCCGACGCTTCCGGGCGGCAGCCGGCGATGCTCGGTGTCGAAGATGGCGAGCTCGGCGCCGGGCCACGCGACACCCGCGCTCTGCGGCTTGCGGGGGCCTCCGATCCGGGGGCACGCCCCGACGCCCGCGGTCTCCGTCAGCCCGTAGCCGGCCAGGATCTCGCAGCCGTAGCGATCGTGGAACTGGGCCGCGACCTTCGTGGGCAGTCCGGCGCCGCCGGACAGTGCCAGCCGGAGCCGCGAGAAGTCGAGCGAGTCGAACTCGGGGCCCACGTTGGCCATGGCGTTCCACATCGTCGGGACGCCCGCCAGCAGGGTGACCCCATGACGTGCGGCGGTCTCCAGGAGCGCTGCGGCGTCGAACTTGGTCAGCAGGGTCACGGGGATCCCGGCCTCGTAGGCCGTGCGGATGATCGTCACCTGCCCGAACACGTGGAACAAGGGCAGCGCGGTGCCGAAGTGGTCGTCCGCGGTGATCTCGATGGCCTCGATGACGGATCGGGCGCTGCCCTGGATCCCGCGATGGGTGAGCTGGGCTCCCTTGGGCTGCCCGGTCGTGCCGGACGTGTACATGATCACCGCGCCGTCGCCGGGATCGACGTCACGAGGCTGGGCGACGGGCGGCCCGGTCCACTCGGCGGCGTCGTTCACGTTCCAGACCGGGACCCGCAGCTCCTCGCCGGCCCGAGAGACGTGAGCCTGCGTCCCGTCGTCCGCCAGCGCGAGGACGGCTCCGGAGTCGTCGAGGAAGTACCGCAACTCGTTGAACGTCGAGCCCGGGTTGACCGTGACCGCGATCGCGCCGGCGGCCAGGATCCCGTGATAGGCGAAGACCCAGTCCGCCTGCGTGCCCGCGGCCAGCAGGACCCGGTCGCCGGGCGCCACCCCGGCGTGGATCAGCCGTCCGGCCCACCCGGCGGACCCGTCCCGCAGCTCGCCGAACGTCCACTCCTGCCCGTCGATGCGCAGCGCCACGGCGTCGGGTCGTGCATGCGCGTGCGTCCAGATCGGCTGGGATGCGTTCACCATGAGCAGGAGTGCCTTTCGACTGCGGGGGGAGGAGGATCGTCCGCCGGGTGCGAGCGGAGCCGGCTCAGCGACTGCGGTTCGTCTCGACCTTCGGCTCGCGGGGCATGCCGAGGATCTTCTCGGACAGCAGGTTGCGCTGGACTTGGTTCGTTCCCGCGAAGATCGTGCTCGCGCGAGCGTTGAGGTAGCCGGTGATCCAGCCCGCGCTGTCCGTCGGTGCGCCGGGCGCGTCGGGGCCGTCGGGGATCGCCGGGCGGCGACCCTCGAGCGTGAGGACGCTCTCGCCGAGGATGTCCATGGCCAGGTCCATCAGGACTCGCTGGTACTCGGACCAGAAGAACTTGTTCATCGCGCCCTCGGGACCGATGCCCTCGCCGGACAGCGTCCGGGTCAGGGCGCGGTAGCCCATGAGCCGCATCGCCAGGACGCGAGCGCGGCACCAGGCGATGCGCTGGCGGATGCCCTCCTCGTGGTTCCGGCCGTGCTCGCGGGCCAGCTCCTCCAGTCGGTCGAGCTCCTCGGCGAAGCGGATGGCCAGCACCGCCGCAGCGCCGCCACGCTCGTGCTCGAGGAGCGCGGTGGCGACGCGCCAGCCGTCGTTGACCTCGCCGATCGTGTTCTCGACGGGGGTGACGGCGTCCGTGAAGAACACCTCGTTGAAGTCGGCCTCGCCGGAGATCTGCTTGATCTGGCGGACCTCGATCCCGGGCTGGTCCATGGGGCACGCCAGCAGCGTGAGGCCGCGGTGCTTCGCCGCCTCCGAATCGGTCCGGACGAGGACGAAGATCCAGTCGGCGATGTGCGCGGTCGACGTCCAGATCTTCTGGCCGTTGATGCGCCATTGGCCGTCCTCCAGGACGGCGGTCGTCGCGGCGCTCGCCAGGTCCGAGCCGGACTGCGGCTCGGAGTAGCCCTGGCACCACTTGATCTCGCCGCTGAGGATGCGCGGCAGGAACCTCTGCTTCTGCTCCTCGGTCCCGAAGGCGAGCAGGGTGCTGCCGAACATCTGCATGCTGAAGACGTCGCTCATGGCGGCCTGGGGGAGCTTGTGGCGCGTGAGCTCCTCGGTGATGGCGACCTGGTACTCGGCGCTCAGACCGCGTCCGCCGTACTCCTTCGGCCACGAGATGCCGATGTACCCGCGTTCGTACAGCTCCTTGCGGATCCGCTCGGCGAACGGGTCGTACTCCTCACGGGGGAGGGTGCCGGCCCCGGCCCAGTCGGCGGGGACGAGTTCGCGCAGCACGCCGGCGAACTCCTTCTGGAAGGCTTGAACGTCGGGGGAGAAGGTGGGGTTCATGCGAGCGTCAGTCCAATCTTGAGATGAGCGTCGGTCAGACGGCGAGGAGGTCGGCGATGCGGGCGCGGTGGCCCTGCGGCGTTCCGTAGAGCGTCGACGACGCCTTGGCCCGGCGGAAGTACAGGTGCGCCGAGTGCTCCCACGTGAAGCCGATGCCTCCGTGGATCTGGATGTTGTTGCCCGCAGCCAGGTTGAACGCGTCGGAGGCGGCCTGCTTCGCCATGGAGGCGGCGACGCTGGCGTCGGGCGCCTTCTCCTCGATGGCCCACGCGGCGTACTCGGTCAGGAGGCGGGCGGTCTCGACCTCGACCAGCGCGTCGGCGCACATGTGCTTGATGGCCTGGAACGAGCCGATCGGCCGGCCGAACTGCGTCCGCTCGAGGCTCCACCGGACGGACTGGTCGAGCGCTGCCTGCGCCCCGCCCACCATCTCGGCCGCGAGGCCGGCGGCGGCCTTGTCGTTGACTTCGGCCAGGACGGCAGCGGCGTCCTGCGGGCCGACCACGAGCGTCGCCTTCACGTCATGGAACTCGAGGTGGCCGATCGGCCGGGTGATGTCGAGGCTCTCGCGCACGTTGACCGTGACACCCTCCGCGTCGGCGGCGACGCTGAACCAGGCCGGACCCTGCGGCAGTGAGGCGATGACGATGAACTCGTCGGCCGTGTCCGCGTCGGTGACGTTGACCTTGCGTCCCGTGAGGCGGTGCTCGTCGCCCACCTCGAAGGCCCTGGTGGAATGTCCGGGCCTGGACCAGGTGCCGCCCTCGTCGGCGATGGCGAGCGTGAAGATCCGCGAGCCCTCGGCGAGGCTCCGCAGCCGTTCGGAGGCCGCGTCGTCACCGTGCTCCAGCACCCAGCTGGCGGCGATCGTGGAGAAGTAGGGGCCGGCGTAGGAGTCGCGCCCCAGCTCCTCGAGGACGATCGAGGTCTCGATGAAGCCGGCGCCACTGCCGTCGGCCGCCTCCGGCACGGCCAGGCCCTGCAGGCCCAGCTGCTGGGCCATGGTCTTCCACAGCTCGCGGTCGAACGCGTAGCCCGACTTCAGGATCGTGTTGCGTGCCTCGCTCCCCGAGCGGCGGGAGAGGAAGTCTTTCACCGAGCTGCGAAGGTCTTCTTGCTCCCTGCTGAAGGAGAACTCCATGATGGCGCCTTTCAGGTTCGAGTCCGAGGTCGGGATCCACCAGTCATGGCGCCAAGAGAGCGCGTCGGCGATGGCGTGATCGAAATCACGCTAACCGCAAACTGAGTTCGACGTCAACTTCAATTTGAACTTGACTTCCGTTTCACCCCGGGCTTGACTTCCGGCAGGCCGAGGGGCCCGAATCGACCGTGAGGAGCAGTGCCCGTGGGAGTTGACGAGACTGAGATTCCAGTGATTGTCGAGCGCTCGGACGGCGTCGCCCGACTGACGCTGAACCGCCCGGACCGGCTCAACGCCATGAGCGACCCCATGCTCGACCTGTTCGTGGACTCGGTCGCCGACGTCACTGCCGACGAGGACATCCGGGTGATCGTGCTGACCGGCGCCGGGCGCGGCTTCTGCGTCGGCGGCGATCTCGACGCCTTCAGCGAGTCGGGCGAGGTCGAGCCCCCGTCGCGGGGCGCCTCGATCGAGAAGCTGCACCGTCACATGCGTGCCTCGGAGCTGCTCCGCTCGTCCCACGCGGTCTCCATCGCAGCCGTCAACGGCGCCTGTGCCGGCGCGGGACTGTCGCTGGCAGCGGCGTGCGATCTGCGGATCAGCTCGTCCGCGGCGGTGTTCCGGTCCGCCTTCGTCGACGCGGCGCTCTCCGGCGACTTCGGTGGGACCTGGTTGCTGACCCACCTGATCGGCGAGTCGCGGGCGAAGCAGATGGCCTTCCTGAACCAGAAGGTCGACCCGGCCACCGCCCTGGACTGGGGACTGGTCAGCGCCGTGCACCCGGCCGACGTCTTCGAGTCGGAGGTCCAGGCCGCGGCCGACGCGCTCGCTCGCAAGGCCCCGCGCGCCCTCGCCGGACTCAAGCGCAACTTCGTCGACGCGGCACGGCTCGGGTTCGCCGAGGCGAGCGCGATCGAGGCCGAGCGCCACGTCGACTGTGCTCGCACCACCGATCTCGTCGAGGCCGCGAATGCGTTCCTCGAGCGTCGCGAGCCCCGGTTCACGGGCTCGTGACCACGCTGTCCGCCGTCCACGAGGAGAGAACATGACGTACGACTCGATCCGGTACGAGGTGGTCGCCGACCACGTCGCCCGACTCACGCTCGACCGGCCTCGGCGCAAGAACGCCTACGACGTCAAGCTCACGCAGGAGTGCGTCGACGCGCTCGCTCGCTACGCGTCCGACGACGAACTGCGGGTCCTCATCATCACGGGGGCCGAGGACGCGTTCTGCGCCGGCGGTGACATCCGCAGCGAGGAGGACGAGCACATCGCCGCCACGCGCACACTCAGTCACGCCACGATCATGCGCGAGGGCTTCCACGCGCTGACCTCGGCACTGCACCGGCTCGAGAAGCCGACGATCGCGATGGTGAACGGACCCGCGGTCGCCGGCGGCCTCACTCTCGCCCTGATGTGCGACCTGCGGATCGCGAGCGATCGTGCCCGCATGGGCGACACGTCCGGCACCGTCGGACTGCTGCCGGACGAGGGTGGCGCGTGGTTGTTCCCGCGGTTCCTCGGGCTCGAGAAGGCCTTGCGGATGACCTACTTCGGCGAGGTCTACTCCGCCGACGAGGCGCTGCGGCTGGGCCTGGTCGGCGAGGTCGTCCCGCACGAGGACCTCGAGCGGGTCACGATGGAGCGCGCCGAGCTGTTGGCGCGACGTGCGCCGCTGGCGATCCGGATGGCCAAGAAGATGATGGTCCGCGGCCTGACGAACACCCTGGACGAGTCGCTGGGCGACGCGCAGATGGCCGTGATGTTCGTGAACGAGAGCAAGGACGTGGCCGAAGGGGTGCAGGCGTTCCTCGAGAAGCGGCCGCCCGAGTTCGTCGGTCGCTGACGTGTGGAACTGAGAGACAGGGAACGCCCATGATCCGTCTACGGCAGGTGTGCCTCGCCACCCCGAGAATCAGCGACGCCGACGTGCTGGCGGACATCCTCGGCGTCGTCATCGCCCACCGCGATCCGCTCGTCAGCCAGTTCGGACTCGAGAACGCGCTGCTCGGACTCGGCGGCACCTTCGTCGAGTTCATCGCGCCGCTCAGGGAGGGCACGACCGCCACCCGCTTCCTGCAGAAGCACCCGGAGGGCGCCGGTTACATGGTGATCCACGACACGGACGAGTTCGAGACGATCCGCGCACGCGTCGAGGCGCAGGGTGTGAGGATCGCCTTCGAGAGCACCCCGGAGTCACGTGGTCCCGAGAACAACGATCCCGAGTACGGGTACGACTCCTTCCGGCTCGTCCAGCTCGATCCGCGGTCCGTCGGCGGGACGCTCATGGAGTTCAACCAGACCGCCGGCAACGCCGATCTCTTCGGGGGGTACGCCCCCGCCGGGATGAGCTGGCAGGACACGGTGCAGGACGTGGGCCTGCCGAAGATCGTGGGCGCCGAGTGCACCAGCACCGACCCCGAGAAGATGGCGCACACCTGGGCATCGCTGATGGACAAGCCGGTCGAGCAGGACGGCGGCGGCCGGTCGATCATCCGCCTGGACGACGGCTCCGTTGATCGGTTCGTCGCCGGGGAGACCAGCATGTTCTCGCGGCTCCTCGTGGACGCGGACGACCCGCAGCCCATTCTCGACCGTGCTCGAGCCGCGGGCCTCGACGTCGACGACTCGGCCTTCGACTTCTGCGGGGTCACGTTCGTGGTCCTGCCGCGAGGTCGCGCGGAGTCGTGACAGTTTCCCCGGTTAACCGGGGAAGCCGTCACTTCACGAGGGTTGCGATCCTCGAGAAGTGACAGGGAACCTCGTCCAGTGCGCCCCGGTACGGTCGTGGCGTGGACCGCGAACGCCTGCTCGACTTCAGCGAGCCGCCGGTGCCTGAGGGCGCGAGCCCGTGGGTCGCGGGCTTCGGTCCGAGTCGGGACCTGACGATCACCGATCACCAGCCGCGGTGGGCCGAGGACTTCGAGGCGCTGGCCTCCCGGATCACCGACGCCCTCGGCTCGACCGCTCTGCACATCGAGCACGTGGGTTCGACCTCGGTCCCGGGCCTTCCCGCCAAGCCGATCATCGACGTGGGCGTCGCCGTGCCGGACTCCGACGAGGAGGCGGCCTACGTGCCGGCGTTCGAGGCGGCGGGCTTCGTCCTGGCCGTGCGCGAGCCCTGGTGGCAGGGTCACCGGCTGTTCCGGTGCCCCGAGCCCCGCGCGAACGTCCACGTCTTCGGTGCCGAGGCGGCTGAGCCTCACCGTCACCGCATCTTCCGCGACTGGCTGCGGTCGCATCCTCAGGACCGGGATCGCTACGCCGATGCCAAGCGCGCCGCCGCGGCCGCCGGCGGCCACGTCATGGAGTACAACGCGCGCAAGCAGGCGGTGCTGCGGGAGATCCTGGTGCGCGCGATCAACGCGGCAGGGTGAACCGGCCGTCGCCGGTGAGGTCCAGCAGACCGTCGTCGAGGAGCGAGTCCAGGCAGCGTTCGCGCTGGGCCGCGTCCGGCCAGGCCCCGTCGAGGGCCGCCTGGTGAACCGGCTCGGTCGCGTCGCGGACGACTGCCATCAATCGTCCTCGGCACTGGCGGTCGGTGCCGTCCCACGCCTGCCCGCGGCGGGCCGGCCCGTCGTGCTCGGGGTACCCGGCGGAACGCCAGGCGCACAGGTCGGCGACGGGGCACGCGTCGCATCGTGGCGACCGGGCGGTGCACACCAGCGCGCCGAGCTCCATCGTGGCGGCGGCCCACCGTGCGGCG
>NZ_DAMDLR010000050.1:0-19523 GCF_032084975.1 Aeromicrobium sp.
CCACATCGCTCGGCGTCCGCGCGGGCCGGACCGAGCGGGCGGCGTTGTGCGTGGCGGTCGTCGTCGCGTCGGTGGTCACCGCGGTGGCCGGACCGATCGGATTCGTGGCCTTCGTCGCGCCCCAGGCGGCGCTGCGCCTGTTCCGCACGGCGGGACCGACACCGTTCGCCGCCGGCCTGGTCGGCGCTGCCATGCTCGTACTCTCGGACCTCGTGGCCCAGCACCTGCTGTTCCCGCTGCCCGTCGGAGTCGTCACGTCGGTCGTCGGCGCCCCCTGCCTGCTCCTGCTGATCATCACCCACCTGCGGAGGTCGAGTGTCTAGTCCCGCCACCCGGACGGTGCCCAGCGTCGTCCGCGTCCCCAGCCCGGTCGCTGCTCCGGCGATTCGCGCCAGCGGCCTGCACGCCGGCTACCGCGGCCGCCCCGTCGTCCACGGCGTCGAGCTGGACGTGCCCGCGGGCATGATCACGTCGATCATCGGCCCCAACGGCTGCGGCAAATCGACGCTCGTCAAGACGCTCGGTCGGCTCCTGACCCCGACCTCGGGGCACGTCGAGCTCGCGGGCGACCCGCTGGACTCGCTGCGCCCCAAGCAGATCGCCCAGCGACTCGCGATCCTCCCGCAGAATCCCGTCGCGCCCGAGGGCCTCGTGGTGCGCGACCTGGTCGCCCGCGGCCGCCAGCCGCACCAGCCCTGGTACCGGCAGTGGTCGCTCGAGGACGACCGGATCATCGATGAGGCGATGGCGGCCACCGGCGTCCTCGAGCTCGCGGAGCGCCCTCTCGACGAGCTGTCCGGCGGGCAGCGTCAGCGCGCCTGGATCGCGATGAGTCTGGCGCAGCAGACCGACCTGCTGCTCATGGACGAGCCCACCAGCCACCTGGACCTGGCCCACGCCGTCGAAGTCCTCGACCTCGTCGTCGACCTGTGCCGATCCACGGGACGCACCGTGGTGATGGTGCTGCACGACCTGAGCCTCGCCGCGCGGTACAGCGACCACATCGTCGTGATCAAGGACGGGCGGGTGCACGCCCAGGGACCGCCGGGCGACGTGATCGCCGCCGACCTGCTGGAGGACGTGTTCGGGTTGTCGGCCCATGTCTTCGCCGACCCGGTGGACGGCCTGCCGACCGTGGTCCCGGTGAGCCATGCCTGACGAACCCCTGCCCGCTCCCCGGTCCGGGCTCGCCCTCATCGGCCGTGGCCTGCGGCGCCATCGCCGAGCGCTGGCGGCCGGGTATCCGCTGATCCTGTGCTGGCAGCTCTGCGAGACGCTCGTGCCGGTCGTCATCGGATTCGTCGTTGACCACGGGATCACCACCGGGGACGGCCGCCGGCTGCTCGAGTCGTTGCTCGTGCTGGCCGTCCTGTTCGTCGTGCTCGCGAGCGCCTACCGGTTCGGCAGCCGGTTCGTCATGCGGAGCATCGAGACCGAGGCGCACCTGCTGCGGCTCGAGATCACCGGTCATGTCCTGCACCCCCGCGGTGCCCGCACCGATCTGCTGCCCGGTGAGGTCCAGGCCCTCGCGACGTCCGACGCGGCACTCGTGCCCACCGTCTTTCGCCAGTTGGCCTTCACGATCGCCTCCCTGACGAGCGTCGTCGTGGTCGCGGCCTACCTCGTCGTCGTCGACGTGGTCGTCGGCCTGCTGGTGCTGCTGGGCGTCCCGGCCGTGCTGCTGCTGATCCAGGTGATCTCGCCGCTCGTGGCTCGGCGGACCGAGACCCAGCAGGAGCGCACGGCACGGGCGACCGGACTGGCCGCCGACCTCGTGCAGGGCCTGCGTCCCCTCAAGGGCATCGGCGGCGAGGGCGTCGCGCTGGCCCGGTACCGCACGACGAGCCGCGAAGCGGCGGACGCCACCATCGGCCTCGCCCGCTCCTGGGGCTACCTCGGCGGCCTCACCGCCGGATTGAGCACGGCGCTGCTGGGCGCGGTCACCCTCGTCGCCGGCACCGCCGCGATCGAGGGCCGGATCACCCTCGGCCAGCTCATCGCGATCGTCGGCCTGACCCAGTTCCTGGCCGAGCCGATCCGCGCGCTGAGCGACTTCAGCGCCCAGTTCGCCGGCTCGCGCGCCGCCGCCGGTCGCATCAGCCGCTTCCTCGGAACACCTCGACTCGTGGCGGTCGGCGACGCACTCCCGGGGTCGTCTGCCACCTCGGTCGTGCTCGAAGCGGTGGATGCCGGGGCCCTGCGATCCTTCGACCTCTCGACGCACGACGGCGAGGTGCTGGCGGTGACGGTCGACGATCCGGCCGTCGGCGACGCGCTCATGGGCGTGCTGGCCGGCGAACGTCCGATCGAAGCCGGTCGGGCACGCCTGGGCGATGCCGACCTCGCGCACCTCGACCTGCAGGCACGACGCGCCACCCTGACCGTCGCTCCGCACCACGCCACGATCGACGAGGGGACCCTGCGCTCGGTGATCGACCCGGACGGCACGATGACACCCCAGGACCTCGACCTCGTGCTGCAGGCCTCGGCGGCGCAGGACGTCGTGGCGCTGCACGAGGAAGGGCTCGACCGCCGGATCCGCGCCGAGGGCAGCACACTGTCGGGCGGCCAGCGCCAGCGGCTCGGCCTGGCCCGCGCCCTCGCGCTGGACAGTCCCGTCCTGGTGCTGCACGACCCGACGAGCGCCGTCGACGCCGTCACCGAGCACGCGGTCGCCGAGGGTCTTGTGCGGATGCGCCGCCGCGACGGCCGGTCCACGATCGTGCTGACGAGCAGTCCGGCGCTGCTGCAGGCGGCCGATCGCGTGGCCGTGGTCCGCGACGGGCGGGTCGCCCTGGTGGGGACGCATGCCGAGCTGCTCGCCGACACCGACTACCACCGGGCGGTGCTGCGATGACGGCCGAGCGCATCCTGCTGCCCGTCGCGAGCGGCAGGGACACGACCCGACGCGGGTGGCGCCTGCTGCGCGAGCAGTCGGGCTGGCTCACCGTCACCGTCGCCGCCTTCCTCGTCGCCGGGCTGACCGGTCTCGTCCCCGTCCTGATGATCGGCCAGGTGGTCGACGCGGTCGAGTCCTCCGGGGACCGCGACGACGTCGTGCGTGCCGTGACGTGGATCCTGGCCGCCGGCGCGGTCGCGGCGGTCGCCACGGCGATGTCGACCGCCTGCCTGGCCCGCGCGGTCGCACCGGCCCTGGCCCAGCTCCGCGAGGACGTCCTCGACCGCGCCCTGCACCTCGAGACCGAGCGGATCGAGGCCGCCGGGATCGGCGATGTCGTGTCGCGCGTCGGCGACGACGTCCGGCAGGTCACGGAGTCCCTCGACGAAGCCGTCCCCGCGACCCTGGCGTCGGTCGTGACCCTGGCCTTCACGATCGGCGGGCTCTTCACCCTCGACTGGCGCCTCGGCGTCGCAGGCCTGGCGGCGGCCCCGTTCTACCTCGGCGCGGTCCGCTGGTACGTCCCGCGCTCCGGGCCCATGTACCGCGAGGAGCGTCGGGCCCAGGGAGAACGGGCGGACGCACTGGTCACGGGCGTCCACGGCGCCACGACCCTGCGTGCCTTCGGCCGCGAGCGGCACGCCGTGGCCCGGGTGGACGGCACCTCGTCGGCCGCCGTCGAGGTGGCGATGCGCGTGTTCCTCATGTTCACCCGTTTCGGGTACCGGATGAACATGTCCGAGCTCGTCGGGCTCGCCGCCGTCCTGGCCGCGGGGTTCTGGACCGTCCGCTCGGGCGCGGGATCGATCGGCGACGCGACGGCCGCGGCGCTGTTCTTCCACCGGTTGTTCAACCCCATCGGTGCGCTGCTGTTCCTGTTCGACACCGTCCAGGCCGCCGGCGCGGCGCTGACCCGACTCGTCGGGGTGGCGGATCTCCCGGGTCCCACACCGGACCGACTCGACCCCCGCGACGCGACGCTCGAGCTGGTCGACGTGCGCCACGCGTACGAACCCGGGCGGGACGTGCTGGCCCCCGTCTCCCTGCGCCTGCCGCCCGGACGCATCGTCGCCGTCGTCGGCGCCACCGGGGCCGGGAAGACCACGCTGGGTGCGATCGCCGCGGGTGCCCTGCGACCCGCGGGAGGTCGCGTCCTGCTCGGCGGCCGGGACCTCGCCGGTGTGGACGAGTCCGAGGTGCGGCGTCACATCGCCCTCGTCGCCCAGGAGGTCCACGTCTTCGCCGGCACCGTCCGGGACAACCTGCTGCTGGCCGACCCGGAAGCGAAGGAGGCCGACCTCTGGGTCGCGCTGGAGACGGCGCTGGCCCGGCGATGGGTCGAGGCCCTGCCGTCCGGACTCGACACCGTGGTCGGTGACCACGGCCGTCCCCTCACCGCCCCGCAGGCGCAGCAGCTCGCTCTCGCGCGGGTCCTGTTGGCGGATCCGCGGGTCGTGGTGCTCGACGAGGCGACGGCCGAGACCGGTTCCTCGGGAGCGCGCGACCTCGAGCAGGCCGCCCTGCGCGTCCTCTCGGGACGGTCGGCACTCGTGATCGCGCACCGCCTGACCCAGGCGCGCGACGCCGACGAGGTGATCGTGATGCACCTCGGCGAGGTCGTCGAGCACGGCACGCACGACGACCTGGTCGCCCGCGACGGCCGGTACGCGGCGCTGTGGCGGGCGTGGTCCGCGCCGGGATGAGTAGCGTGGGCGCCATGACACAGACGGCGACGGTGGTGCACGTGGTGGGACCTGAGCACACGGCGAGGGCCGTCGGCAGCGGCGACCTCGACGTCCTGGGGACACCGGTCGTGCTCGCGTGGCTCGAGGAAGCGACGTGCGCCGAGCTGGACCTGGATGCCTCCCAGACGAGCGTCGGGACCCGGGTCGAAGTGCAGCACCTGGTCGCCAGCGCGGTCGGCTCCACCATCACGACCCGGGCGACGGTGACCCAGCGCGACGGCCGCATGGTCATCTTCGACGTCGCCGCGCACGACCAGCGCGGGACGCTCGTGGCGAGCGGACAGGTGCGCCGGATCGTGGTCGATCGCGAGCGCTTCTTGTCCCGTGTGCCCGCCGTCGACTGAATGTGGGAGACTGGGTGGTCAGCTTTTTTAGGAGGAGACCATGGGCAAGACCGGTCGCAAGCGTCGGGCGCGCCGCAAGAAGGGCGCCAACCACGGTAAGCGCCCCAACGCGTGAATCGTGCCGTACATGCACGAAACCCCATCCGATCGGATGGGGTTTCGTCGTCTCTGGGCCGCCCGGGACCGGCCCGCTCAGGACTCTGAGCGGATCTCGATCTGCACCGAGCGGATCCGGAAGAGCACCTTGTCGCGCAGCGGTGGCGGCGCGACCTCGGAGCACGAGCGGCCGACGAGCGACTTCACGATCTGCTCGAGGTGGTACTCGTTGAGGCACTCGGAGCAGTCGTCCAGGTGGGACTGGATCTCGTCGCAGCTGGCGCTGTCGATCTCGTGGTCGAGGAAGACGTAGAGGTTCTCGAGGGCCTTCTCGCAATCGGGTCCGTCGCAGCTCATTTCGCGTCACCTCCGGCGGGAACCTTCATGCCCCGGTCTCGCGCATAGTCGGCCAGCAGCTCGCGCAGCTGGCGCCGACCGCGGTGCAGTCGCGACATCACGGTGCCGATCGGCGTGTCCATGATCTCGGCGATCTCCTTGTACGGGAAGCCCTCGACGTCGGCGAGGTACACCGCGTAGCGGAAGTCCTCGGGCAGCTGCTGCAGGGCGTCCTTGACGTCCGAGTCGGGCAGGCGCTCGAGCGCCTCCATCTCGGCCGACTTCAGTCCCGAGGACGTGTGCGCCGCGGCGCGGGCGATCTGCCAGTCCTCGATCTCGTCGGTCACCTGCTGCGGCTGGCGCTGCTTCTTGCGATAGCCGTTGATGTAGGTGTTGGTCAGGATCCGGTACAGCCATGCCTTGAGGTTGGTGCCGGGCTTGAACTGGTGGAACGCGCTGAAGGCCTTGGCGTACGTCTCCTGGACGACGTCCTCGGCATCGGCGGGGTTGCGGGTCATGCGCAGGGCGGCCGAGTACAACTGGTCGAGGAACGGCAGGGCGTCGGCCTCGAATCTGGCCTGGCGCTCCTGGGGTGTCTCGGTCGCCAGGTCCACGACGTTGTCGTCAGTCATCACTGACCAGCCTACTGCCGTGGGGCGAGACGGGCATGCGAGCATTCGTTACCTCCTCCTGTGAGGTCAAACGAGGCGCACGGCCGGACTATTCCCCGTCGATCGGCAGCGGCTCGACCAGCTCGGGACCGTTGTTGCGCACGTTGTTGACCTCCGTCGAGACGGGCCACGCGGACAGCACTCCGGGAGTCGCCGCGACGAGGTGGTCGAGGGCCTCCGGCCACGGCTCGGGCGCCAGCCACCGCTCGACGTGATCGGGCTCGACGATCATCGGCGCCCGGTCGTGGATGCGACCGTCCTCGCCCTCGGCCGAGGTCGTGAGGATCGTGTACGTGAGCAGCCACTCCCCCTCGGGGTCCTTCCAGAACTCGTAGAGGCCGGCCAGGCCCAGGCCGCCCTCGGCGCTCATGAAGAACGGCTGCTTGGGTGGGCGCTTGCCGCCCTCGGGCGCCTCGGGCTGGTACCACTCGTAGAACCCGTCGGCGGGCACGATCGCGCGGCGCTGGGCGAACGCCTTGCGGAACGAGGGCTTCTCGGCGACCGTCTCGCTGCGGGCGTTGATGAGCCGGTTCCCGATCGAGGGGTCCTTGGCCCAGGACGGGACCAGGCCCCACTTCGCGGTCACGAGCTCGCGACGGAACGAGTCGTCCGTCTTCCGCCCGACCACGAGGGGCGCGAGCTTGGTCGGAGCGAGGTTGTAGTCGGCGCCGGTGTCGGTGAACAGGTCCCCCAGGTCCGCCTCGAAGTCACGCTCGAGGCTCGTGGAGGTCCGAGAGGTCGCATACCGGCCGCACATGCGGCCATCGTAGGTCGGCGCCTGGCCGATCCGGCGGGTTCCGCCACACCCGAGATGGTGGCGGATCCCGCCGGCTCACCCGGTGAGTGCGTCGAGCACCCACGTCACGTCCTGCGCCACCGGGGGCAGCAGCTCGAGCCACACCCGCGGGGGCGGTGACTCGAACGACCGGCGAAGCAGGATCGTGACGAGACTGAGAGTCGGCTGGTCGAGCCGATCGCGCTCGGCCAGCACGCAGAACCGGCGCGGGCTGAGCTGGGCGATGACCTCGTCGCCGGGGAACACGGTGCGCAGGGCCACGCTCACGTCGACCGCGTGCAGCGTCGACTCGAGCACGTTGCCCTGCTGCCGCGGCAGCTCCACCACGACGAGGCCGTGCCGATCCGTGACCGTCGTGCCGTCCCTGACCGCCCCGCGATACAGCCCGTCGAGGCTGTGTCGCAGGTGCGGCAGGGACGACAGCTGGGTCAGCGGGTCCTCGCAGGACGTCTCCAGTTGCAGCATCCGGGACGTCTCAGCCCAGGCCACGGCAACCCCGCGCACCATCGCGAACGACGGTTCGAGGCCGTCGAAGGCCCGCTCCACCCGGTCGAGGACCTCGTGGAGGGGAACTCCGAGGGACGCTGCACTCGCTCCCACCTCGTGTGCAACGTCCACTGCGTCCACCCGGCCGGCACGGACGGCCGAGTCGAGCTCGACATAGCTCACGTCGAAGGGGTCCATCAGTGCCTCCTCTCACGGATTGCCGGGCGGAATCGCCGTGTTACGAGGAGGAGACGAGGTCGCTCCGGCTTCGTGACGCGGTTTCGCCCGGCCAATCGGTCAGGCCGGCACGAAGGCCGCATGGGCCACTGGAACTACGGGAAACTGCTCACCGGAACGGGGGACAGTAACCGTGAGTGACACCTAGACTGGTCGCGTGGGGCCCGAAGGGGCGCGCGCATGCGTGCCCGCCACCTGTCTCGGAGGGAGCCGGCCGTGACCGTCGACGCGCACTCCTCCATCAGCGAGGGGCGCAGTGACGCCGAGTTGCTGGCAGCGGTGCGCGAGGGCGACTCGGGCGCGTACGGCGAGCTCTACGCCCGCCACCACACGGCCGCGGATCGCCTGGCCCGACAGCTCATGCGCGGCCCCGATGCCGATGACCTCGTCGCCGAGGCGTTCACCAAGGTCCTGGTCACCCTGCAGAAGGGCGCCGGCCCCCAGGAGTCGTTCCGCGCGTACCTGCTGACCGCGATCCGCCGCCTGCACGTCGACCGTATCCGCGCCGTGACGCGCGAGCGTCCCACCCAGGACGACTTCGAGCTCGACGGCCGGGTGGACTTCGTCGACACCGCCGAGCTGGGCTTCGAGCGCACCACGACCGCCGAGGCGTTCGCGTCGCTGCCCGAGCGCTGGCAGATGGTGCTGTGGCACCTCGACGTCGAGGGGCAGAAGCCGGGCGACATCGCACCGCTGCTCGGGATGAGCGCCAACAGCGTGTCCGCCCTCGCCTACCGGGCTCGCGAGGGCCTGCGCCAGGCCTACCTGCAGAAGCACCTCGCGCCGACCACGTCGCCCGACTGCCAGTTCGCGATCGGCAACCTCGGGGCGTTCGTGCGCGGCGGCCTCGCGCGGCGCGACTCCGGCAAGGTCCAGCGCCACCTCGACGAGTGCCGCTCGTGCATGGGCCTGTACGTCGAGCTGCAGGAGTTCAACTCCGGCATGGCGGGCATCCTCGCACCGGTCGTCCTGGGCACGGCCGCGTCGGGCTACCTGCAGGCCACCGGCGCGGCCAGTGGCGGCCTCGTCGGCGCCAGCGGGCTGCTGGGCGAGAGCGGCGGCAGCGGTGGTGGTGGTGCCGGTGCCGGTGGCGCGGGAGTCGCCGGCAGCTCGACCTCGGGCCTGATGGGAGCGCTGGGCACGATCGGACCGGCCGGCATCGCCGCCGGAGCCGCCGCCAGCGTCGTCGTCATCGCCGGCGCCGCAGCGCTGATGACCGTCGAGGCCCCGCCCGACACGACCCGCGAGACGACGCAGGTGTCCCCACCCCGCACCCAGACCAACCCGTACTCGACCGACGAGGACGCCCCCGCCGGCACGCCGCCGTGGGCCGGACCCACGACCCCCGACCTGTTCGATGACGACCTCGACGTGCCGACGGACGAACCGAGCGACTCGGGACCGGGTGGCCCGGACGAACCCGAGCCGTTCGATCCCGTTCCCACCGATCCGCTCCCGTCGATCCCCCTGCCCGAGCCGGAGCCGACGCAGGAACCGACTGACGAGCCGACGGACGAGCCGACTGAGGACCCGACGGACGAGCCGACGGAACCCGTCACCGAGCCGACGCCCACCGACCCGGTGCCGACAGACCCGCCCGTCACGGCGGAGCCGAGCGAGACCCCGCCGACCGACGAGCCGTCGCCGGAGCCGACCACCGAGCCGACGACGGAACCGACGACCGACCCGACCAGCGCGCCCACGTCGGATCCCACCACGAACCCGACCACCGAGCCCACGTCGGAGCCCACCACTGAGCCGACGACGGAGCCCACCTCCGAGCCGACCTCGGCACCCACGATCCCGATCCCCACGGAGCCGACGACGGCTCCCACCACGGAACCGACCACCGAACCGACGACGGAACCGACCACCGAACCGACCACCGAGCCGACGACGGAACCGACGACCGAGCCGACCAGCGCCCCCACGACGGATCCCACGACGGATCCCACGACGGATCCCACGACGGACCCGACCACGGACCCGACGACCGAGCCGACCACGGAACCGACGACCGAACCGACGACCGAACCCACCACGACGCCGACCACGACGCCGACCACGCCTCCGACGCAGGCGCCTGCCGACCGCACCGTCTCGGCCACGTCCACCACGACGTGGACGGGCCTGTTCAGCTACGCGACCAGGTTCGACTTCCGGGTGGGCCGCGACGTGCCTGCCGGCACCCGCGTGACCATGACGGTGACGTTCACGGGCGGGATCTCCCCCGTCGAGCTCATCACCGGCGTCGAGGGCTGGCCGTGCGAGCGCGCTCCGCTCAGTCCGGTCATGGAGTGCGCGAGCACGGTCGGCAACGACGGTCGCCTCCCCCGGCTCACGGTGAAGTCACCGTTCTCGCCGCGCGGCACCTGGGTGCTGGCGAGCGACGGCCGCACCACGACCGGCTCCTTCGGCTGAGCGCGACCCGTCCCCGTCCTGCGGCATGATGAGGACATGACTCTTCTGCGAACGGTCGCGCGTCCGATGCTCGCCTCGATGTTCGTCGCCGGCGGGACGATGGCGCTGCGCAAGCCCGACGCGCTGGCGGCGAAGGCCCAGCCCATCGCCGACGTCCTGCGCAAGGTCGCTCCCCAGGCCCGGCTGTCGCCGCGGAACGTCGTGCGCCTCAACGCCGCCGTCCACATCGCCGCCGGCACCGCCCTCGCCACCGGGCACCTGCCGCGCACGTCGGCGCTCGTGCTGGCCGCCACGATGCCCGTCACGACCGTCTCGGGCCACCCGTTCTGGAACGAGACCGACCCGGTCGCGCGCCGCAACCAGCGCGCGCACTTCCTCAAGAACGTGTCGCTCACCGGTGGCCTGCTGATGTCGACCCTCGACCCCGAGCCGCACAAGCCCTGGTTGGGCACCCGCGCCAGGAACACCGCCGTCGCTGCGAAGGACAGCCTCGTCGACCACGTCGACGACCTGCGCAAGTGACCGACTGGCCGGCCCCTCGCCCGTCCGGTCGCCTCGACGCGACCGTGGTGCTGCCCGGGTCGAAGTCCCAGACCAACCGTGCCCTCGTGCTGGCGGCGATCGCCGACGGACCGAGTGAGGTCCACCTGCCCCTCGTCGCCCGGGACACCGAGCTGATGGCCTCGGCCCTGGAGTCGCTCGGCGCTCGCATCGAGCGCGGTTCGCGGACGTGGACCGTCACGCCCATCGAGCCGGTGGCCTCGGCCACGGTCGACTGCGGGCTGGCCGGCACCGTGATGCGGTTCGTGCCTCCCGTCGCTGCGCTGGGTGCCGCCGACGTCCGCTTCGACGGCGATCCGCGGGCCCGCGAACGTCCCATGGGGACGACGATCTCCAGCCTCCGGGACCTGGGCGTCCGCGTCGACGACGACGGGCGCGGCAGCCTTCCCTTCACGGTCCACGGCAACGGCGGCGTCCGCGGCGGCGCGCTCACGGTGGATGCGTCCGCGTCCAGCCAGTTCGTCTCGGCCCTCATGCTGGTCGCCCCACGCTTCGCCGAGGGACTCAACCTGCGTCACGAGGGAGGCACGCTCCCCTCGCTGCCCCACGTCGCGATGACCGTGACCGAGCTGCGGCGGCGTGGGGTCGTCGTCGACGAGTCCGAGGCGCGCTGGCACGTCCAGCCCGGGCCGGTGAAGGCGCTCGACGTCACGATCGAGCCCGACCTGTCCAACGCTGGCCCGTTCGTGGCGGCGGCGCTGGCCACCGGTGGGCAGGTCCGCGTCCAGCACTGGCCTGACCACACCGACCAGGCGGGCGACGACTGGCGCCGGCTCGCCTGGGCGTTCGGCGGCAACGCCACGCGTGAGGGCGAGGACCTGGTCTTCATCGGGCCGGCGCGGCTGCGCGGCGTCGACCTGGACCTGCACGACGTCGGCGAGCTGACGCCCGTCGTCGCGGCACTGGCGGCGCTGGCCTCCGGTCCCAGCACCATCACCGGCGTGGCCCACCTGCGCGGCCACGAGACCGACCGGCTCGCCGCGCTGGCCACCGAGATCAACCGGCTCGGCGGCGACGTCGACGAGCTGCCCGACGGACTGGTCATCCGGCCCGCTCCCCTGCACGGCGGCTCGTTCGCGACCTACGACGACCACCGCATGGCCCATGCCGGCGCGGTCATCGGGCTGTGCGTCGACGACGTGGTCATCGAGGACATCGGCACAACCGCCAAGACGTATCCCGGCTTCGCCGACGACTGGACGCGGATGATGCCGTGAGGGACGAACACGACCAGTACGAGCGTCCGCGACGGCACACACGTCCTCGTACGAAGGACCGGCCCGACTACTCCCGGGCCGAGGTCGCGATCGTCACGACCGTCGATCGCGGGCGCTACACCCTCGTGATGCCGGACGACACCGTGGTCACGGCGATGAAGTCCCGTCCGCTGGGCCGTCAGGGCGTCGTCGTGGGTGACGAGGTCCGGGTCGTGGGCGACACCTCGGGCTCCGAGGGCAGCCTCGCCCGCATCGTCGAGGTGCTCGAGCGCCGCACCGTCCTGCGCCGCACGGCCGACGACGACGACCCCATCGAGCGGGTCGTGGTGGCCAACGCCGACCAGCTCGTGATCGTCACCGCCCTCGCCGATCCCCCGCCCCGGCCCGGCCTGATCGACCGGTGCCTCGTCGCCGCATACGACGCGGGGATGGACCCGGCCGTGTGCCTGACCAAGGCCGACCTCGCCCCGGCCGAGGACGTCGTCGCGCAGCTGGCGCCGCTGGACGTGCGCGTGGTGGCGACCGAGCAGGGCGGCGACCTCGACCACGTCCGCGACCTGCTGCGCGATCGCACCAGCGTGCTGATCGGCCACAGCGGCGTGGGCAAGTCCACCTTGGTCAACGCCCTCGTGCCCGACGCGCACCGCACCACCAGCCACGTCAACGAGGTCACCGGCCGAGGACGCCACACGTCGACCTCGGCGATGATCCTGACCCTGCCCTTCGGCGGCCGGATCGTCGACACGCCGGGCTTCCGGTCGTTCGGGCTGGCCCACGTCGACATCGACCGCATCCTGCGTGCCTTCGCCGACCTGAACTCGGCCGCGCGCGACTGCCCGCGCGGCTGCACGCACCTCGCCGAGGAGCCCGAGTGCGCCCTCGACGACGCCGCTGCCGAGGGCGAGATCGACCCGGCCCGGCTGCAGTCGTTCCGGCGGATCATGGCCAGTCGATCACTGGCTGACGAGTACTGACCAGCGCGCGCCGGCGAGACCGTAGGCTGGGCCCCATGGCCAACCCGTACCTCGATGACCTGCGACTGGCCCACGTCCTGGCCGACTCCGCCGACAACCTCAGCATGGACCGCTTCGGCGCCCTCGACCTCGAGGTCTCGACCAAGCCGGACATGACGTACGTGACCGAGTCCGACCGCGCCGTCGAGGACGCGATCCGGCGCACCCTCAAGACGTCGCGCGGGCGTGACATCGTCCTGGGCGAGGAGTCCGGCGAGATCGAGGGCACGGCCGAGCACTCCGAGCGGCGCTGGATCATCGACCCGATCGACGGCACCTCCAACTTCGTGCGCGGCGTGCCCGTGTGGGCCACGCTCATCGCGCTCGAGGAGGCGGGCGAGATCGTCGTCGGCTGCGTCTCCGCACCGGCGCTCGGCCGCCGCTGGTGGGCGATGAAGGGCGACGGCGCCCACACCGGCAAGTCCTTCCGCCAGACCAGGCCGATCCACGTCTCGAACGTGCGCGAGCTGACGGCCGCCTCGATGTCCTACTCGTCGGCGCCCAGCTGGGACCAGCTCGGTCGCCAGGGCGAGTTCGACGCGCTGCTGCGCCAGTGCTGGCGCACGCGCGCCTACGGCGACTTCTGGTCCTACATGATGGTCGCCGAGGGCGCCGTGGACATCGCGGCCGAGCCCGAGCTGAACGTGTGGGACATGGCCGCGCTCGACATCATCGTGCGCGAGGCCGGTGGCCAGTTCACGAGCCTGGCCGGCGAGCCCGGACCGTGGGGCGCCAACGCCGTGGCCACGAACGGGCGCCTGCACGACGCCGTGATGGCGTACCTGGGTCATTTCCCCGACGACGAGCAGGCGTTCGCCGACGAGCCCACCGGGTTCTCCGACGAGCCGCTGGCCGACAACGTCACGCGCCTGCGGTTCACGCGCGACGACTGACGCCTCCCGGGCTGCGCTGCGGCGCTCCCGGCCCGCGAGATCGGGTCCTGCACATGGCTGTGATGCGGGCTACACTGCCGAGCAAAGTCGAGGAGGCTTCACATGCGCGTACGCGACGTACTCACGGCCAAGGGCAGCAGTGCCGTGTTCACCATCGCTCCTGAAGCGACCGTCGATGAGCTGTTGGACGTGCTCGCCGAGCACAACATCGGTGCCCTGGTCGTCAGCTCGGACGGCCGCTCGATGGCCGGCATCGTGTCGGAGCGGGACGTCGTGCGCAAGCTGCGGGGAGTGGACTCCCCGAGGGCGGCCACCGTCGCGCAGATCATGACGACGGACGTGACCGTCTGCGGTCCCGAGGACTCGTTCGGCTCACTCATGAACATGATGACCGAGCGCCGGGTCCGGCACATCCCCGTGATCGACGAGGGCGACGTGGTCGGCGTGCTGAGCATCGGTGACGCCGTGAAGTTCCGCATGGACCAGCTGGAGTTCGAGCGGGACCAGCTCACGAACTACGTGCAGGGCTGAGACCCGGATCTCAGCGATCTCGCTTGTCGTCGAGTGTTAATCGATATATCGTTAACACATCGACGACAGATGAACGGTCGTCATGAGACGAAAGGGGCCGATCATGCATCGCACCCATCACGAACACGCCGGGCAGCCCCGGCACCCCCGCCGTTCGCGTCGCGCCGGCGGACCCCGCGACTTCGACTGGGAGCTCGGCCCCGGCCGGACCGGTCGCCCCGGGCCCCGCGGCCCGCGTCGCGGACGCAAGGGCGGCGACGTCCGCGCAGCAGCACTGCTGCTGCTGGCCGAGGCGCCCGCCCACGGCTACCACCTGATCCAGCAGATCGCCGCCCGCAGCGAGGGCGCCTGGTCGCCCAGCCCCGGCTCGATCTACCCCGTCCTGCAGCAGCTGGAGGACGAGGGACTCATCGAGTTCGAGCGCGTCGACGGTCGCAAGACCGCGACCCTCACGGATGCCGGCCAGGCGTACATCGAGGAGCACCGGGACGCCCTGGGCGAGCCGTGGAACCCCGAGCAGCTGGGCCGCGGCATCCCCGCGGAGTCCGCAGCGCTCAACACGGCGCTCAAGTCCCTCATGTCCGCCGCCCGTCAGGTCATGTCCGACGGCACGCCGGCCCACCAGGCCCAGGCGGCCGAGGTCGTGGCCGAGGCACGGCGCCGGATGTACGGCCTGCTCGCGGACGATGACTCCTGATCGAGTCGTCCGGTTGCCCGAGTCGGAGCTGAGCTGGCGCTTCAGCCGCTCCTCCGGCCCGGGCGGCCAGCACGTCAACACGACCGAGACCCGCGTCGAGGTCCTGTGGTCCCCCGCCGACAGCACCGTGCTGACGCCGGACCAGAAGGCCCGGGTCGCCGCGCGCCTGCGCGGCCGACTCGTGGACGGCCGGGTCTCGGTCGTCGCGTCGTCGCACCGGTCGCAGCTGCGCAATCGCGAGGACGCCGTGCAGCGGCTCGAGGAACTGGTCGCCGAGGCGCTGCGACCCGTCAAGAAGCGGCGGCCCACGCGACCCACGCGCGGCTCGGTCGAGCGACGACTCGACGCGAAACGGCGCCGCAGCCAGACGAAGCGCGATCGCCGCGACTGGTGATTGCGACCTTCATCGAACCCATCGCGACGCGATGAGGCGCTAGCCTGCCCCCATGGGCGATCTCAGCACCATCATCTCCGTGGTCGCCGTCGTCGTCGTGATCTCGATCAACATCGCCGCGATCGGCATCATCCCCGAGGGCCGACGCCCCCAGACCGCGATGGCCTGGCTCATCCTCGTCGTCTTCGCGCCCTTCCTGGGCCTGCTCGTCTTCCTGTTCTTCGGCAGCGCGCGCATCGGGCACCACCGCCACCGCCAACTGACGGCCGCGAACCGCGTCATCGAGCGCGAGACCCGAGGCCTGGCCGGCGAGGTCCCGCACGACGCCCCGGACTACGTGGACTCGATCGTGCACCTCAACCACCGCCTCGCGTCCATGCCGCTGACGACGGACAACCACGTCACGCTGCTGCCGGACTACCGCGAGTCGATCGCCGAGATGATCGAGGCCATCGACGCGGCCGAGAACCATGTGAACGTCGAGTTCTACATCATGGCCCTCGACGAGATGACCATCCCGTTCTTCGACGCGCTCGACCGCGCCACGGACCGTGGCGTGAGGGTCCGGCTGCTCTTCGACCACCTCGGCACCCGCGGGATCCCCGGGTACCCCGAGCTCAAGAAGCGACTGGCGGCCTCGGACATCGACTGGCACCTGATGATGCCGCTGCTGCCGCTGCAGGGGCGGTTCCGCCGACCGGACCTGCGCAACCATCGCAAGCTCCTGGTGGTGGACGACATCGTCGGCTTCACCGGGTCGCTCAACCTGACCCATCCCTCGTACAACAAGCCGAAGAACATCGAGATCGGACGCGAGTGGGTCGAGCTGTGGATGCGGCTCGAAGGGCCCATCGTCGCGACGATCGACGCCCTGTTCGCCGCCGACTGGGCACTCGAGACGAACGAGCTGCTGGAGGTCACGACGCATCGCGTCGACCAGACGCCGCACTCGGACCGGGACGAGGTCGCCGTGGCGGCCCAGCTGGTGCCGAGCGGTCCCGGCTTCGAGGCCGAGAACAACCTGCGCCTGTTCACGTCGCTGATCTACAACGCACGAGGACGCCTCTCGCTGACGAGCCCGTACTTCGTGCCCGACGAGACGCTGTTCTACGCGGTCACGACCGCCGCCCAACGTGGGCTGGACGTCGAGCTGTTCGTCAGCGAGCAGGCGGACCAGTTCATGGTCGGCCACGCCCAGGCCTCCTACTATCGCGAGCTGCTCGAGGCCGGCGTGCGGATCTGGCTGTACCCCGCCCCCTTCGTCCTGCACGCCAAGCACTTCAGCGTGGACGACGATGTCGCGGTCGTGGGCACGAGCAACATGGACATGCGCTCGTTCGCACTCAACTACGAGATGAGCGTGATGCTCGTCGACCGGGGCGTGGTCGAGCGCATCCGCAAGGTCGAGGACACGTACCGCGCCCGATCGCGCGAGCTGACGCTGGACGAGTGGCACCAGCGCCCCCGCCGGACCCGGTTCGTCGACAACGCGATGAGGCTGACCGCCACGCTGCAGTGAGGCGTCAGGCCGGGCGGCCGAAGACCTGGACGGTGTAGGTGCGGCCGTCGCTGTCCTTCGCGACGCCGATGCCGATCCGGGTGAACTTGCGGCTCAGCATGTTCTTGCGGTGGCCCGGCGAGTTGAGCCAGCCGCGGATGTTCGACTTCGGGGTCCGGAAGCCGTACGCGACGTTCTCGCCGACGGTGCGCGACCTGCACGCACGCAGGACCACCGAGAGGTTCTGGTGGTACATCCGCTGCTGCCTGGCCATGCGGCGGGCCTGGCGCTGCGCGTAGCGGTCGAGGCACTTCCCGTGCCTGAGCGCGCGGACGTCGTTCGCCGTGCGGGCCTTGTTGGTCTGCTTCTTCAGGCGCTGGTCGAACGTGTCGACCGACATGGCGACCGAGGACGGCGCGGCAGGGACCACGACGAGAGCCATGGCGACAGCGAGGGCGACGAGGATTCGGCGCATCAGGACCTCCGGAAAATCGGTTCTGCCAGCGTAATGCAGGAGTGCCGATCGAGACGCGTGTTACGCCTGATGCATCTCAGGCGCCGGAGTACCCGTTCAGCAGGGCATAGAAGACGATGATCGCGGCGACCGCTGCGGCGAGCCCCGCCGCACCGCCGACCGCGACACGGTGAGCGATCCTGGACCGCTCGCCCGCAACCGCGGGAACGAGGACCCACAGCAGCGCGCCGAGCGCGACCATCACCGCGACGAACACCGGCAGGATCCAGTCCTCGTTCGACTCGTCGAGCACCGCGGCGGTCGTCGGGAACAGGCCGATGGCCACGATCACGAGCAGCGCGCCGATTGCGACCCGGCGGTAGTCGCGGCGCTGCGGGGGCGAGGTGTGGTCGTCCATGTGCCGAACCTACTGCGCCCGACCGGGCGTCCGCTGCGCGACGTCGCGTCGTGGGGCACGATCGAAGGGAGCGAAGGAGGCACCATGACCACGAGCCCTGACGAGCCCCAGCCCGGCATCGACCCCGACCTCGAGCCCGCCGCCGAGCCGGCCGACGCCGTCGAGCAACAGCGCGAGGCGTGGGAGAACGCGGACGACGCCGTCGTTCCCGACCCGGACCGACCCGTGCCGTTCGACGAGGACGAGCCGACGCCCTGAGCGCACCTCGTCAGGCGACGCCCGCGGTGCCGAGAGCGGAGCCGATCGCGTAGGTCAGCCCCAGCGCCATCGCTCCCCCGAGCACGAGCCGCACGGCCGCCCGGGCCCTGGGCCCGCCACCGATGGACGCCGCGACCGAGCCCGTGAGGGCGAGGGCCATCAGGACCGCCACGACCGTCACCGGAATGCGCCACGTCGGCCCGGTGGCCAGCATCGCGACGAGTGGGAGCAGCGCGCCGAGCGTGAAGGCCAGTGCCGAGGATGCGGCCGCGCCCCACGGGCTGACCAGGTCGTGCTGGTCGATCCCCAGCTCGACCTCGAGATGCGCGGCGAGCGCGTCGTGCTCCGACATCTCGCGGGCGGCCGTGCGTGCGGTCGCCGGGGAGATCCCCCGCTCCTGCAGCATGTCGACGAGCTCGGCGAGCTCGCCCTCCGGATCCTCGCGCAGCTCCGCGCTCTCGATGCGGATCATGTGGCGTTCGCTGTCGCGCTGGCTGCTGACCGACACGTACTCCCCCAACGCCATCGACACCGCGCCGCCGACCAGTGCCGCCGTGCCGGCCGTCGCGATCGCACCCGTGTCGCTCGTGGCGCCGGCAACGCCCACGACGAGGGAGGCCACCGAGACGATCCCGTCGTTCGCCCCCAGGACGCCCGCGCGCAGCCAGTTCAACTTCTGCGCGGTGACGGCGTTCGGTTCCTCATGACCCATGCGGGCAGGTTAGGCCCTGGGGGATCTCCGTCGCGAACCTGCCCAGGACATGGCGTTCACGATGTGGACTTCTTATTGTGCCTACCTCTCTTCACCCAATACGATGGGAACATCAGTTCGAGTGAATCGGGGGATTCGTGGACGTCATCGGTGGGCTCAGGTCGGGGCAGCGGTTCCTGGCGTCTGCGCGTGCCCGTGACCTCGAGTCCTTGACCCCGGATCAGGTGGCGGCTGAGGCGGCTGCGGTGCAGTCGCTGGAGCGTGAGGCGGCGGCGTTGAAGATGGCGTTGTTCGCTGTCGCCGAGCAGAAGAAGGCCCATCAGGGCACGGGCGCGGTCGACATGACGGCGCTGGTCGCGAATGGGTCGGGGATCACGCGGCGTGAGGCGAGCAAGCAGATCAGACTGGCCACCCGGATCGAGACCGCACCCCAAGTCAAGAAGGCGCTCGCGAGGCCGGGGATGTCGACTGCGAAGGCCGCGATCGTCACCGGCGCACTGGACGAGCTACCGGCGGACCTGACCAAGGCTCAGCGTGACCAGGTCGAGACCGAACTGGTCGAAGCAGCACAAGCAATGACGGCCGACCAACTGACGCGCAAGGCCAAGCGCGCGATCGAGACCCTCGACGTGAAGCGGGCGGACGACATCGAGAACAAGCGACTCCAACGCGAGGAACACGCCCAACGACAGTTGAGTGAGTTCTGGATCGGACGACCCGACGAGCACACCGGCCTGGTCAAGTTCGGCGGCAAGACCGACGCGCTCACCGCCGACATGCTGCGCGCCGTCATCGAGTCCAAGACCAGCCCCCGCAAACGCGCACTCGCCGAGGCGGAGAAGACCG
>NZ_DAMDLR010000051.1:0-19510 GCF_032084975.1 Aeromicrobium sp.
CGCTCGGCCCGCTCGGCCGCCTCGTTGATCGAGCCGATCTCGGTACGCAGCTGCTCGCGGGCCTGGCGCCAGCGCCGGCGCGTCTCCTCGAGCGTGCCGTGCGCATCGGCGAGCAGGTCGGCCTGACGCCGGACCAGCTCGGACACGTCGGACAGCTGCTCGGCGTCGGCCTCCAGCACCTGGCCCAGCGTGCCCGCGACGCGGGACATGGCCCGGACGGTCGGGCCACGGGTCTCCTTGGGCGCGTCGGCCTGGCGCAGCCGCTTGCCGACGTCGGTGATCTCGGCGACGAGGTCCTGGAGCTTGTCGGCGGCGGTGCGCAGCCGGTCCGGATCGCCCGGCACCGCGATCGCATCCGGATGGAACCTCGTCACCAACTGTGCTTCCGCGGCCATGCTTCGTCCCCCCGAGCTCCGGATTTTTGCTGGCACATTCCTACCATCGATGGGCCCCGAGCGGGGGACGTCGTCCGTCCGACGGGGAGGGCGTCAGGCTCGGGGGTGTATTTCTGTCGGACCCGTGCCCCATGATCGGGGGATGAGCGACATGATCCGCGCGACCGGACTGGTCAAGCGCTATGGCGACGTCGAGGCCCTCGGTGGCCTCGACCTGACGGTGCCCGAGGGAACCGTCCTGGGATTGCTCGGGCCCAATGGTGCGGGCAAGACGACGGCCGTCCGCATCCTCACGACCTTGCTGGCACCGGACGAGGGGCAGGCCACGGTGGCCGGCGTCGACGTCCTGAAGGACCCCGACGGGGTCCGGCGACGAATCGGGCTCTCGGGCCAGTACGCGGCGGTGGACGAGTACCTCACCGGCTACGAGAACCTCGAGATGGTCGGGCGCCTGTACGGGATGAAGGCCAAGCAGGCGGGCGCCCGCGCGCGCGACCTGCTCGAGCGCTTCGGGCTCTCCGAAGCGGCCGACCGGCCCTCCAAGACCTACTCCGGCGGCATGCGACGTCGGCTCGACCTGGCCGGTGCCCTCGTGGCCGAGCCCCCGGTGATCGTGCTCGACGAGCCGACCACCGGTCTCGACCCGCGCAGCCGGCAGCAGATGTGGGAGGTCATCGCCGACCTCGTGGCGTCGGGGGCGACGGTCCTGCTGACGACGCAGTACCTCGAGGAGGCCGACCTGCTGGCCGACAACATCATCGTGATTGACCGGGGCAAGGCGATCGCCGAGGGCACCGCCGACCAACTGAAGGCCCAGGTCGGCGGCGAGCGGATCGAGGCGGTCGTCGTCGACCCCGCCCACGCCCCTCGGGTCCGCGAGTTCATGGCCGAGGTCGCCAAGGGCGACGTCAGCGTCCGCGACCGCTCGCTCTCGGCGGCCGTCAGCGGCTCGGGGGCCGACGACCTGATGCAGGTGCTGGGCAACGTCCGCGCGGCAGGTATCGACGTGCTCGACATCGGCCTGAGGCGTCCCACCCTCGACGACGTGTTCCTGTCCCTCACCGGTCACGAGGCCGACGAGGACGAAGCGATCCAGGAGGTGGCCCGATGAGCGCCACGACGACGACCCGCGGGGGAGTCTCCCGCGCCCTGACCGACGGCTGGGTGTGCACCAAGCGCAACCTCATCAAGATCAAGCGCGTCCCCGAGATCATGGTGTTCGTCCTGCTCTCGCCGATCATGTTCGTGCTGCTGTTCGCGTACGTCTTCGGTGGGGCGATCGACGTCGGTCCGGGCCTGGACTACAAGGAGTTCCTGATCGGCGGCATCTTCGCCCAGACGGTCGTGTTCGGCGCGACGTTCTCGGGCGCGGCGATGGCCGAGGACATGCAGAAGGGCTTCATCGACCGGTTCAGGTCGCTGCCGATGGCGCGCTCGGCGGTGTTGATCGGCCGAACCGGTGCCGACGTGGTCTACAACGTCCTGTCGTTGATCATCATGGCGCTGACCGGGCTGTTCGTCGGCTGGAGAGCACACAACGGCATCCCCAAGATGCTGGCGGCGTTCGCGCTACTGCTCGTCTTCGCCTATGCGATCAGCTGGGTGATGGCGTGGGTGGGCCTCATCGTCCCCAGTGTCGACGTCATCAACAACGCCTCCTTCATCGTCATCATGCCGCTGACGTTCGTCTCGAACGCGTTCGTACCCACTGACTCGTTCCCGGCGGTCCTGCAGAAGTTCGTGGAATGGAACCCGGTCTCGTCGCTCACCCAGGCGGTCCGTGAGCTGTTCGGCAACCTGCCCGACAAGGCTCCTGCGTCCGATGCGTGGAGCCTGCAGAACCCGGTGGTCTACACGCTCATCTGGGTCGTCATCATCCTCGCGGTGTTCGTGCCGCTGTCGGTGCGGGCCTACCAGCGCGCGACCACGAAGTAGCCGATGCGCACCGACCGGATCGGGCGAGCCCTCGCCGATTCGGTCGGTGCGCTCGCGTAGGCTGAAGGCCTTCCCCACCACCTCGACCGACGGGCTTCCCGACGGTCCACAGCACCTGTCCCCGCACCGGGACCGACGACGCAGCGGAGGCCGACGGCGACCATGGCGAGTGATTCGAGCTTCGTGCACCTGCACGTCCACACGGAGTACTCGATGCTCGACGGACACTCCCTGCTGGGTGGGCTGTTCGAGCGCACCGCCCAGCAGGAGATGCCCGCGATCGCGATGACCGACCACGGCAACGTGCACGGTGCGTACGACTTCTGGAAGACCGCCAAGCAGCACGGCGTCAAGCCGATCATCGGCCTCGAGGCGTACCTGACGCCCGGCACCCACCGCAGCGAGAAGAAGCGCGTGCGCTGGGGTCGCGGCAACGCGGCCGAGGAGGGTGGCGACGACGTCGCCGGCGGCGGCGCATACACGCACATGACGATGTGGGCCTCCACGACCGAGGGGATGCACAACCTCTTCCGGCTGTCGTCGCTGTCCAGCCTTGAGGGCTACTACTACAAGCCGCGGGCCGATCGCGAGTTGCTCGAGCAGTACTCCAGCGGGCTGATCGCCACGACCGGCTGTCCCTCGGGAGCGGTGCAGACGCGCCTGCGTCTGGGCCAGTACGAGGACGCCCGACGCGAGGCCGCCGAGCTGCAGGAGATCTTCGGCAAGGAGAACTTCTTCCTCGAGCTGATGGACCACGACATCTCGGTCGAGCGCCGGGTCCGCGACGACCTGCTGCGCCTCGGTCGCGAGCTGGGCATCCCCCCGGTCGCCACCAACGACTCGCACTACACCCACCCCGAGGACGCCGCCGCGCACGACGCGCTGATCTGCGTCGCCTCCGGCAAGCGGATCAGCGACGAGAAGCGGCTGCGGTTCGACGGCGGCGGCTACTACATCAAGTCCGCCGCCGAGATGCGGTCGCTGTGGGAGGACAAGCACGGCATGAAGGAGGCGTGTGACAACACGCTGCTGATCGCCGAGCGCTGCGAGGTCGAGTTCACCGAGTCGACCGGCGGCTACATGGCCCGCGCCGACATCCCCGCGGGAGAGACCGAGGAGTCCTGGTTCCGCCAGGAGGTCTGGCGCGGCATCGAGGCCCGCTACGGCCAGGACTTCGGCGACGACGTCCGCGCGCGCACCGAGATGGAGCTCGAGGTCATCGCGCAGAAGGGCTACTGCGGCTACTACCTCGTGGTCGCCGACTTCATCGGCTGGTCCAAGGACAACGGCATCCGCGTGGGCCCGGGTCGTGGCTCGGGCGCCGGCTCGATCGCGGCCTACGCCCTGCGCATCACCGACCTGTGCCCGCTGCAGAACGGCCTGATCTTCGAGCGCTTCCTCAACCCCGAGCGACCGTCGATGCCCGACTTCGACATCGACTTCGACGAGCGTCGCCGCGGCGAGGTCATCCAGTACGTCACCCAGAAGTACGGCACCGACAAGGTCGCCCAGATCGCCACCTTCGGCCGGCTCAAGTCCAAGGCCGCGGTCAAGGACGCCAGCCGCATCCTGGACTACCCGTTCGCCATGGGCGACAAGATCACCAAGGCGATGCCCGCCGACGTCATGGGCAAGGGCGTCAAGCTCGCGGACATCTTCGACGAGTCGCACCCGCGGTACAACGACGGCAAGGACTTCCGCGACCTGCACGCGCAGGACCACGACGTGCGCCAGGTCTACGACATCGCGATCGGCCTCGAGGGCCAGATCCGCAACTGGGGTGTGCACGCGGCCGGCGTCATCATGAGCAGCGACCCGCTGCTGGACATCGTGCCGATCATGAAGCGCGAGGCCGACGGCTCGGTCATCACCCAGTTCGACTACCCGATGTGCGAGTCGCTGGGCCTGGTCAAGATGGACTTCCTGGGCCTGCGCAACCTCACGGTGCTCAACGACGCCCTCGAGAACATCAAGGCCAACCGTGACGTCGACCTCGTGCTCGAGGACCTCTCGTTCGACGATCCCGAGGCCTACGCGCTGCTGTGCCGCGGCGACACGCTCGGCGTGTTCCAGCTGGACTCCCCGCCGATCCGCCAGCTGCTCAAGCAGATGCAGCCGGACAACTTCGAGGACATCAGCGCCCTGATCGCGCTCTACCGTCCCGGTCCGATGGGCGCCGACAGCCACACGAACTACGCGAAGCGCAAGAACGGCCGCCAGCCGATCGACTACATCCACCCCGAGCTCACCGAGGCCCTCAAGCCGATCCTGGGCACGACCTACGGCCTGATCGTCTATCAGGAGCAGGTCATGGAGATCGCCCAGGTGCTGGCCGGGTACTCGCTCGGACAGGCCGACAACCTGCGTCGCGCCATGGGCAAGAAGAAGCGCGAGGTCCTGCAGCAGGAGTTCGTCGGCTTCGAGGCGGGCATGATCGAGCGCGGGTTCTCCAAGGACGCCGTCAGCACGCTGTGGGAGATCCTCGTCCCGTTCGCCGACTACGCGTTCAACAAGGCTCACTCGGCGTCCTACGGCGTCATCAGCTACTGGACGGCGTTCCTCAAGGCGCGGTACCCCGCCGAGTACATGGCGGCCCTGCTCACCAGCGTCAAGGACGACAAGGACAAGTCCGCGCTCTACCTGGCCGAGTGCCGCCGCCTGGGCATCAAGGTGCTGCCGCCGGACGTCAACGACTCGGTCGCGAACTTCGCCTCGGTCGGCCCGGACATCCGCTTCGGCCTCACCGCGGTGCGCAATGTCGGCGCCAACGTCGTGGGCGGGATCACCGAGGCGCGCGAGGAGCACGGTGCGTACACCGACTTCGCCGACTTCCTCGACAAGGTGCCCACCCAGGTCTGCAACAAGCGCGTCCTCGACTCGCTCATCAAGGCGGGCGCCTTCGACTCGCTCGGACACGGCCGGCGCGCACTGGCCTCGGTCGCCGAGGAGGCGGTCGACCAGTACATCGACATCAAGCGCAACGCCGCGATCGGCCAGGACTCGCTCTTCGGTGCGTTCGAGGAGGAGTTCGACGGCCTCGCCGTGACGGTTCCCCAGATCGCCGAGTGGGAGAAGACCCAGAAGCTCGCCTTCGAGCGCGACATGCTCGGCCTGTACGTCTCGGACCATCCGCTGGGCGGGCTCGAGCACGTGCTGGCCGCCAACTCCGACTCGTCCATCGGGTCGCTGATCGACGGCGACCGACCCGACGGCGACGTGCTGCGGCTGTGCGGACTGGTCACCAACGTGCAGCGGCGCATGAGCAAGAAGGGCGACACCTGGGCCACGATCACCCTCGAGGACCTCGAGGGCTCGGTCGACATCGCGGTGTTCCCGGCGGCGTACAACCTCGCCGCCTCGGTGCTGACGCAGGACTCGCTCGTCGTCGCCAAGGTCCGGGTGCGCCGCAACGACGAGGGCATGGACCTGTCGGCCAACGAGGTCACGCGACCGGCGATGGGGGAGGGCCGCACCGACCAGCCGCTCGTCGTGAGCATCGCGACGTCGCGCTGCACCCTCGACACCATCAACGCCTTCAAGCAGGTGCTGGGCTCGCACCCAGGAGTCACCGAGGTGCACCTGCGGCTCTCGGGCCCGGGCAAGACCACGACGATGCGCCTCGACCAGGGCCTGCGGGTGTCCACCACCTCGGCCCTGTTCGCCGACCTCAAGGAGCTGCTCGGTCCGGGGTGCCTCACATGACCCGCACCTCGCGCGTGCTGCTGGCCGTGGCCGCCAGTGGGATCCCGGCCGCGTTCGTGTGGCTGTGGCTCGGCAGCCCGTCCGAGTGGCTGGCCACCGAGCGCGGACTCGTGCTGACCGAGTCCGCCGCGACCGGACGCTTCCAGGTCGTCGCGGTCTTCACGATCATCGGCGTCGTGCTGGGTGTCGTCGCGGGTGTCGTCGTGCACCGGACGACGCGACCGGCGCGTTGGCAGGTCGTGGTGGGACTCGCCGCGGCATCGTCGGCCGCCGCCCTGGTGTGCTGGCGGCTCGGCGTCCAGCTCGGCCCCGCGCCCCCGCAGGAGGCCACGGGCCTCGAGGTGCTCGAGACGGTCCCGTCGCAGTTCGCGGTCGACGCCATCACGCCGTTCCTGCTGTGGCCGCTCGCGGCCGTGCTGTCGTACACGCTCTCGCTCTACCTCAGCTCCGAGGGAGCGGACGAGGACGACGAGCTCGACGACGAGCCGCTCAGCGCCCGATCGCAGCCGTGACCGCGCGGGTCTGAGCCACCAGGTCGGTGGGCGACACCTCGAGGTCCAGTCCTCGGCGACCGCCCGACACGAACACCGTCGGATGCTTGAGGGCGCTGCGGTCGACCACGGTCCGGTGCGTGCGCTTCTGGCCGAACGGGCTGATCCCGCCCAGGACGTAGCCCGTCGCGCGCTGCGCCGCCGCCGCATCGGCCAGTTGCGCCTTCTTCGCCCCGAGCGCCGCCGCGGCTCGCTTGAGGTCGAGGCTGCCCGACACGGGCACCACCGCGACGGCCAGCTCGCCGTCGAGGTCGATCATCAGCGTCTTGAACACGCGCGCCGGGTCCAGCCCCAGCACCTCGGCCGCCTCCTGCCCGTAGGACTGGACGCGCGGATCGTGCTCGTACGCGTGGGCAGTCACGGCGACGCCCGCCCGGTGCAACGCCACCAGCGCCGGGGTCGCGTCCCCACCCCTCTTCTTCGCCACGTCCGTGACGTTACCGCGTGTGTTTCCCGGGCTCCGTGGTTTCGCACTCACTGCCCGGATCGCGCATCCCCGACGGAGGCACGGAGCCGGCCGAGCCAGGGATCGGTCACTCGCGTTCGAGCAGGGCGCGCACCGCGAGCCCGAGCAGCAGGGCCCAGAAGGCGGCACCGACGGACCACAGCGTGATGCCCGAGGCCGCCAGCAGGAAGGTCAACCCGGAGCTGGTGCGGTGGTGCGGCTCGGCGAAGGCACCTTCGACGGAGCCGACCAGTGCGCCGATCAGCGCGAGTCCGGCGACGGCCTCGATGATCCCGGCCGGCGCCACGGCGGCGAGGGTGACGACGAGGCCGGCCGAGCCCGCGATGACGAGGTACGCCACACCGGACGAGACCGAGGCGATCCAGCGGCGCTCGCGCGGGCCGGCCTCGTCGCCCGCGGCGAGCGCGGCGGAGAGGGCGGCGAGGTTCATCGCATGGCCACCGAACGGCGCCACGACCGCGGTGCCGAGTCCGGTCGAGACGACCGATGAGCGCCACGGCGTCTCGAAGCCGAACGAGCGCAGCACCGCCGCACCGGGCAGGTTCTGCGAGGCCATCGTGACCACCGTGAGCGGCAGCGCGATGCTGATGACCGCTGCCCAGGTCGGCGCCGGCATGGTCCACGTCAGCGTGGGCACGAACTGGCCGGTGTCGATCGCCGTGCCGGAGCGCTGCGCCGACACGAGGATCGCCGCAACGGCCACGAGGAGGGCGAAGGGGACGGCCCAGCGCGGCCGGAATCGCATGGCGACGAGCCACGCGACCAGCACGGGCGCGACGTAGGCGGGGGAGTCGGCCAGCGCGATGAACGGGGCGAGGCACAGCTGCAGCAGGATCCCCGCCAGCATCGCCTGTGCGATCTCGGTGGGGATCCGTGCGACGAGTCGCCCCAGCCAGGGCACGGAGCCGATCAGCGCGATCAGCAGTCCCGTGACCGCGAAGGCGCCGACGGCCGCGGCCCAGCCGCCGTCGACGGTGCCCGTCGACACGAGCAGGGCGGCTCCCGGCGTCGACCACGCCAGCGTGACGGGAACGCGGTGCACGAGGCCCAGCACGACCGCCAGCACGCCGAAGACGACGGTGAGGGCGAGCAGTCCGCTCTCGGCCTGGTCCTCGCTGGCGCCGGCGGCGCGCAGGCCGGCGAGCACGACGGCGAAGGACGAGGTGAAGCCGACGAGCGCCGTCACGACGCCCGCGACGACCGGCTGCTGCCACGTGGACGCGGGGGACAACGGACCGCCTCCTAGACTTGGCTCGTGCTTCGACGACTCGATCTTCGTGACCAGACCGGAGGCTACCGCGACGCGGTGCCGCGCGCGGAGGTCGACGTCGAGCATGCGCTCCGTGCCGTCGTGCCGATCTGCGAGGACGTCCGCACCCGCGGCGCCGCAGCGGTGCTCGACGCCGGCGAGAAGTTCGACGGCGTCCGCCCCGAGCGGCTCCGCGTTCCGGCGGACCAGATCCAGAAGGCGTTCGACAACCTCGACCCCGAGGTGCTGGCGGCCATCGACGAGTCGATCGCCCGTCTGCGAGCCACGTGCGAGGCCGAGCTCGAGCACAGCGCCACCGTCCAGGTCGCGCCCGGTGCCGACGTCGAGCGCCGCATCGTCCCGATGCAGCGTGTCGGCCTCTACGTGCCGGGCGGCCTTGCTCCGCTGGTCAGCACGGTCATCATGAACGCCGTTCCCGCCCAGGTCGCCGGCGTCCCGGGCATCGCCCTGGCCAGCCCGCCGCAGGCGGAGTTCGGCGGCCTCCCGCACCCGACGATCCTGGCCGCGTGCGCGCGGCTGGGCATCGACGAGGTCTACGCGGCCGGCGGCGCCCAGGCGCTCGCGATGCTCGCGTACGGCACGCAGGAGAACGAGGCGGTCAACCTCGTCACCGGGCCCGGGAACATCTTCGTCGCGGCCGCGAAGCGCCACTTGCAGGGTGTCGTGGCGATCGACGCGGAGGCCGGCCCCACCGAGATCGCGATCATCGCCGACGCGACGGCCGACCCCGAGTTCGTCGCCGCCGACCTGATCAGCCAGGCCGAGCACGACCCGCTCGCCGCCGCCGTGCTGATCACCGACTCGACCGAGCTGGCCGACGCCGTCGACGCCGAGCTGAGCCGCCAGGTCCCGCTGGCGCGGCACGCCGAGCGCATCACCACGGCGCTCGCGGGCACCCAGTCCGCGACCGTGTTCGTGCGCGACGTCGACCAGGCCGTCGACGTCGCCAACGCCTACGCGGCCGAGCACCTCGAGATCCAGACCGCCGACTCCGGTGCGGTCGCCGCACGGATCGTCAACGCGGGCGCCGTGTTCGTGGGCGCCTTCGCGCCGGTGTCCCTGGGCGACTACGCGGCCGGCTCGAACCACGTGCTGCCCACCGCCGGGTGCGCGTGTCACTCCTCGGGCCTGTCGGTGCGCGCGTTCGTCAAGAACATGCACGTGGTGACGTACTCCGAGGCCGCCCTGCGCGACGTGGGGCCGAAGGTCGTGACGCTCGCCGAGGCCGAGGACCTGCCGTCGCACGGCTCGGCCGTCTCGGTGCGGTTGGCGCGATGACGATCCCGTCGTGGGTGCCGATTCGTGAGGAGCTGCGGGACGAGCAGCCCTACGGCGCCCCGCAGATCGACGTCCCGGTCCGGCTGAACACGAACGAGAACCCGTACGGACCCAGTGCCGAGGCCGCGGCCGACATCGCCGCGGCCGTACAGGCGGCGGCGCTCGAGCTCAACCGCTACCCCGACCGCGAGGCGTGGGCCCTGCGCGAGGGCCTCGCGGCGTACCTGGGCCACGGGCTCACCGCCGACCGGGTCTGGGCGGCCAACGGCTCGAACGAGATCATGCAGCAGCTGCTGCAGGCGTTCGGAGGCCCCGGGCGCACGGCGCTGTCGTTCGCGCCGACCTACTCGATGTATCCCGAGTACGCGCGCAACACGCACACCCGGTGGGTCGCGGGCCGTCGGCGCGAGGACTTCGCGATCGACATCCCCGCCGCCGTCGCGCTGATGGAGGCCGAGCGCCCCGATGTCGTCTTCCTGACGTCGCCGAACAACCCGACGGGCACGGCGCTGGCCGCCGGCGAGCTGCGGGCCGTGCTCGACGCCGCCCGCGGGATCGTCGTGGTGGACGAGGCGTACGCCGAGTTCCGCCGGGCGGGCACGCCGACGGCGCTCGAGCTGCTGGCCGACCACCCGCGCCTGGTGGTGACGCGCACGATGAGCAAGGCGTTCGCGCTCGCGGGCGGCCGGCTCGGCTACCTGGCGGCGGACGCCGCGATCGTGGACGCGCTGAGGATCGTGCGGCTGCCGTACCACCTGTCGGCGGTCACCCAGGCGACGGCGCTGGGCGCCCTGCGGCACACCGGCCAGCTGCTCGCCCAGGTCGACGCCCTGCGCACGACCCGCGACGAGACGGCCGCCTGGCTCGCCGAGCGCGGGTACGACGTGGCCGCATCCGATGCGAACTTCGTGCTCTTCGGGCATTTCGCCGATCGGCACGCCGTGTGGGAAGGTTTGGTCGACCGAGGAGTCCTGATCCGCGAGGTCGGGCCCCCGGGCTGGATGCGGGTGTCGATCGGCACCCCGGACGAGATGCAGGCGTTTCGCGACGCGCTGCAGGAGGTGGACCCCCGATGACCGAGTACGCCGCTGGCACGCGCACCGCGCGGATCGAGCGCAAGACCTCCGAGTCGCACGTCGTCGTCGAGATCGATCTCGACGGCACGGGCCGGCACGAGATCAACACCGGCGTCGGCTTCTACGACCACATGCTCACGGCGCTCAGCCGGCACTCACTGATCAACCTCACGGTTCGCGCCGAGGGTGACCTGCACATCGATGCGCACCACACCGTCGAGGACACGGCGATCTGCATCGGCGAGGCGATCCGCGAGGCGCTCGGCGACAAGGCCGGCATCCGCCGCTACGGCAACGCCATGGTGCCCCTCGACGAGGCCGTCGCCCAGTGTGTCGTCGACGTCTCCGGACGGCCGTACTTCGTGCACACCGGCGAGCCTGAGCGCCAGATCACGGCGATCATCGGCGGCTCGTACGTCGGCTCGCTGACGTCGCACGTCTTCGAGTCGATCGCGCACCACGCCGGCATCACGCTGCACATGAACCTGATCTCGGGCCGCGACCCGCACCACATCGCCGAGTGCCAGTTCAAGGCGCTCGCGCGGGCGCTGCGTGCTGCCGTCGAGCCCGACCCGCGCGAGACGGGAATCCCGTCGACGAAGGGCGCGTTGTGACCCGTGTGAACGGAGCTCGCGCATGACGACGGTCGCCGTCCTGGACTACGGCTCGGGCAACCTGCGGTCGGCGGTCCGCGCGGTCGAGCGGGCGGGCGAGTCCCGCGGCGTCGAGGTCGTGCTGACCGCCGACGCCGCGACCGCGATGTCGGCCGACGGCCTGCTCGTGCCGGGTGTCGGCGCGTTCGAGGCGTGCATGCAGGGACTGCGCGCCGTGGACGGTGAGCGGATCATCGAGCGCCGCCTGATCGCCGGCCGGCCCGTGCTGGGCATCTGCGTCGGCATGCAGATCCTGTTCGCCGAGGGCATCGAGCACGGCGTGCGCAGCACCGGGTGCGGCGAGTGGCCGGGCACGGTCGAGCACCTGCAGGCGCCGATCGTGCCCCACATGGGTTGGAACACCGTCCAGTCGCCGGCACAGAGCCGGATGTTCGAGGGGCTCGAGGACGAGCGGTTCTACTTCGTGCACTCCTACGGCGTGCGCGACTGGAAGCTCGAGCCCGAGGGCACCGCCTTCGTCCCGCCGGGCGTCACCTGGACGTCGTACGGCGGTGACCGCTTCGTGTCGGCCGTCGAGCACGGGCCGCTGTGGGCCACCCAGTTCCATCCCGAGAAGTCCGGCGACGCCGGCCGCCGCCTGCTCGAGAACTGGATCGCCACGCTCTGAGGAGCCCGCGTCCAGACGGGCCAGGGCGGCTGCTGGGCCTCAGGCCCGGTAGCGCCCCGGGCGGTGGTTGAAGGCCAGCACGACGTTGAGCACGACGGCTCCCAGCGCCGAGAGCAGCACGTTGTCCCACGGCACGACCAGCAGCGCCGCGAGCACGACGAGGACGTCGAGTCCCATCTGCACGTAGCCCGCGCGCAGTCCGGCCTGCTCCTGCGCGATCAGGGCCAGCACGCTGAAGCCGCCGAGGCTCGAGCCATGCCGGAACAGGATCAGGATGCCGACGCCGGCCAGCACGTTGCCGGTGAGGATGCCGTAGACCGGAGCGAGGTCGGGGGAGGGGATCATCTCCGCGTGCACCGTAGTGAACACCGACAGCAGCGCGACCGCGACGATCGAGCGGAACGTGAAGCGCCAGCCCTTCTTCCACGCCGCCAGCGCGAAGAACGGCACGTTCGCCAGGAGCAGCATGACCGGCAGGGCGACGGGGAAGGCGTAGGTCAGCAGCAGCGACAGGCCCGCCGTGCCGCCGGTCACCGCGTGCGCCTCGTGCAGCAGGTGCAGGCCGAGCGAGGCCAGCCACGTCCCGGTCAGCACGCCGAGGATGTCCTCGGCAGGCGTGTGCGGCAGGGTCACCGCGGTCGGCTCGGTGGCGTCCACGGGGTCGGGGGAGGAGTGCTCGAGCTCGCTGTCAGTCATGGCCTGCACACTCTACGGAGGCTGCTCGATACGATCGCGAGGTGACTCTCGAACTCCTCCCCGCCGTCGACGTCGCCCAGGGACAGGCCGTGCGCCTGGTCCAGGGCGAGCTCGGCAGCGAGACGTCCTACGGCTCTCCCCTCGACGCGGCCCTGCAGTGGCAGGCCGATGGTGCGCAGTGGGTCCACCTGGTCGACCTGGACGCGGCGTTCGGCAAGGGCAGCAACCGCGAGCTGCTGGCCGAGGTGATCGGCCGCCTCGACATCGACGTCGAGCTGTCCGGCGGCATCCGCGACGACGAGTCCCTCGACGCCGCGATGGCCACCGGGTGCCGCCGGGTCAACCTCGGCACGGCCGCGATCGAGGATCCCGACTGGTGCCGCTCGGCGATCGGCCGGTACGGCGACCGCATCGCCGTCGGGCTCGACGTCCGCGGCCGCACGCTCGCCGCGCGCGGATGGGTCAAGGAGGGCGGCGACCTGTTCGAGACCCTCGCGCGGCTCGACGCCGACGGTTGCGCCCGCTACGTCGTCACCGACGTCACGAAGGACGGCACGCTGAGCGGTCCCAACCTGGACCTGCTGCGTCAGGTCTGCGAGCAGACCGACAAGCCGGTCGTCGCCTCGGGCGGGGTCTCGAGCCTGGACGACCTGAGGGCCATCGCGTCGCTGACCGGCATCGGCATCGAGGGCGCGATCGTCGGCAAGGCGCTCTATGCGGGGGCGTTCACGCTGCCCGAGGCCCTCGTCGCGGTCGCGCGGTAGCCATGGCCGACCTGGTGCGGTGGGACGGGTTCAGCGCCGATCCGCGCCGTGCCGAGGTCGCCGGGATCCGGGCGAGCGACCACGACCGCGAGACGGCACTCGAGGCGCTGCGCGAGGCCTACGCCGACGGCCGGCTCGACCGCGCGGAGTTCGATCGCAGGTCCGCCGACGCGCTCGCCGCGCGCCTGCTGGGCGAGTTCGTGCCCCTCCTGCGCGACCTCGAGGCGCCCGCGACGGCGACCGGGTCGCTGCGCGAGGAGGCGCTGCGGCGGTACCGCCGCGAGACGCGAGACGCCCGCAACGGGGTCCTCGCGATCGGCACCCTGACCACGGGGGTCTGGGGCGCGACCGCCATCGCCGACGGAGGCGCTTACTTCTTCTGGCCGATCTTCCCGATCCTCGGGGTCGGGATCGGCTGGCTCATGCAGGTCGTCAACAAGCAGGACCGGATCGAGCACCATGAGCGCAAGCTCGAACGGCGACTGCGCGGCCGTGACGAGGACGGTACGGACGAGGGCTGAGGCTCAGCAGCCGTCGCGCATGAGGTCGGGCCTCGTGCCGGTCGTGACCTCCATCATCACGACCTTGCTCTTCGGGCCGATCGCCTCGAGGTCCTCGTTGAACAGGAAGCCGAGCCACGCGTCGCCCTCGGTGACGAAGATGCCGGTCTGGCCGTAGCCGGCCTCGGTCATCTCGGCGGTCTCGTAGGCGCGCGACACCTGGCCCAGCGTGCTGCCGACGCCGAGGGCCTCGGCCGTCTTGGGCTGCTCGCCGCGGACGCCGATCGAGACGACGGTGCCGTCCTCCTTGGTCAGCACGTCGAGCGACGCGGCGTAGTCGCTCTTCCACGCCAGCGGCTCGACCCGGCCGCAGCCCTCGCCGGGGACCTCGACATCGGCGTCGAACAGGCCGGTGTCGAAGGCCTCGTCGCGGGTCATCCCCGCCCGCACGGGGCCGACGCGCCCCGGTGCCACCACGAGCTCGGCGATGTCCGGCAGGACGGCCGTCGGCTCGGTCGTGGGGGTCGGCGTCGACGCGGGGGCGGACTCGCTGGACGAGGGGGTGGCCGTCGTCGGATCGGTGGGTTGGGGGTCGTCCGAACAGGCCGTCAGGGTCAGTGCGGCGGCGGCCGCGAGGACCCAGAGGCGGCGCGATCGGACGTCGGACCCACGGGCTACGCTCATGGCCGTGAGCCTAGCCGTCCGTGTGATTCCCTGTTTGGACGTGGACGGCGGTCGCGTCGTCAAGGGCGTCAACTTCGTCGACCTTCGCGATGCGGGCGATCCCGTCGAGATGGCCCGCGTCTACGACGCCGAGGGCGCCGACGAGCTGACGTTCCTGGACATCACGGCCTCCAGCAGCGACCGGTCGACGACGTTCGACATCGTCGGCCGCACCGCCGAGCAGGTGTTCATCCCGCTCACCGTCGGTGGGGGAGTGCGCACCGTCGAGGACGTCGACCGGCTGCTGCGTGCCGGGGCCGACAAGGTCGGCATCAACACCGCGGCGATCGCCCGCCCCGAGGTCATCGCCGAGATCGCCAGGCGGTTCGGGAATCAGGTGCTCGTCCTGAGCGTTGACGCTCGACGTGCAGACGATCAACCCAGCGGGTTCGAGGTGACGACCCACGGCGGCCGCCGGTCGGCCGGCATCGACGCCGTCGACTGGGTGCGGCGCGCCAGTGAGCTCGGAGCCGGAGAGATCCTGCTCAACTCGATGGACGCCGACGGCACGCAGGCCGGGTTCGACCTCGAGATGATCCGCGCCGTGCGCGGCGTCACCGACGTCCCCCTCATCGCCAGCGGCGGAGCGGGCCGGCTCGAGCACTTCCCGCCGGCGGTCGACGCCGGCGCCGACGCCGTGCTCGCCGCCAGCGTCTTCCACTTCGGCTCGCTCACGATCTCCGCGGTGAAGGAGACGCTGCGAGCCGCGGGACACGTGGTCCGGTGACGACCACGACGGCGAGCCAGACCCTCGACTCCCTCGGTGGTGGCGGGACCGAGCGCCTGACCCGGCGCGGGTTCACCGTCATGGGCCGCGGCATCGTGCGCCAGCGCGTCATGTTCACGTGGGCCGCCCTGGCCTCCCTGCTGTTCGGCGTCATGACGGTCGCCGACGCGTGGGTGCTCGGCTGGGCCACGGACCATGTCATCACGCCGTCGTTCGAGTCCGGCGCCATCACCACCTCGACCCTGTGGACGGGGGTCGGCCTGTTCATCCTGGCCGCCGTCCTGCGCACCATCGGCGTGATCGGGCGTCGCCTGCTCGGTGGTGTCGTCTTCTACCGCCTCGTGCGCGACGACCGCCTGCGCGTCACGCGCCGATACCTGCAGCTGCCGTTGCGCTGGCACCACCGCCATCCCGCGGGCCAGCTGCTCAGCAACGCGAACGCCGACGTCGAGGCGACCTGGTCGATCTTCATGCCGCTGCCGATGGCGCTCGGCACGATCGCGATGCTCGTCGCCGCGATCGCCACGATGCTCTTCGCCGATCCCGTGCTGACCCTCATCGGGCTGGTGGTGATTCCGCTGCTGTTCGTCGCGAACGCGGTCTACCAGCGGTGGCAGGGTCCGCGGATCGCGCTGGCCCAGAGCCTGCGCGGCGACGTCTCCACCGTCGCGCACGAGTCGTTCGACGGGGCGCTCGTCGTCAAGTCCCTGGGGCGCGAGGCGGACGAGACCGAGCGCTTCCGCGGGGCCAGCGAGCGGCTGCGCGACGCGGCGATCGGCATCGGCCGGGTGCGGGCGGTCTTCGACCCCGTCATCGAGGCGCTGCCGAACCTGGCCGTCCTGGCCGTCGTGCTGCTCGGGGCGTGGCGGGTCAGCGAAGGCGCCGCCGACGCCGGCGACGTCGTCCAGGTCGCGTACCTCTTCACCGTGATCGGGATGCAGATCAGGTCGTTCGGCTGGGTGCTGGGCGAGCTCCCGCGCGCCGTCGTGGGCTGGGACCGCGTCTCGCGCGTGCTCGACGAGGACGACACGATGGACTACGGCACCGCCGGCGTCCCGGGCGAGGGTCCGGTCCCCCTCGAGGTCGACGCGCTCGACTACAGCCACCCCGACGAGCCCGACACGGGCGTGCTGCACGACATCACCTTCACCGTCCCGGCCGGCAGCGTCACGGCCCTCGTCGGCGGCACGGGCAGCGGCAAGAGCACCCTGGCGTCGCTCGTGACCCGGCTCATCGATCCCGACGCCGGCGCCGTGCGGCTCGGTGGCGTGGACGCCCGCGAGCTCTCCCAGCAGGCGCTGACCCGGACGATCGCGCTCGTGCCGCAGTCGACGTTCCTGTTCGACGACACCGTGCGGGCCAACGTCGTGCTCGACCTCGACATCCCCGACGAGCGCGTCTGGGAGGTGCTCCGCACGGTGCAGGCCGATCGTTTCGTCGCTGCGTTGCCGGGCGGCCTCGACACACAGCTGGGCGAGCGCGGCACGTCGCTCTCGGGCGGCCAGCGCCAGCGGCTCGCCCTGGCGCGTGCCCTGGTGCGCGACCCTCGTGTGCTGGTCATGGACGACGCCACGAGCGCCCTCGACCCTGAGGTCGAGCAGCGCATCCTGCGCGCCCTCGCCGATCGGGCGGGGTCGCCGACGACCGTGGTCGTCGCGTACCGCAAGGCCACGATCGCTCTGGCCGACGAGGTGGTGCTGCTCGAGCAGGGTCGCATCACCGAGCGCGGCACGGACGCCGAGCTGCGCACGAGGTCGGTCGCGTACCGCAACCTCGTCGACGCCTACGACCAGGCCCGTGAGGAGGTCGACCATGAGTGACGTCCCCGAGCGCGAGGGCGGCGTCTCGGTGCTGCTGCGCGGACTGCGCCGCAACCCCGAGCTGACCGACGGCATCTGGCTGACGCTCGCGCTGGCGCTGATCAGCACGGCCGGAGGCTCGGTCGTCCCCGTCGTCGTCCGCGCCGCGCTCGACGACGGCTTCGGCGACGGCGTCGACATGCCGCTCGTCACCAGGTACGTCGTGATCGCCGCGCTGCTGATGGTCGCGATCGCCATGACCGGCTACTGGTCGAAGGTGCGCATCTTCACCGCCAGCGAGCGTGGCCTGGCCAACCTGCGCGTCGCCGCCTTCCGTCACGTGCACGACCTGTCGATGCTGACCCAGAACACGCAGCGCCGCGGCTCGCTCGTCTCGCGCGTCACCTCCGACGTCGACCAGATCAGCCAGTTCCTGCAGTTCACCGGGATCATGATGATCATCAGCGTCGGCCAGATGATCGTCGCGACGGTGGTGATGGCGTTCCTGTCGTGGCAGCTCACGCTCGTCGTGCTCATCAGCTTCGTCCCGCTGGCGCTCAGCCTGCGCTGGCTGGCCGGGGCGATGTCGCGCGCGTACGACAAGGTGCGCGCCAGCGTCGGCGAGATGCTCGCGGTCATCGCCGAGCCCGTCGTGGGCGCCTCGGTCGTCCGGTCGTACGGGATCGAGGACCGCACCCAGGAGCGCGTCGACACCGCCGTCCGCACGAACTACCGCAACAACATCCGCGCCCAGACGATCACCGCCGGTGCGTTCTCGGCCGCCATCCTGGTCGGCGGCGTCGCCAACGCTGCCGTCCTCGCGGTCGGGGTGTGGCTGGGCATCGTCGGCGACCTGACGATCGGCACCGTCGTGGCGTTCGTCTTCCTCGTCGGCCTGTTCACCGGCCCCGCCCAGATGGCCACGCAGGTCATCTCCGAGGCGCAGAACGCGATCTCGTCGTGGCGTCGCGTGCTCGACCTGATGGACACCCCGGCCGATGTGGTCGATCCCGGCGCGGACGGCCGTCCGCTGCCCGCGGGAGACCTCGACGCCAGGTTCGAGCACGTCTCGTTCGCCTACCCCGACGGGCCCACCGTGCTCGACGACGTCGACGTGACGATCGAGGCGCGGCAGCGCGTCGCGGTGGTCGGCGAGACGGGCTCGGGCAAGACGACGTTCGCCAAGCTGCTGACCCGCCTGATGGACCCGGTCGACGGCCGGGTCGTGCTCGGGGACGTCGACATCTCGCACGTGGCGTTCGACGAGCTGCGCAGCCACGTCCTGATGGTGCCCCAGGAGGGCTTCCTGTTCGACGCGACGCTCGGCGCGAACCTGCGCTACGGATCGCGCGACGCGAGCGACGAGGACCTGGTCTCGGCGATCAAGCAGCTCGGACTGTCCGACTGGTTCGAGGCGCTCCCGCGGGGGCTCGAGTCCCGGGTCGGCCAGCGCGGCGAGTCGCTGTCCGCCGGCGAGCGCCAGCTCGTGGCGCTCGTCCGCTCGGCGCTGGCCGATCCCGCGTTCCTCGTCCTCGACGAGGCCACCAGTGCCGTCGACCCGCAGACCGAGCTGCGCGCGACGCGCGCGCTCGACCGGCTCCTGCAGGGACGCACCAGCGTCACGATCGCCCACCGGCTGTCCACCGCCGAGAACGCGGACCGCGTCCTGGTCTTCGACCACGGCCGGCTCGTCGAGGACGGCCACCACGACGACCTGGTCTCGGCCGGGGGCGTCTACTCCCGGCTGCACGCGTCCTGGGTCGCGCAGGCGTCGCTGGGCTGAGGGCTCGGCGTTCCTGCGAGAATGGGACCGTGAGCTCCCTCGACCCCGCCATCGCAGCCCGGCTCAAGCGCAACGAGGCCGGCCTCGTGCCCGCCGTGGTGCAGGACGCGACGTCCCGCGCCGTCCTGATGATGGGCTGGATGGACGACGAGGCGCTGCACCGCACACTGACGACGGGCCGCTCCACCTTCTGGAGCCGCAGCCGCGAGGAGTACTGGGTCAAGGGCGAGACCTCCGGTCACACGCAGCACGTCCGCGAGGTGCGCCTCGACTGCGACGGCGACACCCTGCTCCTGGTCGTCGACCAGGTAGGCGCCGCGTGCCACACCGGTGCGACGACGTGCTTCGACGAGGACCGCCTGGCATGAGGCGCAACCTCCTCGGCCCGGCCGTCCTGGCACTGCTCGCCGTCGGCGGGGGAGCGTTGTGGGCGCTGAGGTCGACGTGGTCGTCCGCGACCGTCACGGCGCCGGGGCTCCCGGCGGTCGACGTCGCGGTGTCCGGTGCCGATGCGGTGCCCGGCGCCGTCGGGCTCGCGGTCCTCGTGATGGCCGCCGCGGCCGG
>NZ_DAMDLR010000052.1:0-19225 GCF_032084975.1 Aeromicrobium sp.
CGGGGCTCGACGGCTCGGTGACCTCGCCTTCGCTGCGGTGGAAGCCGAGGTGCCGGTGTCGGTCCTGGTCACCGACGACGAGATCGTCGCCGCGCGCGCCGCCCTGTGGGACGAGTACCGCGTGCCCTCCGAGCACGGCGCGGCAGCGGCCTACGCGGCGCTGCACTCCGGGCGGTACGTGCCCCGGGACGGCGAGCGAGTCGCGGTCGTGGTGTGCGGCGCCAACACGGACACGGCGACCCTGGCCCTGCCTGCGTGACGCGATGGCGGCGGCGCGCACCCGTCCCCGCTGACGCTGTCCGGGGGCCCTCGGCCGGGCGTAGTCTCCGAGGATGAGCCCAGATCTTCTCCCGCCCCTGCCGGCCGGCGCCTTCGAGCGCGTCCTGTGCGTGGTGGCCCACCCCGACGACGTCGAGTACGGCACGTCGGCGGCGGTGGCGCGATGGACGAGCGAGGGTGTGGACGTCGCCTACCTGCTGCTGACCCGCGGCGAGGCCGGCATGGACGCGCTGCCTCCGAGGGAGACGGCCGAGGTGCGCCAGCGCGAGCAGATCGCGGCCTCCGACGTCGTCGGGGTCTCGCAGGTGGACTTCCTCGACTACCCCGACGGGATGCTGGAGTACTCGCTGGGGATGCGTCGGGACATCGCCATGGCGATCCGCCGGTTCCGGCCCGATGCCGTGCTGGTGGGGTCCTGGGACGTCGAGTTCGTGGCCGGGCTGAACCAGGCCGATCACCGGGTGGCCGGGCTGGCGGCGCTGGATGCCCTGCGCGACGCCGGCAACCGATGGGTCTTCCCCGAGCTGCTCAAGGAGGGACTGGAGCCGTGGTCGCCGCGGTGGCTCCTGGTGTCCGGCGACGGGAGGCCCACGCACGGCGTCGACGTCACCGGCGATCCGCTGGAGCGCGGGATCGTGTCGCTCGAGGCGCACGGCCAGTACCTGGCCGGCATCGAGGGCCATCCGCCGCCGCGCCCGATGATCACGGGCATCACGGCCATGCAGGGACGGCGGATGGGCGTGGACCATGCCGTGCTCTTCCGCGCGTTCGACTTCCACGCACCGCCGCCGATCGCCCTCGAGGCGATGCGGCTCGGAGCCGGCGAGTAGGCGTCGAGGTGTCGACGCCACGACAACGGCGCAAGAAGTCCGTGGTCGACGCGTTCCAGCGGTACGTGGCCAACCCCGTCGTCCGGCAGGTCGCGGGCCGGGTCCCGGGAGCGCCTGTCCTGCTGGAGACGACCGGCAGGACGTCCGGGCAGCCGCGCCGCACCCCGGTGGGTGGCCGACTGGTGGGCGAGTCCTTCTGGCTGGTCTCCGAGCACGGCCTGCGCTCGCAGTACGTCAAGAACCTGGCCGCGGATCCGAACGTCCGGCTGCGGATGCGCGGGCAGTGGCACAGCGGAGTCGCGCACCTGCTGCCCGAGGACGATCCACGAGCCCGTCTTCGAGAGCTGCCGCGGAGCAACAGCGCTGCGGTTCGGGCGCTGGGGACGAGTCTGCTGACGATCCGCATCGACCTCGGGCGGTAGTGCCGCGCGTCCGCATGGTGACCCCTGGGGCCGCCGTCCAGCAGGACCAGTTACGGTAAGGCTGCCCTAACCGACTAGTTCGAATGGACTACAGATGCACCTGTCCCGTGGCCTCGTGGCTGTCCTCACCCTTCCCCTCCTCGGTCTCGCGCTCAGCGCCTGCGGCAGCGGAGACGAGTCCGCCAGTGGTGGTGACGGCGAGACGATCACCGTCACCGACGCTCTCGGCGAGGAGGAGGTGCCGCTCGACCCGAAGAGCGTCGTGGTGTTCGACATGGGCGTCCTCGACACGCTCGACACGCTCGGCGTCGATGCGGTCACCGGAGTGGCCAAGGGCGGTGCCACGCCGTCCTACCTGAGGAAGTACGAGGGCGACGAGTACGTCACCGCGGGCGACCTCTTCGAGCCCGACCTCGAGGCGATCCCGCGGGCCGAGCCCGACCTGATCATCGTCGGCGGACGCTCGGCGGCCATGCACGACTCCCTGGAGAAGACCTTCGACGGCGTCCCGGTCCTGGACATGTCGGTCGACGAGACCGCCTACCTCGAGAGCTCGCGCGACAACATCATGACGCTGGCCACGATCTTCGGCGAGGAGGACCGCGCCGAGGAGATCCTGACCGGGTACGACGAGCGCATCGCCGCCGTGAAGGCGAAGTCGGGCGACGCCGGCAAGGGCCTGGTGCTGCTGACCAGCGGCGGCGAGGTCACGGCGTACTCGCTCAACTCGCGCTTCGGGTTCGTGCACGACGTCTTCGGCGTCACGCCCGCCACCGACGAGCTGGGCGACACCGAGTCGCGCCACGGCGAGGCGGTCTCGTTCGAGTTCATCCGCGAGGCGAACCCCGACCTGCTCTACGTCGTCGACCGCGACGCCGCGATCGGCGAGGAGGGCAAGTCCGCCGAGGAGATCCTCGACAACGCCCTGGTCAAGAAGACGAGCGCCTGGAAGAACGACAAGGTCTCCTACGTCGACGCCGAGGCCTGGTACATCGTCGTCGGCGGCCTCACCAGCCTCGGCACCCTGATCGACGAGGTCGAGAAGAGCATCGCCTGACCATGACGGTCACCCGTACCGCCGCCCGCACGACCCCGCCGACCGCACTGGTCGGCGGGGTCGTCGGGCTCCTCGTGCTCGCCGGCGTCAGCCTGATGGTGGGCGTCGCCGAGGTCTCGTGGGAGGTGCTCTGGGTCTCGCGGGTGCCGCGCACCGTCGCACTGGTGCTGGCCGGCGCCGCCCTCGCGGTCTGCGGCCTGCTCATGCAGCTGCTGGTGCGCAACCGCTTCGTCGAGCCGTCGACGGTCGGCACCACCGAAGCGGCCGGGCTGGGACTCGTGGTCATCACGCTGCTCGCCCCCGGCGCGCCGCTCATGGCCAAGATGGGGACCGCCGCCCTCTTCGCCCTGGCCGGCACGTGGCTCTTCCTGCGGGTCGTGCGACTGATGCCCGTGCGCGAGACGATCCTCGTGCCCCTGATCGGGCTCATGCTCGGCGGCGTGATCGCCGCGATGACGACGTTCCTGGCCTTCCACCACGACCTCCTGCAGACCCTCAACAGCTGGATGACCGGCGACTTCTCCGGCGTCCTGCGCGGCCGGTACGAGCTGCTCTGGCTGGTGGCCGGCCTCGTGGTGATCGCGTTCGTGGCCGCCGACCGCTTCACCGTCGCCGGGATGGGCGAGACGTTCTCGACGAACGCCGGCCTCGATCACCGTGCCGTCGTCGGGATCGGCCTGGGCATCGTGTCGGTGGTCAGCGCGGTCGTGGTGGTGACCGTCGGCGTGATCCCGTTCCTGGGCCTGGTGGTCCCCAACGTCGTCAGCGCGATGGTCGGCGACAACGCCCGGCGCGGCCTGCCGTGGGTGGCGCTGCTGGGCTCCGGCCTGGTGCTCGCGTGCGACATCGTCGGCCGCCTCGTGCGGTACCCCTACGAGATCCCGGTCGGCACCGTCATGGGCGTGCTGGGTGCGGCGTTCTTCCTCCACCTCCTGCTGAGGAGGGCTCCCCGTGCTTGAGACCGCACCGGCACCGAGCCCCACGATCCGGCGGCTCACCCCGTGGACCCGTGTCGCGATAGCGGCCGTGCTCGCCCTCGCGGTGATCGCGGGATTCCTGCTCACGGACACCCACGGCTACGCCGACTTCGTCGTCCCGCTGCGGGTGCGTCGACTGATCGCCCTCGTGCTCGTCGGGTGGGCGATCGCGTTGTCGACCGTGCTCTTCCAGACCGTCACCGGGAACCGCATCCTGACGCCGGCGCTGATGGGCTTCGACGCGCTCTACGTCCTGGTCCAGACCGTCGTGGTCTTCGCGTTCTCGGCCTCGCTGCTCAACGGCACCGACCCGCGACTGCAGTTCGCTCTCGAGACACTGCTCATGCTGGCGTTCGCCCTGACCCTGTTCCGCTGGCTCTTCTCCTCGGGCCGCTACGAGCTGCACGTGCTGATCCTGGTCGGGATGGTCTTCGCGACCCTGTTCCGCAGCATCGCCTCCTTCCTGCAACGGCTCATCGACCCCAGCGAGTTCCAGACGCTGCAGAACCTGATGTTCGCGTCGTTCACCACCGTCGACGAGGACCTGGTCTGGGCGACCGCGGTCGTCGTCGCCGTCGTGACGGTCGCGGTGGTCCGCCGGCTGCGGGTCTACGACGTCCTCGCGCTCGGTGCCGGTCCGGCCACGAGCCTGGGCGTCGACCACCGCCGCGAGACCACCCGGGTGCTGGCGCTGGTCGCCGTCCTCGTCTCCGTCTCGACCGCGCTCGTCGGCCCGATCACCTTCTTCGGGTTGCTCGTCGCCCACCTCGCCTACCAGCTGGCCGGCACCCACCGGCACGCCGTCGTGCTGCCGATGGCCGGCCTGTCCGCCGTCGTCTGCCTGGTCGGCGGACAGTTCGTGCTCGAGCGCCTGCTCGAGGTGACGACGACCCTCTCGGTCGTCATCGAGCTCGTCGGCGGCCTCACCTTCATCGCCCTGCTGATCCACCGCGCCAGGAGGAACCTCGCATGACCACGACCGATGTCACCGATCTGGGGGCCTGCGTCGGGATCGACGCTCCGGGCATCCGCGCCGAGGGCGTCACGAAGCGCTACGGCCGCACCGTGGTCGTCGACGACGTCCATCTGGACCTGCCGCTCGGGGGAGTGACCGCCCTGATCGGGCCGAACGGTGCCGGCAAGTCCACCCTGCTCTCGATCGTCGGGCGGCTGCTCACTGCCGACGGTGGGCGGGTCACCGTCGCCGGACTCGACGTGGCGACCGCGCGCGGCGACGAGCTGGCCAGGCGGATGGCGGTGCTGCGCCAGGAGAACCACCTCGACATCCGTCTGACGGTGCGCGACCTCGTGACGTTCGGGCGCTACCCGCACTCCAAGGGACGGCCGACCGCCGACGACCTGGTGCACGTCGAGAAGGCGCTGGAGTACCTCGACCTGGGCGACCTCGCCGACCGGTTCCTCGACCAGCTCTCGGGCGGCCAGCGGCAGCGGGCCTTCGTCGCGATGGTGCTGTGCCAGGACACCGACGTGGTGCTGCTCGACGAGCCGCTGAACAACCTCGACCTGCGCCACGCGGTCTCGATGATGGGCCGCCTGCGCGACGCCGCGCGCGAGCTGGGCCGCACCGTCGTGGTCGTCGTCCACGACCTCAACGTCGCGTCCTGCTACGCCGACACGATCGTGGCGATGCGCGACGGCGCGGTGGCCGCGTGCGGCTCGCCCGCCGAGATCATGCAGCCCGACCTGCTCGAGGAGATCTACGGCCTGCCCGTCCGCGTGCACGAGATCGACGGCCAGCGGATCGCCACGTACTACGGGTGAGCCCCGGGAATCAGTGCTTCTCGGCCAGGCTCCACATGGTCCACAGCTCGGTGCGCATGCGGCGCGGCTGGCCGAGCGTGTGCAGGACGGCGCCGGCGATGTCGGCCGGCTCCATGAACGGACCGTCCTGAGGGGCGCTGTCGCCGAAGCGGCCATCGGCCGCCGCGAAGGCCGTGTTGACGCCGGCGGGTGCGATCACGGTGGTGCGGATGCCCTCGTCCCGCAGCTCGCGGTCGAGCGCGGTGCCCAGGTTGATCTGCGCACCCTTGGTCGCGGCGTAGACGGCCTCCTGACCGCCACCGATCAGCAGTCCGGCCACCGAGCCGATGATGACGATGTCGCCGCCGTCACCCTGGGTCCGGAACTGCCGGACCGCCGAGCGCGCGAGCCAGGCCGTGCCCAGCACGTTGACGTCGACCATCAGCTCGACCTCGTCCGAGGTGACGTCCAGGACGCCTCCGTAGAAGCCGACGGCGGCGTTCGCGACGACGCTGTCCACGCGCCCGAAGGCGTCCACCCCGGCCGCCACGAGCGCGTCCGCGGTCGCTTCGTGCCGCATGTCGCCGGCCGCCACCACGAGCCGGTCCTGGTCGTGCTCGGCCAGCAACGCCGCGAGGGCGTCCTCGCGCAGGTCCCCGGCGACGACGCGCGCGCCGGCCTCGATGGCGAGGCGGGCGATGGCTCCGCCGATCCCGCCTCCCGCGCCGGAGACGACGATGACGGTGTCGCTGAGCGATCGAGCAGGAGCAGGCATGGCCGCGCCTTCCGTCCCGGGGAGGATCGTGTCTGACCCCGCCACGGTATCGCCGGCTTCGCGGGTCCGACACTCGTGACGACCCGGTCGGAGCCCGGCTGGAATACGCTCGCATCGTGAGAGCCGCGTCGACACCCTGCGCCCTCGTCGTCGGCGAGGCGCTCGTGGACGTCACCCGCCGGCCCGACGGGACCGTCGCCGAGCACCCCGGCGGCTCGCCGTTGAACGTCGCGGTGACCATGGCCCGCCAAGGCATCGACACCACGCTGGCCACCCAGTTGGGTGAGGACCGGCTGGGGGAGCTCGTCCGAGCCCACCTCGGCGACAGCGGCGTCACGCTCGCGAACGCGGGACCGTCGGGCCCGACCGGCTCAGCGACCGCCACGCTCGATGCCGTCGGCGCGGCAACGTACGAGTTCGACCTGCGCTGGGATCCCGAGCAGCTGCCCGATCCGGCGGACTTCGACGTCGTCCACGTGGGCTCGATCGGCGCCTGGATGACCCCCGGGTCCACCGTGGTCGCCGACCTCGCCCGTCGCGCGCACGACCGGGGGCAGCCGGTCGGGTTCGACCCGAACGTCCGGCCCGCGCTCGGGCCGCCGGCGGACCTGCTGCGTGAGCGGGTCCTCGACCTGGCCGCGCACAGCCGGTTCGTGAAGCTGAGCGACGAGGACGCGCAAGCGCTGGCCGGAGGGTCCGGCGACCCGCTGTCGGTGCTGGAGGACCTGGCCGGGCGCGGTGCCGCACTGGTGGCGCTGACGCGAGGAGGCGAGTCGACGCTGCTCCGCTCCGGCGACCGTCAGGTGGAGGTCCCCGTGCCCCGCGTCGACGTCGTCGACACGATCGGCGCGGGCGACACCTGGATGGGGACCCTCCTGAAGGAGCTCCTGCTGCGGGGCTGGACCGGCCGGAGCTCGTTCACGGCCGACGAGCTGCGAGAACTCGGACGGGTCGCGGCCGGAGCCGCCACCATCACTGTCTCGCGGCCCGGCGCGGACCCGCCCTGGAGCGGCGCAGACGTCCCGGACTGACGCGGGGCCCGGCCGTCTCGCAGCTCAGTCGATGATCGCGGTCGCCTCGATCTCGACCAACACATCGGGCGCGTAGAGCACCTCGACCCCGATCAGCGACGCGGGCGGAAGGGGCAGGGGCAGGCGCAGCTCCTTCGCGACCCGCTGCACGCCGTCCATCAGCTCGTCCATCCGGTCCGGCGTCCATCGAGCGACGTAGAGCGTCAGGCGTACGACATCGGTGAACGTCGCGCCGGCACCGTCGAGCGCGCGGCCCGTGTTGCGCAGGGCCTGCGCCACCTGGTCGGCGAGGTTGGGTGCCAGTGGGCTGCCGTCGGCATGGCCACCGACCTGGCCGGCCACGTGGACATGTCGCGAACCGGAGCCGACGGCCACGTGGTGGTAGGGCGTGGCCTCGGCGAGGCCCGGAGGGGAGAGGAGCTGGACGGTCATGGAGAATCCCTTCGCATTAGTTGGTATACGATTGATACCAAGTAGATTCAGGACACTTCAACGAGACCAGGTTCCCCGATGGATACCCCGCCACGCGCCCCGTCCGATGCCCAGGACGAATTGGGCATCGCCGCACCGCACCGCGAGCTGCTCGACCAGGTCCTCGACAAGTGGTCGCTCAGCGTGATGAGCGAGCTGTGCGAACGTCCGTGCCGGTTCAACGAGCTGCGCCGGGCGATTCCGGCGGTGACGCAGAAGTCGTTGACCTCGACCTTGCGACGCCTGGAGCGCAACGGCGTGATCGAGCGACGTCTCATCGCTTCGCGGCCGGTGGCGGTGGAGTACCGGATCACGCCGCTGGGCAAGACGATGCGCGAGCCGGTCGATGTCCTGCTCGCCTGGGCGTCGACCCACATGCCTGCGATCGAGCGTGCCCGACTGGCCTACGACGAGGCGCTCGACGACTGACGTCCCAGGGCCCGGCTCCGGTCCCCGATGCGCCCCGGCCGTCGATCGGTCAGTCGAACAGCTCGCCCAGCCAGTGGCTCTTCTTCTTGCCGCGGTACCGGTCGTCGTAGCGCCGGTCGCGATCGTCGTACGAGGGCCGCGAGTCGCGGAGAGGCGCGGCGGGCGGAGCGACCGAGCGGGTCACGTCGGCCTCGGCGCGCTCGAGGATCTTGTCGAGTTCGCCCCGGTCGAGCCACACGCCGCGGCACTCGGGGCAGTAGTCGATCTCCACGCCGGAGCGCTCGCTCATCACCAGAGTCGTCGCATCGTTCGGGCACTTCATGGGTCCTCCTCGGCTGGGCAACTGCGCCCAGCGTAGGACCCGGGCCCTCAGGCGTTGCCGGCTCGGCCGATCGCTGGGAGCCTGCCGACATGACCTCCTTCGTGTCCCACACCTCGGTCGACTGCGCCAACGCCTTCGAGCTCTCGCAGTGGTGGAAGCGACTGCTCGGCTACGTCGACGTCGAGGGCGATCCGAACGAGCCGGGCGACGAGGAATGCGCGATCCGCGACGCGGACTCCGGGCACGAGATCCTCTTCATCGAGGTTCCGGAGGGCAAGGCCGTGAAGAACCGCCTCCACTTCGACCTGCGACCGCGCACGGGCGATCGCGACGCCGAGATCGAGCGGGTGATCGCGATGGGTGCGCGGGAGGTGGCGGACCTTCGGGGGAAGTACGGGCCGGGCACGGGATGGGTCGTCCTGGCCGACCCGGAGGGCAACGAGTTCTGCATCCTGCGCTCCGAGGCCGAGGTGGCTTCGTCCGGGGGATGACCCTTCGATGGTGGCCCGACGACGGGCGGAAGGCTTACCGTCGGAGCATGTGCAGAAACATCCGTGTGCTCCACAACTTCGAGCCGGCGACGACCGACGACGAGGTCCGCGAGGCCGCGCTGCAGTTCGTGCGCAAGGTCAGCGGGTCGACCCGGCCCTCGCAGGCCAACGCCGAGGCCTTCGACCGGGCGGTCGACGAGATCGCGCACGCGACCCGGCACCTGCTCGACGACCTCGTGACGAAGGCGCCCCCGAAGAGTCGCGAGCGGGAGGCGATCAAGGGCCGCGAGCGTCACGAGAAGCGCATGGAGCGCGAGGTGCGCAACAGGACCGCGACCGCATAGGGCTGGACGTGTGAGTCTTCACACCCGCCCGGAGGGGATGCACGTGGGGCTGGCGTGACGTTTGAACAGGTATGAGCACTCTTCTCCAGTTGTCCTCCGAAGCCCAGGACCTGCTGTTCCGCCAGGCGCGCACCGCGAACACCTTCACCGACGAGCCGGTGACGGACGAGCAGGTCGAGGCGATCCAGGACCTGGTCAAGTACGGGCCCACCGCGATGAACTCGCAGCCGCTGCGCGTCATCCTGGTCCGTAGCGACGACGCTCGCGCGCGCCTGCTGAAGCACATGTCCGACGGCAACCGCGACAAGACCGGCACCGCTCCGCTCGTCGCGATCCTGGCGGCCGACACGAACTTCAACGAGCACCTCCCGCAGGTCTTCCCGCACGCCGAGGGTGCCAAGGACTGGTTCCCGGACGCGCAGGCCCGCGAGGCGATGGCTCGCCTCAACGCCGGCCTGCAGATCGGCTACTTCGTGATGGGCGTGCGCGCGGCCGGCCTGGCCGCCGGCCCCATGACCGGCTTCGACGCCGCGGGCATCGACGAGGACCTGCTGGCCGGCACCGGCTACCGGACGATGGTCATCGTGAACATCGGCCACCCGGGCGAGAACGCCTGGTTCGACCGGCTGCCGCGCCTCGAGCACGAGCAGGTCGTCTCCACGCTCTGAGCATCCTCAGCGCATCGGGGGCGCGTCCACCGCGTCCTCGCCGTGCCCGCGTCGAGTCACCTCGGCGCGGGCACGGTCGATTCCGCCGTGCTCGAGAGCTGCCACCGTGGACTCGCCGTGCCAGACGACCGTGCCCCGGTGGCGGACCGTGACGGCCATCCGGGCGCCGAGGTGCTCGATGGCGCCGGGGACGTTCCGTCGCTCGAGGGGCAGCGGGACCGGCAGCACGTGAGCGCCGGCGAGGTCGCCGGTTCCCTCGATGTCGACCCGCCACCGGGCGCTGCGGCCGTGCAGCGACCAACGCTCGTCGGTGACCTCGGCGCTCACGGGGGAGACGACCGGGTCGCCGAGCCGGACCACGTGACCGTCCGGCAGTCGCACCACGACCGCCGTGACCGTGGTGCGCAGTGGCCCGGCGCTGACCTCGCCGCCGGCGAAGGCGACGCACACCGACGGGTCCGCGAATCCCTGGGCCTGACCCCACCACCACGAGTCGGGGAACCCGCCCTTGCCCCAGTTCTTCTCGGCGTAGACCTGCCAGCCGTCGAGCTCCCACGTCTGCGTCCCGACGACGGCCTCGCCGCGTGCCGAGCCGCCGAGCAGCCACGGGTGCCAGTACTGGTTGAGTCCCGGGACCGACTGGAAGACACTCGAGCCGCCGAAGCCGCGGCGCGGCCACGGCGCCGGGTCGGTGACCTCGACGTCGATGCGGGCGTCGGGCCCGAGGTCGACGTGCAGGCGGTCGGGGGAGCCGCGGAAGGCGATCCCGGAGACCACGCCCAACCGGTCCTCGTCGGCATGCCCCTCGGGATGCACGGCAGTGCGCAGGAATCCGTTCGGATGGGCGGCGACACCGAGCGTCGACCATGATCCGTCGGCTGCCCGGTTCACCCCGTCGAGCGCGATCAGCACACGGCCCGTCGCGGGATCGGTGAACCGCCAGAAGTAGCCCTCCATCGCGACGTCGTGCGCGCGCAGCGGATCGCCGAACGGACGGTCCGCGCCACTGGCCCGGTAGGCGTGCCGCATCGAGCCGAGTGCGCGACTCAGGAGCGTCGTCATCCTCGTACTGTCCCAGAGCCGAAGTGGTCCCGCAGCCTGCGCTGGCGGTGCCGGAAGAAGGCGTCGATGACCCGTCCGAGGACGGAGGCCAGGCCGGGGATCGGCACCCGGGGCTCGAAGGTGACGCGGTCGTGCACGCGGGTGCCGCCGCCGACGGGGGTCAGCGTCCGCTCGTGCTCCCACCGGCGCATGCTCAGCATCGTCGAGCGCTCCAGGAACCGTCGGCCATGCTCCAGCTCGACGAGCATCAAGTGGTCGAAGTCGAAGGGGATGACGCCGAGCAGGCGGAGCCATGCCCGGCCCACGGGACGGCCGAGGGGGATCGTCTCGACCGTCAGCCCGGCCGCGTGCCGCGGCAGGCTCATCGTCATCCACGGCCGCATCTCGTGGTTGATGCCGTCGGGGGTGACGACGCGATCCCACACGTCAGCGGCGTCGGCGGGGACGTCGACCCAGTTGTCCACGGTCCTCACCGGCACGCTCCGAACCCCTCGTCGATGTGTCCCCGGATCGTCGCACGCCCTGCCGGTCGGGCGGAACCTCCGTCTTGCCGGATGCCCGCACTGTCGGGAGCATGGAGGATGACCAGTCCGAGGAGCCGCAGGCTCATCCGGGGTCTGCTCGTCGTGCTGCTGGTGGTGGGGACGGTGATGGCCGTGCTGTGGGCGCTGCAGCGTCGACTGATCTACTTCCCGGACCCCGAGCCGGTGCCCGCGGCCGCCGAGGTCGCGGAGGGAGCGCGCGACGTCACGCTCCGGACCGCGGACGGACTGGAGCTGGGCGCCTGGTTCGTGCCCGCGGCGGGACCGGACACCGGCATGGCGGTCCTGGTGGCACCGGGGAACGGCGGCAACCGGACCGGCCGGGCCAGCTTCGCCCGAGCCCTGAGCGACCGCGGCCTGGCGGTCCTGCTGATGGACTACCGCGGCTACGGCGGCAACCCCGGCACGCCGGGGGAGGAGGGGCTGGCCGCCGATGCGGACGCGGCCGTGGAGGCGCTGCGCGACCTCGGGTATCCGCCCGAGCGGACGATCTACTTCGGCGAGTCCATCGGGTCCGGCGTGGTCGCCGCGCTCCAGGCCCGGACACCGCCCGCGGGGTTGGTGCTGCGCTCGCCGTTCACCGAGCTGGCCGACGTCGGCGCCCACCACTACCCGTGGCTGCCCGTGCGCGTGCTGCTGCGGGACCGCTTCCCGGTCCTGGAGCACCTGACCGCCAGCGACGTGCCCGTCACGATCGTCTACGGCGACCGGGACACGGTCGTGCCGACCGAGCTCAGCGCGCGCGTCGCGGACGAGGCCAAGGTGCTGTCCGAGCGGGTGGTGCTGACCGCCGACCACAACGACGCCGTGATGTTCGGGGCGCCGGTCGCCGATGCGGTCCTGAGGCTGGCGCACTCGCTCCCCTAGGATCGGGCGGCGAGCCGACCCGAGGAGCAACCCGTGAGCGCAGAGGACAGGGCCCGTCAGGTGCAGCCCGGCTCGACGGTGCGCTGGGACCGGTTGGAGCGAGACGCGTTCGCGGCGCACCCGGAGGTCCTCACCGGCGTGCAGCGGAAGAGCAAGCGAACTCCCGCACGGCGTGAATGGTGGTTCGCGGTGCTGGCCCTGGTTCTCGCCGCTGTGGTGTTCGGGTCGCCGATCTGGGGATTCATCGCGGTGGCCGAGCGCGGCAGTCGGTTCTCGTCGTACCCGTTGCATGCGAACCCGCACGACACGATCCCGGTCGCCGGTGCCTTCTACGTCTGCGCGCTCGTCGTCCTGCTGGCGACGATCGGCGCGTGGTTCCGGCAGGGAGGCCGATCCACGGCATGTACTTCGGATTCGCGCTCCTCGCGTCGGTCCTCGGCACGATGACCGCCGTCCGGATCCGGAGCGAAGGCCGGGACGGCGCAGTGCAGACGTGGGACCAATGGATCATCCCCGTTGTGATCGTCACCGTGGTCTCGAGCGCCTTCGCGCTGGTGCTGGTGGCCGTCAGGTTCTGGCACCTGGTCTCGACGACGACGTCGTTCGAGGACCTCGACGAGCTCAGCGCACGTCGCGGCCGAGTCGCCGGACTCGACGAGTCCGAGCGTGAGGCGATCCGGGCGGACCTGGCCGCGGCCATCGACGATCTCGAGCAGCGCGGACTCGTCTCGGCCTCAACCGCGGGACGCGCTCGACGAGCAGAGCTGGGCACTCTCGCGCTGACCATGGAGTCGGCCAGCACCGTCTGAGCGAGGCGCCGTGCGAACCGCTGGTGTCGATCCGGCGGGGCAAGCGACCTGCGTCGCCGGGTCCGACGTCGGTCCGGCTACGACTCGTAGCGGTTCTCGGGCAGGAACTCGCGGACCTCCATGGTGCAGTGACACGCCTTGGAGAACCGGCGAGCCCATTCGAGCGCATCGGCCCGGGACTCGACGTCGACGACCGCGAAGCCGGCGACGTGGGGACCGGGAAGCTCGGCGCGGCGCTCGACGATCTCTCCGTCGACCGACACCGTGGCAGCCTCCGTGTGATGGCGCAGTCCGCCGCCGCCGACCCAGACGCCCGCCTGCTTGGCGTCGTCGACGACGGCGTGGGCGGAGGAGGTCACCTCGTCCAGCTCCTCGTCGGTGACGCTCATCGCGCCCTCGACGAACGAGATCATGAACTTCGCCATCGGGACCTCCGTCCGGTGGGCAACCGCCCACCCCGCCATCATGCGACAGTCGGTCAGTCCTCGGGAAGGTCTGCGAACTTCTTCTGCATGTCCCGGTACCAACCGAGCGACTTCTTCGGGTGGCGCCAGCGGCCCTTCATGTCGTCGCGCGCCGGCTGGTGCGCGGTGTCGCCGGCCTTCTCGGCCGCCTTGAGGTGCTTGTCCTGGGCGTTGATGACGTCGTCGGCGGTCTCGCCTCGGTGGGCGAGGTCGCACGGTCCACCGAGGTCGCGGCAGGTCATCGTCTTCATGGTCCTTCTCCTTCTCGAGGGGTTCTTGTCCTGTTGACGACGGGGAAGTCGGGAGTGTGACATCAGCCGCGACGCTCTGCGCCGTCGCGGCGCGACACCTGCTCGAGGGTCTCGGGGTCGGCGCGGAACGTGATCGCGCTGACCACGCCGTCCTCGACCGTGAAGTCGAAGACCACCTTCGCGGCGCCGAGGTGGAACCACGCGGTGCCGGGCCGCTCGCCGACGAAGACGGGCAGGGCGGCGTGGGCGCTGCCGTTGAAGAACGCCGCCACCTCGCCGCGACCGTCGATGCGGCTCGGCGTGCCGATGGCGATCGCGGCCTCGTCGGCGGTGACGGTGGCGTCGGGAGCGAGCAACTGGAGCAGCCGCTCGAACTTGCCGTTCCTGGCGGCGGCCATGAACGCGTCGACGACCTCCCAGTCCGCGAGCCGGTCCTCGGGCTGCGGTTGGGTGACCTTGGCGCGGGCCCGGGACGCGAGCTTGCGTGCCGCGACGGGCGACGTGTCGAGGACGGCCGCGATGGTCGGGAACTCGAAGCCGAAGCTGTCGTGCAGGACGAACGCGATCCGCTCGCGTGGTGACAGTCGGTCCAGCACGACGTGCAGGGCCGCCCCGACGGTGTCGGCCAACGCGATCTCATCGGCCGGGTCGCCCGTCGTCTCGCCCGGGTCGACCTCGTCCACGGGGAACGGGGTGCGGGACTTGAGCCGGTCGAGGCACAGCCGCGTCGTCACCGTCGTGAGCCAGGCGGGCAGGCTCTCGATCCGGGCCTGCGTCCCGTGCAACCGCAACCACGCCTGCTGCACGATGTCCTGCGCCTCGGCGTGGTCGCCGAGGATGCGCGTCGCGATCGCGACGAGGCGCGGCCGCTCTGCTTCGAACTGGGCTGTCTGGTCCACGGGTTCACCTTTCCACGGGTTCGTCGCTGGGTTGACGACCGCGAGCAGGGAAGTGTGACCGCCCCGGGCGGTAACCATCGTTTACTTCCCCGCGACCCTCGAACAGGAGCACAGTGGGAGGTGGGGGTGGTGGTCGATGCCGACTCTTCTCCGATGGGGCGTGGTCGCGCTGGCGACCGTGCACGGCCTGATTCACCTGATGGCGGCGGCCGTGCGGTTCGGCTGGATCGAGGATCCGGCGCTCGGGCCCGGCGACGACGCGGGGCTGTGGCTCGCCGCCGCGGTGCTTTTGCTGGTCACCGCGCTGCTGGCCGCCGGGGGCTACACGATCTGGTGGGCGACCGCCTTCGCCGGGGTGGCCGTCTCGCAGGTGGTGATCCTCCTGTCGTGGAGCGAGGCCAGCACGGGGACCCTGGCCAACATCGCGCTCCTGCTCGCCGCGGGCTACACGCTGGCGTCCCGCGGGCCGGGCAGCTTCCACGCCCAGTGGGCCACGGGCGCCAAGGCGGCGTTGTCCACCGTGAGCAGCGCACCGCCGCTCGTGACGGAGGACGACCTCGACGGCCTGCCCCAGCCGCTGGCCGCCTACGTCCGTCGCTCGCGCGCCGTGGGACGGCCACGTCCAGAGAGCATCGAGGCGCAGTTCCGCGGACGCATCCGAGGTGATCGGAACGAGCCGTGGCTGCCCTTCACGGGCCGGCAACTGAGCACATTCGGACCCGATCCGCAGCGGTGGTTCGTCATGGACGCGACGCGCTCCGGGATACCGGTCTCCATCCTGCACCGGTACGTGGGCGGGCACGCGAGCATGCGCGGCAAGCTCCTGTCGGTGCACACCGTGCTGGACGCGTCCGGCCCCGACATGGATCGCGGCGAGACCGTCACCGTGTTCAACGACCTCGTGGTCCTGGCGCCCGGCGCGATCCCCGGCGCCCCGGTCACGTGGACGCAGCTGGACGACCATCGGGTGCGCGGCGTCTACGCCAACGGCCCGCAGACGGTGACGGCCGAGCTCGTCTTCGACGCCCATCACAACCTCGTCGACTTCGTCTCGAACGACCGCCCCCGTGCCTCGATGGACGGCTCGACCGTCACGGCACAGGAGTGGTCGACGCCGTCGCCGCGCCTGCGGACCCGTCAGGGATCCCGGGCGCTGTCCGGGTCCGCCCGCTGGCGCGACGGCGACGGCTGGTTCACGTACATCGAGATGGAGTTCGACGTGATCGTCGACAATCCCACGGACGTGCGGGTCCGTGAGTCCGTCGGGCGCGAGCGGACGAGCGTCTGAGGCGGCACGTCGTCAGGCCGTGGCCACCGAGCGATCGGTCGACCTCGCGCCGACCTGCAGGGATGTCGGCGGCCCTGAGGTGTGCGAACCTGCAGGAAGGCGCCGCGCGGGACGAGCTGCACGCTCTCGCTTCCATCCACAGGAGGAACCATGAGCACGTACCAGGTCGGCTACTTCGTCGGCAGCCTCTCCTCGACGTCCATCAACCGCGTGCTGAGCCGAGCGCTGATCCGCCTCGCTCCGAAGAACCTCGAGTTCACCGAGCTGACGATCGGCAACCTGCCCCTCTACAGCCCCGACCACGACACGAGGTACCCGCCCGCGCCGCAGGCGCTCAAGGATGCGATCGCGGCGTCCGACGCCGTCCTGTTCGTGACCCCGGAGTACAACCGATCCATCCCCGGAGCTCTCAAGAACGCGATCGACTGGGCGTCGCGGCCCTGGGGCCAGAACTCGTTCGACCACATGCCGGCGGCCGTGATCGGCGCGTCGCCCGGCGCCATCGGCACCGCGGTCGGACAGCAGAGCCTGCGCGCGGTGCTGAGCTTCTGCAACGCGCGGCAGATGACCGCGCCCGAGGCCTACATCACGGCGACGCCCGGCCTCTTCAGCACCGGCGGCGAGGTCAACGACGACTCGACGGCTTCGTTCCTGGGTGACTTCATGCAGGAGTTCGGCGACCACATCGAGCGGGTGCTGACGGTGCTGCCGCGCTCGTGACGCCGGCGCTCAGCACAGTCGTGTCAACCGCTCCATGCCGGGACCGGCGTGCGTCGCGAGCCGCTGGCGCGCGTCGTCCAGTGCGTCGGACGCGTACCCCGCGGGAACGCTCACCGGGTTGAGCGCGACCCGGCTCGCCCACCGCCGGACGTCGTCGGCCGACGTCGCCGCCGCTGCCGAGCGGCTGCCCAGGACGGTCATCCGGATCCACTGGGTCAGGGAGTCGCCGTAGGGCGTCGGTGCGCACAGTGCGTTCTTCTGGGCTTCGTCGTCGCGGGTCGCCTCGACGTAGCCCACGAGCGCGGCACCGAAGCACGGGAAGCCCGCCCTGATCGGCTGCAGCGTGATCGCGTCCTGACTCCACACGGGGACCAGGGGCGGGTACTTGAGGCCGGACGCTGCGCAGTGGACGACCAGCGCATCGTGGCTCACCGCCACCGAGCCGGCCGTCAGGGTGAGCCGGCCCGGCCCGACCGAGTCCAGGTGCCCGAGCCGGACCACGTGCTCGATCGTGCGCAGCTGCTCGAGCTCCCACCGCGCGAGGGTGGGCGCCTTCGCCATGGTGGGCATCACCTCACGGTCGATCCGCAGCAGGACTCCGGCCGCCTCCAGGCGCAGGAAGAGATCCTCCGCCGAGGTGGCGTGCCGGGCCGACTCCATGAGGTCCGCGACCATGCCCACGAAGACGGCCGGATCCGGTTGGATCACGGCCCGGTCGAACATCCACGGGTCCCGCGGGCGCACCCACGTGATCCGATCGGGGTCCACTCCGTGGCCCAGGAGCCAGATGCAGGCGTCCGTGGCGGTCTTGCCGGCGCCGGCGACGACGTACTCGCGCGGCGCCTCCCGCAACCGTGCGAGGTCGTTGACCGGCACCACGTTGGCGCCGGTCTCGACCTCGAAGGGAGGCGGGGTACCGGACGGGATGCTGGGCGCGAGGTAGTGCGCGTCGACGATGCGGCATCGCTCGGGCACCGTGAATCGCTCGCCCGAGACCAGCGAGACGACGGTGCGATCCCCGGCGTACTCGCAGGCGGGCAGGAACTCGACGCGACCGGTGTGCAGCAGCGCGTCGAGGACGGCTTCGTAGTACGCGCAGATCTGAGCCTGGGTCGCTCGCTCGTGCAGGCCCTGCTCGGGCCCGTCCTGCTGACGCTGCCCGGTCCCGAGCAGCGTCGACGCGACGCCGTAGAACGAGGACGCCTGGTGCAGCCGGACGAAGGGGTACGCGTCGAGCCAGTGGCCGCCGGGTGCGTGACGCCGGTCGACGAGCGCGACACGCACGTCGGCGTGCTCGACCACGGCGTCGGCGAAGGCCATGCCCATGGCGCCCGCGCCCACGACCAGGTGGTCCACGTCCAGCACGGTGGTCACCCCTCCACGCTGGACCCGGTCCGGGCGAGGGTCAATGGTCGGTCGTGATGGCTTTGCGGGTGATGCGGTAGTCGAGGGTGAGGAAGCCGAGGCCGAAGAGCCGGAAGGCGTGCTCGGCGCGCAGCGTCCCGTCCCGGACGAAGACGTCGAGCTGCTCCTCGAAGCCGGGAACGGCCAGGGTCGTCAGCTCGTCTGCCGCCGTGTCGACGTAGGAGAGGTAGTGCCCGGCGTGGCCGTCGTCGACACGGCTGGTGAGGGTCAGGCCGCCGTCGGGTCGATGCCGAGGACGCAGGGTCGCGGTGAAGCTGCCCTCGGGGAGCGGGAACCCGACACTGACGTAGCCCGTGCCCTCGTGGGCGTAGGTCGTGTAGATGCCGAGCATGATCGGCTCCTCGTCGTCGGCGAACGACCGGATCCAGCCGCGCACCGAGACGGTGCCGTCCACACCCGAGATCGTGTCGATGCGACTGCGGATCCCGCGCTGGGCCTCACGCTGGTTCATCGGCATGCTGGCCTGGCCCAGCGGGCGCGCGATCGCGGCCCGGTAGAGCAGGTAGCCCGGGCGGACCCATGCTCGCCACCGCGGGACGATGTCGAGCGCGAACCGGGTGGTGTGCTCGTAGAACTCCCGGACCAGCGGATCGACCCGGGCGGGGTCGAGCTCGGGCCCGGCCAGGTCGTCCAGCGAGGCGACGATGCCGGTGTCGGGATGGTCCGCGGTGTACGCGGCGCCCAGCTCGTCGGCGAGCGCCCGGACGTAATCGGTCCCGACGAATCCCGATCGCGAGGGCCGCGGAACCACGAACGGCAGGTCGGCGGTCCGCGCACGCTCGGCGAGCAGGCTCACCTGGGGATCGCGGAAGACCAGCGCCGAGAGGCTCCGCTGGGCCACCACGGTCACGGCCGCGGCCAGCGCTCCCGACACTCCCGCGCGATGCAGGACGTGGCCGATCCCGGCTCCGACGACCGGGCCCATGACGACCTTCTGGGGCCGCAGGCCGAGCGCACCGATGACCGTCCCGGTGGCGGTGCTGACCGTCCGGGGGCCCGCGCCGGCTCGTTCCGCGGCCCACCCGAGCGGCGCGGCGAGCG
>NZ_DAMDLR010000053.1:0-19077 GCF_032084975.1 Aeromicrobium sp.
GCGATCGCCTGCGCCAGCACGGCGGGGGGGTAGCGCTGTCCGGGCGCGGAGACGACGCCCAGGTCGAGTCCCGTCGTGGCCGCGACGGCGCCCAGCCACGACCACGCGAAGCCGGACTCACCGCTCTCGCGCCACGGCGCCAGGTGGTCGGACGACAGGACGGCGTCGAACCCTGCGCCCTCGGCCGCGCGCGCGAGGTCCAGCAGCTCGGCGGGACCGAACTGCTCGTGCGAGGCGTGGTACCCGAGCTCCACGGTCATCGTCGGCTCAGGACTGGTCGTCCCGGTCCAGGCACGCCAGCGGTCTGGTCGCCGGTCCGTTGAGGACCTGTCCGTCGGGAGCGAACCGTGAGGCGTGCAGCGGGCAGTCCCACGTCTTCTCGGCGTCGTTCCAGTGCAGGACGCCCGCGAGATGGGTGCACAGTCCTTGCACCCGGCGGACCCGCCCGCCGACGTTCGACTCGGCCACGAGCTTCGCGCCCTCGCGGTGCACCGCGCCCTGGCCCTCGGCCAGCGGCGAGTCCGAGCGCAACAGCGCGCCGGCGACCCCCGTCGCGACCTCCTTGGCGACCCCGGCGTTGATCCGGGCCCGTTCGCCGATCGAGACCACGGGGGAGGACCGGTGGGTCAGCGCCTCGGCCCAGGACGTGGGCGTCTCGCCGAGGATGTCCCCGGCGATGGCCAGGGCGGCCGCGGGCCCGTTCGTGAAGCCCCACTTCGCGAAGCCCGTCGCGAAACGGATGTGGCCACCGCCGCGGGGCATCCGCCCGAAGCGCGGCAGGCCGTCGGCCGTGGTGTAGTCCTGCGCCGACCATGCGGCGAGCTCGCGCGCCTGCGGGAAGTGCTCGGCGGTCCACGTGCGCAGCGCTTCGACGTGCTCGTGCTCCGAGGAGGTCCGGCCGACGGTGTGGCCGTGCCCACCCACCAGCAGGACGGGGCGCCCGTCGGTCGTGCGCGCCTCGCGCAGGGACAGCGTCGGCGAGCCCGCCGAGAGCGCCATCGTGGTGGGCGGCGCGTCCAGCTCGTACGCCACGAGGTAGGACTTCGACGGCTCGAGATCAGCGAACGCCATGCTGCGGTCCAGGATCGGCGTGCCGGTCGTCACGACCATCGACTTCGGTGCCACCTGGCGTCCGTCGGCCAGCGTCGCGCGCGGGGTGCCGACCCAGCTCACGTGCTCGACCCGCGCGTCCTCGACCAGGACGCCTCCGGCACGACGGAACTGCGTCACGAGGGCGGTGACGAGGGTGGCGGGATCGACCTGGGCCTGGTCCGCCAGCGTGGCGGCACCGTGCGTCGTGAAGGGCTCGTCGAGCTGGTCGACCCACTCGACGGGCAGTCCCATGGCCTGCGCGGCGACGTACTCGGCGCGGGCCTGGGCGACCTGCGAGGGCTGCGCCGCGAACGTGGCGGCGGTCCGTCGGTCGATCCGGACGCCGTGCGCCTCGGAGAACTCCACGAGCCAGTCGAACCCGGCCCGGTTCGCGTCCACGTACGCCCCGACGAGGTCGCGATCGTGCTTCTCGAGCAGCGTGGACAGGCGGGTGCCCTGCAGGAGGGTCACCTTGGCCGAGCTGCGGCCCGTCGCGCCCGCGCCGGCGTACCGGCCCTCGACGATGCTGACCCGGCGACCCGCACGAGCCAGCAACAGCCCCGTCGTCAGGCCGGCGATGCCGGCGCCGATCACGAGGTCGTCGCACGTCTCCGGCAGGTCGTCATGGGCGGCGGGCGCGACTGGCACGTCCCACAAGGGGGTCTGTTCGCTCATGGATCAGATCGGCTTGACGGCCAGGGTCGCGTCCTCGTCGGGCGCGTCGTCGCCGGACTCGCCGGGAGTCTCGGGCTGGTCCGGCTGGCTCGCCGGATCGGCGGGGTCGGGGCCTTCGGCAGGCGCCTCGGGGTGCGGAGTGCTCATGTGTTCCTCCTCGATCGTCGGTCACCCGGGTCGTACCCCGCCCGCGTGGACTCATGCGCGGGCCGGTGGGACCCGGGTCACGCATGCAGCGGTCGCGCGGGGGTACGTGAGCCGCGACGATGGGAGTGACGACGCACCCATCACGGAAGGACGACGAATGCAGACAGCCGTGCTGGCGGAACGGGGCGAGACCCGTTCGGTGGGACTGCCCCGGGCGCGTGGCGACCTCAGCGAGGCCACGATCGACGCCCTGCGGGGACAGCTCGCGTGGGACCGCGTGCCGCGCGTGCGGGCCTCGAGCGACGAGGACGGTCTGCTGACCGTGTGGATCGCCCACGAGCTGCACCACCGCGGATTCCCTGAGCTCGAGGACGCCGAGTGGACCCCCGAGCTGCTGGCCGTGCGCATGCGGATCGAGCGGGAGCTCGAGGCCCGGCTGCGCGAGCGCGCCGAGGGCCGCCTGCCCGCGTCGTCCGACGCGGACACGCTGCTGGAGTTCGTCCGCGACCACGCCGGTCCCTCGCTGGCCTCGGTCGTCCAGAAGTCCGCCACGGCCGAGCAGGTCCGCGAACTGCTCTGGTACCGCTCGATCTACCACCTCAAGGAGGCCGATCCGACGTCGTGGACCGTGCCCCGGCTGCCCGGCCCGGCCAAGGCCGCGCTCGCCGAGCTGCAGTACGACGAGTACGGCGCCGGCAAGCCCGAGCGCCTGCACACGCGCCTGTTCGTCGAGGGGCTGCGCGCCTGCGGGATCGACTCGCGCGTCAACGCGGCGATCGACGACGTGCCGGCCGAGATCCTCGAGATGAACGTGGCCCTGACGATGTTCGGGCTGCAGCGACGCCTGCGGGGCGCGTCGGTGGGTCACCTCGTCGCGTTCGAGGCCTCCAGCTCGGGCCCGTCGCGCAAATGGGCGCGGGGTCTGCGCCGGCTGGGCTTCCCCGAGGAGATGGCCGCGTACTACGACGAGCACGTCGAGGCTGACGCCGTGCACGAGCAGACGGCGGCGCGCTTCATCGCCGGGGCACTGCTCGAGGCCGAGCCCCACCTGGCCGAGGACGTGGCGTTCGGGGTCTTCACGTGTCTCGATCTGGAGGACCGGTTCGCCGAGCACATGCTCGCCAAGTGGGGCGAGTCATGAGCCGGGGAGTCGACCTGTGGGTGTGCCCGAACGGCCCGCTGCTGGTGCGCGGCGACATCGGCGTGCGCACCGGGGACGGCGAGGTCCATCGCACCGAACGACCCGTCAGTGCCGTGTGCAGGTGCGGCAAGTCCGCGTCGCTGCCATGGTGCGACGGTACCCATCAATTGATCCGATTCCGCGACGAAGGAGAGTCTCATGACTGAGGACGAAGCCGGCTTCCCCGCCCAGCAGCAGGAGCCCCCCGGCCGCACGGACGTGATGGATCCCGTGCCCGACCACGGCGAGGAGAGCTACGTCGGCAGCGGGAAGCTCGAGGGCCGCAAGGCGCTCATCACCGGCGGCGACTCCGGCATCGGTCGAGCGGTCGCCATCGCGTACGCCCGCGAGGGCGCCGATGTCGCCTTCACGTACATGCCCGAGGAGGTCGAGGACGCCCGTGAGACCAGCCGCCAGGTCGAGGCGGCAGGCCGCACATGCCTGGCGATCGAGGCCGACCTGCGCGACAGCGCGACGTGCGACCGCGTCATCGCCCATGCCCACGACGGTCTCGGCGGGCTGGACATCCTGGTGAACAACGCCGGGTTCCAGATGGCCCGCGACGACGGCCTCGAGCAGATGGACGACGAGCGCATCGAGCGCACGTACAAGACGAACGTGTTCGCCCTGCTGTGGCTCACGCGCGCCGCGCTGGCGCACCTGGGCCGGGGCGCGTGCATCATCAACAACACGTCGATCCAGGCGTACGAGCCCTCGACGAGCCTGCTGGACTACGCCTCGACGAAGGCGGCCATCAACAACCTGACGGTCAACCTGGCCGCCGAGCTCGGTCCGCGCGGCATCCGCGTCAACGCGGTCGCCCCCGGTCCGATCTGGACGCCGCTGCAGCCCGCGACACAGCCCGAGGAGAAGATCGAGCAGTTCGGCTCGGACACGCCGCTCGGACGTGCGGGACAGCCCGCCGAGGTGGCACCCGCGTTCGTCTTCCTGGCCAGCGAGACCGACGCCAGCTACGTGTCGGGCACCGTCCTGGGTGTCACCGGCGGAAAGCCGGTCTTCTGATGCTTGACCAGCAGGATCCGGTCGCACAGGTCGCCGCGTTCGGTGGACGCGAGATCGGCTACGACGAGACCGTGCTGACCCCGCGAGCCTGGACGCAGGAGCAGTCCGGATGGGGCCGGAGCCTGCTGGACGAGCTGCCCGAGGGCCGCGTGCTCGAGGTGTGCTCGGGCGCCGGCCACATCGGCCTGCTGGCCGTGGTCGGCACCGACCGCGAGCTGGTGCAGGTCGACGCCAGCATCCACGCCTGCGCGTGGGCCCTGCGCAACGCGCGGGCCTGGGGGATCGCGAGCGAGATCCGGCACGGGTCGATGCTCGACGCCCTCGAGCCCGACGAGCGGTTCGCGCTGGTCATCGCCGACCCGCCGTACGTCCCGAGCCACGGCGTGGCGCAGTACCCCGAGGACCCGGTGACGGCGATCGACGGGGGCGACGACGGGCTGGACCTGGCGCGCATGTGCCTGGACGTCATGACCCGGCACCTGGCCCGCGACGGCGTGGGCCTGCTGCAGCTGCGCGACCTGCAGCAGGGCGAGCAGCTGCGAGTCGAGGCCAAGGAACGGGGACTCTCGATCGACGAGGGTCGCCAGTTCGACGGGGGAGCAGTCGTGCTCCTGCGCAGATCGACGGAAGGAACACCATGACCGAACCGATCGACGACGAGACCGCCCGCGGTCGCGAGAAGAAGCTCGAGGACCTGGCGGTGGACCCGCGCCACGGCGAGAAGGACGAGCCGGGCGGCGACGGCGAGCACGGCACCGAGACCGAGACGATTCCCGGGGTCGAAGGACCCGAGGGCGTGCCCGACCTGGGCGTCCCCGACGACCCGGGCACCGGCGGTCCGTAGCCGCACACCCAGGTCAGCCGCGCCGCGTTGCGCGGGCTGGTCTCAGTGGTGGGCGTGCCTCAGGGGCATGCCGAGGTGGCGGTCGTGGAGGTGACCGTGGGACTTCATGTTGTGGTGTTTGCGACACAGTGATCGCAGGTTGCTGCCTGAGGTTTCGCCGCCGGAGTCGTAGGCGAGGGCGTGGTCCTGGTCGGCTTCGTGCGCTGGGGCTCGACATCCCATGACGCGGCAGGTGCCGTCTCGCCAACTGATCGCTTGTCTCAGTGCTTCGGTGGGGCGGTAGCCGAGGACGGTGGTGTCGAGGACTTCGCCTTTCGGGCTGAGGACGAGTCTGCGGAAGATGGTGTGTTCGCTGGCGGCGAGTTCGCGGACCCATTCGGAGCCGATCGGCTCGCCGTCGAGCGTCATGCCCGGACCGTCGGTGTAGCCGATGAGGTCGGTGGCGTGGATGCTGATCGCGATCTCGGCACGGATGTCGGTGAAGGTGCCCTCGCAAGAGGTCAGCCAGTGCGCGAGCAGGTCGGCCTGCTTCTGATCGCGGGTGCGGCGGTCCTTCTCGCCCGTCTCGGGATCGACCTTGGGCAGGGCCTTCGCGGCGCGGCGCAACCGGGTGCCGGCCGCGATCGCGACCGGGGTCGGCAACAGCGCGGCGAGCCAGGAGGTGCCGTCGTCGTTGTGCCAGATCGACACGCGACGCTGCTCCACGGCATTCTCGCGCTCCACGCGCGTCTGCTCCGGCTCGAGGCGCGCCCGCAGCCGTCGCAGCCACGACCGCAGTTCCGCCACGGTGTGGGTCGCGGCATAGCCCGGTGCCGACTCGTTCAACTCCGTAAGCGCAGAGGCAGTCTGCAGTTGTTCTGCCGTCCGGGCGATCGACGCGACCCGGGCCCCGTCGAGGTCGCCCTCGCGGAACGCCGCCCACACCGCGGGAGTCCTGGTGCGCAGGACCTCGGTCTCGCTGATGATCGCCCAGACCGTGCTCTCCGAGACGTGCAACGCCTGCGCCAGGTCCAGCGTGACCTCACGGCGCGCAAGTTCCTTGCCCAACGGCATCTCGTCCGTCCGGTCGATCTCCGCCACCATCTTCGCGTGGTACCTCGCGACGAACTTCCACTCCTCGAACTCCGCCATCGCGCGGGCACGACGCACCGTGTCGCCCGTCGTGATCGCACGGTTCAAGTCCATGCGACCCAACGTAGTGGGCACCACCGACAGAACCCGGGGCGAGCGTCAGCCGAGGTCGTCGGGGCCGACGACGTCCTGGCGGTACTGCTCGTTGAGCCACTTCAGCGCGGCCGTGTGCCGCTTCTGGTCGTAGGAGGTCACGCCGCCCTCGGCGATCGAGACCTTGAGGTCGTGCGCGTAGGCGGTGGCCGCGGTCATCGCGATGCACGCCTCGGTCACGACGCCGGCGAGCACCAGCTCGTCGACCTCGAGGCCGTGGAGGCGGTCGAGCAGGTCGGTGCCGTGGAAGGCGTCGTCGCGGCGCTTCTCGAGGCAGAGGTCGGGCTCGACGTCCAGCTCACGCAGCCGCTCGACGCCCTCGGTGCCTTCGAGCGCGACGGGCTGATCGTCCTCGCGCATGTTGCGCGCCCACGTCGACTTGTCGCGAGGCAGGACGGTCCGAACCTCGATGATCGGCAGTCCGGCCTCGCGTGCCCAGTCGATCCAACGCTGGACCGCCTGCACCAGCTCCGAGCGCTGCTCGGCCAGCGGCGGCGGGTTGAGGAAGTCTTCTTGGAGGTCGATCAGCAGGAGAGCACGCACCTGTCCATTGTGCCGGTCGAGATGCGTTCACGCCCCTCCGATGGCTTACTGGTCTCGGTTCCGAAGAGGTGATGTCGTGCGAAGTCCGGAGTGGTCCGCCCGCTTGCGCGTGGTGGTCCTGGTGGTCGTCGCCCTCCTGGTGACAGCCGCCTGCTCCTCGCCCGCGACCGACACGAGCAAGGCGGCGCACGACGGCCTCGCCGCCACGGCCACGGCACGACAGGCACTCGACCAGCTGGATCGTGGACGCTCGACGCACGCCACGGCCGAGGTGACGCTCGAGGCCACCGCGACCGAGCTGTCGACGGCCCTGTCCGAGACGGCGACGGTGACACCCGAGCCGGGGGAGCAGGCCAATCGACTCGTGGCGGTGCGCCTTGCCCTGGCCGATGCCGCGGCGGCCGTGGCCCTGGCTCGCTCGACGCTCGCCGCCGGCGAGGACTTCGGTCCCGCCGCCGAGCTCGTCGAGACGGCCGAGCGGGTCCTGCGGGACGTGGCCGGGCGGGTGGGACCGCCGCGATGAGGAAGTACCTGGCCGTCGCCCTGGGCGTCCTGACCGCGATCGGCGGCTTCGTCGACATCGGCGATCTCGTCACGAACGCGGTCGTCGGCTCGCGGTTCGGCATGTCATTGGCCTGGGTCGTCGTCGTGGGCGTCATCGGCATCTGCCTGTTCGCGCACATGTCCGGCAAGGTCGCTGCGCTCAGTGGCGCGGCGACGTTCGAGGTGATCCGCGAGCGCCTCGGTCCCCGGGTCGGCGTCATGAACCTCGTGGCCTCGATGTTCATGACGTTCCTGACCCTGACGGCCGAGATCGGCGGCATCGCGCTCGCCCTGCAGCTCGCCAGCGGCGTCTCGGAGTTCGCGTGGATCCCGGTGGCCGGACTGGCCGTGTGGCTCGTGCTCTGGCGCGTGAGGTTCAAGGTCCTCGAGAACGTCGCGGGACTGGTCGGCCTGTGCCTGGTCGTCTTCGGCGTCGCGCTGTTCCTGCTGGGACCGGACTGGGGCGAGCTGGCCGACCAGGCGACGCACTTCGGACCGCGTGGGGAGGAGACGACACTGACGTACTGGTACTACGCCGTCGCCCTCTTCGGTGCCGCCATGACGCCGTACGAGGTGTTCTTCTTCTCCTCCGGAGCGGTCGAGGAGCGCTGGACCCGCAGCGACCTGGGGGTCGCCCGGGCCAACGTGCTGATCGGCTTCCCGCTCGGCGGCCTGCTCTCCCTCGCGATCGCGGGGTGCGCGGCGACCTTCCTGCTCCCGCAGGCCATCGCCGTGACGTCGCTGCCGCAGGTCGTGATGCCCGTGGTCGAGGGCGGCGGCCGGCTGGCCCTGGCCGTGGCGATCGTGGGCATCTTCGCGGCCACCTTCGGCGCCGCGCTGGAGACGGCACTGTCGATCGCCTACAGCCTCGCCCAGTTCCGTGGCTGGCCCTGGGGGAAGTCGCACCGGCCGGCGGCGGCCGCACGCTTCCACCTCACGCTGATCGTGTGCGTCGCCGTGGCGGTGCTCGTGCTGCTCACGGGCGTGGACCCGATCATGGTCACGGAGTTCTCGGTGGTGTTCTCGGCCGTCGCGCTTCCGTTGACCTACCTGCCGATCCTGGTCGTGGCGAACGACCCCCAATACGTCGGCGACGAGACGAACGGCCCCGTCGTGAACGCCCTGGCGCTGGTCTACCTGGTGATCATCTGCGTCGCGGCGGTGGCCGCGATCCCCCTGCTGCTCCTGACGGGAATGGGCGCATGAGCGAGCGCCAGCGAGCGAGAAAGGGGCTTCGAATGCCGGCGCCCACCTACCGTTGCTTCTTCAAGGGGGTGCGGGTATGAGTGAAGAACTTGGCATGAACGAGACGCTGCCGACGTATCCGGCCCGCGGGCGGGTCCTGGACGCCAACCTGAACCTGCTCGACCGGTCGATCGAGGACGTCGACGGCCGCCCGGCCGCGTTCGTCGCCGACATCGAGCTGCGCCGCGAGGGCGACGACCTGGTGATCGCCGACCTCATCGCGGCGTCGGGGCTGCTCCAGCGATTCTTCGGCGGTCACACGCCGTCGTCCCTGCTCCGCCGGTTCGCGTGGCACGACGTCGCCGAGATCGGCACCAGGGTCGTGCTCGGGATCTCGGCCGAAGACCATGTCGTCACGTGGCCCGAGCGCTGGGTCCGGGACCATCTCATCGCCAGGATCCCGGGGGGCCGTCATGACCCGTGACGACGATCGGCTGCTGCTCAGCGACCTGCGGGGGATGCCCGTGCTGGAGGACGACGTCCGCATCGGGTACGTCGTCGACGTGAGGTTCGTGCTGGACGGCCCGCCGGGCACCCTGGTGGCCGGAGCCCGGGTGCTGGGGATCATCGTGGGACCGCACGCCCGGCTGGGCTTCATGGGCTACGAGCGCCGCGACATGCGAGCGCCCGCCCTGCTGGCGCGTGCGCTGCGCCGGCGCGAGCACGGGGCGCACCTGATCGGCATGGAGGACGTGCTCGAGCTGGGCCGGGGGCACGTGCGCGTGCGCCCCGGCCACCGTCGCTGGTCGACGGAGCTCGAGCGGTGAGTGCTACTTCGGGGGCATCCGGATGGCGCCGTCGACGCGGACCGTCTCGCCGTTCATGTACGAGTTGGTGACGCACTCGACGACCATGCTGGCCAGCTCCTCGGGCCTGCCCAGGCGCTTGGGGAAGTTCACCGACTCGCCCAGCTTGGCCTTGAACTGCTCGGCCGCCTCGCCCTCGCCGTAGATCGGGGTGTCGATCAGGCCGGGAGCGACCGTGTTGACGCGCACCCCGATGGCCGCGAGGTCGCGGGCGACGGGCAGCGTCATGCCGACCACGCCGCCCTTGGAGGACGAGTAGGCCGCCTGGCCGATCTGGCCGTCGAACGCCGCCACCGACGCCAGGTTGCAGATCGCGCCGCGCTCGCCGGAGTCGAGGGGCTCGGTGCGGCCCATCGCGGTCGCTGCGAGCCGCAGTGCGTCGAACGTGCCGATCAGGTTGATCGCGATGACCCTCCGGTACGCGTCGAGGTCGTGCGCCGACTCGTACGCGCCGTCGCGGCCGACCGTGCGCTGGGCCCAGCCGATGCCGGCCGAGTTCACGAGCACGCGCAGCGGCGCCAGCTCCTCCGCGGCGCCGATGGCGGTCTTGATCTGCTCGGTGTCGGTCACGTCGACGTGGATGAAGACGCCACCGACCTCGCTGGCGAGGGCCCGGCCCTCGTCGTCCTTGAGGTCCGCGACGACGACCCGGGCGCCGCGCTCGGCGAGTTGGCGTACGACGGCCGCGCCGATGCCCGAGGCGCCTCCGGTGACGATGGCTGATGCTCCACTGATGTCCATGCCCCGATCCAACCATCCGCTCGGTGGTCCATGCTGGAGGTGCTGCCCAGAACCCAGGAGGACCCCGTGGCCGTCGACCGCCTGATGCCCAGCGACGAGGCGAGCGACCTCATCGCGCTGACCCGTCGGATCGTGGACGCCGAGCTGCGACCGCGCGTCGACGAGGCCGAGCGCACGGCGACGTTCCCGCGCGAGGTCTTCCGCACCCTGGGCCGCTCCGGCCTGCTCGGCCTGCCGTACGCGGAGGAGGTCGGCGGCGGTGGACAGCCCTACGAGGTCTATCTGCAGGTCGTGGAGGAGATCGCGATCGCGTGGGCCAGTGTCGGCGTCGGCACGAGCGTGCACGCCCTGAGCTGCTTCGGCCTCGACCATGCGGGCACCCCCGAGCAGAAGCAGCGGTGGCTGCCCGACATGCTCGGCGGCGACCTGCTGGGCGCCTATTGCCTGTCCGAGGCGCATGCCGGCTCGGACCCGGCCGCGATGCGCACCACCGCCAAGCGCGACGGCGACGACTACGTCATCCGTGGCGCGAAGGCGTGGACGACCCATGGCGGCCAGGCCGACTACTACAAGGTGATGGCGCGGGCGGACGCCGGCATCACGTGCTTCCTCGTGCCTGCCGACGCCGAGGGACTCACGGCCGACGTGCCCGAGGACAAGATGGGCCTGATGGGCTCGACGACCGCCACGATGCTGTTCGACGACGTCCGCGTGCCGGTGGAGCGCCGCCTCGGCGACGAGGGCCAGGGGCTCGCGATCGCCCTCGCGGGACTCGACTCGGGCCGCCTCGGCATCGCCGCAGTCGCGACCGGCGTGGCGCAGGGAGCGCTGGACGCCGCCGTCGCCTACGCCCGCGAGCGCGAGGCGTTCGGCGTGCCGATCATCGACCACCAGGGCCTGACCTTCCTGCTGGCCGACATGGCCGCCGCCGTCGAGAGCGCTCGGGCCACCTACCTGGCGGCGGCGCGGCTCAAGGACCTCGGCCGGCCGTTCTCGCGGCAGGCCTCGATCGCCAAGCTCGTCGCCACCGACAACGCGATGAAGGTGACGACCGACGCCGTGCAGGTGCTGGGCGGCGCGGGCTACACGAAGGACTTCCCGGTCGAGCGGTACATGCGCGAGACCAAGGTGATGCAGATCTTCGAGGGCACGAACCAGATCCAGCGCCTCGTGATCGGCCGCGACCTGAAGAAGCGCGGCTGACGCAGGCCTCCGCCTTCGGGCCGCAACTCCACCTCCACTTTGGTGAACGGATCCACCTTCATTCGGCCCGATGGCGTGGAGCCGTTCACGAGAGTGGAGCGGGGGAGGGGTGCCGGAGCGAGCCCGCCACCGCTGACGGCTCAGGCCGCCGAGGCTGCGAGCGGGTGGGCGGGAGCCAGGCCCGATCGGCACATCTGGACCACCGCGTCGCCGTCGACCGGGTGGAGTCGCGCACCGGACTCGCGGAACACGCGACCCATCCGCTGGGTGTACCAGTCCACGAACGTCCCGCTGAGGGTGTGCGCAACGGCGGGTGCGAGGCGGGCCGGGGCGACGCTCGCGAGCCGCCCGAGCGCCGAGGCCAGTCCCTCGGGATCGGTCGGCGCCAGCCGGAACGCCCAGTGCGGGAGCTTCGTCAGCACGTGCGGCGTCGACCGGGCCGTGGCGTGGACGAGCGTCGTGCCGATGCCGGCCACCGCGAGAGTCGCGGCGGTGACGTTGATCGTGCCCAGCACCCGGGTGCGGATGATCGAGTCGGGGGAGTCCGAGGGCGACGTCGTCCCGCCGGCGTGGACGACGGTCGCGACGTGCCCCGCGCTGCTCGCGGCGGCCATCAGCACCTCGACGGACCGTCGGTCGGTGACGTCGGCGACGATCGACTCGGCCGAGACGCCGAGCGAGTCGAGCCGGTCCAGAGCGCGGTGCAGGCGCTCGCGGCTCGGGTCGCTCAGGACGACGTGGTGGTCGCGGGCGAGCCACCGCGCCGTCTCGAGCCCGAGCTCGCCGCAGGCCCCGGTCACCACCGCCACCGCGCTCGTCGCCATGTCACTGCCCTCCCTTGCGTCACTGTCCGAGATGCTCTCCCGGGTCCCATCGTGCGCGTTGCACGCCGCGATCGCGAGGGAATGGCCGACATTCCCGCAGTATCTGAAACCCCTGACGTTCCGGGGCAAATCGGTAACTCCCGACGTCACTGCGGGTTACATGCGGTGGGGCGAATGGGGCGGAAGTGACCTATGTCTCACGGAGGAGGGGCTCCGGTTTTCTCAGGACGTGGACACGACCAAGTGACTCGCTGGTAACCTGCGTCACATCATCGGTCGAAAGCGACACCAAGTCTGGAGAAACAAGTGGGCGACCTCGGTTACAAGTTGAAGGTCCTGCGGCAGATCGGTCTGCTCAAGGCTCAGAATCCCGTTCGCCTGGTAAAGGCGGGACGCAAGCTGGCCTCGTGGGGACCTGGCTTCCCGTCGGCGCTCGGTGCGGCTGCCGCACGCAAGCCCGATCAGCTGGCGATCATCGACGATGCCGGCGAGATGACGTGGCGCGAGGCCAGCGAGGCCGTCAACCGCGTCACGCAGGCGCTCAAGGATCGGGGCTTCGTGCCCGGCGACCCGGTCGCCGTCCTGTGCCGCAACCACCGCTACATGGTCATGGCGATGGTCGGCATCATGCAGATGGGCGGCCGCATGCTGCTGCTCAACACGATGGCCAGCGCCGGCCAGCTCACCGAGCTGGTCAAGCGCGAGGGCGCCAAGATGATCATCCTCGACCAGGAGTTCCTCCCGGTCGCCAAGGACCTCGAGCAGGACAAGCTCGTCATCGCCTGGGAGGACGACGCCACCCACGGCCTGCCCACCCTGATGGACCTGCAGAAGGGCGTCTCGGCCGCCGACCACGACAAGCCCGCCAAGCCCGGCGGCATCGTGATCTTCACCTCCGGCACCACGGGCCTGCCCAAGGGCGCCAAGCGCAAGGAGCCCGAGAACCTCGAGCCCCTGCTGACCTACTTCGGCGCGATCCCGTACGAGGGCAACTCGACCGTCGTGATCGCAGCGCCGCTGTTCCACTCGTGGGGCCTGCTGAACTTCGGCTTCGGCCTCTCGACGGTGCCGACATTCGTGTTCCGCCGCCGCTTCGTGCCCGAGCAGGTCATCAAGGACATCGCGCAGTACAAGGCCAAGGTCCTGGTCGTCGTGCCGCTCATGATGCAGCGCCTCGTCGACGCCGACCCCGAGGTCATCCGGAGCAACGACGTCTCCAGCCTGCAGATCACCGCGTCGAGCGGCTCGGCCCTGGCCGGCGAGCTGGCGACGCACTTCATGGACACGTTCACCGACTCGGTCTACAACTTCTACGGCGCCACCGAGACCGGCTGGGTCACGATCGCCAACCCCCAGGACCTGCGCGACGCGCCGGGCACCGCGGGGCGCGTCCCGTGGCACACGCACGTCAAGGTGCTCGACGAGAACGGCCACGAGGTGCCCCAGGGCGAGACCGGCGTGATCCACGTCGGCAACTCGATGATGTTCGCCGGCTACACCGACGGCCGCACGAAGGACTTCCGCGAGGGCCTCATGCACTCGGGCGACCTGGGCTACTTCGACGCGGAGGGCCGCCTGTTCGTCGCCGGTCGCGACGACGACATGGTGATCTCCGGTGGTGAGAACGTGTTCCCGCGCGAGCTGGAGGACGCCCTCATCGAGCACCCGAAGGTGCAGGACGTCGTCGTCACGGGCGTCCCGGACCCGCAGTGGGGCCAGTGCCTGGCCGCCTACGTGGTCCCGCGCGAGGGCGAGACGCTCACCGAGGACGAGGTCATCGAGTACGCCAAGGGGCACGTCGCCCGCTTCGCCGTGCCGCGCGCGGTGAGGTTCCTCGACGAGCTGCCGCGCAACCCCACCGGCAAGGTGATGAAGCGCGAGCTGCCCGCGTTCGACCCGATCGCCTGACGCACGCCACGGACGCCGGCGCTCGGTCCCCGAGAGGGGGCTGGCGCCGGCGTTTGCGTGTGCTGGGACCGCGTGCGGGCAGGACCCGGTGCGACCGGGACGAATGTCCCGGCCAAGTCGCTGCCTTCGCCTCATCCGCCACGGCGTGCGGGCCCCTAGCGTCAGTGATGACCCCACAACGACGTGGGAGTCACCGCACAGGAGGAACAGAATCATGCGTCGTTCGGCACTCGACAAGCTCATCTCATGGACGGGACTGGCCCTGGCCGCTCTCCTGGTCGTCGCCGGTGGACTGACCTCCTGGGCGCACTTCTTCATCGGTGACCAGGTGCAGAGCCAGCTGATCGCGCAGGACATCACGATGCCCGAGGGCGACGCGCTGACGAGCCTGTCCGACGAGGATCGCGAGGCGCTCGAGCCCTTCGCCGGCAGCCCGATGGACAGCGGCGCCGAGGCCCGCGCCTTCGCGGACCACTACATCCTCGCCCACATGAACGCCTCGAGTGACAACCGCACCTACGAGGAGGTCAGCGGCGAGTTCCTCGCGCTCGACGATGCCGGCAAGGCGTCCGCCGAGGGCCAGGAGCTGGGTGCGCTGCGCCAGTCGCTCTTCATGGGGAACACGCTGCGCGGCCTGCTCCTCTACGGCTACGCCTTCAGCACGATGGGCACCATCGCCGGCCTCGCCGCCATCGCGTCCTTCCTCGGAGCCGCGCTGCTGGCCGTGCTGAGCTTCCTGGGCCTGCGCCACGCCCGGAAGCCCGAGGCGGCGAACGCCACCATCTGAACACCGCTCACGAGAACGGCCGCCCGACCGGGCGGCCGTTGTCATGTCCGGGTCAGAAGGGCGGCCAGGGTACGGCCGGCATCTCGCCCTCGGGGGAGGGGAACGACGGATCGTCCAGCAGGCGGTCGCACCGCGCGACGAGGGCCGTGAGCTCGGGTTCCTCGAGCAGCTCCGCGAGGGAGGTGCCGAGGTCGCCGTCGAGGCCCCGGCGGACCCGCTGGACGCCCTCGAGCTCGTCGTCGGCCAGCGGTCGCCCCAGCCAGCCCCACAGCACGGTGCGCAGCTTCGGCTCGGGGTGGAAGGTCAGGCCGTGGTCGACGCCGTACCGGTGGCCTCCGGGCATCGCCAGCACGTGCCCGCCCTTGCGGTCGGCGTTGTTGGTGAGCACGTCGAAGATCGCCATCCGCCGCAGCCCGGCCGAGTCCTCGTGCACGAGCGACACGAGCCGGTCCTCGGCGTCGAGCCCGTCGAGGACGTGGCACCAGCCGTCGGGCCGGTCGTCGGCGGGCACGAGCGTGACGGCCTCGTCGTCGGGGTCGGCGTCCTGCCACCGCTGCACCATGCCCGGGCCGTGCGGGCCGTCGCCCAGCCACGTGGGCGGGACGACGTCCCAGCCGAGCTCCTGCGAGACGTGCCACGCGGCGACCTCGCGGTGGGCCAGGACGGCGCCGGGGAAGTCCCACAGCGGCCGCTCGCCGGCGACGGGCTTGTAGACGACCCGGTCCCCGTCGAGCAGGCCGACGAAGGTCGCGTTCGAGGCGGGCAGGATCCGGCCCTCGAGCACGAGCTGGCCGGCAGCGGTCACATCAGCCCTTCTGGGGGCTCGCAGATGTGGCCCTCGGGATCCATCGGCGCGAAGCACAGGGGACAGATGGGCCGGCCGGCTCCCACGATCTCGCGTGTGCGCTTGCAGAACGAGCGGGCGGCGCCGACGGGGATCCGCACGTGCAGGACCTCGGCGGGCTCGTCGGGCTCGGACTCCAGCAGCGACGCGGGGGAGTCCTCGACCAGCGGGAACGCCTCGATGACGACCTGGGCGGTGGACGGGTCGAAGCCAAGCGACAGCATCCCCACCCGGAACTGCTCCACGACGGGCCCGTCCAACGGCTCGTGGTCGTCGAGGGCCGTGGGGGCCTCGGCCGGAACGCTGAAGGGGTTGCCGTCCTGGACCATCAGCTCGTCGAGGACCTCGTCGAGCTTCTCGGCGAGAGCCGCCGACTGCTCCTTCTCCATGCCGGCGCTGACGAGTCGCTCGCCGGCGCGTGCCTGGAGGTAGAAGGTGCGCTCGCCCGGTCGGCCCACCGTCCCGATCACGAGACGATCGGGCCAGTCGAACTCGTGTCGTTGCGCCATGCCCACCATGCTAGGAGCGAGGCACCAGCGGCGCCGCCCGGAGTGCCACCCACGACTACGCGGGGCCCGCGCCACCACCGACGGGCGCGTCGCCACTGGGCTCGGGACCGCGGAGCCAGCCCAGGTCGCCCGCGTGCGTGTTGACGGCGACCACGGTCGGCCGCTGCGGTGCGTAGCGGACGATCGAGACCGACGCGGGGTCGACGTGCAGTCGCTGGAACAGGTCCAGGTGCATGCCCGCCGCATCGGCCAGGACGGACTTGATGACGTCCCCGTGCGACACCGCGACCCACACGGCCGACGGACCGTGCGCGGCCTCGATGCGGGCGTCGTGCTGGCGGATCGCGGTGACGGCGCGGGCCTGCATCGCCATCAGGGACTCGCCGCCGGGGAACGTGGCCGCGGAGGGCTGGGACTGGACGGTCCTCCAGAGCGCCTCGTCGGCCAGCTCCGTGAGCGGGCGCCCCTGCCAGTCGCCGTAGCCGCACTCGGTGACCGCCTCGTCGACGGTGGCCGTCAGGTCGTGGTGCCGGGCGATCGCGTCGGTGGTCTCGCCGCAGCGCTCGAGGGGGCTGGTGACGACCTCGACGACCGGGACGTCGGCCAGCCGCTCGCCCGTGCGGGCGACCTGCTCGCGGCCCGTGTCGTCGAGGTGGACGCCCGGCAGTCGACCCGCGAGGGTTCCGGAGGTGTTGGCGGAGGACCGCCCGTGACGGACCAGCAGCACGATCGCCATGGGCCAGAGAGTAGCGGTGGTGGGCCACATCACCGGTCGCCCGGCGACGCGCCCGGCCGGGCTTCCCGGATTTGTCGGTCGTTCTCACTAGCGTCGAAAGCGTGAAGATCCTGCACACGTCCGACTGGCACATCGGTCGCACGTTCCACCAGCACCCGACCGCCGACGCCCTCGCGCCGGTGCTCGACGCGCTGATCGACCTGGTGCGAGATCACGAGGTCGACGTCGTCGTCGTGGCCGGCGACGTGTTCGACTCGTCCACCCCGTCGGCCGCCGCGGTCGAGGAGCTCGACCGCGTCCTGCTCGCCCTGCGCGGCACCGGCGCCACCGTCATCGTGACCAGCGGCAACCACGACTCGCCGGCCCGCCTCGGCGCGAAGGCCGCGTTCGCGCGCGAGTCCGGTGTCCACATCGTCACGCGTCCCGAGGACCACGCGACGCCGATCACCGTCGGCGACGAGCACGGTCCGGTGCACTTCTACGGCATCGCGTACCTCGAGCCCGCCCTGATCCGGCACCGCTGGCCCGAGCACCGGCTCACCAACCAGGCATCGGCCGTGGGGTTCGCCCTCGACAACATCCGCGCGGACCTCGCCGGGCGCGAGAGCGACCGGTCCGTCGTGCTCGCGCACACCTTCGTCTCGGGGGCGCAGGGCGACTCGTGCGAGTCCGAGCGCGGGATCACCGTCGGCGGCGTCGACCGCGTCCCCAAGTCCGCCTTCGACGGCATCACGTACGCGGCGCTGGGCCACATCCACGGACGCAGCACGCTCGCCCCGCACGTCCGGTACAGCGGCGCACCGCTGCACCTGTCCTTCTCCGAGCAGGACAAGCCGCGTGGCGCCTGGCTCGTCACCCTCGACGCCGACGGGCTCGGCCCGGTCGAGTGGCTCGACCTGCCGGTCCCGCGTCCGCTCGCCACGATCACGGGCACGCTCGACCAGCTGCTCGCCGACCCGGCGCTCGAGGTCCACGAGCAGCACTGGGTGCGGGCGATCCTCACCGACGTGTCACGTCCGCTCGACCCGATGCGCCGGCTGCAGCGCCGCTTCGAGCACTGCGCCGTGCTCGACTTCCGGCCGAGCGACGTCGACGTACGCGCCACCCCGGCCGATCCCGAGCGGCTGGCCGCGATGACCGACCAGCAGATCATGGCCGAGTTCCTGGCCTTCGTCCGCAACGGCGAAGGGCCCACCGAGGACGAGGAGGCGATCCTCGACGACCTCGTCAGCGAGGTCGCGGGCGCGGAGGCCAGCCGATGAGGATCCACCGGATCGAGATGACGGGTTTCGGCCCGTTCCGCCAGACCCAGGTGGTCGACTTCGAGGCGTTCGACGACCACGGCATCTTCCTGATCACCGGTCGCACGGGCGCGGGCAAGTCCAGCATCCTCGACGCGATCGTCTACGCGCTGTACGACTCCGCGCCGCGCTACGGCAGCTCCGGCGGCCGCCAGGTGCGCAGCGACCACTGCACTCCCGACGAGCCGACTCGCGTCGAGCTGACCTTCAGTGCGGCGGGCCGGACGTATCGCATCGTGCGCCAGCCCGAGTACCAGCGTCCCAAGGCCCGCGGCGAGGGGTTCACGACCCAGAAGGCCCAGGCCGAGCTGTCCCGGCTCGAGGGCGACCAGTGGGTCGGCATCGCCTCCCAGCTGCGCGTCGTCGGTGAGGAGCTGCACCAGATCCTGCCGCTCTCGTGCGACCAGTTCCTGCAGGTCGTCCTGCTGGCCCAGGGCCAGTTCCAGAGGTTCCTCGTGGCCTCCAGCGACGAGCGCCAGAAGCTGCTGAGGACGCTGTTCCGCAGCGACCGCTTCACCGACTACGACGCGGTGATGCAGCGCCGTGCCGGCGCCCTGCGCAAGGAGCTGCAGCTCGCCGAGTCCGGGATCGCCTCCACGATCACCGCGCTGGCCGAGCACGCCGCCCAGGACGCGCCGGCCGAGCCGGGCGAGGACTGGCTCACCGAGCTGCTGGACGGTCACGACACCGACGTCGAGGTCGCCAAGGCCGCCCTCGAGCAGGCCGACAAGGAGCTGCGGGCCACCCAGGACGTGCTCCAGCAGGCCACCGACCTCGCCGCTCGCCAGCACCGCTTCGCCGCGGCGAGCGCGGCCATGACCCGGCTGCTCGCCGACCAGGACGCGATCGAGCTCGATCGGCAGCGCCGCGATCGTGCCGTCGCGGCCCAGTCGGTCGCGCTC
>NZ_DAMDLR010000054.1:0-15687 GCF_032084975.1 Aeromicrobium sp.
CGCCCAGGCCCAGCCAGCCGCGTCGGGTCGGCGGGCGCAAGGGCCGGTCGAGTCGTTCGGGCAGCCACGTCGCCGCCAGCACCGCGATCGCGATGAGGGCCTGCAGCGCTGCCTCCGGTGCGCGTTGCGCGAGGGGCAGCGTGAGGGCGCCGGCGGGCAGCAGGAGCACCGAGGTCCACCCGACGACCCGCCAGTCCACGTCCCGCCTCCGGACGATCGTGCGGGTCCCGTTCGAGACGACCTGGATCGCGGCATGCAGCGGGATCGCGACGAGCGGGTCGACGACCGTCAGCAGCATCGCGAGCAGGACGACGCCGCCGCCGAAGCCGAGGACCGCCGTCAGGGCCGAGGTCGCGAACGCGAGCACTCCGACCACCAGGACGGTCTCGGCTCCCATGCGTACCCCGACCCGGCTCAGGCGCCGGGGTCGACCGTGTCCTTCGAGCCCGCCGTACGCGGCATCAGCGCGAGGCGAACTTGGCCGCGAAGGCCGCGAACTCCTCGCTGCTGAGCGACTCGGCCTGCGCCCACGACTCGAAGTTGAGCGACTCGTGCAGGTCGGACCGCGCGGCGATGCCCACGGACTTCTTGATGTCGGCCATCAGCTTGGGGTTGCGCTTGGCCCAGGTCTGGGCGAGCACGGCCGCGCGCGCCTTCGGGTCCTTGGCGATCTCCTGCGCGATGCCCAGGCGCAGGCCGGTCTCGGCGTCGATGATGTCGCCGTTGAACAGGGCCGCCGCGGTGTTGGCCGAGCCGATCCGCTGCGTCAGCATCCAGGTGCAGCCGCCGCCGGGGTGCAGGCCGATGCGGCTGAAGGTCGGGCCGAAACCGGCGTGCGGACCCGCGATGATGACGTCGCACGCCAGGGCGATGTTCAGGCCGGCGCCGACGGCAGCGCCCTGGACGGCCGCGACCGTGGGGATCGAGAGGTTGCGGATCCCCAGGAACGACGAGTACACGTTCATCAGGTGCTCACGCAGGACGTCGGCGGGTCGGCTCGTGTCACCGAAGAGGCTCTCGAGATTGGCCCCGGAGCAGAACGCCTTGCCGGCGCCGGTGACGACGAGGGCGCGCGCGTCCTCGTCCGCGGCGACCTGCTCGACCGCGGAACGGAGCTCCTCGAGCAGGGGCCAGTCGAGCGCGTTGAGGCGGTCGGGTGCGTTGAGGGTGATCTTGCGGACCGGACCGTCGGCTTCGAGTTCGACCAGTGTCATGTGGATCACCCTACGATCGCCCCATGACCGAAGCGAGCATGCCGGTGGTCACCGGCGTGGACCACCGGTGGATCGACGTCGACGGCGTGAGCCTGCACGTTGCCGAGTCGGGAGCGGCTCACCGTTCCGCCTCCCGGCCCTCACTCGTGCTGCTGCACGGGTGGCCACAGCACTGGTTCTGCTGGCGTCACGTGATGCCGGCGCTCGCCGAGACGCATCACGTGGTCGCGATCGACCTGCGAGGCGCGGGCTGGAGCGATGCGCCAGCGGGCGTCGAGGCCTATGACAAGAGGGTCATCGCTGACGAGATCACGCGCGCGATCGAGGTCCTCGAGCTCGACCGGCCCGTGCTGGTCGGTCACGACTGGGGGGCCTGGGTCTCGCTGCTGATCGCCAGTCGCCGTGCCAGCGCCGTGCGAGGTGTCGTCGCAGCGGCGATCGTCGCGCCCTGGGAGCCGATCCCGTGGCACCAGATGTGGCGGTTCGCGTACCAACCGGTCGCCGGCGGCGTGGGCGGTGCGTTCCTGCAACAGAGGGCCGGGCAGGTGCTGCTCAAGGCGATCTTCCGCGGTGGCGCCGCCCGGGGCTTCCGCTGGGAGCGCGGTGACCGGGCCGAGTACCTCGCGCGGTTCCGCGAGCCTGGCCGCGCCAAGGCGGGCGAGTCCCTCTACCGCTCGTTCATGCTGCGCGAGATGCCGGCTCTGGGACGCGGTGAGTACGCGCGACGGGTCACGGACGTCCCGCTGCTGCTCCTGCCGGGCGAGGGCGACCTCGTGCTCGCGCCGAGTCTGGTCCGGCGGGCCGAAGGGCCCGCGAACATCACGGTCCGCGAGATCAAGGGAGCGGGCCACTGGATCCCCGAGGAGCGCCCGGCCGACCTGATCGGACACGTGCGCGACTTCCTGCGCCAGTTCTGACGCAGGATGAGGCATTCGGCCCCGCTCAGGTACCCGGATGCATCATCGTGGCCCGACTCGTTACGATCAGGTCAGCCGCCGGTGTAGCTCAATGGCAGAGCGCTTGCTTCCCAAGCAAGATACGCGGGTTCGATTCCCGTCACCGGCTCCACGAGCGGAGCGAGTGCTCCCGGCGACGGGAATCGAAGTGGGCCCCGTCCTCGCGCCGAAGGCGCCGCCGAGGGATCCCGTCACCGGCTCCACTCCACGAGCGGCGTCCGCTCAGGTCGTCTTGACGATGTACACGTCGCACGGCGCGTGGTGGGCCACGTCGGCGGCGACGCTGCCCAGGACGCGTCCGATGCCCTGCACGCGTCGGTTGCCCACCACGATGACGTCCGCGCCGATCTCCTTCGCGACCTGCACCAGCGCGTCCGCCGGCTTGCCCGGAGCGGGGCTGGACTCGACGGTTCCGCGGTAGGAGAGGCCCTCGGCGACCTGGCGCGCGATGGCCTCGGCGCGCTCGCCGGGGCTGAGTGGTTGCATGCCGGGCGGGAGGTCGGTGGCGGCGCTGGCCTTCTCGTCGACCGCGGTCACGATGTGCAGGGCGGCGCCGGTGGCTGATGCGAGTCCCGCGGCGACCTCCGCCGCACGAGAAGCGGTGTCACTGCCGTCGACGCCGACGAGGATGGTCTTGTACACGTGGTCTCCTCACGATTGCCGTACTCGCACCATGGCACACGAAAGGTCCACGCGCCTCGGGACGAGCACCGCTTCGATGACGATCTCATCGCACGCCGTGGGTGCGTTAGGTTCTTCTCGTGCTGCTTTCGGACCGCGACATCCTCGCCGAGATCGATGCCGGGCGGGTCGCCCTCGACCCCTACGACGCCTCGATGATCCAGCCGTCGAGCATCGACGTGCGACTCGACAAGTTCTTCCGTGTCTTCGACAACCACAAGTACCCGCACATCGACCCGTCGCAGGACCAGTCCGACCTGACGCGCCCCATCGAGGTGACCGGTGACGACGCGTTCGTCCTGCACCCGGGCGAGTTCGTCCTCGGCTCGACCTTCGAGTACGTGACGCTGCCCGACGACATCGCCGCGCGCCTCGAGGGCAAGTCGTCGCTCGGTCGCCTCGGCCTGATGACCCACTCGACCGCCGGATTCATCGACCCCGGCTTCCAAGGCCACATCACGCTCGAGCTGGCCAACGTCGCCACGCTGCCGATCAAGCTCTACCCCGGCATGAAGATCGGGCAGCTCTGCTTCTTCCGGCTGACCTCGCCGGCCGCGAACCCTTACGGGTCCGAGAAGTACGGCTCCCGTTATCAGGGCCAGCGCGGGCCGACGGCCTCGCGGTCCCACACGAACTTCCACCGGAGTGTGATCGACTGAGGGGCATGACCGCCCCCGACATCCGCCTGGTCGTGGCCGACCTGGACGGCACCCTCCTCGACGAGCACAAGCAGATGCCGACGGGCACGTTCGAGCTCGTCCGCGACCTGCAGGCCGCGGGCGTGGCGTTCGCGCCCGCCAGCGGCCGCCAGTGGGCCACGCTCGCGGCGATGTTCGAGGAGGTCGCCGACGACCTGGTGATCATCGCCGAGAACGGCGCCTACGTGACCGACCGCGGCAAGCAGGTCGCCGTGCATCCGCTCGACTCCGACTGGGTGGCCGGCGCGGTGCGCGAGACCGAGGCCCTCGCCGACCAGGGGGTCGACCTCGGCATCGTCGTGTGTGGGGTGAGGTCCGCCTGGATCACCCGCACCGACCGGAGGTTCCTCGATCAGGTCGAGCCGTACTACCGGCGCCTCCAGGTGACCGACGACCTGACGTCCGTGGACGACACGATCATCAAGCTCGCCGTGCACGACTTCGGCGACCTCGAGGCGGTGACGGCGCCGTTCCTGCAGGAGTACTGCGCGCCCCGTCCCGTCGCGATCAGCGGGGCGCACTGGGTCGACGTCATGGCCGAGGGCGTCGACAAGGGCCTGGCGGTGCGCGAGCTGCAGGCCGAGATGGGAATCGACGCCACCCAGACCATGGTCTTCGGCGACTACCTCAATGACTACGAGATGCTGCAGGCCGCCGACTGGTCGTTCGCGATGAGCAACGCGCATCCGGACATCCTCGACATCGCGAACTACACCGCTCCGCCGAACCACGAGAACGGCGTCATCACCACGGTCCGCTCCGTCCTCGGGCTCTGACGCCGCCTCAGCCGCACCATCCGACGCACGAGCGACCTCGCGTCACGAATTTGCTGGTAAGAGAACGCTTTCGCCGCACGACCGTCCTGACCGGTGTGACCCTGAGGGCTCGGGGGCACGTTCGCGGAGGTGATGGTCATGAGTCGGTCGTTGCGGTGGTTCCTCGGCCCGGTGCTGGTACTCGCGGGTCTCGTGGCAGCGGCCCCGGCGGGCGCGGTCCCACCCGAGCCATATCGCCTCGCGACGGGTCTGGAGGGCGCGCCGAGCGCGGCTCACGTCGCCCTGGGTGACCGGGTCTTCTGGGTCACGCACGGCAACAGCGGCACGAGCTCCGCCGACAGCGACCTGTGGACCTCCGACGGGACCACCGCCGGCACCCGCGAGTTCGTGGATCCTCACCCCGGCGGGTTCGCCCGCGTCAGCAGCCTGCACGCGTACGGCGACGGCTTCGTGTTCACCGCCGACGACGGCACCCACGGGTCCGAGCTCTGGTACTCCGACGGGACGGCGGGGGGGACCGCCATGGTCGCGGACCTGACCGTCGGGTCCGCCGCCACCTGGTTCCTCGATGCGGGGCCCGGCGCCGTGTACGTGGCCGCCGACGACGGCGCACACGGGCGCGAGCTCTACCGCTGGGGCGGGCCTGGCTCGGCACCGCAGCTGCTGGACATCAACACCACAGCGCGAATGACCTCGGACGAGGAGCTGCAGGCGCAGTGGCGCACGCAGTGGACCGATTCCAGTCCCGGCGCCCTGGGCATGATCGGGAGCTCCCTGGTGTTCACCGCAGACCAGACGATCAGGACGGCGCGCGTCGACGAGTGGGGCGACCATCACGTCGCGACGTCGGGCACGGGGAGGGAGCTGTGGAGAGTCGGCCCGACGGGCGCGCCGCAGCTCGTCAGGGACATCACGCAGACCGACGGCCGGGGCGACCCCGACCCGACGGAGAGCACGCGGTTCTCGGAGCGCACCGGCACCGCGATCCTCGGCGGGTCGATGTACTTCCTCACGGACGGCACGGACGACGACGCCGTGGCCCCCGAGCTGTGGCGGTCCGATGGCACGGGCGCGGGAACGTCCCGAGTCGGCGCGCCGCACCTGGCCTTCGTCGAGGACCACTGGGACTTCCAGCCCGTCGCCGCCGGCGGCCGCCTGTTCTACCGCGCCTGGAGCGGCAACTGGGACGGCGTCTGGGCCACGAGCGGTGCCGGGATCGGTCAGCGTGTGAGCCCGGCCGGCGACGCGACCGATCCCGTCACGTTGGGCTCCGGTGTGGTCTTCGGGCTCGAGCAGGACGCGACCGGCCGGGAGCCGTGGTTCTCGGACGGCGCGACCTCGATCCCGCTGGCGAACCTGCGCGCCGGCGCGGCCGGCTCGAACCCGTTCCCGTTCGCCACCTGGGGGGCGCACGCGTACTTCGGGGCGAACGGCGGCACCGGCAGGGACATCTACCGGACCGACGGCACGGCCGCGGGGACCGAGCGCGTCATGGACCTGCCCAACGAGGCGGGTGCGGTCGTCGACGGCCCGATGACCTTCTTCGGTGCCGGGAGCACGCTGTTCTTCCTGAACAGCCCGGACAACGACCGCAACGTCGGCAACGAGCTGTGGGTGTTCGACCCGAACCGCGTCGTCGACGCGCACGCGACCACGACGGTCCTCCGAGGACCGGCCTCGGTCGCCTTCGGTGCGGGAGGGACGCTCACGGTCACGGTCGCCGGCACCGGCGGACCGCCCACCGGCACCGTCACCATCAGGGACGGCGGCACGGTGCTGGGCACGGCCACCCTGGCCGCGGGCCGCGCGACGTTCTCCCTCCCGACGAGCCTGCGACTGGGCGGGCACACGTTGACGGCCACCTACGACGGCAGTGCGGCGTTCGATTCGTCGGTGTCGGCCCCGCTCGTGGTCACGGTCAAGGCCGCCACGAAGCTGGGCGGGCGCGTCAACGACCTGACGTTCACGGCCAGGAACAACATCCGCGTCACCGCCACGCTGACCACCACCCCCGCGATCAACGCCACCGGCCGCCTGCAGCTGCTCGTCGACGGACGTGCCCGCGTGACGGCGGCCCTCGCCGCACGCCACCGGAACCGGCTCACGCTCGTCAGCAAGCCACTCAGGCCCGGGCGCCACCGGATCCAGCTGGTCTTCTCGAACTCTCCCAACGCCATGGACGCCAGGACCGGCGTCGTCACGATCGCGGTCTACAGATGAGGAAGGCACAACGATGAGAACGACACGGATGACGGTGCTCGCGACCCTGCTCGCGGCGCTCGTGCTGGCCTTCGCGCCGGCAGCCCAGGCCGGCTCGCACCGGACGACGACGAAGTGGCGCAACTGCGACACGCTGAAGGCGGCGATCGCCGTCCGCGTGACCTTCCCGAACGTGGCCGCCATCCACGGGGAGGGCCGATACATGGTGAAGCGCTGGATCGAGTGGGAGTACTTCAAGGGCGGCAAGTGGAAGGAGGCCGACCGCCGCTACACGGAGTCGAGCTGGCTGAAGATCACGAACGAGAACTACGACTGGGTGACCACGCCGGGTGACCGGACCGGTTGGCAGGAGCTCTACTACAGCCACTGGCGCGCCAAGGTCACGGTGAAGCTCATCAAGAACCGGCCCGGCCCGCGGGACAAGAAGGTCGACGACATCCAGATCTTCCCGATGAAGGGCTCGTTCCGCGAGCTCGGCAGCAACTGCGGCTACGAGTTCTTTTGACTCCGTGCCTCGGTAGGGTCGGGGGGTGAAGGTCCAGCCATCGCCCGAGGTCGCCGCCGCGCTCGCTGAGGGCCGCCCCGTCGTCGCGCTCGAGTCCACCATCATCAGCCACGGCCTGCCGCGTCCGGACAACCTCGCCGCCGCTCAGGAGTTCGAGGAGATCCTGCGGTCGCAGGGCGTCACACCCGCGACGATCGCCGTGCTCGACGGCGAGCTCAAGGCCGGGCTGACCCCGGACGAGCTGGCCCGCATCGCGAACGAGGACATCCCCAAGCTCACGGTGCGTGACCTGCCGGTCGTCCTGGGCATGGCGGGCAGCGGCGCCACCACCGTCGCCGCGACGTCGTGGATCGCCGATCGCGCCGGGATCCGCGTCTTCGCCACGGGCGGACTCGGTGGCGTGCACCGCGGCGCGTCAGACACGTACGACGAGTCGGCCGACCTCACCGTCCTGGGCCAGGTCCCGATCACGGTCGTGTCCGCCGGCGTGAAGTCGATCCTGGACATCCCGGCCACGCTCGAGCGCCTCGAGACCCTGGGCGTCATCGTGCTGGGGTTCCGCACGAAGGACTTCCCCAGCTTCTGGCTGACGTCGTCGGGACACGAGCTGGACTGGCGCGCCGAGGACGCGTTCGCGGTGGCCGCCGTGATGCACAGTCGCGACGCCCTGGGCCTCACGTCGGGGATCGTCGTGGCCAACCCCCTGCCCGAGGAGAAGCAGCTCGATCCGGCGGTCCACGATGCGGCCCTCGAGCAGGCGCTCGGCGAGGCCGAGGCGAAGGGCTTGTCGGGCAAGGAGGTCACTCCGTTCCTGCTCAAGCGCATCGTCGAGCTGACCGACGGCACCAGCCTCGCGGTCAACCTCGACATCGCCCGCAACAACATCGAGGTCGCGGCGCGCATCGCGAGGGCCGCGGTGGAGTACCCGTGATCCTCGTCGTCGGGGACGTCGTCGACGACATCGGCGTCCTGCCCCTCGAACCGGTCGCACCCCGCAGCGACACCCGCGCGCAGATCCGCATGACGCCCGGTGGCTCGGCCGCCAACACCGCCGCGTGGCTCGGCTTCCTCGGCTCGCCGGCACGCTTCTTCGGCAAGGTCGGCAACGACGGGGTCGAGCGTCACGCTGCGTCGCTGCGCGAACACCAGGTGGATCCTCGGCTCGTCGCTGATCCGTTGCTCCCGACGGCCACGATCGTGCTGACCCTCGACGACGACGCCGACCGCACGATGTACGTCGACCGGGCCGCCAACGGGACCCTGACGCTCGACGACCTGGACGACGGGCTGTGGGCGGACGTCGACTGGCTGCACCTGACCGGATACACGTTCTTCGACCCCGAGACCCGCGCCGTCGCGGTCGAGCTGATCGCCGAGGCCAAGCGGCGCGGCGCGGGCGTCAGCGTCGACCCCAGCACGACCGCGTTCCTGCGCGAGGTCACGCCGGAGGCCTTCGTCGACTGGACCAGCGGGGTCGACCTGCTGATGCCGAACCTCGACGAGGCGCGCCTGCTGGTGGGCGCGACCGGCCCGTTCGTCGACTTCGACGCCCTCACCCGCATGTACCCGCAGGTCGCGGTGACGCTCGGCTCGATGGGAGCGGCCTACGTCGCCGGATCGGTGCGTGAGCAGGTGGCGGCTCCTCGTGTGCAGGTCATCGACACCACCGGCGCCGGCGACGCGTTCGCCGCGGGCTTCCTCGCCTCGTGGGTGGAGAGGAAGGACGCGCGCGTGGCGCTGCAGGGCGGGATCGGCGCAGCCAGCCGGTGCGTCCAGCAGCGCGGTGCTCGTCCCTGACCCATCGGGTCCGGGAGCGACGCCGAGGCCGGCGACCTCGTCGATTCGCCTCCGCGCGCGCGGCTCCCACGGCACGATGGTCCGGTGCGAGCGTGGTGGGACCGGGTCTCGGGCGCCGCGCGGCGCCGTGACGAATGGACCCGTCGCGCCTTCGAGGAGCTGGAGTCGCTCGATCACGCCGGGGCCGGTCCGCGCGACTGGCGCACGGCAGCCATCCCTCGCGGTGGGCCGCGACGCAGGCTGGGGCTCGCCGCCTTCGGGGTCGCGGCCGTGCTCATGTGGGCTCCCGTGTCGGGGCTGGCGTCCGGCACCCCAGAGCCCGGAGGCGTGTGGAGGCCGCAGCTCGTCCGGGACACCGCCGACCGTCCCGCCGACGCGCGGCGCGAGCGGTTGCTGCCCGCGCCCCGGGTGCCCCGCAGTGAGGCGTTCGCGCTGATGCGCGAGGCGCAGGACGGGAGGCCGCCGGTCACCTATGACCCCTGCATCCCGATCCATGTCGAGATCAACCCGCGCACCGGTGGCGCGAACGCCGTCCCGCTGGTGGAGGACGCGCTCGACGACGTCCAGGCCGCGACCGGCCTCGAGTTCGTGGTGGACGGCCTGACCGAACGTCCGCCGCGGATGGGTGGTGAGGTCCGTCGTCAGGACCTGCGTCGCCCTGTCCTGGTCGCCTGGTCGGACCCGGCCGAGGTGCCCGAGCTGGACGGTGTGACAGCGGGCCTCGGCGGCAGTGTGGCGGTCCGCTCCGGGTCGCACGAGCGCTACGTGACCGGCCAGGTGGCGCTCGACGGCCCCGCGCTCGCGGGGATGTCCGAGGCGGAGCAGTGTGGCGGTCATCCGGCACGAGCTGGGGCACGTGGTCGGCCTCGCGCACGTCGATGACCCGCGCGAGCTGATGTTCCCGGAGAGCACGGGTTCGACGCAGTGGGGCCCGGGCGACCGGTACGGACTCGCGATGCTGGGCTCCGGGACCTGCAACTGAGGAAGCCCGCCCCACCCCTAAGGGTGGAACGGGCTTCCGCACTGTGAGGTAATCAGGCCTTCGAGTCGTCCTCGTCGTCCTGGGCCGTCTCGCCGGCCGACTCGCTGAGCTCGGCGCCCGACGGGTTCGCATCACTGAGCGGGACCGAGTCCTCCGACACCGGGTCGGGGTTCGGCGCGTCCTCGACCGGCGTGATCGAGGCCAGCTCCTCCTGCTCCGACGTCTGCTCCGCGTGCTTCTCGGCCGGGATCTCGGGGCGCGAGTCGTCGTAGACGACGGCCTCGGCATCGGGATCGGTCGAGTCGCCGACCTCGGGGTGAGGATCGGCCTTCGGGGCCTCGGTCGCCTCGCGGTGGTGCTCCGGCTGCTCCTCGTCCTCGATCGCGTCGAGCAGCGACGGCTGCTCGTGACCGGCCTTCGGCTCGGGCTCGGGCTCGGGCTCGGCGGCAACCTCCGGCTCCGGCTCAGGCGTGGACTCGGGCTCGGCGGCCGGCTCGGGCTCGGCCTTCTCCTCGTCCGGCACCTGCGGTGCGGGCTGGGCCGCCGCGCCGGGGTCGGACTCGGCCGGGGTCGGATCCTGCTCGACCGGCTCGGGATCGGACTGGGCCGGCTCGTCCTCGGGCTCGGTCGCGACCGCGACGGGCTTGGTGCCCTCGTGGTCGAGCGCACCCTCGGGAGTGGCGTCGCCCTTCTCGAAGATGCCGCCCGCGGTGCCCTTGTCGTCGACGGCGACGTTGTGCTTCGCGGCCATCTCGGCATCCTCGGCGCGGCTGTCGCCCTCCGGGTTGTCGAGGTCGTCACCGGCGTCCTTCGGGGCGTCGGCCGACTCGTGGACGTCGGCGGCAGGACCCGCATCGGCCGTGTCGGTGATCGTCTCGGGATCGGCCTTCGCCTCGGGTCCGGGCTCGGCGTCCGTCGGTTCGTCGCCGGCGGCGTCGTCGGTCGCGGCCGCGGCGGTCACGGCCTCGGCCTCGGCGATGACGTCCTCCTCGGAGCGCTTGACGGCCTGCAGCAGCAGCTGCGCGACGTCCAGCACCTCGACGTTGACGAGCGACTCGTCGTCGGCCTGCTTGGCCGTCAGGCCATCGGCCAGCATGACGCGGCAGAACGGGCAGCCCACGGCGATCTTCTCCGCGCCGGTGCCGATGGCCTCCTCGGTGCGGTTGATGTTGATCCGCGAGCCGATCTTCTCCTCCATCCACATGCGGGCGCCGCCGGCGCCGCAGCAGAAGGACCGGTCCTTGGTGCGCTCCATCTCGACGAAGTCGGCACCGGTCGCACCGATCAGCTCGCGCGGGGGCGAGTAGACCTGGTTGTGGCGGCCGAGGAAGCACGGGTCGTGGTACGTGACCTTGGCCTGCGGAGCGGCGGACGCGACCGGCTTGAGCTTCTTCTCGCGCACGAGGCGGTTGAGCAGCTGCGTGTGGTGCACGACCTCGAGCTCGACGCCCAGCTCCTTATACTCGTTCTTGAGCGTGTTGAAGCAGTGGGCGCAGGTCGAGACGACCTTCTTGACCTTGGTCTCCTCGAAGACCGCGACGTTCTCCATCGCGAGCTGCTTGAAGACGATCTCGTTGCCGGCGCGGCGAGCCGAGTCGCCCGAGCAGGTCTCACCGTCGCCCAGCACCGCGAACGTGACGCCCGCGATGTTGAGCAGCTCGGCGACGGCCTGCGTCGTCTTCTTGGCGCGGTCCTCGAAGGCACCGGCGCAGCCGACCCAGAACAGCCATTCGACCTCGTCGAGCGACTCGACGTCGACGCCGACCTGCTTGACCTCGAAGTCGAGGTCCTCGGCCCACTTCATGCGGTCGCGCGGGTTCATGCCCCACGGGTTCCCCTTGCGCTCGAGGCCCTTGAAGATGTTGTTGAGCTCGGCAGGGAAGTTGGACTCGACGAGCACCTGGTAGCGGCGCATGTTGTCGATGTGGTCGACGTGCTCGATGTCGACGGGGCACTGCTGGACGCAGGCGCCGCAGTTGGTGCAGGACCACAGGACGTCGGGGTCGATGACGCCGAACAGGTCCTCGGTGCCGATGAGCGGGCGCTCCAGCTCGCGCTGCTGCTCCTCGGTGAGGGTCTCGGGGTCCGAGCCGAGCAGCGGGATCTTCGCGTAGGCGTGCTCGCGCAGGCCCATCATCAGCAGCTTGGGCGAGAGCGGCTTCTCGGTGTTCCAGGCGGGGCACTGGCTCTGGCAACGACCGCACTCGGTGCAGGTCGTCATGTCGAGCAGGCCCTTCCAGCTGAAGTCCTCGACCTTGCCGACGCCGAGCTTCTCGAAGTCCTCCTCCTCGAGGTCCTCCATCTTCTCGAGGTCGAGCGGCTCGCCGTTGACGTAGAGCGGGACCAGGGCGCCCAGGGCGGTGCCGCCGTCGACCTCGCGCTTGAAGTAGATGTTGAACCACGCGGTGAAGCGGTGCCAGGCCACGCCCATCGTCAGGTTCTTGCCGATGACCATCAGCCAGACCGTGGCCGAGAGGACCTTGACCAGGGCGATCAGGACGATCGCGGTCTCGAGGCCGGAGACCGACAGGCCGGACCAGAGCGTCCCACCGATCCAGCTGGTGAGCGGGAAGTGGAAGGCGCTGGCGTGACTGTCACCCTCGAGGGACATCAGCTGGTACTCGGCGCCGCGGATGAGGATGCCGGCACCGCACTCGAGCAGGACCATGGCCTCGACGAAGTAGGCCTGGCCGAAGCGCGAGCCGAAGAAGCGGCTCTTGCGGCCCTCGGTGCGCGGGTGGTTGCGCTGGCGGACGATGATGAGCGCGATGATGCCGATCAGGCCGAGCCACGCGATGGCCTCGCTGACCCACTCGAACAGGAAGAAGTGGCCGATCAGCGGCAGCACGAGGTGCGGGTTCCAGACCTGCAGGTAGGCGGTCGCCACCGCCGAGCTCAAGATGATGAAGCTCAGGTAGATGAACCAGTGCATGATGCCGACCCAGTGCCACTGCAGCATCCGCGTGTGACCGAAGGTCTCGATCAGCATGTTCTTCGTGCGGCGCACCGGGTCGTCCGTGCGTCCGTAGGCGGGCGTGCCCGTGCGGATGACACCGAGCATGCGCTTGATGCCCGGTGCCAGCAGGTACACCGCCACCGCCGTCGAGAGCAGCGTCAGGACGCCGGCGATGATGTTGATCGGTTCCATGCCGATTCCTCTCGGGTTCGAGCAGTTTGTTTTGACCCTAATGCGCGGGGTCTGCGTCGGCTCACTAAGGCAAGCCAAAGCCGTTTCGAAGGTTACCTGTCAGTAGCAACGGGGACGAGGAAGACCGCGACGAGGGGGAACGAGGCGGCCAGGGCGAAGGCCCAGCCGTAGCCGGCCTGCTGGATCACGGCGCCCACGACGGGAGGCACGGCCGCGGCGGTGAGGTACTGGCCGGTGTTCTGGATCCCGAAGGCGCGGCCCGACCACCGAGGTCCGGCGATCTCGGCCACGGCGGTGAAGGCCAGGCCGTTGTCGGCGACCGTGATCACGGTGGCGGCCACCATGATCGCGACCGCCACGGGCGAGCCGTCGAGCACCGCGAGCACGAGCATCACGACGGTCGCCGCGACCGCGACGAGGCGCATGGGCCCGAGCCGGTCGGCGACCCGGTCGGACCACCAGCCGGCACCGATGCGCCCGGCGGCACCGAGCACCTGGGACGCGGCGTAGAGCAGGCCGGCCGCAGCGGCACTCCAGCCGTGCCGATCGATGAGCCACAGCAGCATGAAGGTCCAGACGACGTACTGGGGGATGACCAGCAGGGCCGAGGCGGCATGGATCCGGGTCAGTCGCAGGTCCCCGCGGTACGGGTTCGCGATGGCATCGGCGTGCTCGCCGGTCGACCGGGACGGGTCGACGACGGTCGCGGCGATGAAGGCGGTCGCCGCGACCGCGACGACGAGGCACAGCACGGTGATCGAGACGAGGCCACGGGACTGCACCCAGCTCGGCACGACGAGCGCGGCCGCACCGACGCCGAGCGGCAGCCCGGTCTGGCGGATGCCCATCGCCAGGCCGCGCCTCTCGGCCGGGAACCAGCCGACGACCAGCCGCCCGCTCGCGGAGTTGGAGCTGCCGGCCGCGACGCCGCACACGAAGAACCCGGCGGCCAGCAGCACGATGCTGTCCGTGCGCGCACCCGCGACCGTGATGGTGCAGCCCGCCACCAGCAGGAGCAGGCCGGAGACGAGGGAGCGGCGCTCGCCGACGCGGTCCACGACGACACCCCAGGCCACGAGGGTGAGCAGGGTTCCCACGGTCGGTGCGGCGGCCAGCGCTCCGGCGCTCACCAGCGACAGGCCCTCGTCGAGATGCAGGTGCGGGATGAGCAGCAGCGGCGTGCTGACGATGGCCGTCTCGGTGACCTGCGCGACCATGGCCGCCACGAGCATGAGCCAGGGGCTCGGGCGGCCCTTCATCGAGCCGTCCGGCGGCTCACCTCAGGGCGCCGACGTGCGCGAGCGCCTGCTGCAGCAGGACGCCGCGGCCGCCCTCGAGCTCGTCGAGGATGGCGGGGGTGAGCGCCTCCTCGGGCGTCACCCACGTCAGCTCGAGCGCGTCCTGGCGCGGATCGCACTCACCCGTCACGGCCACGACGTAGGCCAGGGCCACGGCGTGCTGGCGGGCGTCGTACATCGGCGTGATGCCCGGCATCGGGAAGTACTCCGCGACGGTGAACGGCACGATGTCGGCCGGCAGCTGCGGGAACGCGGTGGGACCGAGGTCCTTCTCGAGGTTGCGCATGAGGGCCGTGCGGATCGGCTCGCCGTGCAGCACGCGGCCCGAGACGAACGAGCGCGCCAACGTGCCGGTGGTGGACGACCCGCGCAGCAACAGGCCGACGGACTCGACCTGGCCGAGGCTGTCGAGCCGCACAGGGACGGCCTCGACGTAGAGGATCGGGACGCGGGCGCGGGTCTCCTCCAGCTGGAACTCCGAGAGCCAGCCGGGATTCGGGTCGGGGGTTCGCACGGAGGACATGCGCCCATTGTGGTCGATGCCGCCCCGCGAGGTTGGTGAAGAGCGACCGGACACGGGTTGTCACTGTCAGTTACAGCGCTTATGGTGAGGTGGATCACACGCATTTCGGCACGCGTTCCCTGCGTTCGCGCGCCACAACGAGGGGAATCACCTGTGAGTTTCACGTTTTCACCGTCCCGGCGAGCGACAGCAGGTGTCGCCGCGCTGGGACTGGCCGCCGCAGGGGCCGTCGGCGCCGGGTTCTTCAGCCCGGCCGCGGCAGACCAGACGCTGGAGAAGGAGTTCGCGTTCAAGTGCGAGGTCGTCGCCGGCGGACTGAATCTCGGAGTCCAGGACATCGGCGTCGAGGCGTCGACCGTGGTCCCGGACTCCGTCGCTCCCGGTGACACGATCCCCTCGACAGCGGTGAACATCACGCTGACGATGCCCGAGCTGCTGCGCCAGTCCACCGCGCTGCTGCTCGGTGGCCGCGAGGCCGACGGCGCCTCGACCGACTCGTCGGTCACGCTCACGTCGGCCGGCGAGACCATGGTCGTCCCGATCCCCGAGCTGGGCTCGGCGCGCACGCCGATCCCGCAGGTCGCCAACGAGCCGTGGCTGATCCCCGCGACCGGCACCGTCCCCCCGATCACGGTCCCCGACTACGTCGCCGACACGGTCGTGGTGGGCATGCCGAAGACCTTCAACATCGCGGCCACCATCTACAAGGCCGACAACAGCACCATCCCGTCGACGCTGTCATGCACCGGTCCCGACGAGCTGACGCTCGGGACGATCGCCGTCAGCGCGCCGACCGAGGAGCCGACGACGGAGCCGACCAGCGAGCCGACGACCGAGCCGACGACGGAGCCCACCGAGGAGCCGACGACGGAGCCGACCAGCGAGCCGA
>NZ_DAMDLR010000054.1:15787-18314 GCF_032084975.1 Aeromicrobium sp.
GCCGACGACGGAGCCCACCGAGGAGCCGACGACGGAGCCGACCAGCGAGCCGACGACCGAGCCGACGACCGAGCCCACGACCGAGCCCACGACGGAGCCGACGACCGAGCCCACCGAACCGACGCCGAGTGAGCCGGTCGACCTCTCCAAGGACTTCACCTACGTGTGCGAGGTCGTGGCCGGGGGCCTGAACCTGGGCAACCACGACATCGGCGTCCTTGCTGAGACGACGGTCCCCGGATCCGTCCGTCCCGGCGAGACGATCTCCGAGCGCCCGGTCGACATCACGCTCACGATGCCCGAGCTGCTGCGCGAGTCGACCGTGACCCTGCTCGGCGGCCAAGCCGCCGAAGGCGCCTCCACCGACGCTGCCATCACCCTGACGACGGGTGGTCAGACCTCGACCGTCGCGATCCCGAACCTCAGCTCGCCGCGCACCGACATCCCGCAGCAGGCGGGCTCGCCGTGGCTCATCCCGGCCACGGGCACCGTCCCGGCCATCACCGTCCCGGCCTACGCCGCCGACTCGGTGGCCCTCGGGATGCCGAAGGACTTCTCGATCGACGCGACGATCCACACGAAGACGACGACGCTGCCGGCGGAACTGACGTGTGGTGGGCCGGAGAGCCTGGACCTGGGCAGCATCCCGGTGTCGGGCGACCCGGTCACCGAGCCGACGACCGGCCCGACGACGCCGCCGACGGACGGCCCGACGACGCCGCCGACCGACGGCCCGACCGCCGAGCCCACCGACGGCCCGACCGCCGAGCCCACCGCCGAGCCCACCGACGAGCCGGGGACGATCCCGGTCGAGCTGGTCGGGTCCGACATCGTGGCACCCGGTGACACCCTCACCTTCTCGTTCGCGGACGAGTGGATCGCCAAGAAGGTCAGCTTCGAGCTGCGTTCGAAGCCGATCGATCTGGGCACCCGGACGGTGAGCGTCTCCGGCGAGGCGTCGGTGCGCATCCCGACCGACGCTCCCGAGGGATCGCACACGGTGCGGGTCCTGAGCAGCAGCGGCGAGCTGATCGCCTCCGTGCCGATCGAGATCGAGGCCGCCGACGCCAGCGACGTCGACGACACGGACGACGACTACTGGTCGGACGACGTGCTGGCCTCGGCCGGCGGCCCGGGTGCGGGCATCGCCGTCCTGGGCGGGGTGCTGCTCCTCGCCGGTGTGGCTGTGATGACGCTGCGTCGCCGAGCCGGACGCAGCTGATCGCACAGCACTGAGGGCGGGGACGGGTCTCACGACCCGTCCCCGCCTTCTTTCGTGCCCGGGAGCGGCTAGGCTGGGGGAACACGACAGGGGAGCGCCACGCAGAGGGCGCTGAGAGTGCGGATCCGCCGCAGACCCTTGAACCTGCTCCGGTTAGCACCGGCGAAGGGAGTCACGATGACATCTGCTGTCCGCTCGACCACCAGCTACCGCACGCTCGACCTGGTGACCATCACCATGCTCGGCGTCGCCTTCGGCGTCGTCTTCTGGGGGTGGGGGAAGTTCTACGACGTCGTCGACATCGGCGCGGCCGTGGGCTTCAAGCCCGCCGCCGCACTGCTCGCCGGCATGTGGCTCATCGCCGGCGTCGTCGGAGGTCTGATCATCCGCAAGCCCGGCGCCGCGTTGGCGACCGAGCTGATCGCCGCCCTCGTCTCCATGATCGTCCTGGGTGGCACGGCGTGGGGCAGCACGGTGCTGATCTCGGGCCTCGTCCAGGGTCTCGGCGCCGAGCTCGTCTTCGCAGCGTTCCTCTACCGACGTTTCGACGTCGTGACCGCCATCGGCGCCGGTGCGCTCTCGGCGGTCTTCGCCGCCCTCTACGAGTGGAAGTACTACTTCGTGGACTGGGACCTGACGTGGCGCCTGTTCCACCTGGGCTTCTTCACCGTCTCGGGCGTCCTGATCGCCGGGCTCGGCGGCTGGTTCCTGGTGCGGTCGCTCGCGCAGGCGGGGGCGCTCGACTCGTTCCCAGCCGGCCGGCAGTGACGGTCGCGTTCCGCGACTACTCCTGGACTCCGCTGCACGCACGCCGCCCAGCGCTCGACCGGCTGGACCTGCACATCGAATCCGGTGAGCGGGTCCTGCTGGTCGGGCCCAGCGGCAGCGGCAAGTCGACAGCGCTGCACGCCATCGCCGGGGCGCTGGGCACCACCCTCGTCGGCGAATCCACCGGTTCGGTCGAGGTCACCGGCCGGATCGGGATGGTCACGCAGAATCCCTCCTCGTCGATCGTCGCCGACCGGATCGGGCGCGACGTCGCCTTCGGTCCCGAGAATCTGGGACTCCCGCGCGACGAGATCTGGCGCCGGGTCGACGCCGCCCTCGAGGCGGTGGGCCTGCGGCACGGACGCGAGCGCTTCACCAGCGCCCTGTCGGGCGGGGAGCGGCACCGGCTCGCGCTCGCGGGAGCGCTGGCGACCGAGCCCGACGTGCTGCTGCTCGACGAGCCGACCTCGATGCTGGACGCCGAGCTGGCGTCCGAGGTGCGCGATGCCGTGCTGCGCGTCGTGGGCCGTCGCTCGC
>NZ_DAMDLR010000055.1:0-17960 GCF_032084975.1 Aeromicrobium sp.
TGGGTCGCGGCCTCGGGGCCGGCGATGAGGCGCGGCAGGCGGTACTCCCCCGCGGACCAGCCGCGGCGCTGCGCCTCGGCGTAGAGGGCCAGCTGGACGTCCTGCGCGGCGGTGGCGTTGGCGACGGAGACGACCTCGACCTCGAACTCGAGCGCCTGTGACGCGAGGGTGGCCGGGTCAGCGCCGCCGGCCGCCAGCGCGACCACGTCGAATCGGTCCGGATTGGCCCGCACGACGTCGAGCGCCTGCGTCCCGATGGAACCGGTGGAGCCCAGGACGACGACGCGCGAACTCATGGGGTCCATTGTGGCACCGGAGGCCGAACCCCGGGCCGGACCCCGCGAACGGGCTCAGGTCAGCGTGCCACCGTGCACGAGCGTCGCCAGCACGTCGCCGTACCTGCGCTCCATCCGCTCGGCGTAGTCGCCCTCGTCGTGCACCGCGGCCGTCGCGGGGTCGACCCGGCCGGCGCGCAGCACCAGGTCGAACTCGTACTCCTCACCGGCCGCGTGAACCGTCGCCGGGTCGCCCGTGATGGAGAACGCGGCCTCCTCCTGCGGCTCGGCGCCCAGGCGGACGATCGCCAGCACGCTGACGACCCAGAGATGACGGTCGGACACGTCGAGCCGGACGGGAGCGCCCGTCCGCAGGCCCAGGTCGCGCAGTCCGCCGGCGAACGAGGCGGACTCGTGCAGCAGCTGCGCGTAGGACAGGCTGCCGCGCGGTGTGACGAGGGCGGGCTCGTCGGCGCGTCCCCGGACGACGTGGAGGTCGAGGGCGCGGAACGCCAGGCTGCTGGGGCGTCCCATCAGTGCCCCCGGAAGATCGGCTCGCGCTTCTCCAGCCGCGCCGCGGCCGCTTCCTTGACGTCGTCGCTGGCCCACACGCGGTCGAAGCTCTCGGCGATCGCCGCGTCGTCGTCGGTGCTGCCGTTGAGCGCGAGCTTGTTGTGCGCGAGCGTCAGCGGAGCGAGGCGCGCGATCTCGTGCGCCCAGGCGATCGCGTCCTCGGGCGTGCCCGCTCGGTCGGCAAGGCCACATGCGAGCGCCTCGTCCCGGTCGATCGTGTCGGCGGCCAGCATGACGCGCCGGGCCCGGCCCGCGCCGGCCAGCTCGGCCAGGGTGCGGATGGTCCACGCGTCGACGGCCATGCCGTTGCGCGCGGTGGGGACCGCGAAGCGGGCTCGCTCGTCCACCACGCGCAGGTCACACGCGATCGCCAGCTGCGTGCCCGCGCCGATCGCCGGCCCGTTGACGGCGGCGATGACGGGGACCGGCAGCCTCGCGAGGCCGTGCAGCATCGCGTAGAGCGCCTCGATGAAGGCGTCGCCGTAGACGCCGTCGAGGTCGGCACCGGCGCAGAACGCCGACCCCTCCCCCGTCACGACCAGCGCACGCGCTCCGGCGTCGACCGCCTCGCGCGCCGCCGCGTCGATCTCGCGGCAGAGCTGCAGGTTCAGGGCGTTGCGCCGGTCGGGCCGGCGCAGGGTCAGGACGGCGACGTCACCGTCGCGCGCGATGGTCAGCAGATCGGGCATGGACCCAACCTAGCCAGCGACCATCGCGCGGACGGCTCCGCCCGCTACTTGACCTCGGACCGCTGGATCCGCAGGTAGCCGAGCACGCCCGGCAGCACGACCCAGAGGCCGACGGTGACGAGGACACGCAGGTAGTCGACCGCGCCGACGTCGATGGGCTCGCCCATGAACGTCTCACCGGTGCGCACCATGAGGATCGCGTAGTCCATGTTCACCCACGGGAGCAGGTCGTTGGCCCAGCCGAACAGCGCCATCAGGATCGGGTAGACCATGAACGGCAGGATCAGCGCCACGACGTAGAAGACCGCGATCGCGGCCGGGGTGCTGAGCAGCAGCATCGCGATCGCGAAGGCCATCCAGAAGAACACCAGCTGCGACCCGACGGTCCACAGCAGGTCCTTGACCGGCACGTTCCACACCACGTCGTGCGGGGTGATGAGGCCGTAGAGGACGTTGCCCAGCGCACCGCACAGGACGGCGACGACGATCGTCGCCACGGCCAGGATCGTGACCGCGACGAACTTCGCCGCCAGGACACGCGCGCGGTGGGGCTGGAGGGTGAACGTCGTCAGGTGCGTGCGCTGGCTCCACTCGCTGCTGACGGTGAGGATCGCGAAGACCGGCACGAGCAGCGAGACCGGCAGCGCCATGATCTCGGCGAAGCCACCGGCCGTGATCGTCACGTCGTCGTTGAGGCCGAGCACGAGGAGCGTCAACGCCATCGCCAGGACGATGAACACGCCCGTGATGATGAAGAGCCACAGCCCTCCGCGGGTGTCGAACATCTTGCGGGTCTCGACGCGCACCTCGCGGCTGAACGGGATCCCCGGACGCGAGAGGTCGATGGTGGGACGCGTGGTGGTCGTGCTCATGACTGAACTCCTTCGGTGGCGATGACGTCGCGCTGGTCCTCGGCGGTCAACTGCAGGAACATGGCCTCGAGGCCCGCGCCGTCGGCCTCGCGCAGCTCGAGCAACGGGACACCGGCTGCCGCGGCGGCCAGGCCGACCTCCTCGGGGGACGCGGTCGAGCTGATGGCGTCGGACGCCTCGCTGGCGTCCAGCCCGGCCTCCTTGAGGGCCTGGACGAGCGCCCCGTGGTCACGAGCGCGCACGCGCGTGCCCGAGGTCTTGAGCAGCTCCTCCTTGGTCCCGCTGGCGACGATGCGCCCGTGGCCGATGACGATCAGGTCGTCGGCGATGATCTGGATCTCGTGCAGCAGGTGCGACGAGAGCATGACGGTGCCGCCGCGGTTGGCGTACTCGCGCAACAGCACGCGCATCCAGTGGATGCCGGCCGGGTCGAGGCCGTTCGCGGGCTCGTCGAGGATCAGCACGTGCGGGTCGCCCAGCAGCGCGTGCGCGATGCCGAGCCGCTGGCGCATGCCGAGCGAGTAGTTGCGGACGCGGCGCTTGGACTCCTTGCCGGTGAGGCCGACCAGGGCGAGCATCTCGTCGACGCGCGTCATCGGCAGGCCCATCGCGCGCGCACCGATCGTCAGCACCTCGCGACCCGTACGGCCGCCGTGCTGCGCCGAGGCGTCGAGCAGGACGCCGACCTGGGTGGCGGGGTTCGGGATGTCGGCGTAGTTCGCGCCATCGATGGTCGCGGTGCCGCCCGTGGGACGGGTCAGCCCCGCGATCATGCGCATCGCGGTGGACTTGCCGGCACCGTTCGGGCCGAGGAAGCCGGTGACGCGGCCCGGCTGGCACGTGAACGACACACCGTCCACGGCACGGAAGTCGCCGTACGACTTGGAGAGGTTCTGGACTTCGATCATGGTGACCACACTGCCGTGTCCGACGGTCCGTGGACAGGCTCCGACACGCTGGATCGGCTAGCCGAAAGTAGGGGGTGTGCGCGCCGATGGCGCGATGTGGCGGCCCAGCACGCACGCCTAGGCTGGGCCGGTGACCCCGACACCGCCCATCTCCGCCTTGGGACACACGTGGCGGATCGCGCTCGTCGTCACGATCTCGATCCTCGCCTGGACGCCCGTGGTCGAGTACCAGGCCGAGCAGGCGCTGTGGTGGCTCTGGCTCGACGTGGGTCTCGGCGTCGTCAGCTTCGTGCTGATGTTCTGGCGGCGCCGCTTCCCCGTCTCGGTCGCCCTGGTGACGAACCTGGTCGCGTCGTTCTCCATGACCTCCGGCGGCCCCGCCACGCTGACGCTGTTCTCGCTCTCGACGCGGCGCCGGTGGCGCGAGATCCTGCCGGTGAGCATCGTGAGCATCCTCGCCGCGTCGAGCTACCTGCTGTTCTGGGACCCGATCGCCGACACCCGCGAGCTCGTGTTCGTCGACCTGGCCCTCGTCGTCACGATCGTCGCGATCACGGTCGGCTGGGGCATGTACGTCGGATCGCGTCGAGAGCTGCTGGCCACGCTCCACGACCGCGCCGAGACGGCCGAGTCCGAGCAGGCGGCGCGGGTCGCGCAGGCCCGGATCGCCGAGCGGGCGCGGATCGCGCGCGAGATGCACGACGTCCTGGCCCACCGGATCTCGATGGTGACGATGCACGCCGGAGCGCTGTCGTTCCGCGACGACCTGTCCCCGCACGAGATCAAGCGGACCGCGGCGATCATCGAGGAGAGTTCCCGGCTCGCGCTCGTCGAGCTGCGCGAGGTGCTGGGCGTCCTGCGCGAGGGCGCCGGGGACGCCGAGCCCGAGCCGCCCCAGCCGACCGCCGCGGCGATCCCCGGCCTGCTGGAGCACTTCCGCGGCAGCGGGATGAACCTGGCCGTCGACCTCGCGCTCGACACGTCGACGATCCCCGCCGCCATCGGCCGCACCGCCTATCGGGTCGTGCAGGAAGGCCTGACCAACGCGGCCAAGCACGCCCCGCGGACGCGGGTCGAGGTGACGATCGCCGGCGGACCGGCCGACGGGCTCCTGCTCGAGGTGACCAACCGGCTTCCCGCCGGCAACCGGCCCACGGAGTCGCTGCCCGCGTCCGGTCTGGGCCTGGTCGGCCTCACGGAGCGGGCCGAGCTGGCCGGCGGCCGCCTGACCCGGACGCTGACCGCCGACCGTCACCTCCTGAGGGTGTGGCTACCGTGGGGGTCGTGATCCGCGTCCTCGTCACCGACGACGACCCGCTCGTGCGTGCCGGGCTGAGCCTGATGCTCGGCGGCGCGACTCAGTTGGAGGTCGTGGCCGAGGCCGCCGACGGGCGCGAGGCGCTCGCCGCCGTGCAGGAGCACCGGCCCGACGTCGTCCTGATGGACCTGCGCATGCCCGTCATGGACGGCATCGAGGCGACGCGCGCGATCACCGCGGCATCGGACGCGCCGAAGGTCCTCGTCCTGACCACGTTCGACGCCGACGACTACGTCGTGCGCGCCCTGTCGGCAGGCGCCGCCGGGTTCCTGCTCAAGGACACGCGCCCGCCGCAGATCGTGGCGGCGATCGAGAAGGTCGTCGCCGGCGAGCCGATGCTGTCGCCGGCCGTGACCGAGCACCTCATCCGCCGGGTCACCGAGGACTCCACCGACGGGCGCCGGACCAGCGCCACGCGCCTGGTCGACACGCTGTCCGCGCGCGAGCTCGAGGTCGCGCAGGCGATCGGCCATGGACGCTCGAACGCCGAGATCGCCGCGGACCTCTACATGAGCATCGCGACCGTCAAGGCGCACATCTCGCGGATCTTCACCAAGCTGGACGCCGGCAACCGGGTCCAGGTGGCCATCACGATGCACGAGGCCGGACGGCTCTGAGGTCACCGGGGCGGTGACTCAGCGTCCGTATCGAGCGTCGAACGGACGCTCACTCACCGCTCCCCCGTCACTCGGCGGCGGCGAGCTGGCCGCAGGCGCCGTCGATGTCGGAGCCACGCGTGTCGCGGACCGTCGTCGGGATGCCCTTGGCCTCGAGCCGGCGGACGAACTCGCGCTCGTCCTCGCGGCGCGACGCGGTCCACTTCGAGCCCGGCGTCGGGTTGAGCGGGATCAGGTTGACGTGCACCCAGCCCCAGTCGCCGTACGAGTTGAGCACGTCGCCGAGCAGGTCGGCGCGCCACGCCTGGTCGTTGATGTCGCGCATCATCGCGTACTCGATGGAGACCCGGCGCTTCGTGGCCTTCGCATAGTTCCAGGCCGCCTCGACCGTCTCGGCGACGCTCGAGCGGTTGTTGATCGGCACCAGCTCGTTGCGCAGCTCGTCGTCGGGCGCATGCAGGCTGAGGGCGAGGGTGACGGGGATGCCCTCCTCGGCCAACTGGCGCATGCGCGGCACGAGGCCGACCGTCGAGACGGTGATGTTGCGAGCGCTCATCCCCAGACCGTCCGGAGCCGGGGCGACCATCTGGCGCACCGCGCCGATGACCGCCTTGTAGTTGGCCATCGGCTCGCCCATGCCCATGAACACGACGTTCGAGAGGCGTCCCGGCCCACCGGGCACGGCACCACTGGCCATCTGGTGGGCCGCGTCGACGACCTGCTCGATGATCTCGGCGGTGCTCATGTTGCGCTGCAGCCCGCCCTGGCCCGTGGCGCAGAACGGGCAGGCCATGCCGCAGCCGGCCTGGCTGGACACGCAGATCGTGGCACGGTCGGGATAGCGCATCAGCACGGACTCGACCAGAGCGTTGTCGAACAGGCGCCACAGGGTCTTGCGGGTGGCTCCCTTGTCGGCCTCGAGCACGCGCACCTGGTTCAGCAGCGGCGGCAGCAGGGCGCCGACGATCGCGTCACGATCCTTGGCAGGAAGGTCGGTCATCAGCTGCGGGTCGCGCTCGAGCCGCGCGAAGTAGTGGTGCGCGACCTGCTTGACCCGGAAGGGCTTGAGGCCGAGCTCCTCGGCCGCGGTCCTGCGCTCCTCGGCCGAGAGGTCGGCCAGGTGCCGCGGCGGCTTGCCACGGCCCCGCGCGGGGGTCATGACGAGCGGCAGCGGTCGGGGGTTCACGTCCGCTACGTCCACCTCATGCGCCATGGTCACCAGTCTCCCAGATCGGCCCCAGCGGCGACGAATCCGCGATCAGAGCCGTTGGTACCGCGGTGACAGCGAGGCGACGAACTCGAGCTTGTCCAGCACGGGGGCGGCGATCACGAACGGGTAGAGCGGATCCCGGCCCATCGACCGGTTGATCTGGTTGAGCGCGACCGACAGCGGGATCCACACTCCGGTGACCAGGTCACGGAACGAGCGGAACGCCTCGGCGTCGACCGAGGTGAGCCCGAAGGACTGCGCCGTGTCGATCGTGTCGTTGATGTGCAGGAAGTGCGCGAAGCTCTCGGCGAAGTCCTCCCACGGGTGCATCGTCGCGTAGGCGCTGATGTAGCTCTCGCGCCAGCTCGCCGGCGGGCCCTCGCGGTAGTGACGGTCGATCGCGGCCGCGTAGTCCTGCGTTTCGTCCCCGAACAGCTCGCGGGCGCGGTCGAGCAGGTCGCCCTGGACCAGCACCATCTCGAAGTAGTGGCCGATCTCGTGCCGGAAGTGGCCCAGCATCGTGCGGTACGGCTCGGCGAGCTCGCGTCGCAGCTGCTCACGGTGGACGCTGTCGCCCTCGGCGAGGTCGATCGTGATGAGCCCGTTCTGGTGACCGGTGGAGACCGGCTCGTGCGCGCTCGAGAGCAGGTCGAAGGCGAGCCCGTTCTGGGGATCCTCGGCCCGCGTGACGATCGGCAGCTCGAGTGCGTCGAGCTCGACGATGAGCCGGCGCTTCGCGGACTCGGTGGCCTTGAACGCGCGCAGGCCGTCCCGGTCGGCATCGTTCGGACGCGTGCGGGTGAGACCGCAGTTGAAGCACAGGGAGCCGCGCTCGCGAGCGAGCCAGGTGCACGCGGCGATCTCACGGTTCGCACAGAGCCACCACTGTCCGCCCTGCGCGTCGACGTAACGACCGTCCTGGTCGACGGGGACGATCGCCCGCTCCTCGCGGGAGAACCCCAGCGCGGAGCCGCACGAGACGCAGGCGGAGTTCTCGAAGTACAGGTGGCTGCCGCAACGGCGACACGCGAAGGCTTGCACCGATCAAGCCTCGCAGGTCAGTCGGGCATCGGCACGACGTCGACCTGCACGTCGAGGGTGGAGCTCGAGGCGTCCGTGAAGATGATGCCCTTCACGGGAGGCACGTCCTTGTAGTCGCGTCCCCACGCCACCGTGACGTACCTGTCGTCGGCCCACTGGTCGTTCGTCGGGTCCAGCGCCAGCCAGCTGCCGTCAGGCAGCCAGACCGCCGCCCACGCGTGGGACGCGTCCGCGCCCAGGACTCGCTCCCTGCCCGGGGGCGGGGTGGTGGCCAGGTAGCCGCTGACGTACCGGGCGGCCAGCCCGTGCGAGCGGAGGCAGGACAGCGTCAGGTGGGCGAAGTCCTGGCACACGCCGGCACGCTGCTCGAAGACGTCGTCGATCCTGGTCGTCACGGTCGTGGCGCCCTTGCGGTAGGCGAAGTCGGCGAAGATGCGGTGCATCAGGTCAGTGACCGCCTCGCCCACGGCCCGGCCCGGGGTCAGCGACCCGGCGGCGTAGGCGTGGGCCTCGGCGGTCTGGTCGACGAGCTTGGACGGCAGCGCGAAGTCCACGGCCTCCCAGGCGTCCGGCGCCCGGGATCCGTCCTGCGGGCGGGCGCTCTCCCACGGCTGGGCCAGCACCGCGGGCTCGTACGCGGGCGATCGGGCGTCGACCTCGCTGGTGGCCTCGACCACCAGCTCGCGGTGCGGGTCGGTCACCTGGAAGAAGGTGCGGACGTTGCCGTAGTGGTCCGCGCGTCGACTGGTGTCGGTCGGGGGCGGCGAGATGCCCACCTCGACCGAGGCGACGTCCTGGAACGGCAGGGCCCGCGGCACGACGTACGCGACCCCGTAGCTGTTCGAGACGTCGTCGTCGTACGTGTAGGCCGTACGGTGACGGACGCGGTACCTCACAGCTCACCGTCCGAGATCGCCAGGTCGAGCAGGTGCTGGGACGGTCCCGCATCGAAGTGGACCTCGGACACCGCGTCGGACAGGCGCATGAGCTGCTGGGCCGTCGCCTGGGCGAACCGCGCGAAGTTCGGCCGGTTCTCGCCGTCGATCGCCAGCAGCGCCATGACGTCGAGCCGCTCGAGCTCCTCGAGCAGGTCGTCGACCAGGCGCGCCGGGCGGGTCGAGCCGCCCGCCCCGGGCAGCATCGCGAGCGCCGCGTCGATCGCGCGCAGGTTGAACGCCAGCGACCGCGGGTTCGTCGGGTCGAGCAGCACCAGGTCCAGCACCGTGGCACCACGCACGACACCGCGGTGGCGACGCCGGTGGGTCACGGCGCTCTCGGCCGCCTGCAGGACGGCCGACTGGACGTCGCGGTCGATGTCGAGGCCGCGTCGCACCGACAGGGTCGGCCCGACCAGCTGGCACAGCTGCAGGCAACGCTCGATGGCCCGGCCGATCTCCATGAGGTGCCAGCCCTCGTCGCGCACCATGTTGCCCGTGATGCCGTGCAGCGCCAGCACGTCGGTGAGCATGCGGCCCGCGCTCTCGCCGATCTGCCAGCCGTGCGGGTTGGACACCAGTGCACCGCGCGCACGGTCCATCGCGCCGAAGATCCGGTAGGCGTCGGGCGACAGCTGGTCGCGCAGGCTCTGGGCGATCTCCTTGAGCCGCACGACGGTCTGCGCGAGCGACCCGTCACGGTGGGGGTCCAGCAGCAGGGACCGCAGGTCGCCGTCGTGGTCCGCGGGGTCGCCGGACCACGGGCTGAGCGAGCGCATCGTCCCCGACACCACGGCGAGCGTCCTGCCGCCGCTGGAGTACGGCCGCCCCTGGAAGTCCTCGGCCAGCTCGTGGGTGACGATCGCGAGGCGCAGCACGTCCTCGGCGCGCTCGGCGTACCGGCCCAGCCAGAACAGGTCGTCGAGCACGCGGGGCACCGGCGTGACGGTCGCACTCGCACTGGAGACGCGCGGGACGTCGTTCAGGCCCTGGTCGGGATCGTCCGGCGACTCCTTGAGGACCCACACGTCCTTGCTGGTCCCGGTGACGCCCGGCACCGAGCCGACCGGGACCGCGGTGGCGAGCCCGCCGACCATCGGCCGGTAGCTGGAGCCGCGCCGCAGTGTGAAGGCCCGCAACGTGATCGCCTGCGGGTGCAGCGCGCCACGCTCGAGGGTGGGCGCGATGGAGACTGCTCCCAGCTCCTGCCCGACGAAGCGGTGCGGCTCGGCGTGGATCGCCGCCTCGAGCTCGGCACGCGTCCCCGTCTCGACGTCGAAGGGCCGATCGATGCGGCGCACCGTCAGCTCGTCGAGCCGGTCGAGGACCTGGTCGCGGCCCTGGGGTGTCCCGGCCCAGACCGTGGGCACCCCCGCCAGGCGCAGCGGCTCGTCAAGCAGTTGCTCGCACATGGCCGACATGAACGGCAGGAGCGCCGCGTTCTCGAGGACGCCGGCCCCGAGTCCGTTGACGATCGTGACGTTGCCGCGCCGGGCGGCCTCGGCCAGTCCCGGGACGCCCAGGCGCGACTCGCCGCGCAGCTCGAGCGGGTCGCTCCACTGCGCGTCGACGCGGCGCACGATGACGTCGACGCGTTCGTGCCGGCCGAGGACCCGCATCCACACCACGCCGTCGCGGGTCACGAGGTCGCTGCCCTCGACGAGCGGGAATCCCAGCGTCGCGGCGATGAAGGACTGGTCGTAGGCCGTCTCGGACATCGGCCCGGGCGAGAGCACGACGACGCGCGGGTCCTCAAGGCCGTGCGGCGCCGCCTCCATGAGCGCCGCGCGCAGCACCGAGAAGAACGGCGAGAGCCGGTGCAGGCCCGCCTCGCGGTACGCGACGGGGAGCACACGAGACAGGGCCCGGCGATTCTCCATCGCGAAGCCGATGCCCGACGGGGCCTGGGCGCGGTCGGCGATGACCTGCCACTCCCCCGTGGGCGTGCGGCCCAGGTCCGTGCCGGTGATCAGCAGCGGCTGGTGCTCGTCCGCGGCCGCCGAGCGGATGAACTCGCTGTGCCCGAACACGATGCTGGGCGGCAGCGTGCCGCTGGCCAGCAGCGTCCGGGGGCCGTGCAGGTCGAGCAGGATCGCGTTGAGCAGCTCGGCGCGCTGGGCCAGGCCCTTCTCGAGCACGCTCCACTCGTCGTGGCCCAGCACGAGCGGAACGGGATCGAGCCGCCACGGGCGCTGCTCGCCCCCGGGCGGCGTGTAGACCACGCCCTCGTCGGACAGCAGGCGTGCGATCTCGCGTCCGGCGCGGTCCAGTTGCGGCAGCGTGATGTCGACCGCCTCGGCGGCGATGCGCTTCCACGCGGGACGCAGCGTGCCCTCGGCCGTCGCGACCTCGTCGTACGGCGCGACCGCCTCGGCCAACGCCGGCTGGCACACGGATGCCGCGTAGTCACGCAGGACGGTCATGGCATCACACGAGCAGGTACATCACCAGGTACGCGACCGGCGCGACGGCGATGAGCGAGTCGAGCCGGTCCATCAGGCCGCCGTGCCCGGGCAACAGGTCGCCCATGTCCTTGATGCCGATGTCGCGCTTGATGAGCGACTCGCACAGGTCGCCCAGCGTGGCGAAGCAGACGCCGGCCACACCCAGCACCAGACCCGCCCACCACGGGCCCTCGAGGGCGTAGACGATGACGAGGATGCCGGCCGCGACGCAGGCCACCAGTGAGCCGGCGAAGCCCTCCCAGGACTTCTTGGGCGAGATCGTGGGTGCCATCGGGTGCTTGCCGAAGAGCACGCCGGCGGCGTAGCCGCCGATGTCGGACGCGATCGTCACCAGGATGAAGGCGACGACCCGCCACGTCCCGTCCTCGGCCGCCAGCATGCGCATGACGAACGTGCCCATGAGGAACAGGTAGGACAGCAGGAAGACGCCGGCGGTGGCGTCGCGGACGAAGCCCTGCGCGCCCTCGCGCAGCCGCCATGCCATCGTTGCGATGACCGTGAGCGCCATGACCGCCGCAGCGGTGTCCATGTCGTCGTAGAAGCCCACGACGAGCATCGCCACGCCACCGGCGAGCACCGGCGGCAGCGGCACCTTGATGCCGGCCGTGGTGAGCGCCTTCGCGATCTCGAGCGCGGCGACGATGAGCGCGACCGCCGCCACCGCGGCGAACAGGTCCTTGACCCAGAACAGGGAGAGCAGGACAAGGACCACCAAGCTGACGCCGACCGTGATCGCCGCGCGCAGGTCACGACCCGCGCGCCCGACCTTCTTGGGTGCGTCAGACGTCAAGGAGCTCCGCCTCTTTGCTCTTGAGTGCCTCGTCGAGCTCATCGACGTGCTTCTTCGTCAGGGCGTCCAGGCGCTTCTCGGCGCCCGTGTTGTCGTCCTTGCTGATCTCGGAGTCCTTCTCGGCCTTGTCCAGCGCCTGCTTGGCGCTGCGACGCACGCCGCGCACGGCGATGCGGCCGTCCTCGGCCTTGGAGCGCGCGAGCTTGATGTACTCCTTGCGGCGGTCCTCGGTCAGCTCGGGCAGCGTCACGCGCAGCACCTTGCCGTCGTCGGACGGGTTGACGCCCAGGTCCGAGTCGCGGATGGCCTTCTCGATCGCCGGCTTCGCACCGATGTCGTAGGGGCTGATGATGACGGTGCGCGCCTCGGGGACCTGGAACCCGGCCAGCTGCTGCAGGGGCGTGGGCGTGCCGTAGTAGTCGGCCGTGATCTGCGCGAACATCGCCGGGTGGGCGCGACCGGTGCGGATGGCGGCGAATTCTTCGCGCGTGTACTCGACCGCCTTCTTCATCCGGGTGTCGGCATCGCGCAGGGTCTCGTCGATCACGTCATGCTCCGTTGCATCATCGTCGGGGAGTCCACACCTCAGGCGTGGACGAGTGTTCCGATCATCTCACCACGCAGGGCACGCGTCACCGCACCCTCGTCGTTCATGTTGAACACCATCATGGGCAGGTCGTTCTCCATGCAGAGCGCGAACGCGGCGGCGTCGACCACCTGCAGGCTGCGCTGGAGGGCCTCGTTGAAGGTCAGGCTGTCGAAGCGCTGGGCCCCGGGGTTGTGCCGCGGGTCGGAGTCGTAGACCCCGTCGACGCCGTTCTTGCTCATCAGGACCACGTCGGCCTTGATCTCGAGGGCACGCTGCGCCGAGACGGTGTCGGTCGAGAAGTACGGCATGCCGGCGCCCGCGCCGAAGATGACGACGCGGCCCTTCTCCATGTGGCGGATCGCGCGGCGCGGGATGTAGGGCTCGGCGACCTGGGCCATCGCGATCGCCGACTGGACGCGCGTCTCGACGCCCTGCTTCTCGATGAAGTCCTGCAGCGCGAGGGCGTTCATGACGGTGCCCAGCATGCCGATGTAGTCGGCGCGGGTGCGCTCCATGCCGCGCTGGCTGAGCTCGGCGCCGCGGAAGAAGTTGCCGCCGCCGACGACGATCGCGACCTGCACGCCCTCACGGACGGCCGTGGCGACCTGGGCGGCCGCGTCGTTGACGACGTCAGGGTCGATGCCGAGGGCCCCGCCGCCGAACACTTCACCAGAGAGCTTGAGAAGTACACGACGCGCCATGGGGACGAGGTTATCGGATGGGACGCGGTCCCCGCCCGCTGGTGCGCCCGCCGCCGCGACTTCGGCGGCCGTGCGGCGGCGGTGCGGCGCTCGGCCCCGACTTTTGGAACGCTTTTGCGCCCGGGAGGCCGGGTCAGGCGTAAACGCGCTCCAAAAGTTCACGGGACCGCGGACGAGCCGACCGCGGCGACCTCGGCGGGCCGGTTCTGGGTTGCCGACCCGTCGTCACCCTAGGGGACGCGCGCGGTCAACTTTTGGAACAGGATTACGCCTCCTGCGCCGCCTCGGCGGTAAACGTGCTCCAAAAGTTGAGGGGGCGGCGCGAGCCAGCGGGCGACGGGCCCCGGACGCACGAGGGCCCCGAGCATGTGCTCGGGGCCCTCGTGGTGATCGGGGTGCGACTCAGGCGCCGACCTCGATGTGGCTGAACTTCGTGACGGTGACGCCGGCTTCCTCGGCGACGGCCTTCACGGTCTTCTTGTTGTCGGTGACGCTGGCCTGCTCGAGCAGGACGTTCTCCTTGAAGAAGCCATTGACACGACCCTCGACGATCTTGGGCAGGGCCTGCTCGGGCTTGCCCTCCTCCTTGGCCGTGGCCTCGGCGATCTCGCGCTCCTTGGCGACGACGTCCGCGGGGACGTCATCGCGCGTGAGCCAGCGGGGACGCATGGCCGCGACCTGCATCGCGATGCCGCGTGCCACGTCCTCGTTGTCGCCCTCGTACTGGACCAGCACGCCGACGGCCGGCGGCAGGTCGCTGGCGCGACGGTGCATGTACGTGGCGACCTTGCCCTCGAGGGCGCTGACGCGACCCAGCTCGAGCTTCTCACCGATGACGGCGGCCAGGGCGCTGATCGCCTCGGCGACGGTCTTGCCGTCGTCGAGCGTGACGTTCGCGAACGCGGCGGCGTCGGCCGGCTTGTTCGCGTCGGCCGCGACGGCCAGGCGCTGGGCCAGCTCGATGAACTGGTCGTTCTTCGCGACGAAGTCCGTCTCGGAGTTGAGCTCGACGATGGCCGACCCGGCGTTCGCCACGAGGCCCGAGGAGGCCTCGCGCTCGGCACCGCGCTTGGCGGCCTTGGCGGCACCCGAGATCCGCAGGATCTCGACGGCCTTGTCGAAGTCGCCGTCGGCCTCGGTGAGGGCCTTCTTCGCGTCCATCATGCCCGCGCCGGTCGCGTCGCGGAGCTTCTTCACATCGGCAGCAGTGATTGCCATGTTCCAACCTCGGTTCTGGTGGTGTCGCCGCGACGGGTCACGTCGCGGCCGACAGGTGGACAGGTGACGCTCAGGACTCCGAGGGAGCCTCGGCGGCGGGAGCGGCGTCGTCGGCCGGGGCCTCGGCGGCGGGCGCCTCGGTGGTCTCGGCGGTCTCCGTCGCGGGGACCTCGGTGGCCTCGGCCGCGGGCGCGTCGGCGGCGGGGGTCTCGGCGGCGGGGGTCTCGGCGCCGGCGGCCTTCGAGGCGAGCAGCTCCTTCTCCCAGTCGGCGAGGGGCTCCTCGGCGCCGAGCTCCTGGCCCGGGGTCTCCTCGCCCGTCTTGGCGCCACCACGCGAGATAAGGCCGTCGGCGACGGCGTCGGCGATGACGCGCGTCAGGATGCCGACCGAGCGGATCGCGTCGTCGTTGCCCGGGATCGGGTAGTCGACGTCGTCGGGATCGCAGTTCGTGTCGAGGATCGCGACGATCGGGATGTTCAGCTTCTTGGCCTCGTCGACCGCGAGGTGCTCCTTCTTCGTGTCGACGATCCACACGGCGCTGGGCGTGCGGCCCATGTCGCGGATGCCACCGAGCGTGCGGTTGAGCTTGGTGTACTCCCGACGCATGTGCAGGAGCTCCTTCTTCGTGCGGTTCGACCCGGCGACGTCGTCGAAGTCGATCTCCTCGAGCTCCTTCATGCGCTGCAGGCGCGCGGACATCGTCTGGAAGTTCGTGAGCATGCCGCCCAGCCAGCGCTGGTTCACGTAGGGCATGCCGACGCGCTTGGCCTGCTCCTCGATGGGCTCCTGCGCCTGACGCTTGGTGCCGACGAACAGGATCGTGCCGCCGCGAGCGACGGTGCCCTTGACGAAGTCGTAGGCCGAGTCGATGTAGGACAGCGACTGCTGCAGGTCGATGATGTAGATGCCGTTGCGCTCGGTCATGATGAATCGCTTCATCTTCGGGTTCCAACGACGGGTCTGGTGCCCGAAGTGAACGCCGCTCTCGAGCAGCTGACGCATGGTGACGACGGCCATGGCCGTACTTCCTTTCAACCAAGTTGACGCACCGCCGGGTTCGGCGATGCCCTGGTGTCCGACGCGGGCCACCCCAGGGTCTGGGGACTCGGAACGCGCCCCGTTCAGTTCTCACGTCACGGGAGAGGACACGCGAATTTCCGTCACGACGGACGGATGCGCCCAGTCTACGGCACGACTCCCGTGGGACGGAAACCGGTGTTCTCCACAGGACGCGAGGCGGTTTCCGCCGTCGTCCACAGCGCCGGCCGAGGGCGTTCCGCCCACGCCGCGCAGCCGGTTGGCTCGGACCATGAAGCGAGCGATCGGACCCGTACTGCTGCTCATGCTCGTCCTGTTCCCGGCTGCGGCGCAGGCCTCAGCCTGGGAGTGGCCCCTGGGCGACCGGCGCATCGACAAGCCCTTCGATGCCCCGGACACGACGTACGGGCCCGGCCACCGTGGCGTCGACCTCCCGGGGCGGCCGGGTCAGACGGTCCGCGCCGTCGCGGCCGGCCGGGTCACCTTCGCCGGGCGGGTGGCCGGGATCGCGACGATCACCATCACCCACGGCGCCGAGCGCTCGACCTACCAACCCGTCGAGGCGACCGTCCGGGTCGGTGACGCGGTCACGGCCGGCCAGCCGATCGGCCGCCTGCTCGGAGGCCATCCCTCATGCCGCCGGGCGTGCCTGAACCTCGGACGCCTGCGCGGCGACACCTACCTCGATCCGGCCCAGCTGCTGACGGCCGCGGGCGCCTACCGGCTGATCGACCCGTCGGGTCCTCCCCCGGAGCCGCCCGACCTCGTCGGCGGCGAGCTGCCGATCGACGGCCCGGTGACGTCCGCCTTCGGCATGCGCGTCCATCCCGTGACGGGGGTGCGCAAGCTGCACGACGGGGTCGACATCGGGGCGTCGTGCGGCACCGAGGTCCCGTCCGTCGGCGCCGGGACCGTGGTGCGGGCGAGCCATCACGGTCCCTACGGCCTGCAGGTCGAGGTGCGGCACCGCGAGTCCAGCACGTCCTACTCACACCTGTCGTCGATCTCGGTCGAGTCCGGTCAGGTCGTCGGGCCCGGCACCGTCGTCGGACGGGTCGGCTCCACCGGGACGTCGACCGGGTGCCACCTGCACTTCATGAAGATCGTGGGAGGTCGTCCGGTCGATCCGCTCGCCGGCTAGGCGCGGGGGTGGGCCTGCGCGAACGCGGCTCGCAGCCGGTCGGCGCTGACGTGCGTGTAGATCTGGGTCGTCCCCAGCGACGCGTGCCCGAGCAGCTCCTGGACGGACCGCAGGTCGGCGCCTCCCTCCAGCAGGTGGGTCGCTGCCGTGTGGCGGAGGCCGTGCGGGCCGATGTCGGGAGCATCCGGGACGGCGGCGACGCGCTCGTGCACGATCCGCCGGACCACGCGAGCGTCGATCCGGCCGCCGCGGGCCCCGAGCAGCAGGGCGGGTCCGCTGTCCGCGACGGCGAGCGCCGGACGCCCGTGGTCGAGCCAGCGCTCGACGGCATCGGCGGCCGGGACGCCGTACGGGACCATGCGCTCCTTGGAGCCCTTGCCCAGCACTCTCAGCACGCGCCGCCGGCGGTCGAGGTCGTCGATGTCCGCGCCGACCAGCTCGCCGACCCGGATGCCCGTGGCCCACAGCAACTCGATCACGGCCAGGTCGCGCAGTCCGGTCGGGCCCTCGTCGTCGATCGACGCGACGATCGCGTCCACGACGGCCCGCATGTCGGTCTGGTTGAGCGCCGGCGGCAACGTCCGGTGCGCCTTCGGGGCTGCCAGCAGGGCGCCGGCGTCGGTCGAGGCACGGCCCGTGCGCTCGAGCCAAGCGGTGAACCGGCGGGCGGCCGTCGATCGGCGGGCCATGGTCGTCCGTGCACGTCCGCGGGTCTGCAGGTTCGCCAGCCAGCTGCGCAGCGTGCGGATCGTCAGGGCGGCCGGGTCGTCGACGTGCAGCAACGTGGCGTGATCGGCGAGGCTCGCCAGATCCGTCAGGTAGGCGCGCACGGTGTGCTCCGAGAGGTCGCGCTCGTCGCGCAGGTGACGCTCGTAATCGGCCAGGCAGCACGCCCAGGCCTCGCCGATCTCGCTCACTCCCCCACTCTCGCACTCGCCGGCCGTGCTTCCCGGGAGGTCGTCGCTCACACCGGCTCGAGCCGCACCTCGGTCGCCTTGATGCTCAGCCACACCGTCACGCCGGGCTCGAGGCCGAGCTCGGCCACAGACGCGGTCGTGACGTCGGCGATCCAGCCGTCGACGGTGACCCGGCACGTGCCACCTCGCTGCTCGAGGGCGGTGACCGCACCGGGGATGACGTTGCGCGGGCTGCCGGCGGGACGCGACCGGTGCAGCGCCACCGCGGCGGGGCTGAAGGTCGCGATCGCCGGCCCGTCGGTCGTCAGCGGGGCGCGCGGGACACCCGTCAGCTCGCGACCGTCCTCGGCTCGGACCCGGTCGGGCGAGATCGCCACCGCCTCGACGAGGTTCAGCCCCGCCAATGCCGCACCGAAGGCGCTTCGCGGGTGTCCCAGGACGTCGGCGGGACTCCCCTCGTGCACGATGCGGCCGTCCTCGATGATCGCCACACGGTCCGCCAGGACGAGGGCGTCGAGGGGCTCGTGGGTGACGACGATCGCGGTCCGGTGCGCCAGCACGCCACGCAGCACGCGACGCACCTCGGGCACCGCCTCGGCGTCGAGGGCCGCGAGCGGCTCGTCCAGCAGGACGACCTGCGGATCGGTCGCGAGGGCCCGGGC
>NZ_DAMDLR010000056.1:0-17309 GCF_032084975.1 Aeromicrobium sp.
CTTCTCGAGGATCGCAACCCTCGTGAAGTGACGGGTTCCCCGGTTAACCGGGGAACCCGTCACCGCCGCCAGTAGCCGGTGGCGTCCAGGCAGTCCCGGGGGACGGCTCGCTCGTCGGCGAGGAAGCGCCGCACGTCGCGCACGGCGCGGGCCTCGCCGGCGACCCAGCAGAAGGTCGAGCCGTCGGGCCAGGGCAGGTCGCGGATCGTGTCGACCCACGCGTCCGCGCCGTGGACCCAACGGACCTCGACCCCGTCGAGCGCGGGCAGGTCCTGGATGCCGGCGGGAGTGGCGACCTCGATGACGACGTCGGCAGCGACACCGCCGGGCCACTCGTCGAGCAGGCGGGCGATCGCGGGCAGCGCCGTCTCGTCGCCGGCCAACAGGAGCCGGTCGATCCCGGTGGGCACCAGCAGCGACCGTGTGGGCCCGACGATCCACGCGGGGTCGCCGGGCCGGGTGCGACGCGCCCAGCCCGCCGCGAAGCCCCCCTCGTGCAACACGAAGTCGAGGTCGATCTCGCCCGTCACCGGATCGAACCGGCGCGGCGTGTAGTCCTTGGCGACCGGACGCCCACCCGCGCCGCCCCATTCCAGACGATCGGGACCCTGGACCGGCAGCGGCGGCCGGTCGGTGCCCTCGAGAGGCACGAGGAGCTTCACGTGGTCGTCGAACCCGTCGGACCGGAAGGCCGCGGCCGTCCCACCCGCGACCGGGAACTCGCCCAGCTGCTCGCCGGCGAGGGTCACGCGGCGCGTCGTCTCGGTGACGTCGCCGACCCGCACGACTCTCAGCTCGCGCAGGATGGTGGGCCAGGCGATCGCCTCACGGCGGGTGCGCGCCATCAGCCCTTCTTCCCCTCGGCGAAGCCGACGACCGTCCAGTCCAGGTCGGCCAGCGCGGCGGGACCGAAGTTCACCACGAGCGGGTCGACGGCCATCACCGTCGGGATGACCGCGAGCGGCATGATCGAGGCCTGCGAGCGGGCGATCTCGTCGATCTCGGTCACCCGGCCGGCACGCTTGGCCTCGTCCGTCTCGGCGATGGCGGCATCGAACGCGTCGGTGATGGCCTTGGACGCCTTGCCCGTGAAGTTCAGTGGGCTGTCGATCGGGGTGAACAGACGCTTGGCGTCGCCCAGGCCGTACGGCTGGACCTGCCACGCGAAGGTGGTGAGGTCGAAGTCGAGCGGGATGACGACCTTCTCGAAGAACGTCGGGCCGGGCACCTCGCGGACCGTGACCGTGATGCCGACCTCGGAGAGGTCCTCGGCGATCGACTCCGCGCGAATGATCGCGCCCGGCATCGTCGCCGGCACCGGGAGCGTGAGCTCGAGCTGGCGGCCCTTGCGGCGCAGCGGGCCGTCGCCGTCACGGCGCCAGCCGGCCTTCGCGAGCAGCTTCTGCGCCTGCGCCAGGTCACGCTCGCGCGCGAAGTCGCGGTGACCGACCTGGCCCGGCATCAGCACGACGGAGTCCATCGGGACCGCGGTGGTGCCGTAGCGCTTGGAGGTGGCTGCCACGACCTGCTCGATGTCGACCGCCAGCGTGACGGCGCGGCGCACCTCGGCGTCGGCCAGCGGACCCGTGCCGCCGTTGATCGTCAGGTGGGTCCACTCCGAGCCGAGCGAGGCGCGCAGCTCGGCGTCGGTGAGGGCCGAGCGGTTGTCGGGCGTGACAGGTGCGGCCTCGAGCTCGCCGGCGCGGTGGGCGGCCGCGAGGACGTCGGCCTCGCCGATCCGCCACACGATCGAGTCGAGCTTGGGCTGGCGACCCCACCAACGCGGATTGCGCTCGAGGGTGATGGTGCCCGTCCGGCGCTCGATGCCCGAGACGAGGTACGGACCGTTGGCGGACGGAGCCTTGGCCGTCATCGCGCGATTGAACGTGTCGGCGGACTTCGTGTACGCCTTCGGCAGCACCGGGTAGACGGCGGCGGGCCAGTCGGCGTTCGGCTCCTCGAACACGACCTCGTAGGCGAACTTGCCGTCGGCGTCGACGCGCTCGACGTCGTCGAGGGCCGGAGCCCCCGCGGCGGCGAACTCGTCGTCCTGCATGGCGTCGACGTACGAGACCATGTCGGCCGAGGTGATGGAGGTGCCGCCCTGCCAGACGGCCTTCGGGTTCATCTCGACCCGGACGGTGAAGGGATCTCGCTCCACGACCTCGATGCTCGACGCGTAGTCGCGGTCGAGGCTCCAGGAGCCGTCCTGCTCGAAGCGGACGGCGTTGCCGAGCGTGGGCTCGAGGATCTGCGGCGCAGTGCTGGCGACGCCGTCGGAGTGGACGGGATTGAAGGTCGCGGGGAACGACGAGACGCCGACGCGCAGCGTGCCACCCTCGGCGACCTCGGCCTCCTCGGCTGGATGGAGGTCGGCCATCGGCAGCGACTCGGGAGCCTTCGTCGCGCCGGTGTCGTCGGCCTTCTGGTCACCTCCGCCGCCGAAGCAGCCGGCCAGCAGCAGGCCGGACAGTGCCGCGACAGCACAGCGCCGGGCCCCGCGCGAAGCGGGACCCGGCGTGTGGTGAATCACTTGGCGGCGACGACGTTCAGCTTGACCGTCGCGACGACCTCGGGGTGCACGCGGACGGAGACCGTGTGCGCGCCGAGGCTCTTGATCGGGTTGCCGACCTCGATACGACGCTTGTCGACGTTCGCGCCGGCACCCGCGAGGGCGTCGGCGATGTCCGTGACGGTGACGGCGCCGAACAGGCGACCGCCCTGACCGGCCTGGGCCGGGACGCTGATCGCGCCGGACTCGAGGTTGCCCTTGATCGAGCGAGCGGTCTCGAGGTCGTGCACGGCGCGCGCGTCACGCGCGGCCTTGATCGACTCGACCTGCTTGGCCGCGCCCTTCGTCCAACGGATGGCGAAGTTGCGGGGCAGCAGGAAGTTACGGCCGTAGCCGTCCTTGACGTCGACGATGTCGCCGGGCTGGCCGAGGTTCGAGACCTCGTGCGTGAGGATGAGCTTCATCTGTTCTCTAGCTCCTGACTCAGCGACCGCTGGACGTGTAGGGCAGCAGCGCCATCTCGCGCGCGTTCTTGATCGCCTTGGCGATCTGGCGCTGCTCCTGGACGGAGACGCCGGTGACGCGACGGGCGCGGATCTTGCCGCGGTCGGAGATGAACTTCCGCAGCAGTGCGGTGTCCTTGTAGTCGATGGTGGTGACGCCGGCAGCCGCGAGCGGGTTGCTCTTCTTCTTCGGCTTCCGGACAACGGGCTTGGCCATGATGCTCCTGGAAAATGTCTTGCTACGTGTGATGGATCAGAAGGGGGGCTCGTCGGTCGAGCCGCCGGCGTTGCCGCCACCGCCCCAGGGGTCGTTGCCCCCGGCCGGTGCCTGCGGCTGTGCGGGCTGGGCCCACGCGCTGGCGTCGTTGCTCTGAGCAGGCTGCTGGCCGCCACCGAAGCCACCGCCGGCGTTGCCGCCACCGAAGCCTCCGGAGTTGCCGCCGAAACCGCCACCCTGGCCGCCACCGCCACCGGAGGTGCGGGTGACCTGGGCGGTCGCGTTGCGCAGCGACGGGCCGACCTCGTCGACCGTCATCTCGACGCTCGTGCCGCGGCCGCCGTCCTGGCGCTCGTACTCGCGGACCTTGAGCGGGCCGGTCACGATGACGCGGGTGCCCTTGGTGAGCGAGCCGGCGACGTTCTCGGCCAGCTGGCGCCAGGCCGAGCAGCGGATGAACAGCGTGTCGCCGTCCTTCCACTCATTGGTCTGACGGTCGAACGTACGCGACGTCGACGCGACGGTGAAGTCGGCAACTGCCGCGCCCGACGGCGTGAACCGCAATTCGGGATCGCGGGTCAGGTTGCCGACGAGGGTGATGGTGGTTTCGCCTGCCATGGATCAGCCTTCTCTCGAGGTGCTCTCGCGACGAGTCTGTCGGATTCGTGGGACGGTTTCTCACCGTCCACAGAATCACTTCGCGTCGGGACGCGTGACCTTCGTACGGACGACGGACTCGTTCAGCGAGAGCTGACGGTCCAGCTCCTTGACCGAGTCGGGCCCGGCGGACAGACCGATGACGGCGTAGATGCCCTCGGACTTCTTGTTGATCTCGTAGGCAAGACGACGCTTGCCCCAGACGTCGATCGCGTCGACGGAACCGCCGTCGGCGACAACCGTGTTGTTGAGGTAGGTCGTCAGGCTCTTCTCGACGGAACGCTCATCGACGTCCGCATCGAGGATGACCATGACTTCGTACTTGCGCAGTGACACTGCGAGTCTCCTTTGGACTGGGCGGTGACGGGCTTTCCGTCACAGGAGGTGTTGCCTCGAACGGCAACCTCACGAGTCTAGCAGCGGGCCGCGGCGCCGGGGAAATCCCGGCGTCAGGCGCCGCCGATGGCCTCGAGCACGTCGAGCTTCGCGGCCCGGCGCGCCGGCAGCACGGCCGCCAGGATCCCTACCAGCGCCGAGACGACCATGAAGACTCCGAGCGAGCCCACGGGGATGGCCAGGTCCGTGATCCCGTCGTCCGCGAACGCTCGCTGCAGCGTCACCCCGAAGAGCAGCCCGGCCCCGATGCCCAGCACGGCTCCGAGGATCGCGATGACCACGGACTCGAGTCGCACCATGCGCCGCAGCTGCGGCCGGGTGACGCCGACCGCGCGCAGCAGACCGATCTCGCGGGTGCGCTCGATGACGCTGAGCGCGAGGGTGTTGACGATGCCCAGCACCGCGATCACGATCGCCAGGCCCAGCAGGGCGTAGATCAGGTAGAGCAGCGTGTTGACCTGCGCGCGCTGCGCCTCGGTGTACTCCTGCTTGTCCTGCACGACGATCGCCGGGTTGTCGCCGACGGCCCGCTCCAGGTTGCGACGCACGGTGCGCGTTCCTGCGCCCGGCTCGACGTTGACGGCCAGGGACGTGTCGGCGCGCGGAATGCCGGCGGCGACCACCGTCGAGAGCGGGACGACCGCCTGGCCGACGATGTTGCTGTCGGCGTAGATGCCGGTGACCGTGCTGGTCGACTCACCGGAGTTGAAGCCCAGCTGCACGGTGTCGCCGGTCGTGAGGCCGAGGCGCTCGCCGAGGGTCTCGCTCAGGGCGATCGTCGCGTCGGCCAGCGGGGCCTCGCCGTCGACGTACGCCAGGTCGAACACCTCGCCGAACTGCTCGGCCTGGATGGCGGAGGCGAACACCTGGCGGCCGTCGGCCTTGAAGACGACCAGCTGCGACGCGGCGACCTCGGCCACGCCGGGCACCTCGGCCACGCCCGCGGCGATCTTCGCCGAGAACGGCTGGCCGCTGACGTTCTGGACGATGAAGTCGGCCGAGAACTCGCGCTCGACGCCCGCGTCGATGGACTTGTTGATGGAGGCGCCCAGGATCGACATCGTCGTCACCAGCGCCAGGCCGATCATCAGCGCCGAGGCGGTGGCGGCCGTGCGGCGCGGGTTGCGGCGCGCGTTCTGGGCCGCGAGGCGGCCCACCGCACCGAAGATGACGCGGTACACCGCGCCGAAGACCGCGAGCACCGGGATCGCGATGACGGGGCTGCCGAGCGCCACCGCCATCAGCACGCCGAAGATGCCCAGGCCGACCCACACGATGGGGCGCGGCACGTCGAGCCACGAGCCGGCTGCCATCCCGGCGGCTCCGGCCAGCCCGAACAGCAGCGAGATCAGCAGTCGCCACTTCAATGACGACTCGGGCATCGCGACCTCGTCGCGCATCGCCGCGACGGGCGGGACCTTGGCGGCACGACGGGCGGGAATCCAGGCCGCGAGCATCGTGACGAGGACACCCACCGCGTAGGCCGCGACGACCGTGCGGGTCCGGAACACCAGTGCGGTCCCGGACAGGTCGAGCCCGAAGTTGCTGAACAGGACCTTGAGCAGCATGGCCAGGCCGAACCCCATCGCCAGGCCCAGGGTCGAGCCGATCACCCCGATCACGAACGCCTCGGTCAGCACCGAGCGGCTGACCTGGCCACGCGAGGCGCCGAGCGCTCGCAGCAGGGCCAGCTCGCGACTGCGCTGGGCGACCAGGATCGAGAAGGTGTTGACGATCAGGAAGGTGCCGACCACCAGGGCGATCGCGGCGAACACGAGCAGGAAGGTGTTGAGGAAGCCGAGCAGCTGGTCGAACAGGTCCTTGGACTCCTGCGCGACCGCGTCACCCGTGACCGCCTCGGTGCCCTCGGGGATCAGCGGCTCGACCGCGTCGGCCAGCTCCTGCTGGGTGACGCCGGGCGCGGCCTCCATCTGGATGAGGCTGTAGGCGTCCTTGCCGCCGAGGAAGTACTTCTGTGCGCTGAGATCGTCGAACATCACGATCGTCGCTCCGGCGAGCCCACCGGACGCGAAGTCGAAGATGCCGACCAGCTCGACCTCGAGGATCGGCGGGTCCGCTGGCATCGCCAGCTTCATCGTGTCGCCGACGCCGTAGCCGGCGACCTGGGCCGAGCGGGAGTCGAGTGCGATCTCTCCGTCGGCGGCCGGCATCCGCCCGCTGGTCCACTCGAGCATCTGCTTGCCGGCGGCGTTGGGGACGGGGTCGCCCTGTCCCGCGTTGAGGGCGATCGTGGGCGCGCCCGTCCCGCCGAGCAGCTTGTTGTCGCGCCTGATCACGAACAGGCCGGTGCCGTTCACCGTGCCCTCGGCCCGCTCGACCTGGGGCAGGGCCGCGACCTCGGCCACCAGCGAGGACGGCACCGAGCGGGCGTCGCGGTTCACGCCGACGGCGAGCGCGTCGTCATCGGACGTGACGGGACGGACCGCGACGTCGGTGACGACGCCGTTGGCGATCTCGTCGAAGCTGCGCCCGATCGTGTCGGTGAAGACGAGGGACCCCGACAGGAACGCGATGCCCAGGACGATCGCGAAGGCGCTCAGCAGGAGGCGCAGCTTGCGCGCCACCAGGTTGCGCCAGGTGACCTTCCGCACGTCACGCGCCCATCCGGCGCTGGACGACACTCATGCGCTCGAGCACCTTCTCGGCCGTGGGGTGGCGCAGCTCGGACACGACGCGGCCGTCGGCCAGGTAGACGACGCGATCGGTGTAGCTGGCGGCCGTCGGGTCGTGGGTGACCATGACGATCGTCTGCCCGAACTCGTCCACGCTGCGGCGCAGGAACGACAGCACCTCGGCGCCCGAGGTGGAGTCCAGGTTGCCGGTCGGCTCATCGGCGAACACGATCGAGGGCCGGCTGACCAGGGCGCGGGCACACGCGACACGCTGCTGCTGGCCGCCGGACATCTCGTTGGGGCGGTGCTTGAGGCGGTCGGCCAGACCGACGGCCTCGATGACGGTGGCGTACCACCTGGGGTCGGGCTTGCGGCCCGCGATCGTGAGCGGCAACAGGATGTTCTCCTCGGCCGTCAGCGTCGGCACCAGGTTGAACGCCTGGAAGACGAACCCGATCTTCTCGCGGCGCATGACCGTGAGCGCCTTGTCGTCGAGCTTGGCCAGAGCGGTGTCACCGATCGTGACGCGGCCGCCGTCGGGCTTGTCGAGCGCCGCCATGCAGTGCATGAGCGTGGACTTGCCCGAGCCGGACGGCCCCATGACCGCGGTGAACTCCCCCTGGTAGATCTCGATGGAGACGCCGTCGAGTGCCTTCACCTGGGCGTCGCCCTTGCCGTAGGTCTTGGCGAGGTCGTACGCGTGGGCCGCGACGGGTTTGTCCATGGGTCGAGCCTAGGGGAACGATCCCCGCTCGCAGCCAAGATGTCACTGAGAGTTACACGATCTCGGCAGACCCGCCCCACAAGTCGACTCGTGCATCAGCGTCGTGGCCCACGAGCTCGTCGATCCGGTCCAGCTCCTCGGCGGTGAAGTCCGTGTTCACGGCGGCTGCGACGTTCTCGTCCAGCTGCTTCGTGCTGGAGGCGCCGATGAGCGCGGACGTCGCCGCCCCGGGTCGCAGCACCCACGCGATCGCGAGCTGGGCCAGGGTCTGGCCTCGTTCGCGGGCGACGTCGGCGAGGCCGCGCAGCCGGTCGCGGTTGGCCTCCACGACCGAGTCGTCGAACGAGCTGCGTCCGCCCGCCCGCTCGACCGGCTCGTCGCCGAGGTAGCGGTCGGTCAGCAGGCCCTGGGCCAGCGGCGTGAACGCGATCGAGCCCATGCCCGTGTCCTCGAGGGTGTCGAGCAGCTCGTCCTCGACCCACCGGTTGACCATGGAGTAGGCGGGCTGGTGGATCACGAGCGGTGTGCCCAGGTCGACGGCGACCTCGGCGGCACGCCGGGTGCGCTCGGCCGAGTAGGACGAGATGCCGACGTACAGCGCCTTGCCCTGGCGAACCGCGGTGTCGAGCGCGCCGACCGTCTCCTCGACGGGCGTGTCCGGGTCGGCGCGGTGCGAGTAGAAGATGTCGACGTGGTCGAGCCCCATGCGCTGCAGGGAGGCATCGAGGCTGGAGAGCAGGTACTTGCGCGACCCCAGGAATCCGTAGGGCCCGGGCCACATGTCCCAGCCGGCCTTCGTCGAGATGATCAGCTCGTCGCGGTACGGCCTGAAGTCGCCGCGCATCATGCGACCGAAGTTCTCCTCGGCCGAGCCGGGCGGGGGTCCGTAGTTGTTCGCCAGGTCGAAGTGCGTGATGCCGAGGTCGAACGCGTGACGCAGCACCTCGCGCTGGGTGTCGAACGTGCGGTTGTCGCCGAAGTTCCACCACAGGCCCAGGCTGATCGGGGGCAGCAGCAGTCCGGACCGGCCGACGCGGCGGTACTCGAGGTCCTGGTACCGGTCGGCGTCCGCCTGCCACGGACGATGGGTCTCGGCGACGCGCTTCCTGGTCCAGTCGGTGCTCATGGGATCCACCGTAAGGCGCGACCCCCGACCTCCGCCCGCTGCGCGGCCTCGGGTGCCGACCGCTGGCTGACCTCCACTTTTGGTGCGCTGTTACGCCTCGCTCGCCCATCCGGCCGCAATCCCGCACCAAAAGTGCTGGTCGGTGCCGGGCGCCCAGAGGCCGCCGCCGGTCAGATGACGCGGGTGATGTCGACCTCGACGGTGGTGCTGACATCGCCGTCGGTCGCGTAGATGCCGCGCAGGTTCGGGACGTCGTCGAAGTCGCGGCCGCGCGAGACGATGATGTGCCGCTCGCCGGGCACCTCGGCGCCCGTGACGTCCCAGCCCACCCAGCGGCCGTCCCACCACTCGAGCCACGCGTGCGGCTCGACGGTGACGATGGCGTCGAGCTCGGGCTCGGCGTCCGGATGGACGTAGCCCGCGACGAAGCGCGCGGGGATCCGGGCATGGCGCAGCGCGCCGATCGCGACGTGGGCGATGTCGTGCGTGACGCCCGCGCCGTCCGTCCACGTCTGCTCGGCGGTGGCGCTGGCGTGGGTGGCCGCGACGAGCCGCGAGATGCTCTGGCGCACCAGCTCGCACACGGCCGCGACGTAGTCGGCCGGCGTGGCCGACGACTCGCGCAGCTCGTCGAGCCGGGCGACCAGCTCGGGCGCGGGACGGACCTTGTCCTGCTGGTGGACGAACTCGCAGTACCGGTCGAGCGTGGAGGGGTCGAGGTCGTCCCAGCCGATCGACTCACCGACCGCGGGACGCTCGGCGGTGTCGACGGTCGAGGTGGCGACGACCGTCAGCTCCTCGTGCGGGTCGGTGACCTCGAAGGCCACGACGGTCGAGCCCCAGTAGTCGCGGTACTCCTGCGACCACGCCGTGGGCGTGATCTCGAGGCGCGAGCGGCGAACGTACTGCTCGGCGGTGGTCTGGGGCGTCAGCCGCGCCTCGCTGTACGACGCCGAGGTCGGCTCGGAGTAGGTGTACGTCGTCGCGTGCCGGACGCGCATGCGCATGCTCATGCCGGCACCCCCGCGAAGCGGCGACGATACGGCGGCACCGGCATGACGTACCCCGCGTTCACTCGCTGACGCTCACTCACAGCGACACCCTCCCCTTCCAGGAGTGCCAGTCCTCCTGGGCGAAGTACCGCGACGTGATGGCGTCGCTCGCGGCGGCGCACGCGCGCTGGATGCGCTCCATCTCGAGCGGCATCGTCTCGATGATCTCGCCCAGGGGGCGGTACTCGATCTCGGTGCGGGCACGTCCCAGCAGGCGCAGGGCCTCGTCCGAGAAGCCGGCCCGGCGGCCCGCCACGTCGAGCCGCGACAGGGCGCGCTCGGCCTCGCTCAGGCTGGACACCAGGGACCGCGGGAACCACCGGTCGAGCAGCAGGTACTCGGCCGCCGCGCTGTCGCGCTCGATGCCGCGGTAGGTGCGCAGGAAGCTCTCGTAGCCTCCGCAGGCCCGCAGCGTGTTCGGCCAGGCGATGCCCGTGCCACCCGCGCTGGCCGCGGTCGACAGCAGCCGCGCGGTCATGTCCGTGCGCTCGATGCTGCGGCCCAGCGTGTAGAAGTACCAGCTCTGGTCGCGCGGCATGGAATCGTCGGCCGTGCCCGAGATCATCGCGGTCCGACGGCGCACCCAGTTGAACATCTCGACCGGGCGCATCGACGTGGCCGCGGGAACGCCCTGCCACGTCGTGTTGATGGCGGACCAGACGTCGGTGGAGAGCACCTCGCGCGCACTGCGCGCCGCCTCGCGCATCGAGCCGATGACGGCGGCGATCGACGTGGGCGACTTCAGGTCGTAGGCCAGCAGGTCGAGCATCGACCAGCGGTTCGGTACGCCACCGAAGTCCTCGATGCCCATCACGGCGAACAGTTGCGCGCAGCTGGTGACCTCGTCGGTGGCGGGGTCCTCGACCAGGACCTGCATCTGCACGTCCAGCAGGCGGGCGGTGTCGTCGGCCCGCTCGAGGTAGCGGCCGATCCAGAAGAGCGACTCGGCGATCCGGCTGAGCATCACGCCTCCTTCACCGGCGCGGCGATCGGCGCCATCGTCTGGCCCTGGGTGAGCGGCTCGAGGTCGTCGTCGGGCTCCTCGATCGGCTCGGTCGGCCGCGCCAGCACCCACGTGTCCTTGGAGCCGCCACCACGACTGGAGTTCACGATCAGCTCGCCCTCGGGCAGGGCGACGCGCGTCAGGCCTCCGGGCAGCACCCACACGTCGTCGCCGTCGTTGACCGCGAAGGGACGCAGGTCGACGTGGCGGGGCCGGATCCCGTCCTCGACCAGCGTGGGAACGGTGGACAGCGACATGACGGGCTGGGCGATCCAGTCGCGCGGGTTCGCGATGACCTTGCCGCGCAACTCGTCCAGCTCCTCGCTGGTGGCGGCGGGGCCGATCACGATGCCCTTGCCGCCGGAGCCGTCGACCGGCTTGAGCACGAGCTCGTGGAGTCGGTCGAGGACCTCCTCGCGCTGGTCGGCGTCACCGCAGCGCCACGTGTCGACGTTGTGCAGGATCGGCTCCTCCGCCAGGTAGTAGCGGATGAGGTCGGGCACGTAGGTGTAGAGCAGCTTGTCGTCGGCCACGCCGTTGCCGACGGCGTTCGCGATCGTCACGTTGCCCGCGCGAGCGGCGTTGATGAGACCGGGAACGCCCAGCGCGGAGTCGGGACGGAACGACAGCGGATCGAGGAAGTCGTCGTCGATCCGGCGGTAGATCACGTGCACCGGCGCGAGGCCGTCGGTCGTGCGCATCATGACGCGACCGCCGTGGCAGACGAGGTCGCGCCCCTCCACCAGCTCGACGCCCATCGTGCGCGCCAGCAGGGTGTGCTCGAAGTACGCCGAGTTGTAGACGCCGGGCGTCAGCACCACGACCGTGGGATCGCTGACGCCTGCCGGCGCCGCCGCGCGCAGCGCCGACAGCAACTGGCGCGAGTACCGCGCGACGGGACGGATGCGATGGTTCGCGAACACCTCGGGCAGTCCGCCGGACATCGCGCGCCGGTTGGTCATGACGTACGAGACGCCGGACGGGACGCGCGCGTTGTCCTCGAGGACCCGGAAGTCGCCGTTGCCGTCGCGGATCAGGTCGATGCCCGAGACGTGGATGCGCACGCCGTTCGCGGGCTCGAGGCCGGCGACGACGCGGTGGTAGTGCGAGGACGTGACGACGGTCTCGCGTGGGACCACGCCGTCGCGGAAGAGCTCGCCGGCGCCGTACGCATCGGCGAGGAACGCCTCGAGCGCCTTGACCCGCTGCTTCACCCCGGCCTCGACCTCGTCCCACGCGTCGGCCTCGATGATGCGCGGCACGATGTCCAGCGGGAAGGGTCGCTCCTCGCCGGCGACACCGAAGGTGATGCCCTGCTCGAGGTAGGAGGAGGCCAGTCCCTCGGCGCGCTGGCGCACCTCGTCGGAGGCCATCTCGCCGAACGCGGCGTGCACCGCGGAGTAGAGATCCCGCAGGCCCGACTCGCCGTACATCTCGTCGTAGCCCGCGACTGGTCCGTATCCCTCGAACAGCTGCGCCTGGGTCACGCGTCCACCCTAGGGGCGAATTGTCTCGCGCACGTTTCGACGAACGACAGTGCCTGAAACGCCCTCTGCCGGTTACGATTCGAACCGGAGAGGGGCGCGCCCATGACCGCTGGTGACGTCTTGGTGCTCAACGCGAGCTACGAACCGCTGCAGCGCGTGTCCCTGCGCCACGCCATCAAGATGCTGGTGCGCGAGGTCGCGGTCATCGAGGAGTCCCACGACGAGTCGTTCGGGCCGTTCCCCAAGCCGAAGGTGCTGCGCCTCGTCCGCTACGTCGTGACGCGCTGGATGCACCGCCGCAGCCACCTGTGCACGAAGAGCGCGATCAAGGCCCGTGACCGGGCCTGCGCCTACTGCGGCGGGTCGGCCGAGACCGTCGACCACGTCATCCCGCGCTCACGCGGCGGCACGCTCACCTGGGAGAACGCCGTCGCCGCCTGCCTGCGGTGCAACCACAAGAAGGGCAACCGCACCCCGGTCGAGGCCGGGATGCAACTGCTCATCACGCCGGCGCGGCCGACCTCGTTCGTGGCCTGATCCCTACGCCGGCGCGCGAGACGGGTGGCCGTCAGAGACCGACGGACTCGTAGATCTCGTCGAGCTCGTCGAGGTACGCGCCCTCGTCCTGGCCGGCCCGCTCGTACGCCGCCATCGCCTTGGCCTGGATCATCTCGGCGACCTCCTCGTAGCGCGCGTTCCACTTCTCGGCCTCGATCTGCCAGTAGCCGCACGTGTAGAACGCGGCCTGGGGCCAGCCGAGTCCGCGTCGCAGGTGCTTGCGCACGGCACGGCTGGCACGCGCCTCGCCCGCGAGCCAGACGTAGTGCCCGGACCAGTCGGCGGGCAGGTCGCGACCCGTCACCGCCTTTTCGAGGGCGTTGGGGATCAGGTGCTCGTCCTCGACGACCTCCCAGTGGGCGTGCACGTCGGCGGCCGACGGCAACGGCACCTCGTCCGCGGCGTCGGCGACGACGATGTGGGCCTCGACGACGACACCGGGATCGAGCTCACGCAGGATCCTGGCGAGCGCGGGCACACCCGTGATGTCGCACACCAGCAGCTGGTGACGCGCGTCGGCCGCGGGACGGTAGAGGCCGTGCGGCTCGATGATGCCGACCTGGTCGCCGGGCTCGCACGTGCGCGCCCAGTCCGAGCCCGCACCCTGCTCGTGCAGCGCGATGTCGACGTCGACGCGCACGTCGCCCTCGACGACCCGGTGGTCCGAGATCGTGTAGACGCGCGGCACGAGCGGCTCGGCGCCCTCAGGGTAGGAGTACGAGAAGTCCTCGTTGATGGTCGGCAGCGCGATCGGGGCGCCGGGCCGCGCCGGCAGCAGCAGCCGCACGTACTCGTCGGGGATCCCCGTCGACTTCCACCCCGCGATCCCGCCCAGCGTGATGGAGACGAGATGTGGCGTGAGCACTCGGCGACCCAGGACGGTCGCGGCAAAGGTCTTCACGGGTTCCCCTTCGATTGACGGCCCCCACCGGTCGGCGGTCGGGCCCCACCGGAGCAACGCCGGTTAGGCCAGCCTAACAACACTCGTTGGATAGCCTCAAGGGCGTGACCATCCGCGTACGTCCCATCTCCCCCGAGGAGCACCTCGCCTTCGTCGCCACCCGGGGCACGGCGAGCTTCCTGCAGACCCCGGCGTGGGCCGCGGTGAAGGCCGAGTGGCGAGGTGAGTCCCTCGGCTGGTTCGACGGCGACCGGCTCGTCGGCGCCGGGCTGGTGCTCTACCGCCAGGTGCCCAAGGTGAAGCGCTACCTGGCCTACCTGCCCGAGGGTCCCGTGCTCGACTGGAGCGGTGACGTCGCCGCGGCCCTGTCCGCGCTGCGCGACCACCTCAAGGCGAACGGAGCCTTCGGCATCCGCATCGGCCCGCCCGCCGTCCTTCGCCGCTGGGAGGCCGCCACCCTCAAGGCCGCGCTGGCCGACGACGTGCTCACCCGCCTGGGCGACGTGCCCGCGGACCACCGCGACGAGCGGGCGATCGCGCTCGCGGACACGCTGACGTCGCTGGGGTGGCGCGAGCAGGCCGCCGAGGGCGGCTTCTCGGCGGGCCAGCCGAAGTACAACTTCCAGGTCCCACTGGCGGGTCGCTCCGAGGACGACGTCCTGGCCGGCATGAACCAGCTGTGGCGCCGCAACATCCGCAAGGCGGCGAAGCAGGGCGTCGAGGTCACACTCGGCACGCGCGACGACCTGGTGGAGTTCCACCGCGTGTACGTCGAGACCGCCGAGCGCGACCATTTCACGCCGCGCCCGCTCGCGTACTTCCAGACCATGTGGGACGCCATGACCGCCGAGGACCCGCAGCGGCTGCGGCTGTACCTGGCCCGCCACGAGGGCGACCTGGTCGCCGCGACCACGCTCGTGCAGGTCGGCACGCACGCCTGGTACTCCTACGGCGCGTCCACCACGGCCAAGCGCGAGGTGCGCGGCTCGAACGCGATCCAGTGGCAGATGATCCGCGACTCGCTCGCCGGCGGCGCCGAGGTCTACGACATGCGCGGGATCACCGACACCCTCGACACCGACGACTCGCACGTCGGGCTGCTGCAGTTCAAGGTCGGCACCGGCGGCGAGGCCGTCGAGTACCTCGGCGAGTGGGACCTGCCGATCAGTCGTCCGCTGTACGCCGCCTTCACGGCGTACATGAAGCGCCGCGGCTGAGCCGCCTCCCCGCCCGCGCCGGGCGCCCTGGGGGCCGGCCGCTGGTCAGCCCCCGCCCCCCACTTTTGGTGCGATATTCCGTCTCACACCGCCGACCGAGCGTAATCCTGTTCCAAAAGTGGGGGGCGGAGCGGGCGGGACGGCGGCCAGGGGCGACCGGTGGCGGGGACGGGTGCGAGATGATGGGTCCATGGCGTTCGACCTGTTCATCCGCGCCGCCGACTGGCGGGCCCACCTCACCTCGACGCGCGACGCCCACCCCGGCCTCGTGCCGGTCGTCAAGGGCAACGGATACGGACTGGGTCGCCAGCGCCTCGCCGGGGAGTCGTTCCGGCTCGGCGCCGACCTCATCGCCGTGGGCACGTACGAGGAGGCGGCCGAGCTGCTCGGCGCCTTCCCCGGCGACGTTCAGGTGCTCACGCCGTGGCGCCCCTTCTCACCGCGGGTCGCCGATCCGCGCCTGATCCACACCGTCAGCCGGGTGAAGGACGTCACCGCCCTCGCCCAGCGACTGCCCGGAGCGCGGGTCGTCGTGGAGGCGGTCACGTCGATGGCGCGCCACGGGCTGGACCGGCACAGCCTCGCCGAGGCGGCGCGCCGGATCGCCGCGTCGGGTCTGGTCATCGAGGGCCTCGCGATCCACCTGCCGATGGCCGGCGGCAACCTGGCCGAGGCGCGCACGTGGTGTGCGGTCCTCGAGGCCTCGGCGCTGGAGACGACCACGGTGTTCGCCTCCCACCTGACGCTGGCCGAGCTCGAGCAGCTGCGCTCCGAGCGACCCAACCTGACCATCCGACCGCGCGTGGGGACGGCGCTGTGGCTGGGCCGGCTCGACACGCTGCAGGTCCGCTCGACCGTGCTCGACGTGCACACGGTCCAGCGCGGCGAGCGCGTGGGCTACCGCCAGGGACGCGTCCCCCGGGCCGGCCACCTGCTGGTCGTCGCGGGTGGCACCAGCCACGGCATCGGGCTGGAGGCACCCCGCGCGGTCGCGGGCGTCGCGGGACGGGGCAAGGCGGTCGCGAAGGGCGGCCTCGCGGCGGCCGGGCTGTCGCTCTCGCCCTTCACCGTCGACGGCCGCCAGCGCTGGTTCGTCGAGCCGCCGCACATGCAGGCCAGCATGATCCTGCTGCCCGAGGGGTCGGCGGTGCCGTCGGTCGGCGACACGCTCGCGGCACAGGTCCGGTACACGATCGCCGCGTTCGACGCCGTCACCGAGGTCTGAGCACCGCCGTTCATCCGGCCGCTCGGAGCGGGGCCCGGTGGCATGCTGGCGCAGGAGGTGCCGCCATGCGCCGCGAGCCGCTGACCGCCATCGTGCTGGTCGCGGTCGTCCCGGCCCGCTTGGCCGCGCGGGGTGCGTCGGTCGCCTCGGACGGCACCGAGGCCACACCGGGCGACTCGGCTCCGGCCCGCTCACTGCGCGGTCCCGAGGTGACACTGGCCTTCGCCGGTGACGTGCACTTCGAAGGACGACTGGCTGGCCTCGTCGGCCGGCCGGGCAGCACGCTCGGTGCCCTGTCCCCGGCCCTGCGCGAGGCCGACGTCGCGATGGTCAACCTCGAGACCGCGCTGACCACGCGCGGGCAGCCGGCTCGCAAGGAGCTCGAGTCCCCGTCGGCGCGGTACTGGTTCCGCACCGCTCCGGCAGCGCTGCGGGTACTGGCCCGGTCCGGGGTCGACGTCGTCTCGATGGCGAACAACCACGCCGCCGACTTCGGTCGCGTGGGGCTGGGCGATGCACTGCGTGCCGGTCGGCGAGGTCCCGTCGCGGTCGTGGGCGTCGGCAGGGACGCCGCACAGGCGTTCCGGCCGTTCGAGACCACCGTGAACGGCACCTCCGTCGCCGTCCTGGCCGCCGATGCCTCCGTCCGGGAGAGCCGTGACGCGATCTGGGCGGCAACGCCGCGCACCGTCGGCATCGCCGCGGCACGCACGACTCGCCGGGAGCGGCTCCTGCGGGCGGTGCGCGCCGCAGCCGCAGGAGCCGACCTCGTCGTGGTCTACCTGCACTGGGGCACCGACAGCGCCGTCTGCGCCACGGCTGACCAGGTGTCGCTCGCCCGGGCGCTGGCCGACGCGGGGGCCGACGTCGTCGTGGGCTCCCACTCCCACACCCTGCTGGCCAGCGGACTGCTCGGCGACACCTACGTGAACTACGGCCTCGGGAACTTCCTCTGGTACCACGGCCGCAACGCCGACACGGGGGTGCTGCGACTGCGGTTCGAGGGCGACCGACTGGTCGACGAGGAATGGGTGCCCGGCTCCACCCCGCAGCGTGGCGGTCCGCCCCGCGCCCTGGCCGGTGCGCCCGCCGCCGAGG
>NZ_DAMDLR010000057.1:0-17099 GCF_032084975.1 Aeromicrobium sp.
GGAGCGCGACGTGGATCTGCCCGTGGACGAGCGAGACCGCCGGGGTCTCCGCGGGATCGTCCACGCCGTCGATCGCTGCCCGCGCTGACTCGACGTCCCCTCGCGCGGCCAGCCACGACGCGAGTTCGATGCGCAGGCGCGCCGCCAGCCAGCGATCTGCCTCGGGCAGCTCGTCGAGTGCGGTCGAGGCGCTCGCGATGGCGGCGGACCGGTCGCCCTGCGCGGCTCGGAGCCGGGCCTTCACGAGTCCGAGCAGCGCGCGCGAGACTGGATCCTCGAGCACGGACACGGAGGACTCGGCCCCTCGCACGTGCTCGTCGGCCGCCCGGAGGTCGAAGTGCTCGACGGCGACCCAGGCCAGGGCGATCTCGGCAGCCGCAGACCGGTTCGCGAGTGCGATCCCGGCGTCACGAGCGGCCCGCACGGCGTGGGCCGCGGCGGAGGCGCCGTAGGCGAGGTCGCCCTCGACGCACGACAGGAGGGCGAGCAGTCCCAGGCACTCCACGGTCAACGCCGGTGAGGCACTCCCGTCGGCGGACACGGCGCCCGCTCGAAGACTGGCCCGGGCCTGCGTCCGGCCGCCCCGGCGCATCTCGGCGATCCCCGTCGTGGAGAGCACGAGGGAGAGGAGTCCCGAGTCGGGCCTGGCGTGCTGGCCCACCGCCTCGCTCGCCGAGGTCGCGAGCACCAGTGCCTCACCCGGGTCGGTCGCCTCGCGAGCACGCATCGCGAGCAACAGCGCATGCGGCTGTGCCAGGCCACCGTCGGCCTCGTGCCCGTCGTCCGCGCCACCCCATCGGGCCATCTCACGGTCGAAGCGCCCGCCGTCGCGTTCGGTCAGCGCGAGGGTCGCCCGCACCAGGACGGCTCCGGGGTCGTCCAGGCCGGGAGGCATCGACCGAAGGACCCGGACCAGCGGGTGCGTGCCGTCCGCCAGCAGCAGCTCCACCCACACCTCGTGCTCGGTCACGAGGCGGGCGACGTCCTGCCACGCGCCCACGGACGCGTAGTGGCGCGCCGCCGGTGCCAGCAGTCCCTCGGCGGCGTACCACCGCGCGGCGCGCTCCTGCAATCGCGTCCAGGTCGCGGGTGACCGGTAGCGCAGCTCAGCTCGCAGGAGGTCACGGAAGAACGGATGCAGGCGGTAGTGCGCCGCCCTGTCCGGGACGGTCTCGAGGAAGACGTTCACGTGGGCGAGTGACGCCAGGGCTCGGTCACTTCCTTCACCGGCGAGGGCCTGCGCCAGCCCGGGTTCGACGGTGTCGGCCACGCTGAGGGCCATCAGCAGGTCGAGGTCGGCGGCCGAGAGGTCGGCCAGCACCTCGCCCATGAGGTACTCCGCGATGCTGCCGCTCTCCCCCATGACCTGGCCGATGTCCGCGTCGGGGTCGTCGTGGTCGCTCAGGAGCCTCCCGGCGAACCGCATGCCGGTGACCCACCCGCGGGTGCGAGCGTTCAGCTCGTGGGCCGACTCCCGCGAGAGCCGCACGCCCATCCGATCCAGGAGCTGGACGGCCTCGTCGTCGCTGAGCGCGAGATCGGCCATCCGGACCTCCGCCATCGATCCGTCGAGCCGATACCGGTAGAGCGGCAGCACGGGGTCCGCCCGGGTGAGCAGCACGAGGCGCAGTCGTCGTCCGGAGTGCCGCAGCAGGAAGTCGAGGTCGGCGGCGACCGTCGCCGTGTTCACGTCGTAGCCGTCCAGGACCAGGCACACTGCCTCGGGTGCGGAGGCGATACGCAGCGCCAGCTCGCGGCGCGACCGGGAGTCCAGGCCGGCGTCGCCGGCCGGAGCCACCATGGCGGGGATCGTGATCCCCAGTCGCTCGAGGGCGCCCACGAAAGAGGGCCACAGCACGTCGCCCGGATCGAAGGTGAGCCACTCGAGTGGACCGGGCGACCGCGTCGATGCCCACTCGGCGACCAGGGACGTCTTCCCCGTGCCGGCAGGCGCGCTGACCAGGATCAGGCTCGCTGTCGCGTCGGCGTCCAGCTGGTCGAGCAGCCGGGAGCGCGAGACGAACTGCCGGGGTCGATCCGGCAGCCCGGGCCAACCGCCGAAGGCGCCGGCGAGCCAAGGATCGTCGTCGTGGGACGGATCGTTCGAAGGGCGTGTCACCATAGCGTCGGCCTCCCCTGCTGGCACGTTAGCGACGAGGACTCTCCGAGCAATCACACAGGTCGTGTGAAGGACGGCTTCGCCGGCGCCGATCGTGGTGCCACTACCGCCCCAGGAGCCCCAGCACGGTCGCCCGGTTGACCGCGTGGTCGCGGGTCGACACGCCGAGCTTGCGGTAGATCGAGGCGATCTCCGAGTTCACCGTGTTGCGTGAGACGAACAGCCGCTCGCCGATCTGCGCGATGGTCAGGTGGGTCGGGAGGTAGGGCAGCACACGCAGCTCCGCCGGTGTCAGCGGCGAGGCGATGGAGTCGTGTTCTGTCGCCGTGCCACCCTGGATCATCTCGACGAAGCCGTCGAGCTCGGCGCGCAGGACGCCCAGGTCCGGGCGCTCGAGGAAGATGTCGTGGACCTCGCGCAGCAACGCCCGCGCCCCAGCATGGTCCCCCGTCGCCCAGAGCAGCTTCGCCGCCCCCACCCGGCCCTTCACCGCGGGAAACGGCCGGGCGTAGGTGCTCACGAGACGCGCCGCCAGGGCGTCGGCGAGGGCCCGCGATGCCGCCTGCAGGTCGCCCCGGTGCAGGTGGGCGCGTGCGGACGCGGCGTGCGCGAGCAGCGTCGCCGGCCCCGGTCCCGGCAGGACCGCTGCGAGGGCCGCGAGCGACGACCGCACGTCCTCCGCGCCCGCGTCCCAGGCTCCACGGTCCATCGCCAACCAGGCAAGCGTCGCCCGGCTGCTCATGACCACATCGGGGCGGTGGTCCTGCTCGGCCGCACGGCAGGCCCGTCCGAGCCATTCCACCGCCTCGTCGGTCTCGCCGAGCATGAGGTGGGCCTCACCGCACAGCGCGAGCGCGGCGGCCCGCCGAGGACTCCAGCGATCGAGGGCAGTCACGGCGTGCCGAGCGTCCTCCAGGGCGAGTGCCGGGTCGACGGGGCACATTGCCGACCGCAGCATGGCCAGCTCGGGGGTCACTGCCTCCGCCCCGTCCGAGTGCACGCCGAGGTGGCCGAGCCAGCGCTCGGCGACCTCGGGACGCCCGGTCAGCACGGCGACCCAGCCCTGCACGTACGACAGTCCTGGGTGCTCGGCGATCCGGGCGTCCCCCAATCTCGCGAGCCAACGCTCGACCGTCGCCACCTGGCCTGCCTGCCACGCGATCGGTGCCTCCGAGGCGACGAGCTCGGCGGTGCGGCGGCGCTCGTCCGTCGCGAGGAGGTGCTCGATGGCCGGCTGCGGCGAACCGGCCGACACGTACCAGTCGGCGGCACGCCCGTGGAGCTCACGGACCACGGCGGTGTCCTCACGTTGCAGGTCGCCGAGCAGGAACTGCCGGAAGAGGCGATGGTGGCGGTACCAGTGCCGCCCCGGCCCGACCGGCATGACGAACAAAGTCGTGGACTCCAGCTCGCGGAGGCGGGCCGCGGAGTCGCGCCGGCCGAGCACGGCGTCGCACAGTTCCCCGCTCAAGCGATCGAGCACGGCCGACCACCGCAGGAAGTCCCGCGCCTCCTGCGACAGCGGCGCGAGCACCTCGGCCTCGAAGTAGTCCGCGACGACCCGGTCGTCACCCATCAGTGCCGACGGCGGTGCGCCCTCGCTCGACCTGAGTGCGGCCAGGCCGATCCCGACGGGCCAGCCCTCCGTCGCGTCGACGACGCGATCGGCCTCGTCCGGGGTGAGTGCGACGCCCCTGCGCGCGAACAGCGCGATCGCCTGACTGCGGTCGAACGCCAGCTCGTCGCGCGTCAGCTCCGTCGCGCCTCGACCCGCTCGCATCCGGGCGAGGTGCGGTTGTGAGTGACGGCTCGCCGTGACGATCTGCGACCCCGACGGGATCGCCGAGACCAGCATGCGCAGGACCTCGTGGCAGGACGACGAGCGCAGGACCTGCGTGTCGTCCACCAGGAGCACGAACGGTCGACGGCAGGACGTCATCGCGGCCGCGAGACGGTGCGCGGTCACCACCCAGGCGCCCGGCGCCGCAACCGCCCGCACGGTGTCGGGCGCGCGGACCGCATCGAAGAACGCGGTGCCCAGGGTCCTCAGCAACTGGTTGACGTCGTCGCAGGAGCGGTCGAGCGCGACCGTGGCCACCACGCGGTGGTCCGTCCGGGCCCACTGCGCCAGCAGCCCGGACTTGCCGTAACCCGCTGCGGCAGTCACGCCGACGACCCGGGCCGGGCCGGCCCGCGCGGCCTCGATGATCGTGGCGCGGCTGACCTCCACCCCGGACCCGGGCGGGTCACCAGTCATGCTCAGAGGGTAGCGATGGTCGGGCCCGCGGTGAAGACCGATTCGACGTGCAGTCCGCGCGAGTTGAGCAGCGCGACCAGGGCGCCGAGGTCGACGGCGGTCTCCAGGACGAGGGTGGTGTAGGTCCGGGTGCGGGCCGCGAGTTCGGGCCCGAGTGCGTTCCTCAGGACGGGGCCGAGCCCACCGTCGATCGTCAGCTCGAACTCGGGGGTGGGCGCAGCACCGGATGTCACGGTGGTTCCCGGTCGTCGTCGTCCGCATCGGCATCCGCGTCGGGAGTGACGATCCGCCGTACCTCGACGACCTCGAGGCCGTAGGTCCGCAGGCGGGCGAGGAACCCGTGCAGCTCGGACTGGTCACGGATGCTGGCCCGCACCGAGGTCCGCAGCTCGCGGGTGACGACCTGGATCTCGGTCAGCTCGAGCAGGACGTCCTCGGGGACGGTGCCGTCGATCCGCACCTCGAAGACCTGCTTGCGTGGGCCGTCCTTCGCCATGGGCCGAACCTCCTCCCCTGCTCCTCTGACTGCAGTGTGGTCGGTCGCGGCACTCGGCTCATCGTCACGACCAGATGAGTTCGGCTCCCCGGGCATGCCGCACGGGCCGGCGGTTCGTCCCCGCAGGATGAGGACCGTGCCCCCACCGTGCTCCTACCGTGATCGGGACGCACACTCCGCGCGTCGTCAGTCCAACGGAAGGCGGCATCGTCATGGACGAGGTCGAATGGGGACCGGTCGGCTACCTGGTCGTCGAGTATCCCGGCGCGAAGATGACCGGCGAGGGCCTACGTGAGCTGGTCGCCCTCACGGATCGGGGTCTCATCCGGATCCTGGACCTGGCCTTCGTGATGAAGGCGCAGGACGGGACCGTCAGCGCGCTGGCGATCGCCGATCTCGACGGTGACGGCGACCTGGACCTCGCCGTGTTCGAAGGAGCGTCCTCGGACCTGCTGGGTCAGGACGACCTCGACGAGGCGGGCCAGGCCCTCACGGCGGGCAGCGCGGCCGCGGTGCTGCTGTACGAGAACCGCTGGGCGGCACCGTTCGTGAGCGCCCTGCGACGCAGCGGCGCCGAGCTGGTCTCGGCGGGGTTCATCCCGCTGGACGACCTCGCCGAGGCGCTGGACACGGCCGAAGCGGCCGGCTGAGCTCTCGATCCCACCGAAACAGAACGGAGCAGGACCATGCCAGGACTTCTCAGGGGCGTCGCACGTACGGCTGCCATCGCCGGGACAGCGACCGCCGTCTCGAACCGGGTCTCACGCCGCCAGGCGCAACGGTGGTCCGCGGAGGCGCCCGCCTACGAGGCCGCTCCCCCGCCTCCGGCAGCGGCCCCAGCCGCCGCGGCCGACCCCATCGCACTGTTGAGCGACCTGGGCAGGCTCCACGAGGCCGGAACGCTGACGGACGAGGAGTTCGCCGCACAGAAGGCACGGATCCTCGCGCAGATGTGAGTCATGACCCGCCACCGGCCGGATCCTGTCCGGCGTGAGGCGTGGGCGCTCGTCCGGCTCGCCGTCGCGCGCGTCGCGGTCTCGGTCACGGCCCTGGTCGCGGCGTACTACCTGGTCCCGGCCCGCTCGTCCGGCTCCGACCTGCCATGGCTGCTGCTCTCGCTGGCGGTGTTCGCGTCGGTCGTGGCGATCCAGGTGCCGATGATCGCGCGGTCCGACTTCCCGGTCATCCGCGCCGTCGAGGCACTGACGCTCGCGATCCCGGTCTTCCTGCTGATCTTCGCCCGGGGGTACCTCTCGGCGTCGCTCGGCGACCCGGACGCCTTCAGTCAGCCGCTCGATCACACCGATGCGCTCTACTTCACGGTCTCGACGTTCGTCACCGTCGGGTTCGGCGACATCGTGGCCCACTCGGAGGCCATGCGCATCGCGGTGACCGCGCAGATGATCCTCGACCTGGTGATCCTGGGCGCCGTCGTGAGGATCTTCATGACGGCGGCGCGACGGGGCCTGTCGGCACGGGACGAGCGGCCCGATCCGGACTGACCGTCCGCCCGGCGCCCGCCAGCACCTGCAGCACGGCCAGCAGCAGGACGCCGAGCGCCAGCGACCACCACCACCGCTCGGGCGAGATCTCATTCCCCCACGCCAGCACGACGACCGCGACCCCGACCGCGACGACCCGCAGCCACGCGACGTTGTCGGTCACCCAGCGCCAACCCATTCCGAGTCGTTCGCCCAGCACGGCGCCGCCCGCGTGCTCCAGGCCGCCGCCGATCGCCGTGCGCACCGTGATCCCCGAGCGAGTCGTCCCGCAGAACCAGCCGGCGACCACGAGGGTCAGGCCGAGCAGCAGGACGACCTGGCGTCCCTGCTCGAGGTAGTTCAGCAGGGTCTCGTAGAACACGGTGCTCGCCGGGCCGAACGAGGTCTCGGAGAGCGCCTCGGCGAACAGCTGGCGACCGACGGCGAGCGCGATGGCCAGCACGAGGGCGTTCACCGCGATGGCGATGCCGACGGCGACGGTCATGCGCGGCTTGCGCCGGGCGAGGACGATCGCCCCGAGGTAGAGGGCGCCGACGACGGGCAGCGCCCACCGTGCCACGGGGTCACTGAAGGTGTAGATCGTGCGCAGCTGCTGCACGCGCGGCGCCTCCATCAGGACGATCTGCCGATCGCTCTGGGGAATGGGTGCGTTCTCGACGAAGGTCATGCCGCGATCGACGAGGCGTGCCTTGACCTGGTCCACCACCTCGGAGACGTCGAGGACGACGTCGTCGCCCTGCAGCGACACCGCTCCCCCGTCGCGGCCCTCGAGGATCCGCTGGAACGCCTGCTGTGCCCGCACGTTCAGTCGCATCCAGATGTCCTCGAAGGCGTCGGAGGCCAAGAAGGCACGGACCTGGCGCTCGATCGCCCCGTTGATCGCGGCGGACAGCGGGGCGGCGAGCAGCTCCAGCCGCGGCGCCTCGTCCGCCAGGCCCGCGAACGCCTGCTCGAGCAGGGTCTCGATGTCGACCTGGTCGGAGATGGCGGCCGTCACGCGGGTCGCGAGCACCTCCTGCACCTCGGGCGACTGGACTAGCGGACCGACCGTCTCGACATAGCGCTCCGCGTCGTTGAGCGTGCGCTGCCCCCAGTACGCGATGGCCGCCGGCGTGGTGAGCACCGCGGCGAGCACGAGGCACAGCACGGCGGCGACCGAGCGGCCGCGGGAGGGGGCTCCGGGTCCGGCGGTGGCGTGGGGTTCCTGCACGGTGTCGTGGGTCATCGGGATCTTCCTTCCGCTGCGGCGATTCTCGTGGCGCCCGTGGCGGCGGTCATCATGCCTGCGGGGTGAGACCGCGCCGGCCGCGCAACCAGGCGCCGGCGCGGCCACGGTCGCTCACGACGACCTGGCCGATCACCGCCGTGCCGATGAACACGAAGGCCACGGTGTACAGCCACGCGAGGTAGGTGAACGCCATCCCGATGGGGCCGTACCGCGCCGCGCTGGCATCCAGCGCCCACGGCAGCCACACGTCGGCGGCGGGCCGGATCACCATCATCAGCAGGGCGAAGGCCACGGCACCGGGGACCAACCACCGCCCGGCGATCCGGCCGGCCAGCAGCACCCACGGGACGAAGGTCGCGACGGCCACGTCCGTGGCGAGCGAGAGCGCCGCGGGCCACAGGAACCGCGGCGGCAGCACGCCGGTGCGCTGGGTCAGACCCTGCATGACGACCACGGCCAGCACGAGCACCACGACCACCGCGAACCACCGCCATGAGGACCGCACGCTCATCCTGGGACGATCGACCAGCCAGACCACGGCGAACGCCCGGGTCAGGGCGCGGGACAGGCTGGTGGCCGAGACCAGGACGAGCAGCACACCGACCGCACCGAACCCCGTGGAGCTCGACCCCCGTACCGCCTCGTCGATCAGCTCCGCGGAGTCACCCGTCGCGCCGACCACGTCCGCGAGCTGGTCCGAGCCCGCCCCGACGAACGTCACCGCCACGATCAGCAGCGGCAGGATCGAGGTGAAGAACTGGGCGGCGATCGTCATCGACCGGTCGAAGATCTCCACGCGCATGCATGCCCCCGCGACCCGCAGGAGGGTGCGCCCGATCCATCGGGACAGGAACCACTCCACCGGGCGCTTGGCCCACGGTGGCAAGTGCTCGACGACCGCGGCGACACGACGCTCCAGCACGCCGGCCAGCGGCGGTCCGTCGGGGTCCACGTACGCGCTCATGCGGTCGCCGTCAGCCCGAAGCCTCTGGCCGGCCCGAGATCAGCGGCAGCGCCCAGGACAGCCGCGGATCGGCCTCGACCAGCAGCGCCTTGAGCAGCAGGCTCAGCGGCACCGCCAGCAGCGCACCGACCGGGCCCAGGAGCCACGCCCAGAAGACGAGCGACAGGAAGGTCAGTGTCGGGGACAGGCCCACGCTCTCCCCCACGACCCGTGGCTGGATGATCGACTGGATCACGAAGTTGATGACGCAGTAGATGGCGATCACCGCGATCATGAGGCGGGGACCGTCCTCCAGCAGGGCGATGACGGCGGGCGGGACCAGGCCGATCACGAAGCCGATGTTCGGGATGAAGTTGGTGACGAACGCGAGGACGGCCCACACGAACGCGCCGGGGACGCCGATGAGGTAGAGCGCCGCGCCGTCGATCACGGCCACGATCAACCCGAAGGTCGCGGCGACCGCCATGTACGTGCGCGTGCCGTTCGCGAAGTGTCCGAGGGCGGCGACGAGGCCGCCGAAGCGCGACCCGAGCACCCGGAGGTTGTCCCGAGCGCCGTTGGTGTCGAACGCCATGAACAACAGCACGGTGAGCAGGAAGAACACATCGGTCAGCGCCCCGAGCGTGCCCACCAGGAGCGACCCGACGAGGTCCACGAGCCGCGAGGGGTCGACCGCCGAGACGACCTTGTCGATCTGCTCCTGGTCGACGCCGAACCGCTCCAGGTTCGACACGACGTCGTCGATCGTCGCGGTGATGTCGGCCGTGTACTGCGGCAGCAACGCCGCCAGCTGCGCGACCGAGACGATCAGCGCGACGGTCATCAGCACGATGATGAGGTAGGCCGACAGGAGCATGACGAGCGAGACCGCCCACTCGGGCAGCCGGGTCCGTTCCAGCCTGCGGCGGATCGGGTGCACGGTGACGGTGAGCACGAGCCCGAGGAAGACCGGTCCGATCAGGTCCGAGACGGCGTGCACGCCGCCGAGCACGATCGTGAGCGCTGCCGCGCCCACGACGAAGGTCAGGACCCCCGCGGCGGTCCTGCCCGGCACCCGCGCATCCGGGTCATGGTCGATGCTCATGGGGCCTCCCGGCGTCTGGGAACGTGCCGTCGCTCAGAGCAGCCCGCGCGATGAGTCGTCCCGCACGGGGAAGTCGGATCCGCGGCCCACGAGCGCCGCGATGATGCACACGTCCAGGGCGATCACGAGCAGCGCCCACACCGGGTAGTACGGGATGAACGCGAAGTTCAGCAACATGCTCACCGCGGCCAGGGCGATCCCGACCCCACGGGCCCACGCCTTCCCGGAGAAGATGGCGAAGCCGGCGATCACGACGATCACGCCGGCGACCAAGTGGATCCAGCCCCACGTCGACGCGTCGACCTCGAGGACGTAGTTGGACGCCCTGATGTAGAAGTCGTCCTCCACGATGGCGACGAAGCCCATGAACGCGTGGAACACGCCGACGAGGATCATCATCACGGCGGCGAACGCGATGAAGCCGAAGGCGGCACCCTGGGAGCTGCTCGAGGTCGTGCGTGCTGTGGTCATGTGCCTGCGTCCTTCGTCACGTCGTTGGCGGCCTTCCGGCCGGGCCCGTCGGGTCCCTCCTGACATGCAAGCGCTGATCACCCGGCCAGCGGATCATCCGTGAGGGGTGAGGCAGGCGGTCCTGCGCGCGTCCAAGACTGGGGACGGCCTCCACCAGAAAGGCATCATCATGACTCGCATCGCAGACCCCGCGGGGACCACCACAGCGTCCTCCCAGTACCCAGCCGTCCAGCCCTCGTCCGTCTCGGGCTGGGCCGGGTGGGTGTACTTCGCCGCCTTCATGATGCTGTTGGTCGGCATCCTGCACGCGATCACGGGCTTCGTCGCCCTCTTCAAGGACGAGTACTTCGTGGTCGGCAGCAGTGGCCTCGTGGTCACCGCCGACTACACCGCCTGGGGCTGGGCGCACATCCTGGGCGGCGTGCTCGTCGCCCTGGCCGGCGCCGCGCTGCTCACCGGTGCCACGTGGGCCCGGATCCTGGCCGTCCTGCTCGCCATGGTGAGCGTGCTGGTGAACTTCGCGTTCATGGCGGCCTACCCGCTGTGGTCGATCGTGTTGATCACGATCGACTTCCTGGTGATCTGGGCCGTGATCGTGCACGGCGACGAGCTGCGCGACGCCTGACCGTCACTCAGCGCCGAAGACCTCGCGCAGCGCGCTCTCCTGTTCGGAGCTGAGGTTCGTGAACACCAGCTCCGACGGGCCGGCGTCGCTGAACGCGTCCTTGACCTTGTCCAGGACGGTGTCCGAGGTCATCACGAACAGCGCCGAGGTACCGGGGGTGACCTCCTCGCGGATCCGGTTGATGAAGCCGTCGTCGATGCCGACGTCGGCCAGGGAGCCCGAGAGGGCACCGGTCGCCGCGCCGATCGCCGCACCCAGGAGCGGGACGAAGAAGATCAGCCCGAACAGCATGCCCCAGAAGGTGCCGCCGAGTGCTCCCGCACCGGTGGTCGAATGGAGCTGGTTCGTCTTGGGCTTCTTCGCCCCTTCGTGCCACGAGACGGTCGCGGCGTCGTGCAGGGAGATGACGTTCTCGCGGCTGAGCCGCTGGAGCGTCTCGGAAGCGCGGTCGGCTCCTTCGGGTGTCGTGAACTTCCAGACGGTGAGTGTCGCTTGGGCCATGATCTGGTCTCCTCGTGGTGATGGTGATGTCCCCCGAGTCCACCGCTCCGCGAGTCGCGACGCTTCACCCATCGAGGATGAGGCGTGGGCCGCGCACCGCGGCGATGCTCGGGCGAACGGTGCCGAGAGCCGCGACCCCGTCGCGGCGACGGGAGGACGTTCATGACCACGGACCAGCGCACGACCGCCGACCTGCTGCCGCCCGACCTCGACCCCGTCGGCGCTGAGACGAGCCAGGTCGCACGGGCCCTGGGCGTCGTCCCGGCGACCGGCCTGACGGAGCAGGAGGCGGCGGCCCGGCTGGGCCGGGTCGGTCCGAACCGGCTGGACGAGGGCAGCACGGAATCGGGACTGCGCGCCTTCCTGCGCCAGTACCAGGACTTCATGCAGGTGATCCTGCTCGGCGCGGCGCTCATCAACCAGGTCGTCACCGGTGAGACGGGCACCACGGCGGTGCTCGCGGGACTGACCGTCTTCAACGCCGTGATCGGCCTGCGCCAGGAGGCCAAGGCCGAGGCGAGCGTCAAGGCGCTGTCGCAGATGATGAAGACGATCGCCCGTGTGCGCCGCGACGACCGCGCCGTCGAGGTCGACGCCGAGCAGCTGGTGCCGGGCGACATCGTGCTGGTCGAGGCCGGCGACCGGATCCCGGCGGACGGCCGGGTGTGCCTCGCCGCGACGCTCGAGATCGAGGAGGCCGCCCTCACGGGCGAGAGCCTGCCGGTGGGCAAGTCGGACCGGCCCGTCCTCGGATCCGACGTGCCCCTGGGCGACCGGACCTGCATGGTCTTCATGAACACCGCGGTCACCCGCGGACGTGGCGAGTTCATCGTCACCTCGACGGGGATGGCCACCGAGATCGGCCACATCGCGAACCTGCTGGCGGGGACCACGGTCGGCAAGACTCCCCTGCAGAAGCAGCTGGACTCGCTGTCGAAGATCATCGCCGCGATCGCCGGCGTGGCCCTGGTGCTCGTCCTGCTGCTGGGCCTGGCGCGAGGGCAGTCCTTCGACACGCTGTTCGTCACCGGCGTCGCCCTGGCGGTGGCCGCGATCCCGACCGGGCTGCCGGCCGTGGTGACGGCGCTGCTCTCGATGGGCACCCGCGAGATCGCGCGCCGCCACGCCATCGTCAAGCGGCTCCCGGCCGTCGAGACGCTGGGTTCGACGTCGGCCATCTGCTCGGACAAGACCGGCACGCTGACCCTCAACAAGATGACCGCGCGCGAGCTGGTCATCCCCGGCCAGCACCCGTACTCGATCTCCGGCGAGGGCTACGCGATCGCGGGCGAGATCAATCGCGTGGGTGGCAGTGCCGTGGACCTGGACCCCTACCTGCTGCCGATGGTGCTGTGCGCCGACGCCGTGCTCGACGGGGAGAGCCTCATCGGCGATCCCACCGAGGGAGCGCTGATCGTCCTGGGCGCGAAGGGCGGACTCGGCATCACCGAGACACGGGCGGCCCACCCACGGATCGCGGAGGTCCCGTTCGACTCCGAGTACAAGTTCATGGCGACCTTCCACCACATGACCGCCGACGACGGGTCCGCGGTCGTGCGCTGCTACGTCAAGGGCGCTCCGGACGTGCTGATCGACCGCGCCGCCACCTTCCGGCGACCGGACGGCACCCTCATCCCGATCAGCGAGGACAACCGCCATCTCGCGCTCGAGGCGAACGACCGGATCGCCGCGGCGGGCGAGCGCGTGATGGTCGTCGCGCAACGCGACCTCGATCCCGCCGTGGTGCGTGCCGGGGGCGACCTCATCGAGCACGTCCACGACCTGACCCTGCTCGCCATGGTCGGCATCGTCGACCCTCCGCGCGCCGAGGCCAGGGCCGCGATCGCCGAGTGCCGCGACGCCGGGATCCGCGTGCGGATGATCACCGGCGACCACGCCTCCACCGCCGCCGCGATCGCGAGGGAGCTGGGGATCGAGGGGCAGGCCGTGACCGGCAGCGAGTTCGCCGCCATGACGGACGAGGTGCTCCTGGGCCGGCTCGACGACATCGGCGTTGTCGCGCGGGTGGCGCCGGAGGACAAGGTCCGGCTCGTGAAGATGCTCCAGCAGAAGGGCGAGGTCGTCGCCATGACGGGCGACGGGGTGAACGACGCGCCCGCGCTGAAGACGGCCGACATCGGCGTGGCGATGGGCATCACCGGGACGGAGGTCTCGAAGGAGGCCGCCGTCATGATCCTCACCGACGACAACTTCGCCACGATCGTCGAGGCGGTCTCGTACGGACGCACCCTGTACGACAACCTGCTCAAGTACCTGCGGTTCCAGATGTCGACGCTGGTCGCCTACATCGCCGTGTTCCTCGCCGCCGGGGTCCTCGGCATCGCCGACGGCGCTCCCCTGAACCCGCTGCAGATCCTGTGGCTGAACATGGTCGTGGACATCCCGCTGGCGATCGCGCTGGGATTCGACCAGCCGGCCCGCGGACTGATGGCTCGTGCGCCTCGACCGGTCGGGGCTCCCGTGCTGTCCCGGGCGAACTGGATCCGCCTGTGCATCCAGGGAGCCGTGATGACGGCCGGCTCCCTCGCCGCCTACCAGATCGGCGCCGACTGGGAGGACGCCGTGCTGGGCGCCACGATGCTGCTGACGACGCTCTCGCTGTTCCACCTGGCCGGCGCGCTGCTGAGCCGCGACCAGGAGAACACGATCTTCGACCGCGACGCCATCCCCGCCGTCACCCAGCTGCGCCGGTACGGGATCGCACTGGTCGCAATCGTCCTGATCACGTCGCTGGACTTCCTCCAGCGGATCTTCGGCACGACCGCGATGAGCTTCGAGCAGTGGTGCACGTGCATCGGGCTGGCAGCGACACTCGTGGTCGTCGAGGAGATCGTGAAGGTCGTCCTGCGTCGCCGCCGCCCCGCGCACGCGTGAGTCAGTGCAGGAGCGTGTTGAGCGCCACCATGAACAGGCCCAGCAGTGCCGCGAACGCCGTCTCGCCCGCGGCACGCCAGCCGGAGACCCCGGCCTGGTGCGCGGCGAGGTAGCCGTAGGCCGCCATCAGCACCACCGTGACCCACAGGCCGGCCAGCATGGCCGCGCCGACCTCCGCCCCGGCCGCGAGCACCGCCGCGCAGACCACGAGGGGAGGAAGCCCGCCCCAGAAGACCGGCGCCTCGTGGCGGGTGCTGGCGACCAGGCGGGCCGCCAGGTGCTGGTGGTCGCCGGCCATGCCCCGTCCCAGCGCGTGGGTGTACGCGTGCGACAGCCAGTAGATCGTCAGGACCCCACCGGCACCCAGCAGGCTCACCTCGGCGGCCGTCTGGTCGCTCATCAGTGCCAGGGTCGCGCCCATGACGAGCGCGCCGTGGATCATGCCCGCGGGGTGCAGGTCGGCGAGGCGCCGCGCGAGTCGCATCCGCTGGCCATGGCGGGCCCGGTCATGGGTCATCGCGCACTCCTCCCGGTCGGCGGCGAGCCTGCGTTCATCGTCGGGACCACCCGGGCGAGCCGCCTCATCCTCGCGGGATGAGGCGACACCCCGATCCGGTGGGACACGCTGCCGAGGAGACCGAGGCGTTCCGGAGGTGGATGCGATGTGTCGTTGGCTCGCGTACTCGGGCAGTCCCATCCTGCTGGAGGAGCTGCTCTACAAGCCCGTGCACTCACTGATCGACCAGAGCCAGCACTCGCGGATGGGCGTCGAGACGACCAACGGCGACGGCTTCGGCATCGGCTGGTACGGCGTCGACGACTCCGTCGCCCTCCCGGACACGCGCAGGAGCGACGTGCCCGTCCTGTTTCGAGGTGTCGGCCCCGCCTGGGGCGACCTGAACCTGCGCGAGCTGGCGCGATCGACGTCCTCGGGGATGTTCCTCGCCCACATCCGCGCGAGCACCGGCACTCCCGTGCAGCAGACGAACTGCCATCCGTTCCGGTACGACCGGTGGCTGTGGGTCCACAACGGCGCCATCGCCGAGTTCGGCACGCTCAAGCGCGACCTCGTGCTCGCCGTCGACCCTGCCCTGTACCCAGCGATGGCCGGGTCGACGGACTCCGAGGTGATGTTCTTCCTGGCACTGACCTTCGGCCTGCGCGACGATCCCGTCGCGGCCGTGGAGCGGATGGTCGGATTCGTCGAGGCCGTCGCGCGGAGGCACGGGGTGGCTGACCCGATGCAGATGACCGTGGCCAGCACGGACGGTGAGCGGCTCTGGGGGTTCCGCTACTCCACGGTGGGCCAGAGCCGCACCCTCTACGTCAGCACGGCCCTGACCGCCCTGCGTGAGCTCTACCCCGACAACCCGGTCTTCGCGGGCCTGGACGACGAGACCCGGATCGTCGTGTCCGAGCCGCTCGGCGACCTCGTCGGGGCCTGGAACCCGATCCCGGAGTCGAGCTACGGCGTCGTGGAGGCGGGCGACGACACCCTGGGCGCCTTCACGCCGCGAGAGCCGTGAGGACGCTGGCATGAGCCGCGCAGCACCCCAGACGAGTCGCGCCGGCGGCGTGCTCGCCGCCACGTGCATCTCGACGCTCGTGGTGAACGCGAACACCTCGGCGGTGAGCATCCTGCTGCCCGCCATCTCCGAGGACACCGGCACGTCGGTCACCACGCTCCAGTGGGCCGTCACCGGCTACTCGCTCGTCGGTGCCGCCGTGATCGTCACCTCCGGCTCGCTCGGCGACGTCTTCGGGCGCAAGCGCGTCTTCCAGCTCGGGCTGCTGCTGTTCGTTGTCTCGTGCGTCATGATCGCCCTGGCCCAGTCCGGGGGGATGGTCATCGCCGGCCGGCTCATCCAGGGTGCGGCGGGCGCGACGATCCTCGCGTGCGGGCTGAGCCTGCTCTCGGTGGCCAACGACGGCGAGGAGCAACTGCGTGCGGTGTCCCTGTGGGGCGCGGCGGCCGCCGTCGGAGCCGCCGCCGGGCCGCTGCTCGGCGGCGTGCTCGTCGACCTCAGCGGATGGCAGGGACTGTTCTGGATCGACGCCGTCGTCGCCGTCCTGTGCATGGTCCTGACGTTCATGACGGTGACGGAGTCGCGCGATCCGGACCGGCCACGATCGATCGACTACGCCGGCACGATCCTGATCGCCGCGACCCTGACACCGCTCATCCTCGCGGTGACCGAGAGCGGCGACTGGGGCTGGCTCTCGCTGGCCACGATCGGCTGCTTCGCCGTCTCGGTGGCCGCGGGCTACGCGTTCGTGGTGGTCGAGGGCCGGGTCGCCGTCCCCCTGCTCGACCTCGCGCTCCTGCGCAATCGCGTGCTCGTCGGCTCGACCATCGCGATCCTCATCGGCGCCGGCACGATCAACGGGCTCATGTACCTGCTGAGCCTGTACTTCCAGGACCCGTCGACGCTGGACTTCAGCCCGCTCGAGGCCGGTCTGGCGACGCTGCCCGCCACGATCGGACTGGTGGTGGTCGCTCCCCTCGTGCCGAAGCTGGCGGCGAGGTTCGGCGGCCGGCAGACGATCGCCGTGGGGTTCGCCCTCACGACGGCCGGCTTCGTCGCCGTGGGCTTCGTGGACTCCTCGTGGAAGTACGTGGCGTTCCTGCTGCCGCTGGTGGCGATCGCGGTGGGCATGGGCTTGTCGAACGGACCCGCCTCCTCGGCCGCGACGGCGGCGGTGCCCGAGAGCCAGGTCGGCGGCGCGTCCGGCGTCTCCAACATGGCACGCTACGTCGGTGCGGCGGTCGCCACCGCCCTCGCCGCCACCGTCTACGGCACCGTGATCGGCAACCGCGCCGCCGACGGCGCCTCGCAGGCCGATGCGCTGGCAGCCGGGCTCGCCGGCGCATCGTGGCTGATGGCCGTGTTCAGCTTCCTCGGCGTCCTGATGGCCGTGGTGATGAAGCGGCACCGTCCCGCGAGGGGCACGTTGGA
>NZ_DAMDLR010000058.1:0-16589 GCF_032084975.1 Aeromicrobium sp.
GGCCGCACGCGCGTGCTGGGGGCGCTGGGCGCCTGACGAGGGCCTGGGGCCGGCGGGCGGGTCCGGAGCGGCGTGATGGGAGCGTCGTACCGGGCCCGCCCGTGCCTCAGGTCGCCTCGGAGTCGAACGGGGGGACCTCGCCCGGGCGCAGGACGCGGTCGCGCTTGACGTCCGGCGCCGGGGGAGGAGGCGCCGAGAACATCACGTCACGCACGGCCGCCCGAGGATCGAGGTCGCGCAGGTTCACGTCCTTGAACTCGTCGCCGAGCTCGCGGCTCAGCTCGGACTTCGCGTTGTCCGCCATCTGGCGCACCATCCGCACGAACTGGGCGGCCTGACGGGCGAGACCCGGGAGTCGATCGGGACCGAAGAGGAGCATCGCGACGATGAGGATCGCCCCGATCTCCATCCAGCCCAGTCCCACGGGCGCGATCCTACAGTCGGCCGGCGGGAGCGAGCCCGAGCTGCATGCCCGCGAGTCCGCGCGAGCGGCCGCTGAGGGAGTCGGCGACCTGCTGGAGGATCTTGGCGCTCTCGGCGTCGGGATCGGTAATCACGATGGGGGCACCGGAATCACCGCCCTCGCGCATCCGCTCCTCGAGCGGGATCTGACCCAGGACGTTGATCTCGTAGCCGAGACGGGCGCTCAGGGCGGAGGCCACCTGCGCGGCGCCGCCCGATCCGAAGACCTCCATGCGGTCGCCGTTGGGCAGCTGGAGCCACGACATGTTCTCGACGACGCCGACGACGCGCTGGTGCATCATCGAGGCCATCGTGCCGGCGCGCTCGGCGACCTGGGCGGCGGCCTGCTGCGGGGTCGTCACGACGACGACCTCGGCGTTGGGGAGGTGCTGGCCCAGGCTGATCGCCATGTCACCCGTTCCGGGCGGCAGGTCGAGGAAGAGCGCGTCGAGGTCGCCCCAGTAGACGTCGGCCAGCATCTGGACGAGCGCGCGGTCGAGCATCGGGCCGCGCCACGCGACGACCTGGTCCTTGCGGGGCTTGAGCATGCCGATGCTCATGACCTTCAGCGTCGTGCCGGCGATCTCGGTGGGCACGGGCATGATCATGTCCTCGACCTGGGTCGGGCGCTGGTCGCCGACGCCGAGCATGTCGGGGATCGAGTGGCCGTAGATGTCGGCGTCCACGATGCCGACCTTGAGACCACGCTTGGCCATGGCGACGGCCAGGTTCACGGTGACGGACGACTTGCCGACACCGCCCTTGCCGGAGGCGATCGCGTAGATCTTGGTCAGCGAGCCGGCCTGGGCGAACGGGATCTCGCGCTCGGCGCGGCCGCCGCGCAACTGCTCCTGCATGGCCTTGCGCTGCTCGTCGGTCATGACGCCCATGTCGACGCGCACGGTGTGCGCGGGGGCGACCTTGGCGACGGCGTTGGTGATGTCGCGGTTGAGGGTGTCCTTGAGGGGACAGCCGGCCACGGTCAGCAGGAGGCGCACGACGATCTCGGTCTCGCCGATCTCGACACCGTCGACCATGCCCAGCTCGGTGATCGGTCGCTTGATCTCGGGGTCGTTGACGGTCGCGAGCGCCTCGGTGATCTGTTCCTGCGTGACATCAGCCATGTCGTGAAGTCTACGGGGCCATAGCGAGCGCCCCGGCGCCGCGTCAACCCCCGGACGGTGGGCGGGTGACCCGTGTCTCAGTCCTGCTGGTCGGACTCGTCGGCCTTCTCGAGGTCGGCCAGGAATCCGCGCAGCTCGCTGCGCAGGAAGTCGCGGGTCGCCACCTCGCCCAGGCCGATGCGCAGGCTGGCGACCTCGCGGGTCAGGAACTCCATGTCGGCGTGCGAGCGGCTGGCGGCGTCGCGGTCCTGCTCGGCCGCGATCCGGTCCCGTGCCTCCTGGCGATTCTGCGCCAACAGGATGAGGGGAGCCGCGTACGAGGCCTGCAGCGACAGGATCAGCGTCAGGAAGATGAAGGGGTAGGCGTCCCAGCGGGGACGGTCGGGTCCCCACGGCACGTTCCACGCGAGCCAGACCAGGATGAAGACCGTCATCCAGGTGATGAACCGTGCGGTGCCCAGGAACCGTGCCGCGGACTCGGCGAACCGGCCGAAGCGCTCGGGGTCGGCCTCGCGGCGCGCGGCGAGGTTGCGGCGCAGCCCTCGGCGACGGGGGTCGCTGGGCTGGTCGAGGCGTTCGCGGTCAGCCATTCTCTCGCCACCCCTGCGGCAACAGGTGGTCCAGCACGTCGTCGATCGTCACGACGCCCAGCAGGTGCTGGTTCTCGTCGACGACGGGCAGGGCCACGAGGTCGTAGGCGGCCAGCTGCCCGGCGACCTCGGCGAGCGAAGCCTCCGGACGGGGCCAGTCGATGTCGTTGTCGACGACCTGGCTGACGAGGGTCGACGGCGGCTCGCGCAACAGCGCCTGGAAGTGCGCGGCGCCCAGGAAACGGCCTGTCGGCGTCTCGAGCGGCGGCCGGCACACGTAGACCATCGAGGCGAGGGCAGAGCTCAGCTCGGGCTCGCGGATCATCGCCAGGGCGTCGGCGATCGTGGCGTCGGGCGCGACGACGACCGGCTCCGTGGTCATCATGCCGCCGGCGGTGCGCTCCTCGTAGGACAGGAGGCGCCGGACGTCCTCCGCGTCCTCCGGCTGCATGAGCGCGAGCAGCTCCTCGGCCGTCTGCACGGGGAGCCCGCCGAGCAGGTCGGCGGCGTCGTCGGGGTCCATCTCGCCCAGCACGTCGGCGCCGCGGCCGGGATCGAGGATCCCGAGCACCTCGGCCTGGAGCGCCTCGGGCATCTCCTCGAGCACGTCGGCGAGACGCTCGTCGCCGAACTCACGCACGATCTCCATCCGCCGCTTGGGCGGGAGGTCGCGCAGGGCGTTGGCGATGTCGGCGGGCCGCATCTCGTCCATCGTCGCCAGCAGGTGCGTCGCGCCCTGGGCGGCCGACTCGTTGGCGAGGCCACGGACCTCGTCCCACTCCAGCACGTGGCTGGTGCCGCGACGGCCGAAGCGCTTGTGCGGCTCGGCGACGGCGACCGTGGAGACGTACCAGTCGCGGCGGGGGTCCTGCTCGATCGCGAGATCGTAGACGGCAGCCGGCGTCCCGTCGGCCAGCGTCACCTGGCGGTCGAACAGCTCGTGCACGGCGAGCGTCTCGGTGGCGCGCTGCTGGAACCGTCGCAGGTTCAGCACGCCCGTCGTGATGACCTGCCCGGAGTCGAGCGACGTCACGCGCGTCATCGGCAGGAACACGCGGCGTCGGCCGAGCACCTCGACGACGAGCCCCAGGACGCGTGGCCGCTGCGCCGCGGTGCGCACGGCCACCACGATGTCGCGCAGCTTGCCGACCTGGTCGCCCACCGGATCGAACACGGCTTGACCGACGAGGCGGGACACGAAGATCCGGGTCGGCTGGCTGGTCACGGTGTCGAGGCTACCGGGGGCAGTGCGTCCGTGGCGGATGGCTGGCGGGAGGCGGTGACGACCCGGCGCCTCCCCAGCCGTTCGGGCGAAGGGGAAGCGGGGCACACTGGCGCAGTGAACGTGGTCCTGGCGCTGGTGGCCGTCCTCGGGGTGTCGCTGTCCGGTCCGCTGATGGCGGCGACGGCGGCGCCCGTGCTGGCGATCGCGTTCTGGCGCAACGCCATGGCCACGGGACTGCTGGCGCCCTTCGCGCTCACGCGGCATCGCGCCGCGATCACCGGCCAGACGCGGAACGGCTGGGGCCTGAGCATCGTCGCGGGCGCCGCGCTGGCCGCTCACTTCGCGTGCTGGGTCGCCTCGCTCAAGCTGACATCCGTGGCCGTGGCCACCGCGCTGGTCTCGATGCAGGTGCTCTTCGTGATCGCGATCGACGCGTTGCGTGGTCGGCGTGCGACGGCCTCCGTCGTGGGCGGCTCGCTCCTCGCGCTGGCGGGCGTCGCCGCGATCTCGGGCGTCGACCTGTCGCTGTCGCGCGACGCGATCATCGGAGACGGACTCGCGCTGGCCGGCGGCCTGTTCGCCGCCATCTACGTCGTGACGGGCGCGCGGGTCCGCGAGACGCTGTCGACCACCGCCTACACGTTCACCTGCTACGGCATCTGCTCGGCGATCCTGCTCGTCGCGTGCCTGGCGACGGGTGTGCCGTTGTCCGGCTGGTCGGCGCGGGCCTGGGTCCTGATCGTCGCCGTCATGGTGTGCGCGCAGCTGCTGGGCCACTCCGTCATCAACCACCTGCTCGCCGTCATGTCGCCGGTGGTCGTGTCGCTCCTGCTGCTGCTCGAGGTGCCCGGCGCCGCGCTCGTCGCCGCGGCGTTCCTGGACGAGTCCCTGCAGTGGGCCACCTATGCGGGGATCGTCCTGATCCTCGCCGGTCTGGCGGTGGTCACCGCGGCCAACGGGCGCGCGCGGCGGGTCGAGCCGCTCGTCGCGGACTGACGGGTCCCCGGCGGTGCGGGGCGATACAGCGCGGTAGGCTCGCCCCGATTCCCACCGATTTCGAGGAGCGCCACCCATGGGACGACTCGCCACGACCGAGGGCTTGACCGACATCCAGTCCGAGATCCTCAAGACGATCCGTGAATTCGTCAACGAGCGGATCATCCCGGTCGCGCAGGAGCTCGAGCACGCCGACGAGTACCCGACCGAGATCATCGAGGGGCTCAAGGAGCTCGGCGTCTTCGGCCTCACGATCCCCGAGGAGTTCGGTGGCCTGGGCGAGTCCCTGCTGACCTACGCGCTCGTGGTCGAGGAGATCGCGCGCGGCTGGATGAGCGTCTCGGGCGTCATCAACACGCACTTCATCGTCGCCTACATGCTGATGCAGCACGGCACCGACGAGCAGAAGGCCAAGTACCTGCCGAAGATGGCCACCGGCGAGGTCCGCGGCGCCTTCAGCATGTCCGAGCCGGGCCTGGGCTCGGACGTCTCCGCCGTGTCGACGAAGGCGACCAAGCAGGACGACGGCTCGTACTCGATCACCGGCCAGAAGATGTGGCTGACGAACGGCGGCACCTCCACGCTCGTCGCGGTCCTGTGCAAGACCGACGAGGGCGCCGACAGCGTCTACAAGAACATGACGACCTTCCTGGTCGAGAAGGAGCCGGGCTTCGGCGAGACCGCCCAGGGGATCACGGTCCCGGGCAAGATCGACAAGATGGGCTACAAGGGCGTCGAGACGACCGAGCTCATCCTCGAGGGCCACCAGATCGCCGCGGACCAGATCCTCGGCGGGACGCCCGGCAAGGGCTTCTTCCAGATGATGGACGGCGTCGAGGTGGGCCGCGTGAACGTCGCCGCCCGTGCGTGCGGCCTGCAGATCCGCGCCTTCGAGCTGGCCATCGCCTACGCCCAGCAGCGCAAGACCTTCGGCAAGATGATCGCCGAGCACCAGGCCGTCCTGTTCCGCCTCGCCGAGATGGGCACCAAGGTCGAGGTCAGCCACAACATGATGGTGCGCGCCGCGCGCCTCAAGGACTCGGGCGAGCGGATGGACGTCGAGGCCGGCATGGCCAAGATGGTCGCGTCCGAGTACGCCAACGAGGTCGTTGAGGCGTCGTTCCGCATCCATGGCGGCTACGGATACTCCAAGGAGTACGAGATCGAGCGCATCTATCGCGAGACGGCGTTCATGCTGATCGGCGAGGGCACGTCGGACATCCAGAAGATGATCATCGGCCGCAACCTGCTCAAGGACTACAAGGCCTGAGGCCTGAAACGACACGACCCCGCCGGCATCGCGCCGGCGGGGTCGTGTCGTTCCCCGGGTCTACGCTGGCGCCATGGCCCAGATCTTCTCGTTGGAGTACCCGCAGTCGCTCGGCGTCCACGACGACTACGAGACGGCCCAGAAGGCCGTCGACCACCTGTCCGACCACGGCTTCCCCGTGGAGTCGGTCCTGATCGTCGGCACCGACCTCAAGCAGCTCGAGCGCGTCACGGGCCGGCTGACCTGGGGGCGGGTCCTGCTCAGTGGTGTCCTCGGCGGTGCCTGGTTCGGCCTGCTGATCGGGTTGCTGCTCGGGATCTTCGCGGCCGAGGGCGAGTGGCTCAACGCGGTGCTCACCGGCGTGCTGCTCGGTGTCGTGTGGGGCGCGATCATCGCCGCCGTGGGATACGCGACCACGCGCGGGCGCCGCGACTTCTCGAGCGTCAAGACGATTCTGCCGAGCAAATACGAGCTGCTCGTCGAGCACAAGCACCTGGCCCGTGGGCAGGAGCTGCTGGCCTCGATGCCGGGCGGCACCACCTCGTTCTGACGCGCAGCGCTGGCGGTACCTTGGTGGGCATGTCGCTCGCCAAGGACGTCGCCCTGAAGGTGCCCGCCATCCGCCGTCTCATCGACGACCGCGACGGGCTGCAGCGGCAGCTGAAGTCGCTCAAGCGCCAGAACGCGGACCTGCAGCAGCAGAAGCTCGATCTCGACCGCGAGCTGCGCGTGGCCCGCGACGATCGCGAGTTCGAGTACGTCTTCATCGTCACCTACGGGCGCACCGGCTCGACCCTGCTCCAGGGCCTGCTGAACTCGATCCCCGGCTACCTGATCCGCGGCGAGAACGCCGGCACCCTCGAGAGCCTGCACGACAACTGGCGCAAGGTCGAGGAACGCCTGGGCAACGTGAAGGGCGGCGACCCGACGAACCCGTGGTTCGGCATGGACTCGTACTCGCCCGAGGAGGCCGCGGCCTCGTACCGGCGCCACATGCAGCAGGTCTTCCTCAAGCCCGGGCCCGACACCCGGGTCACCGGTTTCAAGGAGATCCGCTGGTGGCGCCGCGACCTCGTCGAGACGCTCGAGTTCACCCGCACGGTCTTCCCCGGCGCACGCTTCGTGCTGAACACCCGCAACGCCGAGGACGTCATCCAGAGCAAGTGGTGGGCGAAGAAGGACCCGGCCGCCGCGCTGGCCCAGGTCGCCGACTACGACGCGCGCCTCGAGCGCGCCCACCAGGAGCTGGGCAGCGACGTGACCTACCGCGTGCACTACGACGACTACGTCGCGGACCACGGCGTCCTCGAGGGCCTGTTCGAGTGGCTCGGCGAGTCGTTCGACCGCCAGCGCGTCGACGAGGTCATGGGCACGCGCCACTCCGTCGGCTGACGGGACGGATGCGTCCTGTGATTGCACAGTGACGACAGCGACCTACAGTTGAAGATCTGCGGCCATCGGGGGCCCGGAGAATCCTGGAGGTCGTCCATGCGCGCTCGTCTCGCCACCGTCGTCACCGCGATCGCCGTGGCCGTCGGTTTCCTGACCGCTCCCTCGTTCACGAGCGGAGCCGCAGCGGTTCCGTCGCGGTGCGCCGCTCACGCCGACGTCGTCCGCGAGACCTCGCCGGGCGGCGCCTTCCAGGGCCGGACGCCGGTGCTCGCGGCCTCGTACAACATCGCGGGCTACAACAGCGCGAAGACGATGCCGCGCTGGGAGTCGCGAGCGGACCGGGTCGTCTCGATGATCATGCGCTGTTCGCCCGATGTGATCGGCCTGCAGGAGGCGTCGGAGGCGTGGATGCAACGGCGGCCTGCCGGGTCGCGCAACTACGCGCAGTACGAGCACGTCGTCGACCTGATGAACGCGCAGGTCCAGGGTTCCCCGTACCGGGTGACGAACACGTACCGGAAGGTGTGCCCGACCACCGGGCCGAACCCCGCCGTGTGGAACGGCACGTGGCAGGGTCGGCAGGCGCCGTGGCGCGCGTGCCGGACCTCGCCGAGGTCGAGCTCGTCGGACAACCGCACGGTGTACGACTCGCGCACGTTGGTGGTCGAGCGGCAGGGATCACGGCTGCTCGCCAGGGCCACCGCGACCCGCCGCACCCTGGACTGGACGATCTTCCGCATCCGGGCGACGGGCCAGCGCTTCGTCTTCGCCAACACGCACCTCGAGGCCCGCTACCGCGGCCGTGCGGTCGGCAGCAAGGCGTCCAACGCGTTCCGCCGCAAGCAGGTGAGGCAGATGACGGCGTTGCTGCGTCAGCTGAGGTCGTACCGCGGCGCCACGCTGCCCGTCGTCGCCGTGGGTGACATGAACACGACTGGACGCATGCGGATGCGAACGCCCGTCGACGACCTGACCCGAGCCGGGCTCGTGGACGTGCTGGGCACGGACCGGCGCGTGTACCGCTCCAAGCGCGCGAAGTGGCGTGGCTCCTGCCGGTCGCGCGGGGTGACGTCGTCGCTCGTGGCGACGGCGTACTCGCGGGTGCCGCTGCACCTCAAGCGCCGCATCCACGCGTACTACAACACCTCGAACAGCATCGCCGGCCGCAAGCCCGGGACGGGTCCCAACCAGTGCATGTACCGACCGGGCACGAAGAGGTCCAGGGGCGCCACCGCCCGCGCGCACTACCGGTACCAAGGGATCCGCATCGACTACGTCCTCGCCTCCGCGAGCATCCGCGCCCGGGGCTGGGAGACCGTGGTCGACGCGAACCTGCGCCGGGCGCGGTACCGCTCGATGCCCCCGTCGGACCACAACATGGTCGCCGCGACGCTCGCGTTCTGACGATCCGCCATGATGGTCCCGCACCATCCGCGATCGTGAGGACGACATGAGCAAGACGAACCCGGGCAACTTCTTCGAGGACTTCACCCTCGGGCAGGTCATCGAGCACGCCACGCCGCGCACCGTCACCGACGGTGACCGCGCGTTGTACGGGGCGCTCTACCCGACTCGCTTCGCCGTCCCGTCGTCCGCCGCCTTCGCCGCGTCCGTCGGCCTGGACCCGGCGCCCGTCGAGGAGCTGATCGCCTTCCACATCGCCTTCGGCAAGACCGTGCCGGACGTGTCGCTCAACGCCGTGGCCAACCTCGGCTATGCGGAGTGCCGCTTCCACCGCCCGATCGTGGCCGGGGACACGCTCAGCACGCGCTCCGAGGTCATCGGCCTCAAGCAGAACTCCAACGGCAGGACCGGTGTCGTCTACGTCCGGTCCACCGCGACGGACCAGCACGGCGAGGTCGCGCTCGAGTGGGCCCGCTGGGTGATGGTGCACAAGCGCGACCAGGACGCTCCCGCCCCCGAGCCCGTCGTGCCCGAGCTGGCGAAGGCGCTCTCGGTCGATGACCTCGTGATCCCCGCGGGCCTGGACTTCAGCGACTACGACTTCGCCGCCGCGGGCGAGACGCACCGCTTCGACGACTACGAGGTGGGCGAGAGGATCGACCACGTCGACGGCGTCACGCTCAGCGAGTCCGAGCACATGATGGCCACGCGCCTGTGGCAGAACACGGCCAAGGTGCACTTCAACGTCGAGGCCCGCCCGGACGGCCAGCGGCTCATCTACGGCGGCCACGTGATCTCGATGGCGCGCGCGCTGTCCTTCAACGGCCTCGCGAACGCCCAGCTGGTCTCGGCGATCAACGCGGGGTCGCACACCGCGCCTGCCTTCGCCGGAGACACGGTCTACGCGTGGAGCGAGGTGCTCGACAAGGCCGAGACCTCCGCGCCGGGTGTCGGAGCGCTGCGCCTGCGGCTCGTCGCCACGAAGGGCCGGGACGAGTCGATGACGCTGCGCACCGAGGACCAGAAGTACGCCCCGGGCGTCCTGCTGGACCTCGACTACTGGGCACTCGTGCCACGCTGAGGCCATGAACCAGTCGGCGGACGAGACCGAACTGTGGCTCGTGCGCCACGGTGAGACCGAGTGGAGCCGGTCGTGGCGGCACACGTCGGTGACCGACCTCGAGCTGACGGACGTCGGCCGCGAGCAGGCGCAGTCCCTGCGCCCCCTGCTGTCGGGGGTCGGCTTCGACCGGGTGTGGAGCAGCCCGCGTCGTCGCGCCCTCGACACCGCCGAGCTCGCGGGCTTCACGCCCGAGGTCGACGAGGACCTCGTGGAGTGGGACTACGGCGACTACGAGGGCATCACGACCGTCGAGATCCGCGAGACCGTGCCGGGCTGGACCGTCTGGTCGCATCCGACCCCGGGCGGCGAGACGTCCGCGCAGGTGGGGGAGCGGCTCGACCGCGTCGTCGAGCGCGTCCGGTCCCACGGCGGTCGGACGCTGGTGTTCGCGCACGGGCACTCGCTGCGGGTGCTCGCGGCGCGTTGGCTCGGACTCGACGTGGCGGACGGACGGGTGTTCCTGCTCGACACCGGGACGTACTCGGTCCTCGGCGACGACCGTGGTCAGCCGGTGGTCAGCCAGTGGAACGTCCACGACAGGGCCGCACGCACGAGGGCATAGGCTTCCGTTCGTGCGCATCGACCTCCACACCCATTCCACCCGGTCCGACGGCACCGAGACCCCGTCCGAGCTGGTCAACAGCGCGAAGGGCGTAGGGCTCGACGTCGTCGCGCTGACCGATCACGACGCCACCGAGGGCTGGGACGAGGCGCAGCAGGCCGCGGACGAGGTCGGCATCCGGCTCATCCGCGGCATCGAGATCTCGACCCAGTTCGGCGGCTCCAGCGTCCACCTGCTGGGGTACGAGTTCGACCCGACGCACCAGCCGTTGGTCGAGGAGCTGAGGCGCGTGTTGGGCGGCCGGACGCAGCGGCTGCCCCGACTGCTGGACAAGCTGGCCGAGCACGGCATGCCGCTGACCGAGCAGGAGGTCCTGGCCGTCGCGGGCGACGCGGCCGCCTGGGGCCGTCCGCACGTGGCCGACGCGATGATCGCCAAGGGGTACATCAAGGACCGCGACGAGGCGTTCCGTGACTGGCTCGTCCCGGGCAAGCCGGCGTACGTCGGGCGGTACTCGGCGGACCTGTTCGAGGCGGTTCGCCTCGTGTGCGCGGCGGGCGGGCGACCGGTCATCGCCCACGCCTGGGCGCGCGACAGCCGCACGGGCATCACGGCAGAGGTCCTGACCGAGCTGGCCGCGATCGGGCTCGCGGGGATCGAGGTCGACCACCCCGACCACGACGCCGATGACCGCGCCGCGCTCGCCGCGATTGCCGACGACCTGGACCTGGCGAAGACGGGCTCGAGCGACTATCACGGCACCGGCAAGGGGCCGGCGTTCCACCTCGGCGCGAACACGACCCACCCGGACGAGCTGGAGCGGCTCCTCGGCTGATCGTCCCCGCGGTGACTTTCCGCGCTGGCTTGCCATGATGGAAAGTCAGGAGTTAGACTTTCCGCAACGGAAAGTCAATCGGGAGGCTGTCATGGACGAGCGGGACGAGGCGCGCGAAGCGCTCGAGCAGATCGCGGCCACGCGCCGCACCACGGCGCACCGGGTCGCCAGCCCGAAGGGCTACTACGCGGTCGCGGGCGTGGGAATGGGCATGGTCACCTTGGGTCTCGGCCTGGACGGCTGGGTCCGCTGGGCGCTCTACGCGGCCGGGCTCGTGACCGTCCTCGGTGCGATGCAGTGGTACAGCAAGCACACGGGCGTGGTCACGTGGGCGACCCTGCGCGAGCCCGGTGCCTGGCGTGCGTGGCTCATGATCGCGGTCTCGATCGCGGGACTCGCCGTGGCCCTCTTCGGTGCGGTGCCGGCCGCGATCGCCGCCGTCGTGACGGCCCTGTCCTGGGCGGTGCTGGGTCCGGCCTGGGACGCCGACTGGGTGCGCAGCATCGAGGACCAGCCGTGACTACGGGGGACTTCGACCCGTTGATCCACGCGCCGCACCGGCTGCAGATCTGCGCGATCCTCGACACGGTCGACAAGGCCGGCTTCGCCCTGTTGCGAGACCAGCTCGGCGTGAGCGAATCCGTGCTGAGCAAACAGGTCAAGGCCCTGGAGGATGCCGGCTACGTCTCGGTGTCGAAGGGCACCCGCGAGGGGAGGGTGCGGACCTGGGCGTCCTTCACGAAAGCGGGACGCGCGGCCTACCGCGGCCACGTGGCGGCACTCCGCGCCATCGTCGGCTGACGGGATCGGTGCTAATGTCGTTCTTGAGCAGTCGCTCATAAACGAGGTAGTGCCATGATTCGCAGCGATGTGAGCGCGTCCACGGCATGGCGAGTCGGCGTGCCGCCCGCAGGTTGGCCATCCTCGCGAGCCGGTACTGAGGAGCGCGACATGGCACGGTTCCAAGTGGTGCTGGCCGGCGTTCTCGCGTCGGCGGCGACCGGGTTGATCTGCTCGGCCGGCGTCCTGCTGCTGGGGTGGGTGCAGTGGTTCCTCGCCTCGACCGACTCGGACCTCGCCCTGGACGAGGCCGGTACTTTCGTGCTCCTGGTGTGCCTCGTCGGTGCCCTCGGTGTCGCGGTGGGCGTGCTGCTCGGCGTGGCCCCGACCATGGTCGTCGTCACGGTCTGGGATCGCGTGCAGCGCAGTCGGGGGACGAGAGGGGCCATCGGGATCTCGGCTGCGGCCGCCGCCATCGTGGTGCTCGTCGAGGTCGCTGCCGTCGCGTGTTGGTTCGAGCACGTCTCGCCGCGCGAGGCTGCGGCCTGGTCCCTGGCGTGCGCGGGGCTCGCGGCCGTCACGAGCTTCCTCTCGCTGCACGCCGCATGGCGCAGCGCACGCAGGAGGCGCGCCGACGTCACGCTGGGATACTGAGTTCGTGCCGCCGAAGTCCGCCGAGGAGTCCAAGCGTCGCCTGCTGGAGGCCGCCGTCGACGTGCTGCAGACCGACGGCATCGTCGCCATGTCGGCCAGGACCGTGTCGCAGCGCGCCGGGGTCGCGCAGGGTCTCGTGTTCTACCACTACGGCTCCGTCGCCGAACTCGTCGCCGCCGCGTGCGTGTCGGCGACGCAGGGCCGCGTCGACCGGCACCGCGAGCGGTTCGAGGCGGCGACCACCTTCACGGACCTGGTCGACCTCGCTCGCGAGGTCCAGCTGGCCGAGCGTGAGGCAGGCACGGTCTCGATCCTGGGCCAGGCGCTCGTCGCGGCCCAGACCGACGAGACGGTGGCACAGGCCAGCCGCCAGGCGCTGGACATGTGGCGTACGCCCATCCTCGAGGCGTCCCATCGACTGCTGCGGGCCGGATCGCCGTTCGCCGGCGTCATCGACGCCGAGACCTTCACCGAGCTGCTGATGGCCGCGTTCGTGGGGTTCGAGCTGACCGACCCGGTCCGCCCGGACGGCCTCGCAGACCGCTCGTTCGAGGCGCTGGGCACCGTCGCGGCCGTTCTCGACGGGCTCGGCCCGATGGGGCGCCGCGCGCTGGCGGCCACCTTGAAGCGGCACCGGACCCCGTAGGCCGCGCCGCGCCGGTTCAGTGGGCCAGCAGGAACGCCCGCCAGTCGTCGACCAGCTCCTCGGGCGCCTCGACGCCGGGGGAGTGGGCCGCGGAGGGCAGGATCACGATCTCGGTACCCAACCGCCGTGCCATCTCGGCCTGGACGTCGTGCGGCCAGGCGTCGTCGTTCTCACCGCGTGCGACCCAGCACGGCACCCCGGTGGCGGCGACCTCGTCGACCCGATCGGGGGCGTCGATCAGATGCTGAGTCATCGCCTTGAGGGACGCCGGGGCGTTCGCGGTGAAGCGCTTCGCCAGGAACGCGGTGATCTGCGCCGGCCGCTTGATGCCCTGCTCGCGCAGCTCGTGGATCTGCAGCAGCGGGACCTTGCCGATCGCGCTGACGATGCGCTGCAGCGGACGGGCGGGTGAGTCGCCCAGGGCGCCCGGGCCCGTGCACAGCAGACTCAGCGAGCGCACCCGCTCGGGATGGTCGACCGTGAGCGACTGCGAAACCAGCCCACCGAAGGAGTGCCCCAGCAGGTGGAAGCGCTCGTCCGCGAGGATCACATCGGCCAGGGCCAGGGCATCTTCTGCGAGCGCCGGCAGGGAGTAGTCGTCCGTGGCGTCCCCGGGAGACTCGTACTGGCCGCGCTGGTCGAACGTCACCACGTCGTACCCGAGCGAGGCCAGCAGGGGCAGGACGGGCGTGAAGTCCTCCTTGCTGCCGGTCCACCCCGGGATGAGCAGGACCGACCCGAGGCGCTCGCCGACCGCCTCGGCGCGATGGACCGCGTGGGTCGTGCGCTTCGTCTCGACGGTGTCGACGATGACGCCCGCGGGGATCTCGAGGGTCCGGGGGACGCTCATTCAGCGACCTCGCTTCGCGATGTTCGCCACGAGGGCCGCCGGAGCATGGCGCGAGATCGCCGTCAGCACCTTGTAGCGCAGCGAGGGGACCGAGATCGCCTTGCCGCGCTCGAGGTCCTTGAGGGACGCCTTGGCGACGTTGTCGGCCTTGAGCCACATCCACCGGGGGACGTCGGCGATGTTGGCCTGCATGCGCTGGTGGAACTCCGTGCGGGTGAATCCGGGGCACAGCGCCTGCACAGTGATGCCGACGTCGGAGTACTGCAGGTTCGCCCATTGCGAGAGGTTCACGAGCCAGGCCTTGTGCGCCGAGTAGGACCCGCGTGGGGTGAAGGCCGCGACGCTGGCGACGTTGATGATCCCGCCCTGGCCGCGGCCCGACATGGCCTTGATGGCGGCGTCCATCAGGTGCATGGGGGCGCGCACGAGCAGGTCGAGCTGGCGGTCCTCGTCGGCGATGTCGGTGGCGCCGAACCAGCCGGCGGACGACGCCCCGGCGTTGTTGACCAGCAGGTCGATGGGACGTCCCGCCTCGGTGAGGCGGTCCGAGACCTTGCGGATGCCGTCGATCGTGGCGAGGTCGGCGGTGATCACCTCGACGTCGACGCCGTGCTTCGCCCGCAGCTCGGCGGCCACCTGCTCGAGGCGGTCGGTGGTGCGCGCGACGATGACGAGGTGCGTGCCACGGCGTGCCAGCTCGCGCGCGAACGCGTTGCCGATGCCGGCGGTGGCTCCGGTGATCAGGGCCGTGCGGGTCATGGGGCCAGCATGCCAGTCGCCGCTCACCCGGCCACATCGGTGCCCCAGTGTGACGGGAGCGGCGCGCGGACGAGCCCCCGAACACCCGTGCCGATGGCACAATGACGGGCGTGACCACCACCCTCGCGCTCGCCAACCAGAAGGGTGGCGTCGCCAAGACCACCAGCGTCGCGTCGATCGGCGCCGCACTGGCCGAGGCGGGCCAGCGGGTGCTGCTGGTCGACCTCGACCCGCAGGGCAGCCTCACGTTCTCGCTGGGCGTCGACCCTGAGGAGCTCGAGGTCACCGTCGCCGAGGTGCTGCTGGGCAAGGTCGATGCGGTCGACGCGATCGGCACCACCGACGAGGGGGTCGACCTGCTGCCCGCGAACGTCTCGCTGGCGGAGGCCGAGGAGAACCTGGTCACCCGGACGGGCCGCGAGCAGCGGCTGCGGGTGGCCCTGGCGAAGGTGGCCGACGACTACGACTGGATCCTGCTCGACTGCCCGCCGGCACTCGGCGTGCTCACCGTCGGTGCCCTGTCGGCGGCCGATCAGGTGCTGATCCCGCTGCAGGCCGAGACCCTGTCGCACCGTGGCGTCGGCCAGCTGCTCGACACGATCCACGACGTCAGGAGCTTCATCAATCCCGGCCTGCAGGTCCGCGGGGTGCTGGCGACCGCATACGACGGCCGCACGGCCCACGCGCGCAACGTGCTGGCGGCGATCGAGGAGACCTACGAGCTCGAGGTCCTCGACCCGCCGATCCCCAAGACGATCCGGTTCGCGGAGGCGCCGGCGATCGGCCGCTCGATCCTGAGCACGGCGCGCACGCACAAGGGTGCCGAGGCGTATCGCGCGATCGCACGGCTGCTGATCGAGGGCCGATGAGCGAGCCGCTGGACCCCCATGAGGGCGAGCGCGCCACGCGCACGCCCCGCGAAGTCGGTCATCGCCGACGTCAGGCGCCTACCGTGGAGAGCATGGCTTCCCCGCCCCCTGCTGTTGCCGCACCCACACGTGTCCGGCGCGGACGCGTCGTGGCCTTGGGTGGCGCTCTCGTCCTGACGGTCATGATCGCGGCCACGTCGATCATGCTTCCCGAGCGCGAGGCCGCGGCCTCGACCCGTGCGCAGCCCGGATCCGTGGTCACGGCCGCGGTGCTGCCGTCGGTGACCGCGGCCACCACGCCCACCTCGGCCGCCACGGCGGCGGCGACCACGGCGGCACGGAAGATGGTCGTGGCACCCGAGGCCGATCCGCCTCCGCCGGCGCGCTCCGGCTCGGGGCGTCGGATCGTCTTCGACCAGTCGGACCAGCGCGTGTGGCTCGTCGAGGCCGACGGGACGGTCGACCGCACCTACCTCGTCTCGGGCAGCCGTCACGACAACCTGCAGCCGGGCACGTACGCCGTGCAGTCGCGTCAGCGGAAGGCCGTCAGCTTCGACTACACCGGCACGATGGAGTACTTCGTGCGGTTCACGACCGGGCGGAACGCGCCGATCGGCTTCCACTCGATCCCGGTCTACAACAACGGCGAGCCCGAGCAGACCGTCGAGCAGCTGGGCACGGCACTCTCGGCAGGCTGCGTGCGCCAGAGGAAGTCCGACGCCAAGTACCTGTGGGACTGGGCTCCCGACGGCACGCCCGTCGTCGTCACCGCTTGAGAGAAGTTTCCCCGGTTAAGTAGGTTTCCTGTCACTTCACGAGGGTTGCAACCCTCGTGAAGTGACAGCGTTCCTACTTAACCGGGGAAACCGTCACGCACAGAAAGCGTCAGGACGCGGAGGCGGGAGCCGAGTCGCTTGACTGGCCGCCACCGGAGGGCCGGCGGCGTCGGCGTCGGCGTCGCGCCTGGCCCTCGCCCGCGGGCTTCTCCTCGCCCGGGGCGGTCACGCCACCCTCGACCGGAGTGGAGCCGGCTTCGGCGGGCGTCGTG
>NZ_DAMDLR010000059.1:0-16229 GCF_032084975.1 Aeromicrobium sp.
CACGCTGCCGGTGATGCTGGACTGGTCCGAGGTGCACGTCGGGCCGGCGCGTGCCGGCAGCGTCACCGCGATGCTGCTGCTGGCCGGCAACCTGGGCGCGGTGCTGGTCGTCCTGACGGTCCAGCTCGCGATCGGCGACCCGGCCGCGGCGCTGGTCGTGATGGCGCTGTGGGCCGTCCCCGGACTGGCCGTCGCGGCGCTGCTGCCGCGGCACATCGGACGGGACCGCAGCGATACCGAGCCGTCGGCCTGACGGCTCACGCTCAGCCCGGGGCGACCCCGTTCGCGGCCGGCTCGATGCGCACCACGACGGCCTTGGAGACCGGCGTGTTGGATCCCTTCGCGGTCGAGTCCAGCGGCACGAGCACGTTCGCCTCCGGGTAGTAGGCCGCCGCGCACCCTCGCGCGGTCGGGAAGGCCACGGCGCGGAACCCGCGCAGGACCCGGTCGGGCTGGTCGGGCCACTCGCTGAAGACGTCGACCTGGTCGCCGTCGGCGAGTCCGCGATCGGCGAGGTCGTCGGGATGGACGAACACGATCTCGCGCCCGTCCTTGATCCCGCGGTAGCGGTCGTTGCGGCTGTAGATCGTGGTGTTGAACTGGTCGTGAGCGCGCACGGTCTGCAGCAGCAGCCGACCCTCGGGCACGACGACGGGCTCGAACCGGTTCGCGGTGAACATCGCCCGGCCGGTCGGGGTGTCGAAGGTCCGCGAGTCCCTGGCGCCGTGCGGCAGGACGAAGCCACCCGGCGCGGTGACCTTGCGCTCGTAGTCCTCGCAGCCGGGGACGACCCGGCTGATGTGCTCGCGGATCAGCCGGTAGTCGCCCTCGTGGGCCGCCCAGTCGACGGGCACCCGGTCGGCCAGGGTCGCCCGGGCGAGCCGGCTGATGATCGCGATCTCCGAGAGCAGCTGCGGCCCGACGGGCTCGACCTGCCCGTGCGAGGCGTGGACCGCGCACACGGTGTCCTCGACGGTGACGAACTGCTCCCCCGTCGCCTGCCGGTCGATCTCGGTGCGCCCCAGGGTCGGCAGGATGAGCGCCGCGTCGCCCGTGACTCCGTGCGACCGGTTGAGCTTGGTCGAGACCTGCACCGTCATCGCGGTGCCGCGCAGGGCCGCCTCGGCGGCGCCCGTGTCGGAGATGGCCGAGACGAAGTTGCCGCCCAGGGCCATGAAGAAGCGCACGTCGCCGCGCTGCATGCCGCGGACGGTGTGCACCGAGTCGAGTCCGTGGTGGCGCGGCGGCTCGAAGCCGAACTCGTCGCGCAGCCGGTCGATGAACGCGTCGGGCATCTTCTCCCAGATGCCCATCGTCCGGTCGCCCTGCACGTTGCTGTGGCCGCGGATCGGGCACGCGCCCGCGCCCGGACGGCCCATGTGCCCGCGCAGCAGCAGCAGGTTGATGATCTCGCGGATCGTGGAGACGGACTCGGTGTGCTGGGTCAGGCCCATCGCCCAGGTGACGATGACGCGGTCCGCCCGCAGGTAGTGGCGGGCGAACTGGTCGAGCTCGTCGCTCGTCAGGCCGGTGGCGGTGAGCACGTCATCCTCGTCGAGGTCCGCCAGTCCTGCGCGCAGCTCGTCGAGCCCGGCCGTGTGCTCGGCGATGAACTCGTGGTCGAGGACCGTGCCCGGAGCGGCGTCCTCGGCCTCGAGCACACGCTTGATGACGGCCTGCAGCAGCAGCCCGTCGCCGCCGAGGCGGATCTGGAAGAACTGGTCCGCGATCCTGGTGCCGCGGCCGATCACGCCGCGCGGCCTCTGCGGATTCTTGAACCGCATCAGTCCCGCCTCGGGCAGCGGGTTGACCGCGATGATCGAGGTGCCGCCGCGCTTGGCCTCCTCGAGCGCCGTGAGCATGCGCGGGTGATTCGTGCCGGGATTCTGGCCCATCACGATGACCAGGTCCGCCTGCGCGAAGTCCTTGTAGGTGACCGTCGCCTTGCCCAGGCCGATCGTCTCGGCCATCGCCGCGCTGGTCGACTCGTGGCACATGTTCGAGCAGTCGGGCAGGTTGTTCGTGCCGTACGCCCGCACGAACAGCTGGTACAGGAACGCGGCCTCGTTCGAGGCGCGCCCGGAGGTGTAGAACGACGCCTGGTCGGGAGTGTCGAGCGCGTTGAGCGCCTCGGCGGCGATCGAGAACGCCTCGTCCCACGAGACCGGGCGGTAGTGGCTCTGGCCGGGCGCCTTGTACACCGGCTCCACCAGGCGGCCCTGCTGTCCCAGCCAGTACTCGCTGCGCGACGCCAGCTCGTCGACCGAGTGCTCGGCCCAGAACCCCGACGGCACCGTGACCGGAGTCGCCTCCCACGCGACGGCCTTCGCGCCGTTCTCGCAGAACTCGGCCACGGCCCGCTCGCTCGGATCGGGCCAGGCACAGCTCATGCAGTCGAAGCCGTCCTTCTGGTTCATCGTCGTCAGCAGCTTCGCGCTGCGGCGCACGCCCATCCCCCGCAACGAGTGGTCGAGCGCGTGCAGCACGCCCGGCACGCCGGCGGCCCATGACTTCGGCTCGCCGGTCTCGATCTCGTCGTCGTTCGGGTCCTCCAGGACCTGGTTGCGCTTCACTGCACCACCTCCACCCGATCCGGCCGTGAGTACACGACCATCGACTCGCCCCGCAGGAACCCGACCACCGTCAGACCGGCGCTCTCGGCCAGGTCGACCGCCAGCGACGACGGGGCCGACACCGCCGCCAGCATCGGCACTCCGGCCATCGACGCCTTCTGCGCGAGCTCGAAGCCGGCACGGCCCGACACCATCAGCACGCAGCCGCTGAGCGGCAGCTTCTCGTGCTCGAGCGCCCAGCCGACGACCTTGTCGACGGCGTTGTGCCGGCCCACGTCCTCGCGCACCACGAGCGGCTGTCCCGTGCGGCCGTCGAAGAGGCCTGCCGCGTGGAGGCCGCCGGTCTGGTCGAAGACGCGCTGCGCCGAGCGCAGCCGGTCGGGCATCGTGGTCAGCAGCCGTGCCTCGATGCGCAGCGGGTCGCTGTCGACCTCGAACGCCGAGCGCGTCGTCACCGCGTCGATGCTGGTCTTGCCGCACACACCGCACGAGGACGACGTCACGCCGTGGCGCTCGAGCGCGAGGTGGTCGAGGTGCGCGTCGTGCGCGACGTGGACGTCGAGGACGTTGTAGGTGTTGACGCCCTCGTCGGTCGCGCCCGCGCAGTAGCGCGCGGTGTGGACCTGGTCGCGGCGGGTGATGACCCCCTCCGAGACCAAGAAGCCCAGGGCGAGCTCGACGTCGTGACCGGGCGTGCGCATCGTGACGGCGAGGGATCTGCCGTTCACGCGGATCTCGAGCGGCTCCTCGCCGGTCAGCCGGTCCTCGCCGCGGCGGGCTCGACCGTTCTCGACGATCGTGACGCGGCGGCGGACCGCGGGCTTGGTCATGACACCACGGTAGGCGAGAAACCGGGCTGCGCCAGCGCTGCGAGGGCGAGCTCGTGGGGCCCGCGGTGCCCGGTGGGGGTGGAGGTCTGGCACCCCCGCCTCGGGGGTGTGCGGGGGCGCCAGACACTCGACAGACGGGTTCGGCTGGGGGACCGAACACTCCCTCCCGGCTGCTCGTGTGGTGTGGTTCCACGAGGGCCGCAAGACAAAAGTACATCTCCGGTACAGATGCTGAGGCGGTTTCGCCAAAACTTGTTCACGATGATGGAATCGCCGCCAACCAGAGTCAGAATCGGCGGTTGCGAGTCAATCGGCGCGCAGGACGGCCGTGTGGATCGTGACGATGGCGGGCACGACCGCCCGGAACGCGTGACGGTCGTGGCGACCAACGCGGCGCACGGCGCGGGCGACGAGCTCCTCGGTGGCCCCGATCGCGCCGATCACCTCCAGCTCGCTGGGCTGGCGCACGGGCGCACCGGCCTGCCCCGCCAGATAGGCCACCCGGGCCAGGCTGCGCGAGTGGCGCTCGACCACGTGGTCGCGCAGCCGGAGGACGCGCTCGCCTGCTCCGTGCACCTCGACCATGTAGCTGCGCGCGTACGAGGGCCGCGACTCGAAGCTGCCCACGAGCGCTCTCACCCCGAGGTCGATGCGCTCGCGCCAGGCGGAGTCGTCGGTCTGGGCGGCACGCTCGCGAATCACCGAGACCACTTGGTCGCTGATGGCGACGTAGGCCTCGGCGAACGCGTGCTCCTTGTCGTCGAACGACTGGTAGAAGGTCGTGCGCGAGACCCGGGCCCGGCGGGTGATCCCCGCGACCGTGGCCTTGGCGTACCCGACCGCGGCCACCTCGTCGGTGACCGCCTGCATGATCCGGCCCCGCTGGGAGGCGGCGACCTCGGACTCGGGCAGCGCCGAGCGGCCTCGAGGCAGGCCGAGCCGCTCGGGGAGAAGGGTCAGTCCGTCGTCGGCCACCGCCACAGGCTAGCCCTGCAATCCCGGTCTGTCCGGGGCTTTCTCCTGCTGAGATCGCCTCACCTGCACCACAGGTCACAGACACGCAGGCTTTCGTTGTGCTGAACCCGTTCTCCTGCATGATTTCGCCGTTGGAAACGCAAGGAAACGTCATTGTTTGCACACGGCCGCCGCCGTACCGTGGGCCTCATGAGCCACGTCCCCTTCCTCGATGTCGCCGCGACCGCCTGCTGGATCCGCCAGTCCGGGGCCGAGGCGATCATCGCCGCCATGACCGACGCCATCGAGACCGACTTCCGGCGCTGGCCCGAGTTCGACAAGACCGCGCGGGTCGCCTCGCACTCGCACGACGGCGTGATCGAGCTGATGCCCACGAGCGACGGCGTCGCCTACGGCTTCAAGTACGTCAACGGCCACCCGGCGAACCCCGCCCGCGGCTTCCAGACCGTGACGGCCTTCGGCGTGCTGGCCGACGTCCACTCCGGCTACCCGACGTTCGTCGCCGAGATGACCCTGCTGACCGCCCTGCGCACCGCCGCCACGTCGGCGATGGCCGCGCGCCATCTCGCGCGCCCGGACTCGCAGGTCATGGCGATGATCGGCACGGGATCGCAGTCGGAGTTCCAGGCCCTCGGGTTCCGCGCGGCCCTGGGCATCCGGTCGCTGCGGATCTGGGACGTCGACCCCGCGGCCATGGCCAAGATGGTGCGCAACGTCGAACCGCTCGGCTTCGACGTGCACGTCGCGTCCAGCGCGCAGGACGCGGTCCGCGGCGCCGACGTCATCACGACGTGCACGGCCGACAAGCAGCGAGCGCTCGTCCTCACGGACGACATGGTCGCCCCGGGAGTGCACGTCAACGCGATCGGCGGCGACTGCCCCGGCAAGACCGAGCTCGACCCCGCGATCCTGCACCGCGGCGAGGTGTTCGTGGAGTTCGAGCCGCAGACGCGCATCGAGGGCGAGATCCAGGCCGTGCCGGCCGACTTTCCCGTGACCGAGCTGTGGCGCGTCATCACGCGCGACGCGCCCGGTCGCCGCTCCCCCGCGGATGTCACCGTGTTCGACTCGGTCGGCTTCGCGGTCGAGGACTTCGCCGCCCTGATGCACGCCCGTCGTGCCGTCGCCGGAACGGACCTGGTCTCGTGGCTCGACCTGGTCGCCGAGCCCGCCGACCCCAAGGACCTGTTCGCCCTGACGACGTCCGTGCTCACCGGAGCGATCTGACCGCTGGCGCCGTCCTCCCCTCGCCACTTTTGGGCGCGGATCCACCTCCGCTGGCGCCGCGGACGTGGATCCGCGTCCAAAAGTGGAGGGGGGGGGTTGCGCGCGTCGGGGCGGCGGCGCCGTGGCGACTAGGCGGAAACCAGCAGGAAGTGCCATGTTCCCGGGCTGATCGCGGTGGGACGATCACGGGGTCAACCGACCGTTCGGCACCCTCTGGGGAGGTGCGATGCGTCCGACAGCTCCGGCGCCGCACAGCAGGCGCACGTCCATCTCGGTCGCGACCATCGCGTCCGTCGTCCTCCTCACGCTCGCGCCGCCGGCGACCGCCGCGCCGCCCACGGTGCAGCTCGTGTCCCCGGCGAACGGGTCGGTGAGCACCACCGCCGATCCGACCCTGCGGGTCACCGCGTCGGACCCCGACGGCGATCCCCTCGAGGTGACCTTCGAGGGACGCCGCACGGGTGAGACGACCGGCGGCGGCTCCGACGCCGAGCCGTTCACGCTCGTGGCGCTGCCCGACATTCAGAACTACACGACCCGCACGCGCGGCGCGATCATCGCCCAGCAGGCGCAGTGGGTCGTCGACCAGCGCGCAGCGCTCAACACCCAGTTCGTGGTGCAGCTGGGCGACCTCGTCGCCACGTGGGACTGGGCCGGCCACTGGCCGTGGGCGTCGGACGGGCTCAAGATCCTGGACGACAACCGGGTGCCGAACGCCGTCGTGCCGGGCAACCACGACTTCGACCCCGCCACCGGGGCCTTCGACGAGTACGACCGCTGGTTCCCGGTCAGCCGCTACGCGGACGCGGACTGGACCCCGTCGACCGCCTCGTACGGCGGCTACATGGGCCAGGACGAGTTCGGCGACGACACCCGGGACCGCCAGAACATGAACAACTACTCGCTGTTCACCGCTGGCGGCGTCGACTGGCTCGTGCTCGGGCTCGAGTGGGAGGCGCCGACCGACGTCCTCGCGTGGGCCGACCGCGTCCTCGCGGCCCACCCCGACCGCTCGGTGATCATGTTCACGCACGGCTTCCTCAAGCTGGACGGCACGCGCCGGACCGTGGCGCAACGACCCGGAGGCACGCCGACCGAGACGCTGTGGACCGACTTCGTCCGGACCCACTGCACGGTCCGGCTCGTGCTCAGCGGGCACGAGCACAGCGGGGACCTCGGCGAGGCACGACGGACCGACGCCAACGCGTGCGGCCGGCCCGTGCACCAGGTGCTGACCAACTACCAGACCCGCCCGAACGGTGGGGACGGCTGGCTGCGCACGTACCGGTTCGAGCCCGCCGCCGGGCGCATCACGGCCGCCACATACTCCCCCAGGCTCGGCCGCTACGAGACGGACGCCGACTCGGCTTTCACCATGCCCTTCGACTTCGCCGCGGCGGAGCCGGCACCGTTCCGCCCGATCGCGACGGTGCAGGCCGAGTCGGGCGAGACCGTCGCGGCGACGTGGGCCGACCTCGCGAGGGACACCGACCACGAGTGGCGGGTGCGCGTGTCGGACGGCACCGACACCGAGGTCTCGCCGACCTGGACCGTCCGCACGCCCACCGCCGACGCCGTGCTGCAGGACTCGTTCTCGCGGACGGTCGCGTCCGGTTGGGGCACCGCGCCCAGCGGCGCGGCGTGGGCCACCTCCACACCGGCCGCCTTCTCGGTCGCCGACGGCCACGGCCGGATCACGGTGCCGCCGTCCGCCAGCCGCGACATCGCCGCGAACACCGTCGCCGCGGGCGACGCGACCCTGCGGACCTCGTTCGCGGTCTCGCCCGCCGTCACGGGCAGCGGGACGTACGCCGGGGTGTGGTCCCGGCGGTCGAGCGGCGGCGACTACCGCGCCCAGGTCAAGTTCCGCGAGGCCGGCCGGCCCGATGTGTCGATCGACCGCCGGGTCGGGTCGACCACGACCACGCTGACCTCGGTCCGCCTGCCCCAGAGCGTCAACGCCGGTCAGCCGCTGCACGTGCGGTTCGACACCGTGGGCACCTCGCCGACCGTGCTGCGGGTCAAGGCGTGGACGGGCCCGGACGAGCCGGCGGCGTGGACCCTGCAGACCCAGGACTCGACCGCGGCCGTCCAGGCGGCCTCCGGTGGCGTCGGCTACAGCGTGTACACCTCGGGGGCGGCGTCCGGCCCCTCGACGGTCTCGGTCGACGAGATCACGGTGACACGTGTCGGTGCCGCTCCCCCGCCGCCCCCACCACCGCCGCCCAACACCGCACCCGTCGCGGCGATCTCGGTCACCTCGCAGTCGGAGCGGACGGTCGCACTGAGCTCCGCGGGCAGCACCGACAGTGACGGCACCATCACGTCCCGCGCCTGGGACTTCGGCGACGGCGACGCCTCCACCCAGGCGGCGCCGACCCACACGTACGCGGCCGACGGCACCTACACGGTCCGGCTCACCGTCACGGACGACGACGGAGCCAGCCACACGGCCACGAGGTCCGTGTCGGTCTCGGCCACCCCCGCCACGGGACCGATCGTGGAGGACCGGTTCGGGCGCACCGTCACGAACGGCTGGGGTGCCGCGGACCGCGGAGGCACCTGGAGCCTGCTGGGGCGGACGAGCCTCTACGGCGTCAGCGGCGGCACCGGACAGCACGTGCTCACGCAGGCGGGATCCACCGCGCAGACCACGCTCGGCGGCGCCCCGGCGCGGGACGTCGAGCTGCGGACCGACCTGTCGTGGAGCCGTCCGGGGTCCCAGGGCGTGCTGTGGACCCGGCTGGTCCCCCGCGCCCTCACGCCGAACGACGACTACCGGCTGACCCTGAACATCGGCAACGCCGGACGGCCGCGCCTCGACCTTGCTCGCCGCGTGGGCGGGACCGAGACGGTGCTGCGGTCCGTGCCGGTCAGCGGGATGACGATCGCGGCGAACACGGCGTACACGACGGTGGTCCGCGTGGTCTCGGTCGCCGGCACCACGACCCTGTCGGCGAAGATCTTCGCCGCCGGCGCGGCCGAGCCGGGCTGGCAGGCCACCGTCACGGACGGCACGGCGTCGCTGCAGGCACCGGGCGGCCTCGCGCTGTCGACGTACATGTCGAGCGGCTCGAGCGCGCCCGTCACGACGCGGTTCGACGACCTCACGATCACGGACGTCGCTCCCTGACGGGAAAGGCCTTGACGCCCGACCTCGCGCGTCGTAACGTGCAACCAAATGGTTGTAGATACGAAGAGCGCACTCAGCGACGACGAGGTCGACCGGATCTTCCACGCCCTGGCCGACGCGACCCGGCGGGACATCGTCCGCCGGACCCTCGTCGGCGAGGCCTCGGTCTCGCGGCTCGCCGAGTCCTACGACATGTCGTTCGCCGCCGTGCAGAAGCACGTCGCGGTCCTGGAAGGAGCCGGTCTCGTGACCAAGCACCCGCAGGGCCGAGAGCGTCTGGTCCGAGGCAACCCCGAGACGATCGCCCGGGCCCAACACCTGCTCGACGAGCTCGAGCTCGTCTGGCGCTCGCGCGTCGAGCGACTCGACGCCCTGCTGACCGAACAACCGCCCTCCTGAAAGGCACTGCCATGCCCATCACCTCCGTGTCCAAGGACACCGACGACCTGACCATGGTGGTCGTCGCCGAGTTCCCCGTGCCGGTACGCCGGCTGTGGGACGCCTACGCCGACCCCCGCCAGCTGGAGAGGTTCTGGGGACCGGTCGAGTGGCCGGCCACCTTCAGCCGCCACGACATGACCCCCGGCGGCGAGTCCCACTACGTCATGACCGGACCCGACGGCGACACGAGTGCCGGCTACTGGAAGTTCCGCTCCGTCGACGAGGGCAAGGGCTTCGAGGTCGAGGACGGCTTCGCGTCCGAGCCCGGCGTTCCCGACACCCAGATGCCCTCGATGCGGATGACGTTCGCCTTCGAGGAGACCGACGAGGGCTCGCGGGTCACGACGACCACGTGGTTCGGCTCCCTCGAGGACCTCGAGAAGCTGATCGAGACCGGCATGGAGGAGGGCATGACGTCCGCCATGGGCCAGATGGACGAGGTGCTCGCGGACCTGAAGTCCTACGCAGCCGGGGCGGGCACGACCACGCAGCTGCTGGACGACACCCACGCCCGTGTCTCCCGGATCGTCCGCGGCACGGTGGACCAGGTGTGGAGTGCCCACACCGACCCCGAGCTGATGCGTCGCTGGATGCTGGGCCCGGACGGCTGGGTCATGGCGACCTGCGACGTGGCGACCGAGGTCGGCGACACGTACCTGTACGAGTGGGAGCAGGAGGACGGCTCGAACCGGTTCGGCTTCACCGGCGAGCTGCTCGAGGTGCAGGCACCCGTCCGCTGCGTGACGAACGAGCGGATGATCGGCGTGGAGGGCGACGGCGTCCGCAACGACATGACCCTCACCCCGGTCGAGAGCGGGACCTTGGTGTCGACCGTCATGACCTTCCCCAGCCGGGAGCTGCGCGACCAGATCCTCTCGACCGGCATGGCCGACGGCATGGAGATCAGCTACGCCCGACTCGAGAAGGACGTCCTCGTCCCGGCCTGATCCGGGCCGTCGAGGCGCTGAGTTGCACGTTCGACCTCGCAGACACGGTGTGTCGCGGGCACAACGTGCAACTCAGCGCGTGCAGCACCTCAACTATGGTTGAGGTCACGATGACCGTTCTGCTCACACCGTCACAGGTCGCCGAACGCTCCGGCCTCACCGTCTCGGCCCTGCACTTCTACGAGCGTGAGGCCTTGATCACCGCCACCCGCACGGCGGGGAACCAGCGCCGCTACACGCGCGACGTCCTGCGCCGGGTGGCGTTCATCCGCACCTCGCAGCGCGTCGGGATCTCGCTGGCCGAGATCCGCGAGGCGCTGGCGACGCTCCCGACCGACCACGCGCCGACCAAGGCGGACTGGGCCCGCCTGTCGCGCCGCTGGCGCAGCTCGCTGGACGAGCGGATCGACCGACTTCAGCGCCTGCGCGACGACCTCGACGGCTGCATCGGCTGCGGCTGCCTGTCGCTGCGGAAGTGCCGCCTGCGCAACCCCGACGACGACCTGGCCGCCGAGGGCCCCTCAGACGTTGCGGCGGTACTGTCCCCCGACCTCGAAGAAGGCCTCGGTGACCTGCTGGAGCGAGCATACGCGGGCGGCGGCCATGAGGACGGCGAACACGTTCTCGTGGCTCGCGGCCGCCTCCTTGAGCCGGGCCAGCGCGGCCTCGGCCTCGTCGCGGTGCTCCTGCTGGAAGTCGCGCAGGCGGCGCAGCTGGGACTGCTTCTCGTCCTCGGTGGCGCGGGCCAGCGCCAGCGTCTGGGCCACCTCGTCGCCGTGCGGGTTCTTGAAGGTGTTGACGCCGACGATCGGCAGCGAGCCGTCGTGCTTGCGGTGCTCGTAGAGCATCGACTCGTCCTGGATGCGTCCGCGCTGGTACCCGGTCTCCATCGCGCCGAGGACGCCGCCGCGCTCGCTGATGGACTCGAACTCGCGCAGCACCGCCTCCTCGACCAGGTCGGTCAGCTCGTCGATGACGAACGAGCCCTGCAGGGGGTTCTCGTTCATCGCCAGGCCCCACTCGCGGTTGATGATCAGCTGGATCGCGAGCGCGCGCCGCACCGATTCCTCCGACGGGGTGGTGACGGCCTCGTCGAAGGCGTTGGTGTGCAGGCTGTTGGCGTTGTCGTAGATCGCGATGAGCGCCTGCAGCGTCGTACGGATGTCGTTGAAGTTCATCTCCTGCGCGTGCAGCGAGCGTCCCGACGTCTGCACGTGGTACTTCAGCTTCTGGCTGCGGTCGTTCGCGCCGTACTTCTCCCTCATCGCGATCGCCCAGATCCGGCGCGCGACGCGGCCCATGACCGAGTACTCCGGGTCCATGCCGTTGCTGAAGAAGAACGACAGGTTGGGCGCGAAGTCGTCGATGTCCATGCCACGGGCGAGGTACGACTCCACGTACGTGAACCCGTTGCTCAACGTGAACGCCAGCTGGCTGATGGGGTTCGCCCCGGCCTCGGCGATGTGATAGCCCGAGATCGACACCGAGTAGAAGTTCCGGACGCCCTGCTCGATGAACCACTGCTGGATGTCGCCCATCATCCGCAGGCTGAACTCGGTCGAGAACAGGCACGTGTTCTGACCCTGGTCCTCCTTGAGGATGTCGGCCTGGACCGTGCCGCGAACCTGCTGCAGCGCCTCGGCGGCGCTGATGCCCTTCTCGGCCGCCTGGTCGATCACCGTGTTGAGGAAGAACGCCAACACCGTCGGGGCGGGCCCGTTGATCGTCATCGAGACGCTGGTCGACGGGTCGAGCAGGTCGAACCCGTCGTAGAGGGCCCGCATGTCGTCCAATGTGGCCACCGAGACGCCCGAGGTGCCGACCTTGCCGTAGATGTCCGGCCGCTCGTCGGGATCGCGCCCGTAGAGCGTCACCGAGTCGAACGCCGTCGACAGGCGGGTGGCGGGCTGGCCCTCGCTGAGCAGCTTGAAACGGCGGTTCGTCCGGAACGGGTCGCCCTCGCCGGCGAACATGCGGGCGGGATCCTCGTTGTCGCGCTTGAACGTGAACACGCCCGCCGTGTAGGGGAAGTGTCCCGGCAGGTTCTCGCGGCGCCAGAAGCGCACCAGGTCGCCGTGGGAGCGGTAACGCGGCAGGCTCACCCGGCGGACCTGGTTGCCCGAGAGCGTCTCGCGCGCCAGCTCGAACCGCAGCTCGCGGTCGCGCACCTTCACGACCTGCTCGTCACCGGAGTACGACTCCACGACTGACGGCCAGGCGTCGAACGTGCGCCGGACGTCGGCGGGCAGCGCGTCGAGGGCGTGCCGCGCGGCCTCGTTCACGGCCGCGTCGTCGGGCAGCATGGCGGCGGCGGTCGCGAGGTGCTGCGCCGTGTCGGCCAGGTCGGCGATCCGCTCGGTCTCGGCGTGGAAGCCGCGCACCGTCTCCGCGATCTCGGCCAGGTAGCGGATGCGCTGGGGCGGGACGAGATGGTGCTCGTCGGTCGAGTGGCGCACGTCCACGGCCGGCAGGACGCCGGGCTCCAGGCCCAGGACGTCGCGCAGCTCCTGGTACAGCGCCGTCACGCCGTCGTCGTTGAAGTGGGCGGCCGAGGTGCCGAAGACCGGCATGTCCGCCGGCTGCTTCCCGAACGCCTCGCGGTTGCGGACCAGCTGACGGCCGACGTCGCGCAGCGCGTCCTTGGCGCCACGGCGCTCGAACTTGTTGATCGCGACCACGTCGGCGAAGTCGAGCATGTCGATCTTCTCCAGCTGGCTGGCGGCACCGAACTCCGGCGTCATCACGTAGAGCGAGCGGTCGACGAACGGCAGGATCCCCGCGTCGCCCTGGCCGATGCCCGGCGTCTCGACGATCACCAGGTCGTGGCCCGCGGCCTTCAGCACGGCGATCACGTCGGCCAGGTGCTCAGGCACCTCGTGGTTGCCGCGGGTGGCCAGCGAGCGGAACGTCACCGGGCCGCCCAGCGCGTTCATCCGGATCCGGTCGCCCAGCAGCGCACCGCCACCCTTGCGGCGGGTCGGGTCGATCGCCACGACCGCCACCCGCAGCTTGTCCGCGTGGTCCACGCGCAGCCGGCGCACCAGCTCATCGGTCAGCGAGCTCTTGCCCGAGCCGCCGGTGCCCGTGATGCCCAGCACCGGCGTCGTCGAGCCGGCAGCCGCCTGCTCGATCGCGCGCGCCAGCTCGGCCGGCAGTCGGCCCGACTCCGCCGCGGTGATCGCCCGGGCCACCGCGGTGCGGTCGCCGGCCACGACGGCCTCGGCCGCGGGCAGTCCCACCTCGACCAGGTCGACGTCACACTGCTCGACGAGCGTGTTGATCATCCCGACGAGGCCCAGGCGCTGACCGTCCTGGGGGCTGAAGATCGTCACCCCGGCCGCGCGCAGCCGGGCGATCTCGTCCGGCACGATCACGCCCCCGCCCCCACCGAACACCTTGATGTGCCCCGCGCCGCGCTCGGCCAGCAGCTGCACGAGGTACTCGAAGTACTCGACGTGGCCGCCCTGGTACGAGCTGACGGCGACTCCCTGCACGTCCTCCTCGACCGCCGCGTCGACGATCTCGGCCACGGATCGGTTGTGCCCCAGGTGGACGACCTCGGCACCCTGGCTCTGCAGGATGCGCCGCATGATGTTGATGCTGGCGTCGTGGCCGTCGAACAGACTCGACGCGGTGACGAAGCGCACCGGATGCGTGGGGACGTACATGGCGGACCTCAATTACTAGGATGTCCTAGTAATGTACGCGCGGCCCCGTCACGATGTCACGCGGACGGCCGATCCGCCCCGCGCATCACCGCCAGCAGCACGCGCGTCAGCGGCGCGACGACCGACTGCAGGTCGAGGCTGTCGGCGTGACGCTGCGCGCGGATGGCCCTGCCGATCAGCTCGTCGAACGCACCCATCAGCGCCCGCAGGTCGTCGTCGGGTGGGACGACGATGCCGCGCGAAGGAGCCGACGCCTCCGCGATCTCACGCAGGACCAACAGGTGCCGGTCGGTCATCTCGTCGCGCTGCACCTGGAGCCGCTCTCCCGCCGCCCGGATCTCGACGTAGACGCAGATCGCGAAGCTGGGAGCTGCCTCGAGCACGCCGACGTAGGACTCGATCGCCGCGCGGATGCGGGCGTCGTAGTCGGTGCCGGTGACCGAGAGCGCAGGCGTCCAGACGCGGGTCAGCGCCAGCTCGCTGGCGTTCCAGTGCGCTGCGGCGAAGGCCGCCTCCTTGTCACGGAAGGCCTCGTAGAACGCGGTCCTGGACACGTGGGCGCGCTTGGTGATCGCGGCGACCGTCGTGGCCGCGTAGCCGGACTCGGCGATCTCCTCGAGGGTCGCCTGCAGGATCCGGCCCCGGCGGGACGCGGCGACCTCGGACCCCGAGAGCGCCGAGCGCCCGCGCGGCAGGTCGAGCCGCTGCGGGAGCAGGCTCAACAGGTCATCGTCGTCCACGGGCTCATCATATGGGGCCTGACGTCACTTCGCCCGGCTTTCCAGTCAGATCCGGACGTCGACGGCGCTGCACCCCGCGGTGGTCCTGACGACCGCCAGCTGCGCGGGGATCCGCTCCTTCATCGTCTCGACGTGGCTGATCAGGCCGATCGTGCGCCCGTTCTCGCGCAGGGAGTCGAGCGTGTGCATCGCGACGTCGAGCGTCTCGGCGTCGAGCGAGCCGAAGCCCTCGTCGATGAACAGGGTGTCCAGGGTGACCCCGCCCGCACGGTTGGTGACGACCTCGGCCAGGCCGAGCGCCAGCGCGAGCGAGGCGAGGAACTTCTCGCCGCCGGAGAGCGACTCGGGCGGACGCGTCTGGCTGGTGTACTCGTCGAGCACGCGGACCTCGAGACCCGCGTTGGAGCCGCGGGTCGCGACCTCCTCGCTGCGGCGCAGCGCATACCGACCGGACGACATGGCGTGCAGGCGCGCGTTGGCCGCCTCGACGATCTGGTCGAGCTCGGCCGCCAGGACGTAGCTCTCGAGCCGCATGCGCTTGGTGTTGGGCGACTCCCCGTGCAGCGACCGCGCCAGGCGGTCGAGCACCTCGTAGCGGGCTCGCGTGCGTGCGCTGCCCGCCCAGCCCTGACGGATCGACGCGGCCAGCTGGTGCGACGTGGCGGAGCGGGTCCGGACGGCCCCGAAGTGCTGGGAGGCGGCGTCGCACGCCTCCTTCGCCTCGTCGTGCGCGGCCCGCGGCCCGTCGACGTCGGCAGGCTCGGTGGGCAGGTCTTGCAGATCGGGGGCCTCGAGAGCCGCCTCGGTGCCGGCGCGGGCGCGGTCGTGGCCCTCGATCCGCGCGGTGAGGTCGCGGACGGCCCCGGGCTCGAGCCCGGCTGCCAGGAAGGCAGGCTCGTCGTCGAACCCGTGGTGCTCGAGCGCCTCGCGGAAGCGCATGTCCGCCTCGGTCGAGTGCCGCTGGGCCCCGGACACCGCCGCCAGCGCCTCGACCAGGTCGGAGGTGACACCGATGTGGCGGGTCACGATGTCGATGCGCTCGACGACCGACCCGGCCTCACCACGCGCCTGCTGCACCGTGGCGGTCAGGCTCGCGATCTGCTCGGTCGCGTGCTCGAGTCCCTGCTCGAGCTTGGCCCGGCGGACGTCGAGCTCCTTCTGCGCGGTGGCGATGCGCTCGCACGCGGCCTGCGCCCGGGCCCGTGCCTGCTCGGTCTGGAGGGCCTGAGCCAGGTCGCTCTCGGCCTGGTCGACCAGGGGGCCGAGCTGGTCGAGGGGCCGGACGCCCTCAAGACCGTCGATCGTGGTGCGCAGGGCGACGACATCGTCACTGGCGGCGCGGGCGCACGTGCCCGCGTCGGCCAAGGCCGCACGGGCGGCCTCGAGCATGTCCTCCGTCACCGGCTCGTCGGCGTGCGTGGCGGGGGCCGGATGCTCGACGCCACCGCAGACCGCGCACGGCTCACCCTCGCGGAGCTGCTCGGCGAGCTCGCCCGCGAAGTTGGCCAGGCGCCGCTCCTGCAGTGAGGCCAGGGCCGAGGACGCCGACACGAGGTCCTTCGTGCAGCCCAGCTCGGTCAGCTCGGCGCGGGTCAGCTGCTGGCGGGCCTGAGCGAGCCGGGTGGACTGCTGGAGCTCGTCGCGCAGCGCGGAGAGGGCGTGGCGCGCCTGCTCGGGGGTGACCTCGACCGGGAC
>NZ_DAMDLR010000060.1:0-16167 GCF_032084975.1 Aeromicrobium sp.
GGGCGACGCCCAGCTGCCCGAGCTGGCGCGGCGGTTCGCCGAGGAGCCCAGCACGTGCCTGTTCGGCACCCTCAGCCTGTGGCAGGGCGTCGACCTGCCGGGGGACACCTGCACGCTCGTGATCATCGACCGGATCCCGTTCCCGCGACCCGACGACCCGCTCATGAGCGCGCGCCAGCGACTCGTGGAGAAGCGCGGCGGCAACGGCTTCATGCAGGTGGCGGCCCAGCACGCGGCGCTGCTGCTGGCGCAGGGCGCCGGGCGCCTGATCCGCCGCTCGACCGACCGCGGCGTCGTGGCCGTCCTCGACCCCCGGCTCGTGACGGCGCGGTACGGCGGCTTCCTGGCCTCCTCGCTGCCGCCGCTGTGGCGCACGACCGACCGCTCCGTCGTGGTCGCCGCACTGCAGCGACTCGACGCGTCCGCGAAGGACGGGGACCGGGCGTCCGTTTGATAGCCTGACCCGGACTCGTCGTCAATCAACTCGGGGATCACATGCCGTTCCGTCTGCCTTCGCTCGTCATCGCCTGTCTGGCGATGCTCGGGTCCCTCTTCGTCGTCGCGGCTCCGGCCGAGGCCGCTCAGCCGCTCTCGACCCGCACGAGTGTCGTGGCGATGTCGAAGGCCGGCTACGGCAGTGTCTGGGCCCGTTGCGCCACCAAGAAGCCGTGCCGCGGCCATGTCTGGGTCCAGGGCGCGGCGCAGGCCAAGCGTGCGTTCACCGTCAAGGGACGCTCCGCCGGCTGGGTCACCTTCCGCAACACCAACTGGCGCTCGCAGTCCACCGCCGTCGTGCGGATGACCCGGGCGGCCCCCCAGCGTGTCCGCCTGCAGGCCCGCGTCACCTACGGCACGATCAGCGGCACGGTGGCCCGCGCGAGCGGCCCCTCCGCCTCGGGCGTCAAGGTCGAGCTGTGGCGCATCGGGTCGCGCAACCGCGACGTGCTCGTGTCCACGGCCACCGACGTCGAGCGCAACGGCGGCCGGTTCGCGTTCCGCGTCCGCATGGGCGCCAACAACAAGCCCTCGGCCACCTACAAGCTCCACGTCATCGGCACCTCCGGTGGCGAGCGTCGCTCCTGGTGGTGGCGCGGCGGCAACGGCTCGTTCGCCGGCGGCGCCCGCGACATGGGCTCGGCCACCAAGATCCGCGTCACGAAGGCCGGCAAGTACCGCTACATCGCGAACGCCCGCTACGCCGCGATCTCCGGCCAGGTCCGCAACGGCTCCCGCGCCGTCCGCGGCACCGAGGTGACCATCGTCGGCCGCCCGCCGTACTGGTCGCGCTCCTCGCGCGTCCTGCGCGACCTCGACTTCATGTCCTGCGCCAACGTCTACGGCCGTACGGTGACCAACTCGTCCGGCCGGTACCAGGTCGGCTTCCTGCCCACGTCCGCCGCGCGCATCTACGCGGTCAAGCCCGAATCGGGCGCCCTGTGGTTCGGCGCCGGCGACAAGGCGTGGGGCTCGTGCCACGGCGTGATCAACAACCGTGCCGAGGCGCGCTCCAGTGCGCGCATGCTGCAGCTGCCCAACGGCGGCCTGGCCAATCGCGTCCACAACATCGGCACCGGCCGCACGAGCGTCCAGGTGAACGTCACCGGCTACCAGGGCCCGTCCAGCTCGGCCAAGGTCGACCGCTACCTCACGGTCCGCGAGTACGCCAAGGGCCGCAAGATCCTCAGCTCGGACGTCGTCCGGGCCACCTCGGGTCGCCGACTCAGCCTCGGTGAGGGCTACTACTGGTTCGAGATCGGCCGCCGGACCGGCTGCAACGCTTGGTACAAGAGCCGCTACAAGAACAACGACGGCTACTTCAACGGCCTCGACCGTGGCTTCGAGAAGTGGAAGGCCAAGAACTACCGGATGTACCGCCAGCACTGCCGTGCCTGGACCTCCGGCACGTACAAGCTGGTCTACGTCAAGGGCTCGTCGCAGCGCGTCACGCTGAAGAACTTCAAGGGCGGCTCGGTCAGCGGCCGGGTCAAGGCCGCGAAGATCAAGCCGCGCACCGAGCTGATGATCCGACTGACGTCCACGAACGGCAAGAAGGTCTACCGCACGGCGATGACCGACGGTGGCGGCAACTTCAAGGTCACCGGCCTGGCGGCCGGGCGCTACCGGGTCGTCGTCAACGCCGACTCCTGGCGTGGCATCTCGCGTGCCTTCGCCGGACCCAAGACCGTCAAGGTCACCCGCGGCAAGAACAAGTCCGTGGGCACCCTGACGTTCAAGCAGTGACGAAGGCGGAGCTCCCCGTATGTCGATCCTGGTGACCGGCGGTGCCGGTTACATCGGTGCCCATGTCGTTCGCGCGCTCGGCCGGGCCGGCCTGGACTCGGTCGTCGTCGACGACCTGTCCAGCGGCCACCGCGAGTTCGTCGACCCCGACGTGCCGTTCCTCGACCTGAACGTCCTGCAGGGCGAGCAGCTGGTCGAGCGGCTGGCCGACCATTCGATCGACGCGGTGATCCACCTGGCGGCGTTCAAGTACGCCGGCGTCTCGGTCGAGCGGCCGCTGCACACCTGGAGCCAGAACGTCGTCGGGACGCTGAGTCTGCTGGAGGCCATGGCACAGCTCGACGTCGGCGCGATCGTGTTCTCCAGCAGTGCGGCGGTCTATGGGACGCCCGACGTCCCGCTGGTCACCGAGCAGACCGTGACGTCGCCGCAGTCGCCGTACGGCGAGTCGAAGCTGGTGGGGGAGTGGATGATCCGCGACCAGGCCGTCGCGAGTGGATTGCGGCACACGTCGCTGCGCTACTTCAACGTCGTCGGCTCGGGTGAGCCGGACCTGTACGACTCGAGTCCGCACAACCTGTTCCCGCTCGTGATCCGTGCGCTCACCCAGGGCCAGCAGCCCAAGATCTTCGGTGACGACTACGCGACGCCGGACGGCACGTGCGTGCGCGACTACGTGCACGTGGCCGACCTGGCCCTGGCGCACGTCAGCGCGGTGCGCCGGCTGCTGGAGGGCGCGGACGTCGAGCCGGTCTACAACCTGGGCAGCGGCGACGGCGTGTCGGTCCGCGAGATCATGGACTCGGTCGCCAAGGCCACCGGCATCGACTTCAGCCCGCAGGTGCTGGGTCGCCGTCGCGGCGATCCCGCGCGGATCGTGGCCTCGGGCGAGCTAGCGGCGCGTGACCTTGACTGGAAGATGCGCCACACGCTCGACGACATGGTCGCGAGCGCGTGGCAGGCACGTCCGGCCGGGTAGGCCCGGCTCAGACGCGGCGCAGGACCGCCGTGACCTTGCCGATGATCTGGGCGTCGGTGCCGTCGATCGGCTCGTAGGCCTCGTTCTGCGGCAGCAGCCAGACCTGGCCGTCGCGACGGCTGAGCGTCTTGACCGTGGCCTCGCCGTCGATCATGGCGGCGACGATCTCGCCGTTCTCGGCGACCTGCTGCTGGCGGATCACGACGTAGTCGCCGTTGCAGATCGCGGCGTCGATCATCGAGTCGCCCTTGACCTCGAGCAGGAAGAGGGTGCCGTCGCCGACGAGCGAGCGAGGCAGCGGCATGACCTCCTCGACGCGCTCCTCGGCCAGGATCGGGCCGCCGGCCGCGATCTGGCCGACCATCGGGACGTAGGCCGGCTCGGGCACGGCGTCGCCACTGTCGGTCTCGTCGTGGTCGGTCGGACGGGTGCGCATCGCCGGCTTGGAGTCCGGCAGGTAGATCTCGAGCGCCCGCGGCCGGTTGGGGTCGCGGCGGATGAAGCCCTTGCGCTCGAGCATCCGCAGCTGGTGCGAGACCGAGGACGTGCTGGCCAGGTCGCACGCGGCGCCGACCTCGCGCATCGACGGCGGGTAGCCGCGCTGCTCGATGTGGTCCTTGAGGAACACCAGGATGCGACGCTGACGCTTGGTCAGGCCCGTCAGGTCGACCGGGTCGTCGAGGTTCTCGCTCATGGGTCGACCGTAGCGGTGGCCGGCGCCCCGATCAAACACGTGTTCGATACGGCGTGTCCCCGCGGGTGTCGCCTAGGGTGTCGGGGTGAGCTATGTGGTGGTGGGTACGCGTGACGGTGACGACTGGCGGATCGACGTGCAGGGCGTGGGCACGTCCGCCGCGGCGTCCCTCGGGGATGTCGAGGCGGTCGCGCGCGACGTCCTGCGCACGCACGGCGTCGCCGAGGCCGAGACGGTCGACCTGCAGCTGCTGCTGCCCGACTTCGAGGTCGACCTCGGCCAGCAGGGCGTGCCCAAGCACCCGCTCGGGCCTGTCGAGCTGATCAGCGGCGTGATCGCCCTCGTCGTCGTGATCGGGGCCATCGCGTTCCTGCTCGGCCGGGCGCTGGGCTGAGTCAGCGGTCGTCGCCGCGGTCCGACGCCACGACGTCCTCCTCGAGTGCCGCCTGCTCGGCCTCGGCGGCGCGCTCCTGCGCGATCTGCTCGTCCTGCTCGATCGTCTCCTTCGTGACGATGTGCTCGCGGGTCGCCTCGACGCACGCACCGAACAAGATCGCGTACATGCCGATCCACAGCCACAGCAGCAGGACGACCACGCCGGCGAGCGCACCGTACGTCTTGGCGTAGTTGCCGAAGGTGTCGACGTAGACCGAGAAGCCGACCGAGACGAGCAGCCAGATCGCCGCGGCCAGCACGACTCCCTTCGTCACCAGGCCTCGTGTGGCCGGGCGATCGGGAGCCTGGCGGTAGAGGACGCCGACGACCAGGACGATTCCTCCCGTCAGGACGACCCAGCGCAGCACGTTCGCGACGAGGCGCGCGCCCGGCACGATGTCGATCGCGTCGACGACGACGGGGAAGACCGCCACGAGTGTGATCGCGACGAGCCCGAACAGCAGGCCGCCGGCAGTCAGGCCGAGCGCGAGCAGCTTGCGCATGATGAACGAGCGCCGCTCGGGCAGGCCGTAGAGCTGGTTGATCGCCGTGACGAGGTTGCTGACTCCGCCGGACGCCGCGTAGAGGGCCAGGGCCAGCGCGATCGCCGCGCTCAGTCCCAATGACCCGGACGAGGTCGCCGTCAGCTCGTCGAGCTGGCCCGTGATCAGGGAGGCGGCGTCCGCGGGGAGCGCCTCGCTCAGCCGGTCGGCCTGGTCGGCGACGGTCTCGGGGTCCGCGACGAGCCCGTAGATGGAGACGGCGGCGATGAGGGCGGGGAACAGGGACGTGAACAGGTAGAAGGCGACGCCGGCGGCGAGCAGCGGCGCCTGTCGCGCGGAGGCCTGGCGCCAGGCCGTGACGAGGGTGCGCAGCGAGGACATGGCCCCGACGCTAGCGGCCGGGGGCCCCGCCCGCATGGCCGCGTGAGCCGTGCCCGGCGACACGCCCGTTCGAACACAATTTCGACAATGCTCGATTCTGTCGGAGGCAAGCCGTACAGTCGTTCATGTGTTCGATAGAACATGTGAACGAATCGAACAGCACGCCGATCTTCCCCTGGAGGCCACCATGAGCATCACCTTCGACCAGCCCCGCCTGTCCTTCGCCCCGCTGGGTGCCCCGTCCGAGACGCGGACCACGTACGGCGCCGCCGCCGCGGTCGACGCCCCCGTCCGGCTCACGACGCGTGGACGTGTCGCCGTCGTCTCGATCGCGCTCGCGATCATCAGCACTCTCGCCATCGTGTTCGGCTCGGCCGTCGTGGCGACGGGCGAGGCGCCGGCCGAGGGCACGGTCACGACCGTGACGGTCCAGCCGGGACAGACCTTGTGGAGCATCGCCGCCGAGGCGCGACCCGATGCCGACATCCGTGCCACGGTCGACCAGATCGTGCGACTCAACGCTCTCGAGGACGGCGCATCGCTGCCGATCGGGGCGACGCTGGCGGTGCCGGTCCAGGACTGACCCACTGCTGCGCCGACGGCGCTCACCGATGCCTCGGGGAAGGGGCCGGTGGGCGCCGTCGTGTGTGTGCACGCGGGGTTCGACACGCATTCACCCCATTGATGCCCCAGGGTCGACAACCGGCGTAGCGTGGCAGGTGACAGCGACGTCGAGGAGGGTTCCATGGCCATCGCCGCCCACGGGCACCACATCCACGTGATGACGCGGTTCCGCGCCCAGGTCCTGTCCCGCGCCGCCGTCCTGCTGGTGGCCGGACTCGTCTCGTGGCAGCTGCCGCACCGCAACGCCTCCGTGCTGGACTCCAGCGGGGCGTGGCTGGGCAGCGCCACGATCGAGGCGCTGCCCCTGGCCGCGCTGGCGCTGCTGCTGGCCCTGGTGGCCGTCGGCTTCGGGTGGCAGCGCGAGCGGCCCGCCGACATGGGTGCCCTGGCGTGGGTGGTGGCCGGTGGTGTGGTGGCCGCCGCGTCCACGGCGCTCGTGGTGCTCGACGGGATGACCGAGGGGCCCGTCTACTGGTGGCTCGGGCTCGGCGTCATGATCACCTCGGTGGCGCTGCAGGTCGTGGCCGCGCTCGTCGGCCATGGCCTGGCCGTCCTGGCCGCGCGCCGGGCCTGATCCAGACACACGAACGCCCCGGTCCGTCGGACCGGGGCGTTCGAGCGTTCGGGTGTCGTCAGCTGTCGAGGGAGCCGCCGGCGCTCTCGAGGTGGGCGCGCACGAACCAGTGGAAGAGCTCGAGCGTCGAGATCTGTCCGATGATCATGTCCTCGGTCACGGGATCGAGATCGGCCACCGCGGCCTGAGCCTTGCGGTGATCGTCGATGAGGCCGATGTAGACCGAGTCGAGCGCCTTGAGGTGCTCGGTGGTGGTCGCGCGGCCCAACGGGTACTCGTCCCACGAGCGTCCGTCGACGATCGCGCCGGGCGTGCCCAGCGGCACGCCGCCCAGTGTCGCGATCCGCTCGGCGGTCTCGTCGACCATGTCGCGGACCTCCACGACGTGGGGGTCGATCATCTCGTGGACCGCGATGAAGTGCGGGCCCACGACGTTCCAATGCACGTGCTTGAGCGTCAGCATGAGGTCGTTGAGTGCGTTCAGCCGGTCCTGCAGCGTCGTCGCCAGGCTCTCGCCGTCGGCGATGCTGATGCCGGGGACCGTGTACTTGGGTTTCGTGGCCATGGCTCCCACCGTAGAACGGCTGGGCGACGTCGCAACCGCAGGCGATGTGATGTGCTCAGTGCCCGGTCGCGCGCCGGAGCTCGGCGTGCTCCATGGCCCCGCGGACGCGGGCGACGGCGGCCGTCCACGCGTGCTCGGCGTCCTCGTGGCGGCCCAGCAGGCGCAGCAGGTGGGAGCGGGTCGCGTGGTAGAGATGGCTGTCCAGATCGAGGCGCTCGACCGTCTCGAGCCCGGCCTCGGGCCCGTGGACGGACGCGAGTGCGGCGGCGCGGCCCAGCGCGACGGCGTCGGACGGAGCCACCTGCATCAGCTGGTCGTGCAGCGCCAGCAGCTGGTCCCGGTCGGTGTCCTCGGCGTTCGCCGCGGAGACGTGGATGGCCTGGATCGAGGCCCGAAGCTGGTACGGCCCGTTGCGGCCGGCTCGCTTGCTGCCCCGCAGCAGGAACAGGCCCTCCTCGATCTCGGAGCGATGCCACAGGCTGCGGTCCTGGGCCTCCAGTGGAACGAGGCTGCCGTCATCGCTCTGGCGCGCGTCGCGGCGGGCTCGGGTCAGCAGCATCAGGGCCAGCAGGGCGCGCGGCTCCTGCTCCGCTGGGAGGAGTTCGATGAGCGTGCGCGTGGTCTCGACGGCCTCCTCGGGAAGATCGACGCGGCAGTGCGGGTGCACGATCCCGTCGTCGAACACGAGCGCCAGGACGTCCAGGATGCGCTCGAGCGGCAGCGTTCCGGTGGCCTCGCGCACCGGCTCCGCCAGCAGGGGGCGCACGCGGTGGGCGGACCACGCCATCCGCCGTCCCATCGTCTCGGTCGAGACCGCGAACGCGCGAGAGATCTCCTCGGTCGAGAGACCGGCACCGACCCCCAGCATCAACGCGACCCGGGCCGCCTCGGGCAGCGACGGATGGCAGCACGCGGCCAGCAGCTCGAGCACGGGCTGTGGGTCGTCAGGGTCGGCCGACGGGGGAGGTCCCGGTTGGGCGGCGGCCAACCAGGCGGCGTCCATGAGGCCCGTCGTGACGTCCTGGTCGGCGGCGCGCAGGCTCGCGATGGCGGCGTCCGCCGCGTGGCGGGCGCCTTCGATGTCGTCCAGCTGGCGGGCGAGGAGCGCCAGGACGCTCAGTCGCGCCGACCGCACAGCGCGGGAAAGGGTCGTACTCATCGTGGAATCGCGACCCTCGCGGGGCGGGGGACGCGGGCGCTCCTCTCGATGCATGGTGGGCGGCCAGGACCGGACTTTCGCGACCCTCTGATGGTGGCCGACACTCCCGGACTTCGCGACTTCACGGAGCGCGTCCCCCCTCTGACCTGCGCAAACGCGAGTGTGACGAGGACGCGATCCGATTCTGTCGGACTTCTGTGCGATGTTGTTGCTTCGGGCTCAACGGCCACGTAGAGTGACCACTACATCTAGTAGTTACACAGATGTGATTCTCCACATATAGGTCCACAGGCTCGACCGTGTTGTTCACATCACATCGAGGTTGTCCACATCTTGATCCCCAGATCCATCCACGGGGAACCCGTTCCGCACCGAGAAGGAGGCTGCGATGCACTGCCCGTTCTGCAAGCACACCGACACCCGCGTGCTGGACTCCCGCGTCTCCGACGAGGGCGGGTCGATCCGTCGCCGCCGTACGTGCTCGCGGTGCGAGAAGCGCTTCACCACGATCGAGCAGATGCAGCTCATGGTCGTGAAGCGCTCGGGTGCCACCGAGCCGTTCGTCCGCGAGAAGGCGGTGTCCGGCGTGGCCAAGGCCTGCAAGGGTCGGCCGGTCTCGACCGACGACCTCGCCTGCCTCGGCCAGCAGGTCGAGGACATCCTGCGTGCCTCCGGCCAGGCCGAGGTGAACACGCAGGACATCGGCATGGCGATCCTCGAGCCGTTGCGCGCGCTGGACGAGGTCGCGTACCTGCGCTTCGCGTCGGTCTACAAGTCCTTCGACTCCGCCGACGACTTCGTCGCCGAGATCGCCGCCCTGATGGCCGATCACGTCGACCGCGCCCGGCGCTTGCCGGACGACTCCTCCACCACGACCGGCACCTGAGCGTCCCGGCCCCGGTCCCACGGACCAACCTCACGATTTCCCATTCACCCCCGCAGCATCAGCATCAAACGCCACACGACAGGAGCACCACATGACCGAGACGGTCGGCGGAACCTCGGGACCCGCCCCTCGCACCCGCAAGTCCGCCCCGAAGCGCGGCGGACTCAAGATCGAGCGTGTCCACACGACCGAGGGCGTGCACCCGTACGACGCGGTCACCTGGGAGCGTCGTGACGTCGTCCAGACCAACTGGAAGACCGGCGAGACCGTCTTCGAGCAGCGTGGCGTCGAGTTCCCCGACTTCTGGAGCCTCAACGCCTCGACGATCGTCACCACCAAGTACTTCCGTGGCGCCGTCGGCAGCCCCGAGCGCGAGTCCAGCCTGCGCCAGCTGCTCGACCGCGTCGTGCTGACGTACGTCAAGGCCGGCAAGGACTTCGACTACTTCGCGACCGACGCCGACGCCGAGATCTTCGAGCACGAGCTGACGTACATGCTCCTGCACCAGGTCTTCAGCTTCAACAGCCCCGTGTGGTTCAACGTCGGCACGTCCAGCCCGCAGCAGGTCAGCGCCTGCTTCATCCTGGCCGTCGACGACTCGATGGACTCGATCCTGAACTGGTACCGCGAAGAGGGCCTGATCTTCAAGGGCGGCTCGGGGGCCGGCCTCAACCTGTCGCGCATCCGGTCGAGCAAGGAGCTCCTGCGCTCGTCCGGCGGCACGGCCTCCGGCCCGGTGTCGTTCATGCGTGGCGCCGATGCCTCCGCCGGCACGATCAAGTCCGGTGGCGCGACCCGCCGCGCGGCCAAGATGGTCGTCCTGGACGTCGACCACCCCGACATCGTCGAGTTCGTCGAGACGAAGGAGCGCGAGGAGGAGAAGATCCGCGTCCTGCGCGACGCCGGCTTCGACATGGACCTGGGCGGCTCGGACATCACGTCCGTGCAGTACCAGAACGCCAACAACTCCGTCCGCGTGAACGACGAGTTCATGCAGGCCGTCGAGGAGGGCACGAAGTTCGGCCTGCGGGCCCGCACCAGCGGCGAGGTCATCGAGGAGATCGAGGCGCGCGAGCTGTGGGGCAAGATGGCCCAGGCCGCGTGGGCATGCGCCGACCCCGGCATCCAGTACGACTCGACGATCAACGACTGGCACACGACGCCGGAGTCGGGCCGCATCACGGCCTCGAACCCGTGCAGCGAGTACATGCACCTGGACAACTCCAGCTGCAACCTGGCCAGCCTCAACCTGCTGAAGTTCCTGTCCGACGACGGCTCGTTCGACACGACCAAGTTCGTCAAGAGCGTCGAGTTCATCATCACGGCGATGGACATCTCGATCTGCTTCGCGGACTTCCCGACCGAGGCGATCGGCGACACCACGCGCAAGTTCCGCCAGCTCGGCATCGGCTACGCCAACCTGGGCGCCCTGCTCATGGCGTCGGGCCTGGCGTACGACTCCGACGGCGGCCGTGCGCTCGCCGCGTCGATCACGTCGCTCATGACGGGTACGTCCTACCGTCGCAGCGCCGAGCTCGCCGGTGTCGTCGGCCCGTACGAGGGCTTCGCGGCCAACATCGACGGCCACGAGCGCGTCATGCGCAAGCACCAGGCGGCCAACGACGAGATCCGCACCAAGCACGCGATGGACATCGCCGTGCAGAAGGAGGCCACCAAGCAGTGGGCGGCCAACCTCAAGATCGGTGAGAAGAACGGCTGGCGCAACTCCCAGGCGTCGGTCCTGGCGCCCACCGGCACGATCGGCTTCATGATGGACTGCGACACGACCGGCATCGAGCCGGACTTCTCGCTGGTCAAGTTCAAGAAGCTCGTCGGCGGCGGCTCGATGCAGGTCGTCAACCAGACGGTCCCCAGCGCGCTCAAGAAGCTCGGCTACACGGGCGAGACGATCGAGGCGATCGTCGAGTTCATCGCCGAGCACGGCCACGTCATCGACGCCCCGGGCCTCAAGCCCGAGCACTACGAGGTGTTCGACTGCGCGGTCGGCGAGCGGGCCATCAAGCCCATGGGCCACGTCCGCATGATGGCGGCGGCCCAGCCGTTCCTGTCCGGTGCCATCTCCAAGACGGTCAACATGCCCGAGTCGTCCACGGTCGAGGAGATCGCCGACGTCTACTTCCAGGGCTGGAAGCTGGGCCTGAAGGCGCTCGCGGTCTACCGCGACAACTGCAAGGTCGGCCAGCCGCTGTCCAGCCAGAAGGCGCAGGACAAGGCCACCAGCACGTCCGAGAAGGCCGAGGCCGAGGTCAAGGTCGTCGAGAAGATCGTCGAGAAGCCGATCCGTCGTCGCCTGCCCAAGTCGCGCCAGTCGATCACGACCAGCTTCAGCGTCGGTGGCGCCGAGGGCTACATGACCTCCGGTGCGCACGACGACGGCACGCTGGGCGAGATCTTCCTCAAGCTGGGCAAGCAGGGCTCGACCCTGGCCGGCGTGATGGACGCGTTCTCGATCGCCGTGTCGATCGGCCTGCAGTACGGCGTCCCGCTCGAGACGTTCGTGACCAAGTTCACGAACCTCAAGTTCGAGCCCGCCGGCCTGACGGACGACCCGGACGTGCGGATGGCGCAGTCGATCATGGACTACGTGTTCCGCCGCCTGGCGCTGGACTACATCGACTTCGACACCCGCTCGGCGATGTCGATCTTCTCGGTCGACGAGCGCCAGCGCTACCTCGACACGGGCTCGTACGAGCCGGTCAAGGGTGACGGCTCCACGGCCGCCGAGCTCGTCAACGACGAGCCGGCCGGTGCGACGGGCGAGGCGGCGACCGAGCTCGCCGCCGAGGCCCAGGTGTCCGACACCGAGGCGGTCGCGGTCCAGATCGAGACGGCGCGACCGACGTCGGGCCGGGCCCACACGTCGGCCGAGCTCCTCGAGGAGATCACCGGCGCCGCGGTCGACAGCCCGCTGTGCATGACCTGCGGCACCAAGATGCGTCCCGCCGGCTCGTGCCACGTGTGCGAGGGCTGCGGCAGCACCAGCGGCTGCAGCTGATCGTCTGCTCCACGTCCCGGCCCGGGTCCTCCTTTTCGGAGGGCCCGGGCCGGGCTCGTTGCGGGCGCAGGATCGCACCCTTGGCGTGGCGCGGGAGAAGGGCGACCATGAGGGCATGGACGACGTGGTGGTGGTGGGTGGTGGACTGGCGGGGGCCCGGGCCGTCGAGCGACTGAGGGGCGAGGGCTTCCGCGGACCGGTGACGGTCGTGGCGGCCGAGCCGCACGAGCCGTACGAGCGCCCGCCGCTGTCGAAGGACCTGCTGCTGGGCAAGGACACCGATCCGACCGCGCTGGACCCCGCGTGGTGGGAGCAGCATGACGTCACGCTGCGGGTGGCGGTACGCGCGATCCAGCTGGACCGGGGGGCCCGACGGGTGCACCTGGACTCGGGGGAGTGGCTGCACTACGACCAGCTCGTCCTGGCCACCGGCGCCGAGCCGCGCGTGCCCGACCTGCCGGGGGCCGACCGCGCGTTGTACCTGCGCACGCTGGAGGACAAGGACCGCGTCCTGGCCGCGCTGCGTCCCGGTGACCGGCTCGCGATCGTGGGTGCCGGCTGGATCGGCCTCGAGGTCGCGGCCGCGGCTCGCACCCACGAGGTCGAGGTGACGGTCCTCGAGATGGCCGACCTTCCGCTGGAGAAGGTGCTGGGGGCAGAGCTCTCGGGGCACCTCGCCGCCCTGCACCGGTCGCACGGGGTCGACCTGCGCACGGGGGTCTCGGTCCAGGAGGTGCTGCTGGGCCCCGACGGTCCCGTCGGCGTCCGCACGTCGCAGGGGACGATCGACGCCGACCACGTCCTCGTGGCGATCGGAGCGGTGCCGGCCGTCGACCTGGCCCGCGAGGCTGGCCTCGAGGTCGACGACGGCATCGTCGTCGACGAGCGGTTCCGCACGTCGGACGAGCACGTCTCGGCCATCGGCGACGTGGCGAACGCGTGGAACGTCCGGCTCCAGCAGCGCCTGCGGGTCGAGCACTGGGACAACGCGATCCGTCAGGGGCGAGCCGTCGCCGACGTGCTGCTCGGTCGCGACACGGTGCACGACTGGCTGCCGTACTTCTTCACCGACCAGTTCGAGTTCTCGATGGAGTACGTGGGCCGCCCGGGTCCGCACGATCGCGTCGAGACGCGTGGCGACGTCGAGGGCCACGAGTTCATCGCGTACTGGCTCGACGCGGCGGGCGAGGTCACCGGCGCGATGAACGTGGGCATCTGGGACGTCAACGACCGGCTGCGCGCGCTGGTCGGGACGCGCGTCGAGCCCGCCGACCTGACGGACCTGAGGCAGTGAGCAACGACACGCGCTAGTGACGACCGTTGCATTAGTGCAAACAGTGCACGAGTGCATAGAATGCAGTAGTGCAATCCGATACCATCAGCCCGCTCGTCGCGGAGCGTCAGCGGCGCACGTGGACGGCGATCCACCGTGCCGCGGCCGACGCCACGTTGAAGGACGGGCCGGCCGAGGTGACGGTCGCCCGCATCGCCGAGGCGGCCGGCATCTCCTCGCGGACCTTCTTCAACTACTTCGACTCGAAGGAGGACGCGATCGTCGGGGTCCGCGCGCCGCGGATCACGGACGAGGCACTCGAGTCACTGCGTGAGTCGACCGCCGACAGCCCGGTCATCCGGGTCGCGCGCCTCGTCACCGAGGTGGCGCGGTCGACCATCGGTCCCGGCGTCGACATGGACCAGCGACGTGCGCTCTCTGCGGCCCACCCCCACCTGCGCAGCCGGCTGACCGCCGTCTTCGGCGAGGTCCGCAAGCACATCCTGGCGCGGCTCGTCGACGACGTTGAACCGCCGTGGACGGGCATCGACGGACTGCCGTCCGACCCCGCCGAGTCCCGCGCCCTGATCCTGTTGTCCAACGCGGTCGTCACGCACGCGTGGATGACCGACACCGATCTTCTCTTCTCCGATCGCGACGCCGCCCTCGCGGTGTCGATCGACGTCTTCCGAAAGGTGACCTCCTCCTCCCTATGAGCACCATCTCCACCGATCCGCACCAGAAGCGGACCATCCGCCTCGTCTTCGCCGCGCTCATGCTCGTCATGCTGCTCGCGTCCCTGAGCCAGACGGTCCTCTCGACCGCCCTGCCGACGATCGTCGGGTCGCTCAACGGCGCCGACCACATCGCCTGGGTGATGACGGCCTACCTGCTGGGCATGACCGTCACGATGCCGATCTACGGTCGTCTCGGTGACCGCCTGGGCCGCAAGCCGCTCCTGTTGCTCGCGATCACCCTGTTCTCGCTCGGCTCGCTGCTCGGCGCGCTCGCCCAGGACATGAGCGTCCTGATCGCCGCGCGCGCGGTGCAGGGCCTGGGCGGCGGTGGCCTCATGGTGCTGTCGCAGGCTGCCATCGCCGACGTCGTCCCCGCGCGTGACCGCGGCAAGTACATGGGCATCCTGGGCGCCGTCTTCGGCCTGTCCTCGGTCGCCGGACCGCTGCTGGGTGGCTGGTTCACCGAGGGTCCCGGCTGGCGCTGGACCTTCTGGATCAACGTCCCGCTCGGGCTGCTGGCCTTCGTCGCCGTCGTGACGCTGCTGCAGAAGCCGGCCGTCGAGCGCGCCAAGGCACGGGTCGACTATCTCGGCATGACGCTGCTGGCGATCGCCACCAGCGCGCTGATCCTGGGCGCCACGTGGGGCGGCCACCAGTACGACTGGGACAGCCCGCAGATCATCGGCCTGGCCGTCGTCGCCGTGGCGGGCGCCTTCGCGTTCGTCGCCGCCGAGCGCCGGGCCCAGGAGCCGGTGATGCCGCTGGCGCTGTTCCGCGACCGCAACTTCAACCTGACGACGGTCGGAGTCATCATCCTCGGCGTCGCGATGTTCGGCTCGCTGTCCTACCTGCCGACCTACCTGCAGATGTCCGTCGGCGTGGACGCCACCCACGCGGGCCTGATGATGATCCCGATGATGGGCGGCATGCTCGTCACGTCGATCACGGTCGGTCAGGCCGTGAGCCGCACGGGTCGCTACCGCTGGTACCCGGTCGCGGGCGCGATCGTCACCGGCCTGGGCCTCTTCCTGCTCTCGACGATCGACATCGAGGACTCGCGGTGGCGGATCGAGCTGTCTCTGCTGGTGCTGGGCATCGGCATCGGCCTGGGGATGCAGGTCCTGACGCTGATCGTGCAGAACTCGTTCTCGCACCGCATCGTCGGCACGGCGACCGCGGCGAACAACTTCTTCCGCCAGGTCGGCGGCACCCTCGGCGCGGCGGCGGTGGGCTCGGTCTTCACGTCCCGCCTGACCGACTCCCTGTCGAAGCAGCTGCCGGAGTCCGGCGCGTCCGGCGGCGGATCGTCTTCGCTCACGCCCGATTCCGTCGCCCAGCTGCCGCAGGAGCTGCACGACATCGTCGTGGGCGCCTACAACGAGGCGCTCATGCCGATCTTCCTGTGGCTCGTGCCGATGACCCTGGTCTCGGCCGCCGTGCTGTGGTTCGTGCACGAGAAGCCGCTGCAGCACACGATCGAGACGGTGAAGAAGGACGAGACGCTCGGCGAGCAGGCGCTCGACGCCGCCGAGGCGATGACCGGCGCCGAGCGCTGATTCAGCGCGCTGCCTGACGGGCGGCGAGTCGCTCCACGATCCCGCTGGATCGAGCGACTCGTCGCCCGATCGCCGTCCGGACGTCGTCGGCGGTGCCGATGACCGTGACCGAGTCGACGGCGCGGGTGATGGCCGTGTAGAGCAGCTCACGCGTCATGGCCCGTGACTCGCTCCCGGGCAGCAGCACGGTGACGTGGGCGAACTCGCTGCCCTGGCTGCGGTGGATCGTCATGGCGTACCCGGTCTGGACGTCGGGCAGCCGCGAGGGCGCGAACTCGCGCACCGGGCTGCCGTCGATCGCGACGACGGTGTGGTCGTCGCGATCGAGCACCACGCCGCCGTCGCCGTTGAAGACCCCCAAGGTGGCGTCGTTGCGCGTGATGAGGACCGGACGGCCCGCGTACCACTCGCCCCAGCCGATGTCGGCGCGCAGCCACGACGCCACGCGGTCGTTCCAGGTCGTCGCCCCGGACGGGCCCTCGCGGTGCGCGCACAGCAGCCGGTGCGCGCCGAGCAGCCGCAGCGTCTCCGCCTGGTCGCCGCG
>NZ_DAMDLR010000061.1:0-5894 GCF_032084975.1 Aeromicrobium sp.
CGACGCCCGGCAGCTCGAGCAGCTCTTCGTACGTTCCGGGGACTCGTCCGCCGTGCCGCTCGGTGATCTCGACGGCCGCCGCGTGGAGCCTCAGGGCCCGCCGCGGGTAGCCGAGTCGCCCCCAGGCGCGCACGGCCTCGCCGGCCGGCTCTCGCGCGAGGTCGGCCGGAGTCGGCCACCGCTCGAGCCACGCGTCGAACACCGGCAGCACTCGGCTCACCGGGGTCTGCTGCAGCATGAACTCCGACACCATCACCCTCCAGGGCGCGGGGTCATCGCGCCACGGCAGCGCGCGGCGATTGACCTCGAACCAGTCGAGGATCCGCTCGTGCAGATCGGCGAGCGGGGGTGGGGAGGCAGGCATGGCGCGTCGATCCTTTCACGCCGTCGGCGCCGGGATACCGTGGACCAGTGAGCACAGGCCCGGTCGGACGCGACGTCTACTGGCGTCGCCGGCTGCTGGTCCTGGCCATCGGCATCGGCCTCGTGTGGGGCGTGCTGCAGGTGATCGGGCTCCTGCGCGGCGACGGCTCCAGCGAGGCGAAGGCCCCGGCGCCACAGCCCACCACGGCCGCCCCCACGACCCCGCCCACCACGGCGCCGCCCGCCGACCAGGTTCCCGTCGCGATCGAGACCGCCACCACGGTGTGCAAGCCCGAGAACGTCCGGATCGTCCCGTCGGTCGCCGCCGACCAGGAGGCCGGGGCGCCCGTCAGCATCGACCTCATGGTGACGGCCCTCGACGGTGAGGCCTGCACCTTCCGGCCCACCGCCGACGAGCTGCTCGTCGTGGTCGACACGCAGCGTGCACCCATCTACGACTCGTCGGTGTGCCGCGCCGCGTTCTTCGACCAGTCGGTCGCGATCCCTGCCGGGTGGGGGACTGTCACGACCGTCGAATGGACCGGGCGAGGCTCCGGCACGGGCTGCGGCACGAGCGAGGGCTTCGCTCCCGCCGGCACCTACACGCTCAAGATCGGCACGTACGGCGGCGAGCCCGGCGAGACCACGTTCAGACTGACTCCGCGGGCGCCCGAGACCCCGGCACCCACGACGGCGCCCAGCGCGAGTCCCAGCTCGGCGCCCTCGGCTCCGGCGTCGTCGGCGCCGACGAAGAAGCTACCCAAGTCGCCGTCCACAGCCGCGGCTCCGACGGACTGAACAGCCGTTTCGCGGCGGGATCTCGTTCCGCCGCCAGCTACACGTAGCGCTCGAGACGAGCCCCGAGCGACGTCCGGTGCGACCGCGATCGGATCGCGATCCCCGCCCCCTTATACGTAGCGCTCGAGGATGCTGGACTCGGCGAGGCGCGAGAGCCCGTCGCGGACTCCCCGTGCACGCAGGTCGCCGACGCCCTCGACGGCCTGCAGGTCGTCGAGGCTGGCGCCGAGCAGTCGCTGCAGCGTGCCGAAGTGCGTGATGAGCCGCTCGACGACCGAGCCCGGCAGGCGCGGGATCCGCGCGAGCAGGCGGTAGCCGTGCGGCGAGACCGACGAGTCGAGGGAGTTGCTGTCACCGATCTGCAGTGCCGTGGCGACCACGCCGAGATCGAGCACCTGCTCGGAGTCGAGGTCGGCCAGTGACGAGAGGACCTCGTCGACGCGGTCCTCGGCGCCGGCCGGCAGGTAGTCGCGCACGACCAGCGAGCGTTCGGAGTCGACGCCGCCGACCAGCTCGTTCAGCTGCAGCGAGAGCAGGCGGCCGTCGGTGCCGAGCTCGAGCACGTAGGTGTCGATCTCGTCGGAGATGCGGCGCACCATCTCGAGGCGCTGGGCGACGGCGGTGACGTCGCGCACCGTCACCAGGTCCTCGACCTCGAGCGCGGAGAGCGCGTCGGACACCTCGTCGAGCCGGGTGCGGTACCGCTCGAGCGTCTGCAGGGCCTGGTTGGCACGGCCGACGACGGTGGTGGGCTCCTCGAGCACGTGGCGGACGTCGCCGAGGTAGAGCGCGATCGTGTGCATCGAGGCGGACACCGAGATGACCGGGATGCCGGTCTGGCGGGCGACGCGCTCGGCGGTGCGGTGGCGGGTGCCGGACTCGGTCGTGGGGATCGACGGGTCGGGCATCAGGTGGACGGCCGCGCGCTCGATGCGGGTGGCCGAGGAGTCCAGGATGATGGCGCCGTCCATCTTGGCCAGCTCGCGCAGGCCGGTGGACGTGAACGGCACGTCGAGGGTGAAGCCGCCGGTCGAGATCGAGTCGACGACGCGGTCGTGGCCGATGACGATCAGGGCGCCGGTGCGGCCGCGCATGATGCGCTCGAGGCCCTCACGCAGCGGTGTTCCGGGCGCGACGGAAGCCAGCGTGGCCCGTAGGTCCGGAACTGCCACGACATCCCCCGTTCTCGGTCATCGACGTGACCGGCTCATCCTAGGGCAGGGCGCGCAGGGCCGACGCCAGATCTCCGGTTCGCAGCACCTTGAGCCCGATGCGGGACAAGTCCTCGGTGCCGTTCGGGACGATCGCGTGGGTGAAGCCGATCCGCGCGGCTTCGCGCAGTCGCGCCTCGACGCCGCGCACGGGACGCACCTCGCCGGCCAGGCCGACCTCGCCGATCGCGATGAGTCCGCCGGGCAGCGGAGAGCCGCCGGCCGCGGAGATCACGGCGAGGGCGACGGCGAGGTCGACGGCCGGCTCGTGCAGCCGCGCCCCGCCGACCGAGGCGGTGTAGACGTCCTGGTTGCCCAGCGCGACACCGGTCTTGCTCAACACCGCGAGCAGCATCGCCACCCGGGAGGAGTCCAGGCCGCTGGACGATCGTCGTGGCGACGGAGTGGTGGCGGCGACGGTCAGCGCCTGGACCTCGGCCAACAGCGGCCGGCGCCCCTCCATGGTGACCGTCACGCACGTGCCGGCGACGGGGGACTCGTGACGCGAGACGAACAGGCCCGTCGGGTCGGGGACCTCGACGATGCCGGCGTCCACGAGGTCGAAGCAGCCGATCTCGTCGACGGGGCCGAAGCGGTTCTTCGTGGCGCGCAGCAGGCGCAGGCGGCTGGTGCGGTCGCCCTCGAACTGCAGGACGACGTCGACGAGGTGCTCGAGGACGCGTGGGCCGGCGACCGAGCCGTCCTTGGTGACGTGCCCGACGAGCAGCGTGGCGATGCCCTCGGCCTTGGCGCGGCCGATGACGGTGGCGGCGACCTCGCGCACCTGGGTGACGCCGCCGGGGACACCCTCGATCGATGACGAGCCGATCGTCTGGACCGAGTCGACGATGAGCAGGCTGGGCTTGACCGCGTCGATGTGGGTCAGCAGGCCGCCCAGGTCGGTCTCGGCGGCGAGGTAGAGCTGGTCCGCGAGGGCACCTGTGCGCTCGGCGCGCAGGCGCACCTGGGCGGCGGACTCCTCGCCCGAGACGTAGAGGGTGCGGCGACCGGCGCGCGCCCAGCGGGCCGCGACCTCGAGCAGCAGGGTGGACTTGCCGACGCCCGGCTCGCCGGCCATCAGCATCACGGCGCCGGCCACGACACCACCACCCAGGACGCGATCGAGCTCGGGGATGCCCGAGCCGACGGCGGCGGCCTCGGTGGCGGTCACCTCGGCGATCGGCACGGCCGGCGTGGAGACGGGCCCGGCCGAGGTGCGGCCGGTGCGCGAGCTGCCGCCGACGGCCTCGACCGTGCCCCAGGCCTGGCACTCGCCGCACCGGCCGACCCACTTGCCGGTGGTCCATCCGCACTCGGTGCAGGCGAAGGCGGACGCGGTCTTGGGCGGCATGGGATCAGCCTAGGAGCCGGGTCCGACAGGACCCGTCCGCCTCAGATGCGGACGAGCCCGTTCGGGGTGCTGAACTCGGCGGCGAGGATGCCGGGCAGTCCGTTCGGGGCGACCCAGCGGACCTCGATCTGCTCCAGTGCGCCGACGGCGGGCTCGCCGAGCCAGGACTCGAGGCGCTCGGGGCTGCCGGCGATCTCGAGGGCGACGAGCTCGATCTCGGACTCCGCCATCGTCGAGGGGTGCTCCTCGGGCTGGTCCCAGCACAGGACGTAGGGCAGCTGGGGATCCGAGCGCATCCCGTTGACGCCGATCTGGCTCCAGGTCAGGTTGAAGCCGTCGGGGCGGTGCCGGTTGCCAGGCACGGAGTGACGTCCGAGTCGGTGCTCCACGGGCCCGATGTCGTCGACGCTCACGCACCAGCCCATCCATCCGCCGCCGAGCTCGGTGCGGGCGCGGACGGCCTGGCCGTACGGGGCCTTGTCGGCCGCCGGGTGCTCGAGCGCCTCGACGACCTGCACGTACTGGCGGTTCTTCAGCGGCAGGATCATGTTGTTGGTGCCGAAGCGGGGGTGGACGCCGCCGGCCTGGAACACCGCGCCGAACTTCTCGCTCAACTCGGTCGTGGTCGCCGCGAGGCCGGCAGAGCCGACGGCGAACGAAAGATGGTCGAGGTGCATACCGCATTGTTGCCCACGCCGGTTTGTTCCTGAGGCGCGGGTCCGGATCAGTCGGCGGGGTGCGGGACGGGCTGGCCGGCGGCCACGAACCGCTCACAGTGGCGCGACAACTCGGCGTAGCCGGCCTCGCCCATGAGTGCGGTCAGCTCGGCGCGATTGCCGATCCACACCGGATCGGCGCCGACGTGCGCCTGCGTGTTGGACGAGCAGTACCAGTCGAGGTCCGCCCCGCCGGGTCCCCAGCCGGCGCGCGTGTACTCCCCGATCCGGACCTCCGTGTAGGTCTCGCCGTTGCCGGGGTCCACCTCGCGGAACTCGCGACGCAGGGGCAGCTGCCAGCACACGTCGGGCTTCGTCGTGTGCGGCTCGAGACCAGTGGCGAGCGCATGGGCGTGCAGGGCGCAGCCGTAGCCGCCCGGGAAGTCGCGCGAGTTGTGGAAGATGCAGGCCCCGTCGACGGCACGCGTCTTGCGCTCGCCGTCCTCGTCGAGCTCGGTCCAGCCGTCGCGACGCCCCACGTCGTGCAGCTCCCACTCGGTCGGGTCGAGCCGCTCGACGTACTGCGCGACCCGGTTCAGGTCATCGTCGTCGCTGAAGTGCGCACCCAGGGTGCAGCAGCCCGCGTCGGGCGAGGACTCGTAGATGCCCGGGCAGCCCGCTCCGAAGATGCAGGTCCAGCGCGAGGTCAACCACGTGAGATCGCACCGGAACACCTCGGTGGGGTCGTCGGGGTTCGCGAACTCCACGAAGGAGCGCGGGAATCCCAGGTCGACCTCGGCCACGGACACAGGGTAGGGCACCGGGAGACCCCCTCTAGGCTGGTGAATCGTGGTCGGACCGGGACGAGGGACATCAGTGTGGCGCGGCACCGCGGGTGCCGCGCTCGTGCTGTTGGTGCTCGGCACCGCGTGGCCAGGTCGCCTGCCGGGAGCCGCGGTCGGTGCCGACATCCTGCTGGTCTGCGCCGGCGCCCTGCTGGGCCGGGCGCTGCTGGTGGACCCCCGCGGCCCAGTGCGTGAGGTCATCGGCACGGGTCTTCGCCTGCTGGTGGTCCCTCTGGTCGTCCTCGTGGGCGTCGCGGTCGCCGTGCAGCGCTGGGCGGACGTGCGCGAGTGGGAGGCGGCCCTGCGCGAGGTGCGTGTCGCCGTCCTCGCCTCGGCGAACGTGCGCGAGGTCGCGGCGGACTCGCCGGTCGCCTCCTTCTGGGTCGTCGCGTTGCTCGTCCAGGCTGCGGTGCTCGTCCTCGTGCTGCGGTGGGTCGCGCAGCGGTGGACGGGGATCGCGACGGTGGTCCTGCTGTTGTCCGTGGCGTCCTTCGTGTGGTGGGCGTTCGATCCCGCGAGCCACCTGGGCGCCCGGTTCTGGCCGATCGGCGCCGGCATCCTCGTCGCGCTGGCGGTGGCTCGCCGGGGCGAGGACGCCGTGCCCCGATCGGCCGCACTGGTCGCCTGGGCGGCGGTCCCCGTCGTCGCCGCCGTCGCGGTCCTCGCCTCG
>NZ_DAMDLR010000061.1:6030-15487 GCF_032084975.1 Aeromicrobium sp.
TGGTCGACGGGCTCGCTCCGGGCTCCCCGGCAGCCCTGCTCCGTGATCGCGTGGCCGCGTGGTTCGCCCTCGCGGCCTGGACCCTGTTCTGTGTGGCCGGGCCGGCCGTGCGCCTCGCGCCCGAGGTCCTCGGTCGTGACCTGGGCCTGCGCGACCGGGCCGAGCTGCTGGTGCTGCTCGGCGTCGTCGCCCTCGTGGCCGTGGTCGCGATCCTCGGCCTGCGCCGCCTGGTCGCGCACGGCGCTGCGTGGGCGATCCTGGCCGCGAGCCTGGGCATCGCCGCGTTCCTGGTCACGGGTCCCGGCATGGACCGGGTCGAGGGGATCGAGTCCGACGTCGCGCGGGTGCAGGAGGTCGTGACCGCCGACCTGCCCGCGTGCTTCGGTGCCGCGGAGATCGCCGCCAGGCTCGACGGTGAGCCGTGCGCGAACCCTGATCTGGCGGGGACCACGAGTCCGTCGCCCGAGCGGATCGGCCGCAACTTCGAGGCGTTCATCGACTGCTGGGCCCAGCCGTACGACGACGAGGTCGACGTCTGCGACCTCGGGGACGGCCCGCAGGACGCTCCCCGGGTGCTGGTGGTCGGCGACTCCCACGCACGGGTGCTGTTCGGCGCGTTCAGGCGCCTCGCCGAGAACGGGATCGTGTCCGTCACGGCGACGGCCAAGGCCAGCTGTGCGTGGAGCACGCACCCCATCGAGGACAAGGACCCGGCCCGGATCGCGTCGTGCGACGCGTGGCGCGTGAACCTCGCCGAGTGGCTGGACGAGCACGCCGGCGAGTACGACGTGGTCGTCACGACCGCCTACAGCGGGCGCATGGTCGGGCCGAGGCAGGACCGCGTCGACGGGCTGGTCGAGGCATGGCGGCCCGTCATCGCCGACGGTGTCCCGATCGTGGCGTTGCGGGACAACCCGCGGCTCGAGGACGACCCCGACGACTGCCTGATCGCCACCAGCCCGCAGGACTGGGAGGCGTGCGACGTCGCGCGGGACGACGTCGTCAACCAGTTCGACGCGTTCGAGCGCGCCGCGTCGCGGGTCGACGGGGTGGAGTTCGTCGACATGTGGCGCTACTTCTGCGACGACGAGGTCTGCCCCGTCGTCCTGGGCGGGGTCGGCGTCTACCGGGACTACAACCACGTCTCGGCGGGCTACGCCGAGACCCTGGCGCCGTTCCTGTACCGCGAGATCGCTCGCACCGGGGCACTGCACCCCTAGAACCTGCGCGAGCGTCCGGCGTCGATGCCACACTGGAAGCATGCGCATCGGCGTGCTCGACATCGGGTCCAACACCGGTCACCTGCTCATCGTGGACGCGTTCCGGGGTGGGCCGCCGCTGCCGGCGCACTCCTTCAGCGAGCCACTGCGGCTGGCCGAGCACCTTGACGCCGAGGGTCGCGTCACCTCCCACGGCATCGACCGACTCGCGAAGTACGTGGCCGAGGCCGCGTCGCAGGCCGAGGACAAGGGCGCCGAGCGCGTGCTCGCCTTCGCCACGTCGGCCGTGCGCGAGTCCGGCAACGTCGAGGAGGTCATCGACCGCGTCCACGACGCCAGCGGGATGCGCCTGCAGATCCTGCCCGGCGCGGACGAGGCGCGACTGACGTTCCTCGCCGTACGCCGCTGGTTCGGCTGGTCCGCCGGTCGACTGGGCGTCTTCGACATCGGTGGCGGCTCGCTCGAGCTCGCGGTCGGCGCCGACGAGACCCCGGACACGGCGACGTCGCTGCCGCTGGGCGCCGGGCGCCTGCCCCGCCGCTGGCTCGATCGCGGCATCTCGCAGGACGACCTGCGTCGCGAGATCCGCCGCGAGATCGGCGCCGTCGCGGGACCGTTGCTGCGCGCCGGCCAGTTCGACCGGGCCGTCGCCACCAGCAAGACGTTCCGCTCGCTCGCGCGGATGTGCGGGGCCGCTCCCTCCGGGGAGGGCCCGTACGTTCGTCGCGCGCTGCACCGCGCCGACCTGGCCGAGCTGGGCGTCGTGCTGCGCACCGCGTCCGACGCCCAGATCGCCGCGATGCCCGGCGTCTCGGCCGTACGGGCGCACCAGATGCGTGCCGGCGCCATGGTCGCCGAGGCCACGATGGACCTGTTCGGCCTCGAGACCCTCGAGATCTGTCCGTGGGCGCTGCGCGAGGGCGTGCTGATCGAGTACCTGGACCACCTGTGACCGGGCCCGTCCTACGCTGGGAGGTGTGAGCATGCCCACCGGTCATCCGATGGTCTCGCTGTCGACGTCCTCGGTCTACCCCGAGGGGACGGCAGCGGGATTCGAGACCGCTTCACGGCTCGGGTACGACGGGGTCGAGGTCATGGTCGGGCTCGACGACGTCAGCGCCGACACGACCGCGGTCAAGGCGCTGTCCCGTTCGCACGACATCCCGATCGTCTCGATCCATGCGCCCTGTCTGCTCGTGACGCAGCGTGTGTGGGGCACCGACCCGTGGGGCAAGCTGCACCGCAGCGCCGAGATGGCGCTGGACGTCGGTGCGGACACCGTCGTCGTGCATCCGCCCTTCCGGTGGCAGCGCGAGTACGCGCGCGGCTTCGTCGAGGGCATCGCTCGTCTCGAGGACGACTACGACGTCGCCTTCGCGGTCGAGAACATGTACCCGTGGCGCTCGGGCAAGCGCGAGTTCCAGGCCTACGCGCCGGGCTGGGACCCGGTGCCGTTCGAGTACGAGAACGTGACCGTGGACTTCTCACACTCGGCCACGTCACGCATCGACTCGCTGAAGCTCATCGACGACCTGGGGGATCGGCTGGCGCACATCCACCTCACCGACGGATCCGGGTCGATGAAGGACGAGCACCTGATCCCCGGACGCGGCACGCAGGGCTGTGACCGGCTCTTGGAGAGCCTGGCCCAGCGCGGCTTCACCGGCCACGTCGTCGTCGAGGTCAACACCCGCAAGGCCGAGGACCGCGACGCCGACCTGCTGGAGGCACTGGCGTTCGCGCGGCTGCACCTGGCCTCCGCGCCGGTCTGACTCTCAGGACCGCTGGGCCACGCAGAACTCGTTGCCGGCCGGATCGGTCAGGGTGACCCACCGGAAGCTCTCGTCACCGCGCTCGGCCACGAGTCCGGCGCCGGCCTCGCGCAGCCGCGCCACCTCGGCGTCGAGGTCGTCGGCGAGGACGTCCAGGTGCAGGCGGTTCTTGCCCGGCGTCGGCTGCTCGACCTTCTGGAAGGCCAGGACGGGGGAGCCGGGAACGGCGACCATCACGTACCAGCCGTCGTTCTCCTCGGTGATGGTGCCGCCGGTCTGCTCGGCCCACCAGGTGGCCAACGCCAGGGCGTCGGTCGTGTCGCACGTGATCATCGCGGGGGTGACAGTCATGAGTGCACGCTAGGACCGTCGTCCGACAGTTTCGTCGCGATGACGGAGCCGACGATCAGCTGCAGCTGGTGGTAGACCATGAGCGGCAGGATCATGAGGGGGAACGTCTCGGCCGAGAACAGGACGCTGGCCATCGGGAGTCCCGCCGCGAGGGACTTGTTCGTCCCGCAGAAGTAGATCGCGATGCGGGCCTTGCGGCCGAACGGCCGTCCCGCCAGCCAGGTGACCAGCGACGACACCGCGAGCAGGACGACGCACACGGTGGCCACGACCGCCGCGTCGGTCCAGTTCAGGACCTGCCAGACGTCGGCGTTCGTGCCGCGGCTGAATCCCGCGTAGACGACCAGCAGGACGGTCGAGCGGTCGAAGCGGCGCACCCCGACCTCGTGCGCGTCCAGCCAGGCGCCCAGCCACCTCCGCGCCACCTGACCGGCCAGGAACGGCACCAGGAGCAGGCTCACGATGCGCAGGACGGCATCGGCGTCGATCTTCGCGTCGGCGCTCAGCATGACGCTCACGAGCAGGGGCGTCAGGAACACGCCGAGCAGACTGGACACCGATGCGGCGACCACGGCGATCGCCCGGTCGCCGTTGGCGATCGAGGTGAAGGCCACCGCGGCCTGCACCGTGGAGGGCGCGACGCACAGGAAGAGCAGGGCGGACAGCAGTTGCTCGGAGATGACCGCGGGGGCCAGCGGCATGAGCATCAGTCCGAGCAGCGGGAAGAGCACGAACGTGGTCCCCGCGATGACGAGGTGGATCCGCCACGCGGTCACGCCGTGCACGACCTCGGCCGTCGAGAGCCGGGCACCGTAGAGGAAGAACAGGGCGACGATGCCCACCTGGACCAGGACCGAGACGACCTCCAGGGGGGTGCCCTGTGCGGGCAGCACGATCCCGAGGCCGGCCAGGCCCAGGATCCCCAGGATGAACGGGTCGATGCGCACCGGGCCACAGTAGGCCCGCCCCGCCCGCGTCCCGCACGGGCCGGGTGCGGCGGTCCCGAGGTGGCGTCGGTCACGTGGGGACTACGCTCGGGGCCATGAGGATCGCGGTCGTCGGTGGAGGCGTCATGGGTGGCACTCTCGTGACCGCCATGGTCCGTGCCGGCCACGAGGACGTCGTGGTCGTCGAGCGCAGCGCCGAGCGCCGAGCCGAGCTCGAGCGCGACGGTCACGCCACGGCCGAGGACGTCTCGGCCATCGCCGGCGCCGACGTCGTCCTGCTCGTCGTCAAGCCCCAGGACGTCGCCACCGTCCTGCCCGAGGTGGCCGCTGCCGTGCAGTCCCACGCCACCGTCGTGTCCCTGGCCGCCGGGGTCCGCACCGCCACGATCGAGGCCGCGCTCCCCGAGAGCGTCGCCGTGGTCCGGGCGATGCCCAACACGCCCGCCGTGATCGGCCGCGGGATGTTCGGCGTCTCGCCGGGTGCCAGCGTCCCCGCCGACCGGTTGGACGTCGTGGTCGACCTGCTGGCATCCGGTGGCGAGGTCGTCGTCGTCGACGAGTCCCGCCAGGACGCCGTGACGGCCGTCTCCGGCTCCGGCCCCGCGTACCTGTTCCACCTCGCCGAGCACATGATCGCCGCCGGTGTCGAGGGCGGTCTCGACCCCGAAGCCGCCCGCACCCTGACCGTGCAGACCCTGGTCGGCGCGTCCGAGCTGCTCGCCGGGTCCGACGACCCGCCCGAGGAGCTGCGCCGCCGCGTCACGTCGCCCAACGGCACGACGCACGCCGCGATCAGTGCCTTCGACGCCCACGGTGTCGGTGAGGGAATCCGTGCCGGCGTCCGTGCCGCCATCGCCCGCTCGGCCGAGCTGGGGTGACGGCCATGGACGAGCGCGCCGCGGTGGTGTTCGACAAGCACCTGACCGACTACGACTTCGGACCGTCGCACCCGATGGCCCCCGTGCGGGTCAAGCTCACGATGGCGCTGGCCGAGGAGCTCGGCGTCCTCGAGCAGCTGGACGTCGTCGGTGCGACCCCGGCCACCGAGGCCCAGCTGCTGAGCGTCCACACCCCCGACTACGTCGAGCGCGTCGTCAACCTCAGCAAGCACCCCACCCACAGCGATCCGGCCCACGGCCTGGGCACCGAGGACAACCCGGTGTTCGAGGGGATGCACGACGCCAGCGCGCTCATCGCCGGAGCCAGCCTCGAGGCCGCGCGCCTCGTCTGGACGGGGGAGCGGCGCCGGGCCATCAACGTCAGCGGCGGCCTGCACCACGCGATGCCCGGTCGGGCCAGCGGCTTCTGCGTCTACAACGACGTCGCGATGGGCATCCAGTGGATGCTCGACCAGGGCGCGCAGAAGATCGTCTACATCGACGTCGACGCGCACCACGGCGACGGCGTCCAGGCGATCTTCTACCACGACCCCCGCGTGCTGACGATCTCGTTGCACGAGTCCCCGAAGACGCTCTTCCCCGGGACCGGCTACTCGACCGAGGTCGGTGCCGAGGGGGCCGAGGGCTCCGCCGTGAACGTCCCGTTGCCGCCCGGCACGTCCGACGCCGGCTGGCTGCGCGCCTTCCACGCCGTCGTGCCGCCCATCGTCCGGGAGTTCGCGCCCGAGATCATCGTCAGCCAGCACGGCTGCGACTCCCACATGGACGACCCGCTGACGAACCTCATGCTGAGCGTCGACGGGCAGCGGGCGTCGTACCTCGCGGTGCGCGACCTCGCCGACGAGGTCACGCAGGGCCGTTGGCTCGCCACCGGTGGTGGCGGCTACGCCGTGGTCGACGTCGTGCCGCGCGCCTGGGCCCACCTGCTCGCGATCGTGAGCGAGAACCCGCTGCCGCCCGAGACCGAGACCCCCGAGGGGTGGCGTCGTGCGGTCGAGCAGCTGCGTGGCCAGCCGGCGCCGTCGCGCATGACGGACGGCCGCCGAGCGGCGTACCGACGCTGGGAGGACGGATACGATCCCGCATCGTGGCTGGATCGGTCCATCCAGGCGACTCGGGCCGAAACTTTTCCGCTGAACGGGCTCGACCCCTCGTACTGACCGGGGATCCGGGGCTTATCACGGTACGTGCGCGGTACAGATGGACTGCGATTAGCCCTGAGATGCGAGGAAGAACTTGGAGTTTCAAAATTTTGATTCCCACGGGACTCATCTGCCACTAGGCTTCCATCAAGCACGCGCGCTCACTCTCCGGTGGGGAAGCCGGAGAGCGCGCGTGCCCTGGGAGGATGGTGTGGAGATGTCCGAGGGAACTCGTTTCATGACCGTGGCCGAGGTGGCGGACCAGATCCGCGTCTCGAAGATGACGGTGTATCGCCTGGTTCACTCCGGTGAGCTCGAGGCCGTGCGCGTCGGCCGTTCCTTCCGTGTGCCCGAGCACGCGGTCGAGGAACTGCTGACGAAGTCGTACTACCAGGTCGGCTGACAGCCCGACCCGGCCCGTGGGGGACGGGCCGCGTCGGTGCCGACAGGGCCGGGGCCACCGCTGTTTGCGCGGTGGGTGCGATCGCCTACTGTTGGTCTGTCCTGTGTGGAAAGTCCAGATCGAAGGTGAGTCGTGGGTTCTGTCATCAAGAAGCGCCGTAAGCGGATGTCGAAGAAGAAGCACCGCAAGATGCTGAAGCGCACGCGAGTGCAGCGCCGCCGTCTGGGCAAGTGACGGATGTCCGAGGTCGTCCTGGTTACGGGCGCGGCCACGCCGGGCGTGGCACTTGCCGCGCGGCGCATCGCTGAGTCCGGCGACGTCAGGGTTGTCGCAGTCGACACCACCCTGCCCGCGGACGATCTCGGGTCCGTCAAGTTCGTGCGTGCGGACATCCGCACGCCTGTCATCTCCAAGGTTCTCGCTGTCGAGGACGTCGACACGGTGGTCCACATGGACCTCGCGCCGATGCGGTCGCGGGGCGCCGGCAGCGCCACCAAGGAGATCAACGTCATCGGCACGATGCAGGTGCTGGCCGCGTGCCAGCGCTCTGAGCGTGTCCAACGGGTCGTGCTGGCGAGCAGTTCAGCCGTCTACGGCGCCTCGCCGCGCGACCCGGCCGTCTTCACCGAGTCGGCGACCGCCCGTGGCGGGACGAAGTCCGGCTTCTCCAAGGACATCGTCGAGGTCGAGGGGTACACGCGCGGGTTCGCCCGTCGCCGACCCGACGTCTGCGTGACGACGCTGCGCATGGCGCAGTGGCTGTCGCCCCACTTCTCCACGGCGCTGGGCACGTACTTCTCCAACCCGGTCCTGCCCGTCCCGATGGGCTTCGACGCCCGACTCCAGCTGCTGCACCCCCAGGACGCCCTCGAGGTCATCGCCCGAGCCGCGCTCGAGGACCGGCCCGGCACGTTCAACGTCGCAGGCGACGGCGTGCTCATGCTGACGCAGGCCGCCCGGATCCTGGGCAAGCCCACCCTGCCGCTCGCGCCCCTGGGCTTCGGGCCCGTCCTGAGCCGTGCCGCCCACTTCATGGGCACCGACATCTCTCCGGGACTGCATCGCCTGCTGACCTACGGCCGGGTGCTCGACACCGACGCCCTGCGCGAGATCTTCGGCTACGCGCCCCAGCACACCACGCGCGAGACCTTCGAGTGGTACGCCGAGGTCCAGCGTCCCGGGCTCCTGCATGCGCTGGGGGTGACTCGATGAAGGACGACCTCAAGGGCATCGGCACGTCGGGTGCCGCCGGCCGCGGCAACAAGTCGACCTCGCCCTCGCGTGCCGCACGCTCGCTCGCCGGGCCGGGCAAGCAGACGCCCGCGGCGAAGCGGGCCGCCGCCAACAAGAAGGACGAGGACACGCAGCCGAAGCGCTCGACGAAGACCGGCCCGACTCCCGCCGGTGCCTCGACCTCGGCCAAGCCCGCGGCGAAGAAGTCCGCACCGAAGAAGCCGGCTGCGAAGAAGTCCGCACCGAACAAGCCGGCTGCGAAGAAGCCCGTCTCCGAGCAGGAGCCGCGGACCGCCGAGCCGTCCCGGCCCGAGGCGCCCGCGACCGAGGAGGGCCAGCGGCCTCGTCACCTCCACGCCGTCCCCGAGGAGGAGCCGTCGCACCAGGAGCCTCCCCGCGAGGCGACCGCCGACATCGACCCCGAGGACGTCGCGGCGGCCTTCGCCGACGGTGCGCGCCGACTGATGGGCACCGACTGGCAGGACCGCGTGCTCGAGATCGTGGGTGGCCTGCGCCGCCGGCTCTCCGGCGACTACGAGGTCGACGAGTTCGGGCTCGATCCCGAGGTGCTCGACCTGCTGTCGCTGCTGGTCGAGCCGTTGGCCGAGAGCTGGTTCCGCCTCGAGGTGCGGGGCATCGAGAACATCCCGACCGAGGGCGGAGCGCTGCTGGTCGCGAACCACTCGGGCACGATCCCGGTCGACGGGCTCATCACGGGCTACGCCGTGCGCAAGCACACGGGCCGGCCGATCCGGCCGCTCGGCGCCGACCTCGTGTTCCGACTGCCGTACGTCGGCCAGATCGCCCGCAAGATGGGCGCGACGCTGGCCTGCGCCGAGGACGCCGAGCGGCTCCTGACCTCCGGCGAGCTCGCGGCCGTGTGGCCCGAGGGCTTCAAGGGCGTCGGCAAGCCGTTCAGCGAGCGGTACAAGCTGCAGCGGTTCGGGCGCGGCGGCTTCGTCTCGTCGGCGATGCGCGCGCAGGTGCCGATCATCCCGGTCTCGATCGTGGGCGCCGAGGAGATCTATCCGCTGATCGGCAACATTCCCTCGCTCGCACGCCTGCTGGGGCTGCCGTACATCCCCATCACGCCGTTCTTCCCGCTGCTCGGCCCCCTCGGCCTGATCCCGCTGCCGAGCAAGTGGATCATCGAGTTCGGCGAGCCGATCCGCACCGACGCCTACCCGCCCGAGTCGGCCGACGACCCGATGCTGCTGTTCAACGTCACGGACCAGGTCCGCGAGACGATCCAGCAGACCCTCTACAACCTCCTCGTCGAACGTGGGAACCCCTTCCTCTGACGCCGGCCGGTCCGGGCCGCGCCCCGATCTGACGTTCGACGTGCCGACGCTTGAACCGTCGGACGATCTCGTCCACCGCCTCGCGATGGCGGCCCGGGCGAGCCGCCCCACGCCGGGCGAGACGCGCGGACGCCGGATCGCCCTGGCCGCGGCGGCGTTCCTCGGCGCCAGCGTCGTGTCGGTGGGGGG
>NZ_DAMDLR010000062.1:0-15425 GCF_032084975.1 Aeromicrobium sp.
TCATGACAACGGAATTGCCGTCGCAGCGCGCGAGTGCCGGTCTCTTGTTGAAGTCGTGGAGCAACCTGCCTGCCCGGGGAAACGCTCCCACGTGCCGCCCGACGTCGGGATCTGAGGTGGCGGGGCGACTCATGGCTTCACTTGATGAAGTACGTGAGTTCACCGCGCTTCCGGTGGGTTCGGCCGATGGCGCGGTCCCCGGCATCGCCGCTGGACGGACACGCCTCTGAAGTGGGCGGTCGGCAAGGAATCAAAACCGGCGAGTTGAACCGACATCACTCAGGCAGGGGCGTCGTGAACAGTGCGCTGAGGAGTCGGGTGTTGACGAACACCACGGAGCGTCCGGCTCGTTCCTTCTGGATCAAGCCGGCGTCGGCGAGGTCGGTGAGCCATTTCGACGCGGTCTGACGTTGCGCGAGGGCGGCGTCGACCACATTCTCGATGCGAAGGTAGGGCTGCGTGAACAGCAGCCGGGTGATGTCGCCGGCGGGTAGTCGGGGGTTGACCGCACGGATGTCGGTCTCCATCGACGCCCGCATGTCGTCCGTCGAGTCCACCAGTTCCAAGGTCCAACGTGCGGTGGACTCGACACCCGCCAGCATGAAGAGGATCCAGGCCTCCCAGGCATCCTCGTGCGTGACGGCGTTGAGCTGCCTGTAGTACTCGTCCTTGTGCCGCATGATGTGGCCCGAGAGGTACAGGATCGGGAGGTCCAGTAGCCCCGTCTCGATGAGCAACAACAGGTTGAGGACGCGCCCGGTGCGGCCGTTCCCGTCGAAGAACGGATGAATCGCCTCGAACTGGTAGTGCGCCAACGCCATGACGACCAGCGGATCGAGACCGTGGTCGTCATGGACGAACCGCTCCCACGCCGACAGATGGTCCAGGATGACGTCCTTGCCCTCTGGCGGCGTGTAGATGCGCGCCTTGGTGACCGGGTTGCCGATGTAGGTCCCCGGAGTGTCCCGAATCCGAGCGGGCCGACCCTGAATGTGTGTACAGATCTCCGTTGCCAGAGTCGTGGTCACGGGCCGGGTTCCGAGAGCACGAAAGCCCGCGCTGAGCGCCTCGCGGTACCGCAGAGCCTCCTTCACTGGTGGTGTCAGGTCAGGGGCGGCGCCGTGAGCGGCGCGGAAGAGCTCGTCGTTGGTGGTGACGATGTTCTCGATCTCGCTCGACGCCTGGGCCTCCATCAACGGGATCACGTTGATGAGCATCGTGGGGTCCGGGAGGCGCTTGCAGGCACCGTCCAGGCGGGCCAGCGCACGGGAAGCCGCCACCGTCGCCTTCAGGACCGTCGGCGTCTCGACGTCGGACGACGGCGGCAGTGCCGGGAGGTCTTGGTGCGGGCGGTCCGAGTGCTCCCACATGTCGTCACCGTAGACAGGTTGCGATGACGTGTCGATATCCGGTCTAAATTTCGACACGTTTCATCGACCTGTCGATGGTGTCGACGCGGCAATCGTCCGCCGGCACATCGACGTGTTGGTGGCCGACGCGCCCGGTGTCGTCGCAGGCGAGAAGTCGAGGTGTTCGATGCCGATTCCTGATGACCAGACCCTGATGCGGCCGGTGGTGGTGGTGGCATGGGTGCGGTCCGGCCCCGTGGATGCGACCGCCGTGGCTCATCAGCGACTCAGTGGCGTGCGACCGAACGTGCTGCAGGTTGGGGCCCGGTGCGGACGCGTGGCGCCACGTCTTGCGGGCGGTCCCAAATTGTCCCCACACTGCCGAAAGCGACCGTGACCATAATTTAGCCGCCTCTAAATTATGGTCGACTGCTATCGTTCAGGTGTGAGGACAGTTTTCGGTGGCGACGAGGTGCACGATGCCGTCACGCGCGCCCTCGACGCCATCGCACGCGGTGACACCCCGCCGGAGCGGCGCGTCTATGACTTCAAGGAGGACGCGGGCCGACGGCAGCGCGACGGCTCTCTCGGCGCCGGCGAGCCACGCAGTGAGGTCGCCGCGGTTGCCCTGGCACCGGAGGTCGCATGCATGGCGAACACCCCTGGCGGTGGTTCGCTCATCGTCGGCATCTCGGACAGCGGCGAGCCGCAGGGCACCTCGCTCGACGCAGACTGGCTGCAGCTTCGCCTCTACCAGTTGCTGGACAGGCAGATCACCACGGTCGTCACGGAGCACGATGTCTGCGGCGCTCGTGTGCTCGTCGTCCGGAGCCCGGGAGCGGTCTCGCCCGTGCGCTGCAAGGGGCGAGTGCAGTGGCGCGTCGGTGATCAGTGTCAGGAGATCGACTCGGCCACCTGGCAACAACGCCGCGCCGAAGGATGGGGTTACGACTGGTCCGAGCAGGCAAGCGACGTGCCGGCCACGGCAGCCCGTCCGGCAGCGATCGCCATCGCGAGGACCTTCCTCAAGGAAGCGGGGGACGAGCGGACGCGTGACCTCGGCGACATCGATACCCCTGACCTGCTGCGACGGTTGGGAGCGGCCACCGTCGACGGCATGCTCACCAATGCCGGCGCCATCGCGTTCGCCGGCCGTACGACTCCTGCGCTGGACTACCTTCGCCGTCCGGCCGCCGGGGCCGACAGTGAGGAGCGCGTCAACCTCCCCCACAGCTCGCTGTTGGAGGAACTCGCAGCCGTCTTCACGACGGCCCGGGCCTACAACCCCGAGACCCACATCGAACGAGGTCTGGTCATCGGGCGGGTCCGCGCGCTCCCCGAACGCGCCCTCCGGGAGGCCATCGTCAACGGCGTCGCCCATCGCGAATGGACCGACCCAGGTGCCACCACGGTGGAGCACATCGGATCGACGTTGCGAGTGACCAGTCCAGGTGGCTTCTACGGCGGGGTCACGCCTGCCAACATCCTGACCCACCCGTCGAAATCTCGAAACGCCTCGCTCACTGCCTTGCTCGCGCTCCTCGGGATCGCGGAGCGACAGGGGATCGGCGTGGACCGCATGTACGGCGACATGCTCCGTCTCGGTCATCCCCTCCCGACGATCGAGGAGGCCGACGGCAACCGGGTGTTGGTGGTGCTGGCGGGAGATCGGCCGGATGAGGCCTGGATGGCCTGGTTGCGTGCGATCGGACCGGCAGCCGCCGACGACCTCCGGGTCCTGATGAGCCTTCACCGCCTGGTGCATCGCTGGTGGACCGACGCGACCGACCTTCAGCCGTATCTGCAGATCACTGGTCCAGAGGCTGAGCAGGTCATCGACCGGATGCGCCTGCTCCAGTTCGACGGCCGGTCGGTGGTCTTCCCCCTCGACGGCGTGCCCGCATCACGCGGGGTGGTCCTCGGCGTGACGGACCATGCGTGGGGAGCTTTGCAGGGGCTCGGGCAGGACGCTGGGCGGCCTCGCCCCGACCCTGATCGCGACGCCGTGGCCTCGTCCTACGCCGAGCACTTCGGCAGGATCAGCACCACCGAACTCGCTTCTATCGTCGGCGCCCACGCCACGAACGTCGGCGCAAATCTGCGCCGGCTCGAAGCAGAAGGCATGTTGGCGCCCTCGCGGGCCAACAGGAGGGGGCCGGGGTTCTATTACCGCTGGGTCGGCGGGGAGGCCTGACGGCCAGGGCCGAGCCCTGCCGATGAGTTGAGCCGCGGCACACCCTGCGCCTTCCTGATGCAGGTGTGGGCGTCACGTGAACGACGAAGCGAGCCAGGCGCGTCGCTACAGTGAAAATCCCACGTCGCCATGCCGATTGGCCCCGTGACGACCGACGACGGACAGGACTGACATGACCGCGCTGCTGCCCAGCCTGCAGGCCGAGCGTGTGCGGCGGTCGTTGGTCGACTACGTGTCCACGACGTTCGCGCTCGCCGACGCCGAACCCCGACGCGCCCTCGCCGAGTTCCTCGAACACCCCGAGAACGGGATCTTCAAAGGGCCGTATGTGCGGTTGCGGCTCCCGTTCCGACCTGCCGACGATTCCTGGCGCGAAGCCCTCGACTGGACCCCACCGTTCCCGCCGTACCGACACCAGGCAGAGGCGTACAAGCGCCTGACCAGCAAGAACCTCGGTCCTGACAAGCCGCGCCCGCTCCCGACGGTCGTCACCACTGGCACGGGATCCGGTAAGACCGAGGCGTTCCTCCACCCGATCCTCGACCACTGCATCCGCGCCCGCCGCAACGGGCAGACCGGGATGAAGGCACTCATCCTCTACCCGATGAACGCCCTCGCCGACGACCAGGCGCGGCGCCTCACTGCCCTCCTCACCGAAGACCCCGCGCTGGCCACCATCACCGCCGGCCTCTACACCGGCGACGCGCGGGCCGGGCAGCCCGGGCAGGGGCGCACCAAGGTGTCGCCGAAGGGGCTCATCACGCATCGCGCCGTGCTCCGCGACGACCCGCCGGACATCCTGCTGACCAACTACAAGATGCTCGACCAGCTCCTCCTGCGCCCCGAGGACCAGCTGTTGTGGGCCAAGAGTTGGGAGTCACTCACCTACCTCGTCCTCGACGAATTCCACACCTACGACGGCGCGCAGGGCACGGACGTCGCGATCCTCCTGCGGCGTCTCGGGATGGCGCTGCGCAGTCACGTCCCCGCCGACCACCTGACCCGAGACCTCTACGAGCAGCGCCCCCTCGGCAACCTCACACCCGTCGCCACCTCGGCGACCCTCGGCGACAGCGATGACCCGCGCGCCATGCTCGACTTCGCCGGCCAAGTCTTCGGAGAGCCCTTCGCCCCCGACGCCGCGATCACCGAACGACGCGTCGACATCGAGACCCTCACCGCCTCCGCGCGGGAGGCCGTCGGCGAGGACCACGAGCGCAAGCTCTCCTCCCTCCTCGCCGCCGACATCGCCGACGTTGCGACCATCGGCATCGACCACGCCGGCGACCAGAACCGACTGTTGGGCGAGATCGTGCGCGTCCTCTACAAGGCCGACGACACGGGGGCCGTGCCCGATGTCGACGACGCGACGCTGCTCCGATCCCACTCCGGCGTAAGAAAACTCGTCGAACTGGCCGCGGAGGCGACGCACGTCGACGACCTTGTGCGGGCGCTCTTCACCCCCGCGGCCGTGGCGGACATGGCCACCGCCCGCCGTGCGCTGGCGTCGATCCTGGCCGGCTTGAGCATCATCCGGCTCGGGAACCGGGACGCCGTGTCGGTCGACGTGACTCTGTGGTTGCGGGAGCTGACGCGGGTCGACCGGGTCGTCTCCTCCGAGCCCGGATTCCGTTGGACCGACGATGGCGTCGATGCCGGCGCCGACACCACCCCCGCCCTGCCCGCCGTGTTCTGCCGCGCCTGCGGACGCTCGGGCTGGGGAGTGACCCTGAAGTCCACCGGCCGCGATCTCGGCGACCGCGACCAGCACATTCGCGGCGACCACATGTCGAGGAACGGCCGCTTCCGCGCACTGCTCCACGCCCCCGGCGAGGCCGCCGCGGTCGCCGCAGCCGCGCAGGCCGGCGACGCCAACCCGCACCAGGCCGCGCCCCACCTGCGCTGGCTCCACCTGCAGCAGCGCACCATCCTCTGGAGCGCGCCCGCGGACGACGACGATGATCTGCTCGAAGGCCGCATCCTGCCCGTCGTCATGCTCGACGGCGAGAACCAGGACCTCGAAAAGCGCTCCCGCGACGACGAATGCCCCTCGTGCGGCAGAGGCGACCAGATCCGCTTTCTCGGCAGCGCCATCGCCACCCTGCTCTCGGTGAGCCTGTCGACCCTCTTCGGTGACCCCGACCTCGACGCCGCCGAGAAGCGCTCCCTCGTGTTCACCGACTCCGTGCAGGACGCCGCCCACCGCGCCGGTTTCGTCGACCACCGTTCCCACACGATGTCGCTGCGCACCGCTCTGCGCCGACCCCTCACCCAGCGCATGTCGCTGCCCGACTGGGTCGATGCCGCGATGCGCGCCGCCGAGGACGACCCCTTCGCCCGCTACCGCCTCGTCCCCGCCTCGCTCATCGCGCACCCCGACTTCGAGCCGTACTGGACCCAGCCCTACCCGCGCGTGTCGATGAAGTCTCGTACCGCGGTGCGTCGGCGGCTCGCGTTCGACGCCGCGCTCGAGGTCGGCCTGCAGACCGGTTACGGCCGCACGCTGGAGGCCACCGGATCGATCGGCGTCCACGTCAGCGCCGGCCGCGCCGCCGACCTCACCGCCCACGGCCGAGCCGCCCTCGGCGCCACCGACACCGTGATGCTCGACGAGGGCCGCGCCGTCGGCGACCAGGCCCTGCGCACCTGGGTGCGCGGGATCCTCGAACACATGCGTCGCGACGGCGCGATCGACCATCCGTGGCTGACCAGGTACCTCAAGGAGGACGGCAACCGTCACTGGATCTGGGGCGGACGCCGCCGCGACCAGGGCGCCCCCGCCTTTCCGCGCGGTCGCAGCGCGCATGCCTTCCCCGTCGCAGGCGGCACGCTCGACACGAAGACGAGCGCGTTCGTGCCGCTGACCTCCCCGCGGTCCTGGTATGCGCGCTGGGCCTCGAAATGCCTCGGCGTCCCGGCCGCTCATGGCGCCTCGCTGAGCAAGCACCTGTTCGCTCGCCTCGCCGAGCACGAGGTCCTGTCGGCCACGCCCACCGCATCCGGCGGCATCGCGTACGGCATCCCGCCCGAGCGCGTCATGGTCGGCCCCCTCAGCGACGCGGTCCTCCTCGAAGAGACGACGCTGCTCGTCTGCGACACCTGCCGATCCCCGCTGCCGGTGTCACCGATCGTCGGCCGCGAACTGCAGGACGGCCCCTGCCTGATGCTCGACTGCCGCGGGCACCTGCAGGACTCACCCCGCGAGACCGAGTCGTTCTACCGCGGCCTGTTCGCCGCCTCCGACATGCGCCGCGTCGACGCCCGCGAACACACGAGCCTGCTCGACGCCACCGAACGGCGCGAGATCGAGGCCGGATTCAAACGCTCCGAGCAGCGACCGGGCGACCCCAACGTCCTCGTCGCCACCCCGACTCTGGAGATGGGCATCGACATCGGCGACCTGTCGACGGTCATGCTGTCGTCCCTGCCCGATTCGCTCGCGAAGTACCAGCAGCGCGTCGGGCGCGGCGGGCGACTCACCGGATCGTCGCTGTCGCTCGCCTACGTCACCGGGCGTGGGGAGAACCTGCCGCGCCTCGGGGAGCCGACGTCGATGATCAACGGCGCCGTCCGGCCGCCCGCGACCTACCTCGACGCCGAAGAGATCCTGCAGCGGCAGTTCATCGCCTCGGTCATCGACCGGATGGTGCGGCAGGGGTACGCATCGGTCCCTCGGACGGCGGGAGAGGTCCTCGCATCGGCCGATCCGGGAACGCTGTTGGGCGACGTCATCCTGCGGATTCGCGAGGACGGGCGCCGGCTGCTGGAGGAGTTCGTCGCCGCGTTCGCCGACCCGCAGACGCCCGGGCTCGCTGCTCTGGAAGAGTGGGTCCTCGGCACCGGCGAGGCAGCAGAGGATGGCGATCCGCGCAGCGCCGAAGCGACGATCGTCCGCGCCGTCGGTGAGCACACCCGCGAGCTCGAAGACCTGCGGCGTCGACGCCAGGAGGTCGAGGAGTCGATCCCGCCGCTGCGCGAACAGGCCGAACGACCGGCCGCGACCGACGAGGACAAGCGTGCGCTGCGGTCCGCCATCGCCGGGTCGCGCCTGATCCGCCAGGTCATCGCCGACCTCACCATCGAGGAATCGTGGATCGGCGGGCTCGAACTGCGCGGCCTGCTGCCCAACTACTCGCTCATGGACGACTCGGTGCAGCTCGACGCGCAAGTCTCGTGGATCGACCCCGACACGCAGCAGTTCGACTTCGAGCCGCTGCTCATCGACCGCGGATCCTCCCGCGCGCTCACCGAACTCGCGCCTGGGGCGTACTTCTACGCGCGCCGGTTCGAGATGCGGGTCGACGGTGTCGAGCTGGGGCAGGACAACGCCGACGTCCAGACGCACATCGCCTGCGACACCTGCGGATTCGTCGCCGTCCTGGCATCGCCGGGTGACGCCGGACCACGCATCTGCCCGCGCTGCGGAAGCGCCGGGATCGCCGAGACGGGCCAGCGGTTCGACGCCGCGAAACTCGTGCGGGTCTTCTCCGACATCCGGCGCGACGACGCCCTCATCGGGGACAACAGCGACGAGCGACGCCGGACGCGGTTCGAGATCGTGCTTTCTCCCGACTTCGACCCGGCGCGACGCGTCGGGCAGTGGTCCGTGGAATCGGTGGGGCTCGGCGTTGCGCACTACCGGCGGATGACCGTGCGGTGGTTCAACGTCGGCCGCGAGGTGCCGAGCCCGCACACGGTGCAGATGGCCGGGCGGGACGTCACCGCGCACGGGTTCCTCATCTGTGAGGCGTGCGGCAAGCTCGACAGCGGATCCGGCGCCAACGACCCGCGCGAGCATCGCGCCTGGTGTCGCCACCGCAGGGCGACCGACGAGCATTCGCGATCTCTGGCGCTGTCCCGCGAACTCGCCACGCAGGGCGTGGCGATCAGTCTGCCTCCCGCGATCGTCGACGACATGCACAGCGTGCACAGCCTGTCCGCGGCGCTGCAGCTCGGCCTCCGCGAGGTCATGGGCGGCGCACCCGATCACCTGCGGGTCGAGATCGCGCCCCACCCCGTCGACGACGCGCATGGCGAGGTCCGGCAGGCCCTGTTCCTTCACGACACCGTTCCCGGCGGCACCGGCTACCTCACCGAACTCTCGACCCCCGAACGACTCTGGCCGATCCTCACCCGAGCTGCGCAGGTGCTCGAGACCTGCCCCTGCGCAGAGGAGGGCCGCGGCAGCTGTCACCGGTGCCTGGCACCGTTCGGTCGCGAGGTCTACCGCATCGACGCGCTCCGGGCGCTGCGATCGCTGCTCGGCGTCGAGGGGGACCGGCCCGTCGGCGACCTCGACCCCGAGGCGCCCGAATGGGCCGTCACCCAGACGGCTCTCACGCCCGAGACCGGCGAGTCGCGCCTGGAACAGCAGTTCCGCCGGCGCTTCACCGAGCGTTTGGCCGGGTCGGCGCAGGTGACGTCGAATCCCACCGCGCACGGCCCGGCGCTGACCATCACCGGGCTCGGCGAGCGCGTGTGGTTCCTCCAGTCGCAGGTCGACATCGAGGGTGCGCGGCCCGACTTCGTCCTCTCCACGGCCGGTGTGCCCAAGGTCGTGATCTTCGCCGACGGCCATGCCTTTCACGCGACGCCCGCGATCAACCGGCTGGCCGATGATGCGATCAAGCGGGAGAGGCTGCGCGCCCACGGGTACCGTGTTCTCGCCGTGACGGCGTCGGACCTCGACGACCCCGCCGCACCCGACTGGCTCAACCCCGTACTGCTGCAGATGCTCATGGGGCAGGCGAGCGGACAGGCGGGCTCGGGGATCTCCCGATCGGCCATCCAGGAGCACGAGGGCGGTGTGATGACGCTGATCGACGGGCTCCTTCGCGATCCGGAGAGCACACCGCGGACACGGCTGTCCGATGCGCTCGCGCTGCTCCTCGGCGCGCAGCAGGAACGGAACACCGTGGGCCAGGCCGGTGCCGACGTCGATCTGCCGGTCGCGGCTGCGGAACATCTCCTCGCGGGTGCCGTGCCGGACAACGGTGGGATGAACGTGGTGTTCCACCGCCGCGGACACCTGCTCTTCGCGGCCCGGATGTCGGCAGCATCGGTCGTCGAGGTCGCGCTCATCCTCGACGATCGCGACGAGGCCGTCGCCGACCCCGATCATCGCGACTCGTGGCGGGAGTGGTTGCGCCTGTCCAACGTGCTCGCGTTCTCGACGATCCCGCACACGATCACGACCCTGCAGGCCATCCCCGCTGCGCCGACGATCGATCTGTTCACCGTGCCGACGATCGCCCCTCTCGCGCCGGATCTCACCTCCGACCTCCCCGGTGGTTGGGCCGATGTCGACCTCGACCCCGAGTTCACATCACCCGTGGTCGTCGCCCTGGCTCGTCTCCTCGCCGAAGCGGGTGTGCCGCCGGCCGAATCCGGCGCCGAGGTCGAGACGGGCTCGGTCGTCGATCTGTCCTGGCCGCAACGGCGAATCGCTGTCGTGCTCGATGACATGCCTCTTGCCGAGATCGACGAGATGACGGCGGCCGGATGGGTCGTGCATCGCGCGGATGGTGAGACCGACAGGCTTGTGGCCGGCATCGTGTCGTCGATGGCCGAGGATGGGTGACCCGGTTCGCGACATGCACTTGATGAGATCAATTGAGTGGACCGGCACCTCATCAACTCCCCTGTGAACGGGTAACTTGATGAGATCATTTAGGTGTACCCAAGCCTCATCGAGTGGAGCCCTCATGTCGCGTGGTCGTCCCAGCCGTGCCACGGTCTACGCACGCCTCGACGCGCAGCTGGACGAGCTGAACACGCGCCTGGGCGGCCTTCCCACACCGAAGGAATCGGAGTACGTGTGGGCGGACATCTGGCACCTCGAAGCCCACCATTCCACGCCGATCGAGGGCAACACCCTCGTTCTTCGTGAGGTCGAAGCTCTTCTCGACCAAGGGCGAGCGGTCGGCTCCAAACCTCTCGCCGAGTACATGGAGGTCAAGGGATACAGCGAGGCTGCCGCCTGGGTCTACAGCCAAGCCCACCCGGAGAGTGGCAGGGGGCGGGCCGCTCCTCACCATGCAGGAGATCCGACACATCCATCACCTCGCCATGACACCGGTGTGGAGTGTGGCGCCCCACCCCAGGCCACGGCCGACGAGGCACCGGGGAGCTTTCGCCGGCACGACATCGCGCCGTTCTCCGGAGGTATGAAACCGCCGCCCTGGCCGCAGGTGGATGCCGACCTCGCCACGTGGGTCCACGACGTGGTGGCGCTCGGCGGTGAGCTGGAGGACTCGGTGTTCGAGGGGCGGCTGCCCAAGGCGCTCGCTCGTGCCCACGTCGCGTTCGAGCACATTCACCCCTTCCTCGATGGCAACGGCCGCGCGGGGAGGCTGGCCCTCAACCTGGTGCTCGTCCGCTTGGGGTATCCGCCGGTGATCATTCTCAAGGCCCAGCGAGCGAGCTATCTCGCTGCCATGCAGACGGCAGACCGCGGCGAGTACGGGCCGCTGGCCGAGATGCTGGCCCGCGCCATGATCGACAACCTCAACCGGTTCATCCTCCCGAACCTCGCCGGGCCCGCGCGGTTCGTTCCCCTACCGGCCCTCGTCGACGCCGACGTCACCCTGGTGGCCCTTCGCCAGGCGGCCGCCCGGGGGCGGCTGAACGCTATCCGTGGCACGGATGGGCGTGGCAGAGCACGCGCAAAGCAGTCGACGAATACAAGGAATCACGTCAACATGCGGGGCGCCGCGGGGACGCCGTCGTCGTGAAGCGGGAGGAGTGAGGAATGCCCACCCTCATCTGGAGCAAGGTCAAGGACGGCCTGGACGCTTCCATGAAGAAGAAGGCCTACGCCTTCTTCGAGAAGCTGCAGGAGAGCGACGAGCTCCCGGGCCTCCACATCGAACCCATCGTCGGCAGCGTCGACGCGCGCGTGCGGACCGGGCGGGTCGACGACAACTTCCGGTGTGTCCTGTTCAAGCTGACCACCGCCGACGAGCCCTTCTACGTCATTCACGGTGTGTGGAAGCACGACGTCGCCAACCGGATCGCCGAGCAGGTCCGCCTCTCGATGAACCCCATCAACGGGGTGCCCGAGGTCGAGCGCGTGCTCGGGGAGATCAAGACCGAGGCGCGCACCGTAGCGCCGCGCGTCGATGTCGCGCCCGTCGTGACGAGCCCACCGACCACGGATGAGGCAGCCCCGATCGCCGAGGCCGAGGTCTCGAAGGTCGAAGCGGCACAGGCGCATGTCGGAGTTGCAGCGGCACAGATGCAGGTCGCGGCCTCACAGGCTCCCCGATGGCCGGTCGGACTGACAGCGGACGTCCTGCACGAGGACCTCGGCATCGACCTGGACCTGGCTCGCGCCGCTCTCGCTGCGGTGACCGAGGACGAGCTCGTCGACGATGTGATCGGCACCGCGCGTGTCGAGTGGCAGGGCGACGCCCTACTGGAACTCGCAACCGGCAGCAGTGTCGCCGACGTGCGTGCGGCCTTTCACCTCGACGAGGCGGCCGCCCAGACCGCCGCCGAGGTCGACGAGGACACCCGAATCGTCGAGACGATCAAGAACCACCCGGCCGCCAAGGCGTCGTTCCACATCGTCGACGGCGAGGACGAGCTGCGCCGCATCATCGAGGCCGGTGACCTCGGCGCGTGGCGGCTGTTCCTCCACCCCGAGCAGCGGCGGTACGTGGAGGGTGCTCGCAGGGGTGCCTTCCGGTTGTCGGGCGGTGCGGGAACCGGCAAGACCGTGGTTGCCATTCACCGGGCCCGCCACCTGGCGCAGGAGAACCCGAACGCCCGGATTCTTCTGACCACCTTCACCCGCAACCTGGCCGACGATCTGGCCGGTGGCGTGCGACGCCTCGACGACACGATCCAACTGCGGTCGAAGCTCGATCAGCCGGGGATCTACGTCAGGGGCATCGACCAGGTGGCGTGGGCCGTGGTCCAACGCGCCGGGGATGACATCGCCGACGCCGTGGCACAGGTGCTCGGCGATGCTCGGAACGACGTGCTCGGAGTGACTCCTCCCGGGGTTTGGCAGGAGGCCATCGCCGACGCCGGCGGTGATCTGCCCGCAGCTCTCGCAACCCAGGCGTTCGTCGAGGCCGAGTATCAGCAGGTGGTGCTGCCCCACGGGATCACCAGCGCGAACGCGTACGTCCGCGTGCGGCGTGCCGGGCGCGGCGTTGCCCTGGATCGGGCCAAGCGCGTGGCCGTGTGGCGGGTCATCGAGGCCTACCGGGCGAAGGCGCGCGCGGCGGGGACGACGGACTACATCGAAAAGGCCGCCATCGCAGCGGCATGGCTCGACCTGCGGGGGGTGCGTCTGTTCGAGCACGTCATCGTCGACGAGGCGCAGGACCTGACGATGCCGCACCTGCGCCTCCTGCGGGCGCTCGCCGCCGGGGGACCGAACGACCTGTTCATCTGCGAAGACTCCCACCAGCGGATCTACGGCCAGAAGGTCGTCCTGTCGCATGCAGGGATCAACGTGCGGGGGCGCGCGCGCCGGCTGACGTTGAACTACCGCACCACTCAGCAGAACCTCGGCTGGGCCATCGGCATCCTGGCCGGCGCCGAGTGGAGCGACCTCGAAGGCGAGGGGGAGGAACACGCGTACCACTCGGCTCGATCCGGCCCTCGGCCGATGCTCGTGCCGACCGCGACCTTCGGTGAGGAGCTGGACAAGGCCGCGACGATCATCCGCGGGTGGTTGCCGGAGAGGGACAAGGGCGCTCGGGAGAACGTCGCCGAAGGCCGCGCCGCAGCGCCGGAGGACATCGCGATCCTCGTCCGCGACCAGTACAAGCGTCAGAACCTCGTCGCCGCCCTCGCCGAGCGCGGCCTGAACGTGCGCTCGGTCGACCGTGAGGCGCCGCGGCCGGGAATGCCGCTGGTCCTGACGATGCACCGCGCCAAGGGACTCGAGTTCTCCCACGTCCTGCTGTTCGGAGTGGCCGAAGGATCGGTGCCTCGGGCCCTCAAGGACTACGAGTCCAGCGAGGCCGACCTCGCCGACGCCATGCTGCGCGAGCGAGCGCTCGTGTACGTCGCGGCCACCCGGGCGCGGGATGTCCTCGCCGTCACGTGGTCGGGGGAGAGGTCGCGCTTGTTGGGTGACGGGGGACGGTGAGAACGGTTCCGGCCGTTGCGGACTGGGATTTCAGCTCGATGCTCGGCACGACGGCCGACATTTCTCAAGAAGTTCCCTCAACGGTCGTAAGGGACTGGAGGCGCCTGCTACCTGTGGCGAATTGTAGACGGCCTCTGACACCCGCAGGCTCGGCACCCGAAGGAAGGTCGCACCCATGAGTGAACTCGAGCTTCCAGCACCAGAAGGGCCTCAGGTGGTTCTCGTCGAGCTGGAGCCGGGGTTCGCCTGTCTGTTCGGCGATGCCCCCGACGGGGTCGACATCGTCGACGGCCCGTTGATCCCGGATCGAGTCGTGTCGGACATCGCCTCGGTTGCGTTGACCGCGGCGGCCGGAGTCAACGTGGCCGCGCAGACAGCAGGAACTCTGGGGGCATTCCTAGGGCTCGTCCAACTCACGCCAGAAACCCTGGAAATGCTGAAAACGCTCACGCCGCTTCAATCGGGGGGCGTCAATGCGGGCGCGCTCGTCAATTCGAGCCACCATTTCGCGGGCACCGTGAAATGGGTGCCGAGCAAGCTTGCCGGGGCGGGGGCAGGAGCCGCCGCCCTTGGCCCGGCTGTTGCTCTCATGGCGGTTCAGCTCGAACTGGCCAAGATCACCTCGCTGGTCCAGAAGAACATCCACCTCACCGACGACCTGCTGCAGACGCTGCGCACAGAGCGCTGGGCCGAAGTCACCGGTCTGTTGGAGTCGATGCAGAAATCCATCGCCGAGGCCCGTCACATCGGTGCCGTCAGCGACCCCATCTGGCAGAACGTGGCGGGGCACGAAGCGACACTCGACAAGGTTCGAGCGGAGTTCACTGCAAAGGTGTCTGGGCACCTGGCGGCCATCGAAGGGGCGCGCACGCATCAGGACCGGTCGGAGTACCTCAAGCATCACGGCGACGCCATCGTGCGTGATGCTCAGGCGCTCATCCGCGGTCAATCCGCCTGGTTCACCTATCAGGCGATACGGGCGGGTCACCTCTACCAACGGTCGGAGACCGATCCCACGGCGGGTGCCCTTCTGGAGAAGGTCGTGGCCGATGCCCGCTGCGTTCATGATCGCGACCTGGAGTCGGCCGGAGTCCTGCTGCGACAGCTGAATCGGCATTTCGCCGTGTTGGGGGAACTGCCGCCGGGGCGCATGCCTCTCCCCTTCGGCAAGAACCGACGAGCGCCGTCCGAAGTGCGGCACGCAGCTCGCGTGTTGAGTGAACAGCTCATGATTCTCGGACGACCCGTGGATATGGATGAGCCACGGGTCCCCAGCCCTCTGATCGCGCTTGCCGAGGGCGACTTTCCCGAGAGCCTGCTCCGAACCCTCCGCTGGCATCTCGACCCAGGTGAGGCCCTCGTCGCCCTGGCTGACGTCAGGGGACAGGGCTGGCCGGTCAAGGAAGCCACGTACGTCGCGGTGACGGATGCGCGCCTCCTCGTCGCGGACAAGGACGAGCTTCTAGGGCGTGGTGAGGTCGCCATGACCTTCCCCCTCGAGGACATTCGCTACGTCAGGTTCGCTCCGCCGCCCACCGAGGGAGAGAAGGGACGGTCCCGTTTGCATGTCGTGACACCGCAGGTCGATATCCACGTGACCTTCGACCAGTGGGCCTCGGAGGCAGAACACCGTGATGACGTCTCGCGATTGGCACAGCTGCTCCGCAGTCACATGAACCTGCCGGAGGCGGAGGTGCCCGTGTCGCCGCTCGACACGGCTGGGACTGCTGCAGCTTGAGGTGGCATCGGTAGTTTCAGGCGGCGGTAGCCGCCT
>NZ_DAMDLR010000063.1:0-15050 GCF_032084975.1 Aeromicrobium sp.
TAAATAATTCGTCGACTTTTGGCACACTGTTGAGTTCTCAAGGATCAGACGCACACCCGAGATCTTCGCCGTCTGGCTCCGACCCAAGGGGCTGTCAACCTTACACCGCTCGTTTTCACCGGGTCAAACCCGGGTCGGTCACGGTGACGCCCTCCGTTTTCCTGCGGTCAGTTTCCGGCTCCCCGTGGGGCTCCTGGCGTTAACCGCTTCGGTTTCGGGCTGCTGCCCCGCTGTGCGGTGCAACAAGAAGAACACTACACACACGTCCCCGAAGACTCCAAACCGGGGGGTGGGTGCTGCCGGTCACACATTGGAACGGCAGGCAATTCACGCAGTTCGGACGCCGGAGACCGCCTTCTTGCCCCGGCGCAGCACGCTCCAGCCGCCGGGCAGCCGATGCTCACGACCGAGCACGAGCTCGGGATCCTCCACGCGCTCGTTGTTCACGTAGGCGCCGCCGTCGGAGATCGCTCGGCGCGCGGCGGACTTCGAGTCGGCCAGCCCACACGCGAGGAGCGCGTCCACCAAGGAGGTCCCGCCCTCGACGTCCACGGCGCCGGCCTCGCGCAGGGCGGCACCGAGGGTCGACTCCGGCAGGTCCGTCAGCTCGCCGCGCCCGAACAAGGCGACGGACGCCAGCTCTGCGGCCTTCGTCTCGGCGTCCCCGTGCACGAGAGTCGTCAGCTCGGCGGCGAGGCGGCGCTGGGCGGCGCGGGCTCCCGGTCGCTCGTCGTGCTCGGCCATCAGGGCGTCGACCTCGTCGACCGGCAGGAACGTGAACTGCTTGAGGTACTCGCCGACCTTGGAGTCCTCCGCCTGGATCCACGACTGGTAGAAGGCGTAGGGGCTCATCAGCTCGGGGTCGAGCCAGATCGTCCCGCTCTCGGTCTTGCCGAACTTGGTGCCGTCGGCCTTGGTGATGAGCGGTGTCGCGAACGCATGGACCTTGGCGCCCTCCGCGCGGCGGATGAGCTCCACTCCCCCGGTGAGGTTGCCCCACTGGTCGCTGCCACCGGTCTGCAGCACGGCGCCGTGCCGCCGGAACAGCTCGAGGAAGTCCATCGACTGCAGCAGCACGTAGCTGAACTCCGCGTAGCTGATGCCGGACTCGAGTCGGCTGGCGACGACGTCGCGAGCCAGCATCCGGTTGACGGGGAAGTGCTTGCCGATGTCGCGCAGGAAGTCCACGGTCGAGAGCGGCTCGGTCCAGTCGAGGTTGTTGACCACCGTCGCGCCGTTCTCGCCGTCGAAGGCGACGAACTGCGAGACCTGGCCGCGGATCCGCTCCACCCACTCGGCGACGGTCTCCTTGGAGTTCATCACCCGCTCCCCCGATTCCTTCGGGTCACCAATGAGGCCGGTGGAGCCGCCCACCAGGATCAGCGGCCGATGGCCGGCCAGCTGGAGGCGGCGAGCGGTGAGCAACTGCAGCAGGTTGCCGACGTGCAGGCTGGGCGCGGTCGGATCGAAGCCCACGTAGTAGGTGATCGGCCCCGCATCCATCTGGGCGCGCAGCGCGTCCAGGTCGGTGGAGTGCGCGATGAGTCCTCGCGCCTGCAGGTCGTCGATCACATGAGTAGTCACCGCCTCAGGCTATCGACGCCCGGACAGCCGAGTTTCAGTAGGCTTCGGGCGTGAACAGCCCCGCCGACGTGCACGAGATCGGGCTCGTCGCTCGCCGACCCGACGGTGCGGAGGTCTCGGCCGACGACGTCGTCGCGTACCTCGGATCGGTCCGGGTCGCAGCCGGCGTCGTCGACGGGCAGCGCGTGGGCCGTCCTGGACTGCACTGCGTCCGCATGGCGCTCACCCACGACGGCCTCGTGCTGAGAAGCGACGACCTTCCCGCGACTCTCGGCTGGCAGGACCTGGTCCGGTCGCTCGTGCACCGGTTCGGCACGGTCGCTCTGGTCGACGACGGCGTCGTGGACCGTCACGGGCGGCACCACGATCACGACCCGCCGGGCGAGGTGGCGGACCTCCTCGAGCTCATCTCGGAGACGAACGACCACATGACGTCACGGAGATCCGTGCACGTGGTCCGGACCGACCACGACGTCGACTCGGACGCCCAGTCGATCGCGAACAGCACCCGTTCCGTCGTCGAGGTGGCCCACGTCGACGGATTCACGCTGATCCTCGACACGGCCAGCACGGACCCCGGGATCGTGGCCGACGTGGCTCTGCGGTCCCAGCTGCCCGCGGTCTCCCTGCGTCGCGAGGGCGATGCCCAGATGGCGATCATCCGCGCACGACAGGGCCGCCGAGTGGTCACGTGCCACGTCGACTCCGGGGTACCCGTCGAACTGACGCCAGGGCTGCCCGAGAGCTCGGTCCGGACGCAGTTGCTGGGCGAGGTCTCGGTGCGCTTCACGTCGCGCCGGACCTTCGACGACGCAACGGTGTCGCGACTGCGCGCGGCCGGTACGGGTGAGGCGTCGTTCGCCCACGACATCGCCGAGACCGTCGGTGTCCCCGGCGCCGCGGCCGCCTGGCTCCTGGAGGGCGTGGCACCCGAGCCCGTCGTGGGCGTCGGTCCCCTCTCGAGGCGGGAAATGGTGGCTCGCGGCTCCCGCGGGGTCGCCGAGGACGTCCGCGGCGAGTTCTCTCGCGAGAAGCTGACGAAGGGGCCGCTCGGCGGTTTCCGGCGCTTCCTGCTGGACCACCCGCTCGTGACGCTCCTCTACGGCCTCACCGAGCTGGCGCTCGCGTACGGGCTGGCGACCGCGCTCGAGCCCTGGCTCCTCGTGCGATGGGCGGTCGCGGCACTCGTGGCCCTCGACGGGTTCACGAGCATCGGGATCGCCGCGGTCACCCTGCGACGACGGGCCCGGGGCTGACCGTCAGGGCTTGACGGCGATGACGGGCATCGGCGCGTCGAGCAGGATCATCTGGGTGACCCGGCCCATCAGCATCTTGCCGACGGGCGTGCGCTTGCGGATGCCGATGACCAGGCGGTCCGCGCCGGCGTCGACGGCCTCGTCGATGACGACGTCCGACACCGACAACGAGGCCGCACGACGGATCTCGTAGTCGATCCCCTCGAGCTCGAACCGCTCGGTGAACTCGGAGAGGTCGATCTCCTCGTGCTCGTCGAACTCGGGGTCGATCTCGGAGACGGTGATCAGGACGAGCTTCTCGTCGTTCGCCTCGGCCTTGGCGGTGGCCCAGCGGACCGCTGCTCGGCCGTAGTCGTCCGGACGGTACGCGACGGCGATGGTCATGGGCCGAGCGTATCGCGCTGCGGCGGCGGGAATGGCGGCGCGGGCACGGACGTTGGCCATGATCGTGAACACGTCTGCAGCCCGTCCCGTCAAGGTCGACATCTGGTCCGACATCGCCTGCCCGTGGTGCTTCGTGGGCAAGCGCCGCTTCGAGCGCGCCGTCGCCGACTGGGACGGCGAGGTCGAGGTCGAGTTCCACAGCTTCGAGCTGGCTCCCGACACGCCTGTCGACTTCGAGGGCAGCGAGGTGGACTTCCTGGCCCACCACAAGGGCATGGATCCCGCCCAGGTCGAGCAGATGCTGGGCCAGATGACCGAGCTGGCCGCCGCCGAGGGCCTGGCGTACGACTTCGAGGCGCTGCGCCACACCAAGACGCTGCTGGCCCACCAGGCACTGCACTTCGCGAAGGACCACGGACTGCAGGTCCAGCTCAAGGAGCGCCTGCTGTCGGCCTACTTCGAGCAGGGACGCCACGTCGGCCGGGTCGACGAGCTCGTCGAGCTGGGTGCCGAGGTCGGCCTGGACGGCGCGGCCCTGCGCGCCGCGCTCGAGTCGCAGCAGTACGCCGAGGCAGTCGAGGCGGACATCGCCCAGGCCCGCGCGTACGGGATCAGCGGCGTGCCGTTCTTCGTGTTCGACGGCCGCCTGGGCGTCTCGGGCGCACAGGACCCGGGCGTCTTCACGCAGGTGTTGCAACGGGTCGTCGACGAGGCCGAGGCGACGGTGTGACCGGCCCGTTCGAGGTCGTGGGCGGCGACGCACCCGTGTGCGTGGACGGCGTCTGCGAGCTGCCCGCCGAGGTGACGGACCAGGCGGAGGACGCCGACCTCTAGGGTGCCGCCATGAGCACCACGACCCGGGTCCGCCGGTACGAGCTGGACCACTTGCGGGTGCTGTCCACGCTCGGCGTGATCCTGCTCCACACCGGGGCGATCGTGGTCGTGGCCGAGCGGAACTCGCTGCCCGACTTCGCGTCCGCGTTCAACGTGGGCAACCTGGCCGACTCCGCCGGGCGCTTCGCCGTCAACTGCTTCTTCATGACCTCCGGCGCCCTGCTGCTGGATCCGGTGCGCCGCTTCGTGCTGCGCCCCCAGTTCCTGCGCGTCGCGCTGCCGACGCTCACCTGGATCGTCGTCTACGCGATCGCCAACATCGTGCTGAACGACCGGGGATGGCGAGGGGTCGGCGGCACCCTCAGGGACCCGCTCTCGCTCGATCCGGCCGAGCTCGTCCGCGCCCTGCTGGGCGGCCCCGCCGTCTACCACCTGTGGTTCGTGTACGGCCTGCTCGGCATCTACCTCACGGTTCCGCTGTGGCGTGCGTTGACCGACCGGCCCGAGCCGCAGCGCCGACACCTGCTGCTGCTGTTCCTGGGCCTGTGGGCCGTCGCCGATCTGGTGCCGCGCTGGGGGACCTTCCTGCTGGGTGACCGATTCCCGGTGATCTATCCGATGCCGTTGTCGGCGTTCCCGGCCGGATACGTGGGCCTGTTCGTGCTGGGCTTCGTGCTGAGCCACTACCGCGATCGCATCAAGGTGGCTCCCGCGGCCTGGGTCGTCGTCGGCGCGGCGGGCCTCACGTGGACCTTCGTCGCGACATGGCTGGCGGCCCGCGCTGGCGACCCCGACGTCTTCGCCGCGTACGACAACCTCAACCCGCCGGTGCTGCTCTTCTCGGTCGCGGTGTTCGCCTTCTTCGCCGGCCGTGAGCGCGGACCCGGACCGGCGTGGCCGCTCGTGTCGAGGTTCTCCGAACTGAGCTTCCGGATCTACCTCGTGCACGCCCTCGTGCTGCACACGCTGCGGGTCGCGACCGACCTGGGCACCCTCGTCGACGACCAGCCCGCCCTCGGGGTCCCGCTGATCTTCGTGGCGACCGTCGTGATCTCGACGGTCATCGCCTGGGTGCTGGACCTCGTCCCGGCGCTGCGTCGCTGGGCGTGAGCCCCGCCCCCGGGTGGCGGCGATAGGCCGAGACCGTGGGGTCGTCGGCCACCCAGAACCGCCACGGCGCATCGGCGTTCAGCCGGACTCCGACCCGGGGGCCGGCCACGATCAGCGGGCTCTCGACCCGCTCCCCCAGGAAGACCGGCGTGGGGTCGAGCAGGTCCGTGCCCAGGTCGGCACTCGTGATGCCGAGCGCCTTCGTGAGGTTGCCCGGCCCGCGGCCGAGGGCCTGCTCGGCGACCGGCCCACGGCGCTCGTACGCGAGCTCGAGGCCCTCGACGATCTCGCCCGCGCGGACCAGGACCGCCGCGGCCTGCTCGGTGGGGCCCGTGACGACGTTGGCGGCGTGATGGCCGTGGATCCGGTAGACGTACAGCCGCCACGGGGAGCCGTACATGATCTCGGAGCGTGGCGTTCGCTTGTAGGCGTGCGAGGCGGGGTCGTCGATCCCGCCGTACGCCTCGACCTCGGTGATCCGGGCGACCACCCCGTGGCCGTGCAGCAGGCGCCCCAGCAGCCCTCGGGCGCGCTCGGTGACGTCGGTCATGGCTCGTGAGGATCGCTCTCGTCGGGACGGCGGGACACCCCGAGTATCCGTGGCGTGCGCCGAGGCGGCACGTCGTGGGTCAGGACCGGCTCAGATCCCGTCGGACTCCTCGTCGGGCTTGACGGCCAGGACGGGACACGGCGCGTCCAGGATCACGCGTTGCGCGACGCTGCCCAGCAACGCCTTGCCCACCGGGCTGCGATGCCGGACGCCCACCACGATGAGGCTCGCCTCGACCTCCGCGGCCGCCTTCACGACACCCTCCGCGACGTCGCGCACCACCTCCTGGCGCATCTCGGCGTCGAGGCCGAGCGTCGCCAGCCGGGCACGGACGCGGGCGACCTCGGCCTCGTGCGCGAACCGGTCGTCCACGAGGGCGTCGCCGCGGGTGTCGTTGACGACGAGCAGGTGCTCGCCGCGCAACGTCGCCTCGGCCGCGCCGTGGGCCAGGGCGGCCCGTCCGTACCTGTCAGGGCTGTAGGCGACCACGATCGTCATGTCGTCGTCCTCTCAGATGTCATCGGTGTCGTTGGCCGCGGCCCGGTCGAGCACGCGGTCGATCTCGTCGGTGTCGTGCCCGCGCCGCTTCCATGCGGCGACCGCCATGATGACCATGATGAGGACCATCAGGGCGTAGACCACGACGGCGACCGGCTCGCTCCACAGGGTGCTCAGGTCGCCCTGGGAGATGGCGAGCGCGGTGGTCAGCTGCTCCTCCAGACGTGGGCCGAGGATCACGCCGATGATGAGCGGCAGCACCGGGAGGCCGAAGCGCCGCATCGCGAAGCCCAGCAGGCCGAGCACCAGCAGGATCGCGAGGTCGAACGCCTGGAAGTTGACGCTGTAGGCGCCGAGCGCGGCGAAGAACAGGATGCCGGCGTACAGGTACGGCCGCGGGATCCGCAGCAGCTTCGCCCAGATGGGAGCCATCGGCAGGTTCAGCACGAGCAGCAGCGCGTTGGCGATGAACAGGCTGGCCAGCAGAGCCCACACGAGCTCGGGCTCGGTGTCCAGGAGCTGCGGCCCCGGCTGGATGCCGTAGCTCTGGATCGCCAGCAGCATCACCGCGGCGGTCGCCGTGGTCGGCAGGCCGATCGCCAGCAGCGGGACGAGCGTCCCGGCGGCCGAGGCGTTGTTGGCGGCCTCGGGTCCGGCGACCCCTTCGATCGCGCCCTGGCCGAACTCCTCGGGGTGCTTCGTCAGGCGACGCTCGGTGATGTACGACAGGAATGTCGGGACCTCGGCGCCGCCAGCGGGCAGCGCGCCGAAGGGGAAGCCGAACGCCGTGCCGCGCAGCCACGGCTTCCAGGACCGGCCCCAGTCCGCCCGGCTCATCCACGGCTGGCCGACGGGGATGATCTCGAGCGGGCGGCGGCGCAGGTGGGCCGCGACCCACAGGGCCTCGCCGATCGCGAAGATGGCGACCGCCACCACCACGACGTCGATGCCGTCGGCCAGCTCGGGCCGGCCGAACGTGAGGCGCGCCTGGCCGGTCTGCGAGCCCACCAGGGCGATCGTCAGGCCCAGGAACAGCGCGATGAAGCCGCGCAGCTTCGACGAGCCGAGCACCGCCGTGACCGTGAAGAGCGCGAAGAGCATGATCGCGAAGTACGAGGGCGCACCGAGCTTCACCACGACGTCGGCGATGTTCGGCATCAGCACGACGAGCAGGATCGAGCCGATCGTGCCCGCGACGAACGAGCCGATCGCCGCCGTGGCCAGCGCCTGCGCAGCGCGCCCGCCCTTGGCCATCTTGTTGCCCTCGAGCGCAGTCACCACCGATGAGGACTCGCCGGGGGTGTTCAGCAGGATCGACGTCGTCGAGCCGCCGTACATGCCGCCGTAGTAGATGCCGGCGAACATGATCAGCGCGCCCGTCGGCTCGACGTTGTACGTGATCGGCAGCAGCAGGGCCACCGTCATGGCCGGTCCGATGCCCGGCAGCACGCCGACGGCCGTGCCGAGCAGCACGCCGATCACGGCGTACATGAGGTTCTCGGGGGTCAGCGCATTCGCGAAGCCGTCCAGGAGCAGGTCCATCAGAGCACTCCGTCCAGGACACCGGCGGGGATCGGGATCCCCAGTCCGACGTAGAAGCCGTACCAGGTCACCAGCGCCAGGACGATGCCCACGCCGATGTCGAGCAGGAGGCGGCGGCTGCCCAGGATCCGGGCCGACGCGGCGAACAGGAAGGCGCCCATGATCGCCCAGCCGAGCCAGCCGATCAGGGCCACCACGACCACGATCACCGCGATCAGGCCCAGCAGGGTCGACCAGTCCAGGCCGCCGCTGAGGTCGATGTCCTCGCCCTCCTCGGGCGCGGCGACGTCGCCGCGCCACGTGGCGACGGCCAGCAGGCCGCCCAGGACCACGAGGACGGTGCCGATCGCGTACGAGAACGCGTAGGGCTGGACGGGCTGGTCCGCGAAGCCCGGGTCCAGGCCGACGGCGTCGACCAGCACGACGACGCCCACGAGGGTGACGAAGGCGGCCAGTCCGTACTGGGGTGTGTCCACCGTGCGTGACGGCGTGGCGTCCGAGGTGTTCATGCGAGCCCCAACTCCTCGAGGGTCGTGGCGACGCGGTCGTTCTGCTCCTTCAGGAACGTCCCGAACTCGTCGCCGGTGATGAAGTCGTCGATCCAGCCGTTGCGCTCGAGCGCTTCTCGCCACTCGGCCGTCTCGTGCATCGCGGTGAGCAGCTCGACGTACTCGTCGCGCGTCTCGTCGGAGATGCCCGGCGGTGCCAGCACGCCGCGCCAGTTGATGAAGCTGAAGTCGATGCCCTCCTCCATGAGGGTGGGCGCGTCGACGGTGTCGAGTCGCTCCTCGCCGGAGACGGCCAGGACGCGCAGTGAGCCGTCCTCGATCTGGCCCTCGAACTCCCCCAGCCCCGACATGCCGACGTCGATCTTGGAGCCGAGCAGGGCGGTGGTGAGCGGGCCGCCGCCGTCGTAGGTGATGTAGTTGACGTCCCTCGCGTCGATGCCCAGCTCCTGCGCCAGCTGCATCGGGAACAGGTGGTCCGGTCCACCGGGCGACGAGCCACCACCGACGGTCACGCTGCCCGGGTCCTTCTTCCACGCGTCCACGAAGTCCTGGACCGTCTCGAAGGGCGAGTCCTCGGGCACGAGGATGCCTTCGGGCTCGGAGACCAGCTGGGCGATCGGCGTCGCCTTGTCGACCGTGGCGTCGGAGCCGTTCGTGAAGACCGATCCCACGACGCCCAGCCCCATCGTCATCAGGAGGTCGTCGGCACCGCGCTCGTTCATCAGCCGCTGCATCGCGACCGTGCCGCCGGCGCCGATGACGTTCGTGACCTCGAAGCGCCCGGTGAGCTCGTTCTGCTCCATGGCGCGCACGCCGGCCCGGCCGGTCAGGTCGTAGCCGCCGCCCGGACTGTTCGGGATCATCATGCGCAGGCGTCGGTTGGCGGCGTCCTCACCGTCGGCACGGGTCACGCCGCAGCCGGCGAGCATCGCCAGCACGAGCGTCACCACGAGCCCGACGCCGAGCGCCCTGCCGCGTCGGTCGTCCATCGCCCATCTGGTCATCGGTCCTCCTCGTCCTCACCCTGATCATGCGCGCGTCTGTGGCGTGGGTCACGATTGCGGAACCAAAGGAGGTTCTGGTCATTGTGGTCACGCGCGACGGCACGACGAGCAGGCGTCGACTGACGCTGGCCGGGCAGGTGCTGCTGCTGCAGCTGGCGGTCGTCGCGGCGGTGCTGATCGTCGTCGCGGTCATCTCGTTCCGCCAGAGCACGGCCGCCTTCACCGACCAGCGCGGCAGCGCCATGCGGTCCGTGGCCGAGTACCTCGCGGGCGGCGAGGTCGTGCGCACCGCGATCGACGACCCGTCCGCGACCCGCACCCTGGCGCCCTTCGTGGAGCGCGCCGTCGCGCTGTCGGGCGCCACGGACGTCCTGGTCACCGACCCGCAGGGCGTCGTGATCGCCTCGGCCGAGCCGGCGGAGGTCGGCACCTCGGTCGACCTCGGCGAGAGCCGCGTGCGCGAGGGCCGCGGCTGGAGTGGCGACCTCGTCCGGGACGGCCGCCGCTCCGTCACCGCCCACGCGCCCGTGATCTCCGAGGACGGGACGGTCGTGGGCATCGCCGTCGCGGCCCAGGCGTACCCGTCCTGGTGGGACCGGGTCGCCGACTCCTCGACCGACCTCGCGCTGTACCTGGGCCTCGGCGCACTGCTCGGCGGGTTGGGGACGTGGGCGGTGGCCCGACTGCTCAAGCGGCGCACCCGCGGACTGGCCGGCGGGGAGATCGCGACGCTCGCCGACCACCGCTACGCCCTGCTCCACAGCATCCGCGAGGGTGTCGTGGCCGTGGACAACGCGGGCATCGTGACCGTCATGAACGACGCCGCGCGCCGACTGCTGAACGTCGGCGGAGATCCCGTCGGACGGCCCATCAGCTCCGTGGGCCTCGACCCCGAGCTGACCGCCCTGATCGCCGGGGACGCCGAGGCCCGCGACGCCGTCGTGCTGACGGGCGACCGGGTGCTCGTGGTCAACCGGCGCGCCGCCTCGAGCCGAGGGCTGGGCATCGGCAGCGTCACGACGATGCGCGATCGCACCGACGTCGTCGAGGTCGAGCAGCAGCTCAGCTCGAACCTCTCGATCAGTGATGCGCTGCGGGCGCAGACCCACGAGTTCGCGAACCGCCTGCACACCATCTCCGGTCTCGTGGAGCTCGGCGAGTACGACGAGCTGGCGAGCCTGCTGGGCACCCTGACCCGCGAGCGCGCCGTCCTCGACACCAGCCTGCGCGACGCCGTGCACGACCCCGCCGTCGCGGCGCTGCTGGCAGCGAAGGTCAGTCAGGCGGCCGAGGCGGGCCTCGACCTGCGGATCGACGAGTCGTCCCGACTGCCCGCACTGGACGCCGAGCTGGCGGCCGACCTCACGACCGTGCTGGGCAACCTGGTCGACAACGCGGTGGACGCCTGCCGAAGCGGCGCGGGGAGCGAGGTCGTCGTCAGGGTGAATGTCGCCGATGGCACGATCGAGGTCGTGGTGAGCGACGACGGACCCGGCGTGCCCGACGAGATCGCCGGATCGATCTTCTCGCGCGGGTACTCCACCAAGTCCGAGGTCCTGGGTGGTCGCGGCATCGGGCTGCCGCTCGTCCGGCTCATCGCCACGCGCCGTGGCGGCTCGGCGACCCTCGACGACGGCGGTCCTGGTGCGACGTTCCGCGTCCGGCTCCCGCGGGGGGACGCCGCATGATCCGCGTCCTCGTGGTGGACGACGACTTCATGGTGGCGCGGATCCACGAGCGATTCGTGGATCGCACCGACGGCTTCGTCGTCGCCGGGACCGCCGGCACGGGCGCCGAGGCCCTGGCCGCCGTCGCCGAGCTCGGCCCGGACCTCGTGCTGCTGGACGTGCACCTGCCGGACATGGACGGCATCGAGGTGCTGCGCTCGCTTCGCGCCGCCGGTCACGGGGTCGGGGTCATCATGGTCACCGCCGAGCGCGACGCCGGCGTCGTCCGTGCCGCACTGCTGGGCGGCGCGCAGCAGTACCTCGTGAAGCCGTTCGAGTACCCCCAGCTCGCCGAGCGCCTGCGGGCGGTCGCGCGCTCGCTGACGGCCCTGCCCACCCAGACCGAGCCCGACCAGTCGGCGATCGACCGTGCCTTCGGTGGTGGCACGGTCGGCGCCGCACCTCTGCCCAAGGGGCTGAGCGCCGAGACCGCCGCATCGGTGCTCGCCGCGCTGTCCGGCGCCGGCGAGGTCTCGGCCGCCGAAGCCGCCGAGCGGGTGGGGCTCTCCCGGGTCAGCGCCCGCCGCTACCTCGAGCACTTCGTCCAGACCGGGCGGGCGACGGTGCGGTTGCGCTACGGCACCGCGGGGCGTCCCGAACGGCGCTACCTGCTCGATTGAGGTGGTCCGGACGGCGACGCCGCGATGGTGTATATGTGACCCAAGTCACTTTCCCCCGCTGCAGGAGTTCACGTGCGTCCCATCCTTTCCCGATCCCTGGCGAGCCTGGCCGGCGTCGCCCTCACCGCAGGCCTGGTCTCGGCCACGTCCGCCACCGGCGCCGCCGCGGCCCCGACTCCCGGAGGCGAGCACTACGTCGCCCTGGGCGACTCCTTCGTCTCAGGACCGGGCATCCCCGTCCAGCGTCCTGAGGACCCCACGTGCGCCCGCAGCACCCGGAACTTCGTGAGCGTCGTCGCCGAGACCATCGACGCCGCCTCGTTCACCGACGCCAGCTGCAGCGCGGCCACGACGGCCGACTGGTGGGCCTCCCAGAGCCCCGGCGTCGAGCCGCAGCTCGATGCGCTCAAGCCCGACACGACGCTCGTCACGCTGGGCACCATGGGCGGCAACGACGTCGGCCTGGTCGGCCTGGCCACCACGTGTCTCATGCAGGGGTGCAGCACGCTGCCGCCCGAGCCGTTCCACGAGAAGATCGACGCGCTGGTCCCGATCTACCGCAAGGTCATCGAGGACGTCCGCGAGCGGTCGCCGCACGCGAAGATCGTCGCCGTCGGCTACGGCACGTACGTCCCGCTCGAGACGTGCCCCGCCCTCGTCAACGCCAAGGACGCCGACCTGGTCTACCTGCAAGGCATGATCGACCGGCTCAGCGACACGATCAAGGGCGTCGCCGCCGACGAGGACGTCGCGTTCGTCGAGATGCGCGACATCGCCGGCTGGCGCGACCACACGGCCTGCGCCGATCCCGCCGACCAGTGGGTCCGCGGACTGAACGGCTACGGGGACGGCATCACGCTGCACCCGTCGACCGCCGGCATGGCGCAGATGGCCATCCAGTCCCTCAAGACCATCGAGCCGCTGATCGCCGAGCCCGAGCCGGCGCCCACGCCCGCGCCGACGCCGAAGCCGACCTCGAAGCAGCGCGTCGACGCCGCGGCGAAGACGCTCAACGTGCGTGCTGTCTGCAGCGGTCCGCGGGCGCGCCAGCGCGTCACCCTGCGCACCACCGGCGGCAGCGGCCTCGTCAAGGCCGTCAGCTTCCGCGTCGGCCGCAAGTGGCTGGTCGTCGACCGGAAGGCCCCGTTCAAGGTCACGCGCTCCGCGAAGTCGCTGCGCACCGCGAAGGCTCGCGGGCCGGTCAGCGCCAAGGTCGGCCTGCGCCACGGCAAGGTCGTGCGCGCCGTGACCGTCCGCACCAAGCGCCCCGCCTGCCTGCGCTGAGACCAGCACGGCCCGGAACCGTAGGGAGCGGTTCCGGGCCGTGCTCCATCCCGCCGGCGTGGACCCTAGGCTCGTGCGCATGCCCGAGATCGTGGAGCCCGTCGACCTGGCCGTCGGCCGCCGACTCAACCCGGCCGCGGTCGGCTGGACCCGCAGGCCCCTGCACCGCACGGCCCTGCCGTGGACGGGCCGGGTCAAGCGCTGGGAGTACTGGGGCGTCGTCACGCGCCGGTTCGTGCTGGGCCTGACCATCGCCGACCTCGACTACGCGAACCTGACGCAGGTCTACGCCTACGACCGGCTGCTCGAGCACGAGGTCGTCGCCGACACCACCAGCCCGGGACCGCTGCGCCCCGGGCTGTCCGACGACCTGCCGCCGTTCACTGCGGCCAGCGGTCCGCTGACGTTCGCCGACCACGGACGCGGCACCCGGATCAGCGTCGAGCACGAGCGCGTCAAGGTCGCCCTCGAGGCCGTCGGCGGCGACGATGCGCTGGGCGTGGTCGTCCCGTGGAGCCCGCGACGCTTCCAGTACACGCTCAAGGACCTGGCCCGCCCCGTCAGCGGCACGATCGAGGTCGACGGCGAGCGTGAGGCCGTGCTGGCCGGCTGGGGCGTGCTGGACCGCGGCCGGGGCGTGTGGCCGTACCGGATGACCTGGAACTGGGCCGCGGGCAGCGGCGAGGCCCCCGGCGGGAGCAGGATCGGCCTGCAGCTGGGCGGACGCTGGACCGATGGCACCGGCCAGACCGAGAACGGCCTCATCGTCGACGGGCGCCTGCACCACTGGGACGACGAGCTTCAGTGGGAGTACGACCTCGAGGACCCGGCCTCGACCTGGACCGTCACGGGGCCGGACGTCGAGGCCGTGCTGACGCCCTTCCATCGCCGCGAGGCGTCCACCCAGCTGGGCGTCATCGCCGCCAGGACCTACCAGGCCTTCGGCCGCTGGTCGGGCTGGGCGCGTGGCGGCAAGGGCGTCGAGCACCGGCTCGACGGTCTGGTCGGCTGGGCCGAGCAGGCCCACAACCGCTGGTGAGGCTGTCGGTTTCCCCGGTTAAGTAGGTTTCCTGGCACTGAACGAGGGTTACGAACCTCGAGAAGTGACAGGGAACCTCGTTCAGTCGACCTGGCCGACGGTGCGGCACCGCGCTCGCCGCCGAAGGAGGAACGCCCGCGAAAGCGTGCTACGAGGCCGGACTTAGCGAGGTTCTCTGGCACTTCTCGAGGGTTGCGATCCTCGAGAAGTGAGGGAGAACCTACTTAACCGGGGAAACCGTCAGCCTCCTCGAAGCGGCTCAGAGCCTTCCGCGCAGCTCGGCCAGCTGCTCGGTGACGCGGGCCTGGGCGGTGCCGCCGCGGCCGTCGCGCGAGCCGATGGAGCCCGCGACGGTCAGCACCTCGCGCACGCCTCCTTCGGCGGACGCACCCGCCAGGTGCGGCGAGATCGCCTCGAAGTCCTCGTCCGTCAGGTCCCACAGCTCGATGCCGCGCTCCTCGCAGACTCGCACGCACGCGCCGGACAGCTCATGGGCGACGCGGAAGGGCACACCGCGGCGCACGAGCCACTCGGCGACGTCGGTGGCCAGCGCGAACCCCTGCGGCGCGAGCTCGGCCATGCGCGCGGTGTTGAACTCGAGCGTGGCAACCATGCCGGTGAACGCCGGCAGCAGGACCTCGAGCGTGTCGATCGAGTCGAAGACCGGCTCCTTGTCCTCCTGCAGGTCGCGGTTGTAGGCCAGCGGCAGGGCCTTGAGCGTCGCCAGCAGGCCTGCCAGGTTGCCGATCAGCCGCCCGGACTTGCCGCGCGCCAGCTCGGCGATGTCGGGGTTCTTCTTCTGCGGCATGATGCTCGAGCCGGTGGAGTACCCGTCGTGCAGCGTGACGAAGTCGAACTCCTTGGTGTTCCAGATGATGATCTCCTCGGCCAGCCGGGAGACGTCGACGCCGATCTGGGCCGTCACGAAGGCGAACTCGGCGACGAAGTCGCGAGCGGCGGTGCCGTCGATCGAGTTCGCTGCGGAGCCCGTGAAGCCCAGGTCCGCGGCGACGGCCTCGGGGTCGAGCCCCAGCGACGAGCCGGCGAGCGCGCCGGAGCCGTAGGGCGACTCCGAGCCCACGCGGGCGTCCCACTCGCGCAGCCGGTCG